>JBCCHX010000060.1:0-46535 GCA_039028535.1 Cyanobacteria bacterium P01_B01_bin.77
ATAACAAGGTGTACCAAGATGGGTTGCAAAAACTGTAATTTGTCCTTCAAACCTGGTTAAAGCAGCCGAAATTAAAATTTTACGTTGCTTAACACGTAATTTCAAAATATAGGCCCAAATTTACAACTAGGCCTTAACCATTTCCTTTGCGTCTTCACCCACGGCAACAAGTTCTGTCTCCATCTCATTTATCACCGTTTCTGACAATGCAGGAATCGAATCATCCCCGGTAATTAGACGAGCACCCCGTTGGGAGGTGAAATAGTTCCAGCCCCACTGAATAAGTACCAGCAGCTTATTATCAAACTCGATCAGGAAGTAAATATGAACAAAAATCCAGATAAACCAGGCAGGGAAGCCAGATAGCTTCATAAAGTTCAGGTCAGCGACCGCTTCATTGCGACCAATTACGGCCATGCTGCCCTTGTCCTTATAGTTAAAGGCAGCTACTGGTTTCTGTGCCAGCTTAGCCTTGATGGTTTTGGCCAAATAGCTACCCATTTCCATAGCCACGGCTGCGGTACCTGGCAACGGCTTATCCTTGCTACCCTGGTGAGCAAAATGGGCCAGATCGCCGCCAATGTAAAGATTGGAGTAATTGGGTACGCTCATGTCAGACTCAACAATCACCCGGCCAATTCGGTCGGTGGCTGCGCCTGTTTTATCGGCAATTACCCTACCTAAGGGGGAGGCCTTAATGCCAGCTGCCCACAATACCGTGCAAGCCTGCATCTCGCTCACAGTACCATCGTGCTTGATAGATACTGAATCACCATCAATATTAGTCACCAAGGACTGGGTGCGCACCTCAACACCCAGCTTTTCCAAAGAGCCTTTAGCGGCAGCCGATAACTCCACTGGATAAGGGGGCAGTACCCGATCCATCCCTTCTAGCAAAATAATCTTGGTTTCTTGCGGGTCAATATTGGTAAAGTCGTCTTTAATAGTTTCGTAGGCTAGCTCTGCCAGAGCTCCGGCTAGCTCCACACCTGTTGGCCCTGCGCCCACTACCAGAAATGTCAGCAGTGCCTTACGACGTTCTGGGTCAGTTTCCTTCTCTGCGGCTTCAAATGCCAGGAAAATACGGCGACGCACTTCTAGAGCATCCTCGATGGTCTTCATCCCAGGAGCAATATCAGACCAGTGGTCATTGCCAAAGTAGTGGTGGCTAGAGCCCGTTGCCAAGATTAGACTGTCGTAGTTGATCACCTCGTTGCGCTTAAGGGTGACCTTTTGGGCATCCGGGTCAATATCGACAACCTCGCCCATGAGTACCTTGACATTCTTTTGACGGCTCAACACCGAACGCAAGGGCGATGAAATATCACCCGCCGAGAGACCGCCTGTGGCTACCTGGTAGAGCAACGGCTGAAATAAATGAAAGTTACGCTTGTCAATGAGCGTTACCCTCACTGGGGCCTTACCCAAGGACTTGGCGGCATACAGACCCGCAAACCCACCACCGACAATCACGACATGATGCAGGGAGCTTTGCTGAGCGGTTGTCTTTTGGGCTATTGGAGACTGACCAGTAAGGGCTGCTGTCATAGCATTAAAAACTATTACGTATGATTAACAATCTTATATCGTCTATCTCTAGGTTGCGGACCTAAACAAACGTCTTCTTCAAAGTTTGTTTACATATCAACCGATGGAACCATCCATGCACAAGGGAATTTCATACTCTGAAGTATTCCCTCTGATTGGCATAAAAGCCTGCTAGCTTCGGATTTTCACTTCTAGAGACAGGGACGTGAACACTTTTGCATATGTTTCGTAATGTGTCATGGGATTTACACAATTACCGTGATATAGATCATATCCTTGTTCAATCTTGACGCTACCCAATGGTTAGATCCCTAAGCAGCCTGGTTCAAGACAGGGCGTCCCTTGGTAATGTGGTTAATCGGGCTATAAGGTCAGATACGCATATTTTCAGATGGACCGGGCCTAAGGATTTGGATATGACAGGTTATTCAAGGAAAAATTGATTTCGCAGGTTTGAGAGGGGCAAAACTATGGCGTTAATCGTTCAAAAGTATGGCGGTACATCGGTCGGCAGTGTTGAGCGGATTCAAACTGTGGCTGAACGGGTGCAGGCGACGGTAAAAGCGGGTAACTCGGTGGTGGTAGTGGTCTCTGCGATGGGTAAAACCACCGATGGCTTAGTTAAACTTGCTAACGAAATTTCGAGTCAGCCCAGCCGTCGAGAAATGGATATGCTGCTTTCTACAGGAGAACAGGTTTCCATTGCCCTCTTAACCATGGCACTTCAGGAACGTGGTCAGGCAGCGGTGTCGATGACCGGGGCTCAAGTGGGCATTGTCACTGAGGCGCGTCACAGCCACGCTCGTATTTTGAGTATTGAGACCGACCGTGTTAAGCGCTATTTAGATCAGGGTCAGGTTGTTGTTATTGCTGGCTTTCAAGGTATTAGTAATGCCCCGGATTTAGAAATCACTACCCTCGGTCGCGGTGGCTCTGATACGTCGGCTGTCGCTCTGGCTGCCTCACTTCAGGCAGATGCCTGCGAAATCTGCACAGATGTGCCAGGAATTTTAACGACGGATCCTCGGCTGGTGCCGTCAGCCCAGCTGATGAGCGATATCACCTGTGATGAGATGTTGGAGCTGGCGAGCTTAGGGGCTAAGGTCCTGCATCCACGGGCAGTCGAGATTGCTCGTAACTATGGGGTGACTCTGGTGGTGCGCTCTAGCTGGACCCAAGAACCCGGTACACGGGTGACCTCTCCCCGACGGCTACCCCGTCCTTTGGAAGGCCTGGAATTGGCTCATCCGGTGGATGCCATTGAGTTTGATACGGATCAGGCTAAGGTGGCTTTGCTGCAGGTACCCGATCGTCCTGGAATTGCAGCTCAGCTGTTTGGTACAGTGGCGGCTCAAAATCTCAATATCGATCTGATTATTCAATCGATCAACGAAGGTAATTTTAATGACATTGCCTTTACCGTTGAAAAAGATGTGTTGGCGCAGGCGACTACTGTGGCATCGTCTCTCATCCCAGCTCTGCAGGGCACTACTGACGATGGGGATACGGTGGCGCTGGTAACTGATACCGAAATCGCAAAGGTTAGTATTGCTGGAGCCGGGATGATTGGTCGCCCCGGTGTGGCGGCCAAAATGTTTTCTACCCTGGCAGCGGCTGGAGTCAACATTCAAATGATTGCCACTTCCGAGGTAAAGGTGAGTTGTACCATTGCGGCAGTGGATTGCGATCGCACCATCGCGGCCCTCTGCACCGCCTTTGACCTCAACCACTCCCCCGCCCGAGTCGACGCGGCAACTCCCATTCAAGGGCCTGCCGTACGCGGTGTAGCCCTAGATCAAAACCAGGCCCGACTGGCCTTGCGCCATGTCCCTGACCAGCCCGGTATGGCCGCCAAGCTGTTTCAGATCTTGGCCGATCGGGGCATCAGTGTCGACATGATCATCCAAGCCCAGCGCTGTCGCGAACACAACGATATCCAAACCCGTGATATTGCCTTTACCGTTGCTCAAGCGGATGCCACCATGGCCAGCGACGTACTCCAAACCCTGGCTCACGAGTTTGGCAGCAGCGAAATAGTGGTGGATACTGCGATCGCTAAAGTCAGCGTCGTTGGCATCGGCATGATGACCGCACCGGGTACTGCCGCTAAAATGTTCCAGGCCCTGGCCGATAGCAACATCAATATTCAGATGATTGCCACCTCAGAAATTAAAATCAGCTGTGTCGTAGCCGAAACGAGTGGGATTGACGCGCTCAAAGCCGTACATACGGCCTTTGGTCTAGCGGGCAGTCAAGAAGTTGAGGTTCCTGCCTAAAGCAGCTACAGGCCCACTCCCCAATTAGTAAGGCTAATTCGCATGCTCCACAGATAAGCGAGATGAAACCGTCTCCAACGTGGGTACAGGTTTTGATAATCGATTAAATAACTCCCAGAGCACCGCATTGGCATCTATGGCTGATTCACAGGAGCGAGCCAGCAAAATATCCCGACATACCTGACGAAAGTCAGCATCATCAGTGGAAACACGAATACCTTCACGGTAACAAACATCAGCAATCATCAGCTTGGGACGCAAGCTAGAGCTACTCTCAGGCGCTACCTGCCGAAAAAATTGTTGCACAATGCCAATAACCAAAGCAGCAGACTCCGCAGACGTCCCCACCAGCTCCACCAGTAGCTGTTGCTGGGCCAAGATATTGGGCTCTGGTAACCGTAGGGTGATCAATCGATCCATTAAGGCAATTTGGGGGTTATATGTACCAAAATATTCTTCAGAGTTAGACGTAAAAATCACTCGAAATTCAGGATGGATAGGCACATACTCTGCCCTGTGCCCAGAAGTCAGAACTAACATTCGCTCTTCTAACGCGGCCAGCAGCAGCGTATTGATTTCAGGTCGAGAACGATTAAACTCGTCATAAACTAGGGTCCATCCCTCACAACAAGCCAGTCGTAGCCAATCATCTGGCTGGCTAGACACCGTCAAATCAAGGCCACCCATCATCAGTATCACTGGCCGCCGCCGACAGTCAGCCAGGTGCATAGCCAGGGTGGTTTTACCAATGCCTGTGGGGCCCTCCAAATGAATGGAATAGCCAGTTTTCAGATAGCGAAGCGCCCGCTGCATGACCTGCTCAAGGGCAGCGGTCTTTACAAACGGCTGAGGGCGCACCTTAAGTACCGTGGACACTAAGATACCGATCCTTTGTATGTAGAGTATGGGCTATAACTTGGACACTGCCCATCATTAGCACTGTTGCTCTGGAGGATGACTCAAGCTATCAAAGGCTTACTACAAAGCTCATTCGACTAGATAAACTGTTCCATAAGTCAGCCAGAACATTTGCCTTAGAATTCCCCAGTGAGGTATGTCATTCTCTATCGTTCCCCCCAGATTTATTCATGGGATAGTGGGCGGTTTCCGCATCTTTCGAGTTTGGGTTCCTGTTATCCATCGCATATCACCCATGGCTAAGGGGGCAAAGTTGTGGCCCCGCTAATATTCGACCAATTTGCCCGCCCGATCTGTCTATCCGATGAATTCTGCCTACTCTGCCTACATTGATCGCTTGCTACAAGCATTAAAAGATCGCAATGAAACCGTGCGCAACCAAGCAACTGGCGAATTCTGGCACATGTGGTTTCACCAAAAGGGTCTACAGGGAGCCAAACGTTTGATCGAGAGCCAAACTCTCATCGAAGCCGAACGCAGCACAGATGCCAAAGCTATTTTAGATGAGCTGATTTTGACCCAGCCTGACTTTGCCGAAGCTTGGAACCGTCGTGCCGTTCTTAACTACATGCAGGGCAATTATGTTGAAGCCATTACTGACTGTAAAAAAACACTTGAACTAATCCCATATCACTTTGGTGCTCTGCATGGTCTCGGACTATGTCACGCTTCAGTTGGTAACTATTCAGATGCTATTCAATGCTTTCGTCGTACCCTTGACATCCAACCGTTTTCTCTGATTAATCAACGTCTGGTATTGGAGTGCATTGCCAAATTAAATTGAGCCTATTGGATATGGATTAGTTTTGATATGGCTTAATTTTTAAGAGATGCTTATACCTCTAAATACCTGGCCAATGTCGCCCAGGCTGCCAGTAACACTATGCATTTTGTGGGACCCTGGGGAAATACAATAGACAAATAAATTCAAAGCTATTCGTTTCTCGACGCATGCAAACTCTAACTCCCCCCGCCACCAACTCTAGTTCTAATGAGCTAGTTGAAACAAAGATCATTCGTCGTAAAACACGCCCAGTACCTGTTGGTAACGTCACGATTGGAGGCGGGGCTCCAGTGGTTGTCCAATCGATGATCAATGAAGATACGTTAGATATTGACGGTTCAGTAGCAGCAATTCGACGCTTACATGAAATTGGCTGTGAAATTGTTCGAGTGACAGTTCCTAGCATTGGTCATGCCAAGGCTCTTATCAAGATTAAAGAAAAGCTAGCAGCTACTTATCAGGCGGTGCCGCTAGTGGCCGATGTTCATCACAATGGGATGAAAATTGCCCTAGAGGTGGCTAAGCATGTAGACAAGGTCCGCATCAATCCTGGTCTGTATGTGTTTGAAAAACCAAGTGATAGTCGTACTGAATATACTCAGGCAGAATTTGACGCCATCGGCAACAAGATTAAAGAAACCCTAGAACCCTTGGTCATTTCCCTAAGAGACCAAAACAAAGCCATGCGTATCGGTGTAAATCATGGCTCCTTGGCCGAGCGCATGCTATTCACCTATGGCGATACCCCAGAAGGGATGGTGGAATCAGCTCTAGAGTTTATTCGTATCTGTGAATCGCTAGATTTTTATAACTTGGTGATTTCTTTAAAGGCATCACGGGTACCTGTGATGCTTGCGGCCTATCGCCTAATGGTTCAGCGTATGGATCAATTAGGGATGGCTTATCCACTCCACTTAGGTGTGACCGAAGCCGGTGATGGCGAATACGGTCGCATCAAGTCTACTGCCGGGATTGGTACTCTTCTGGCCGAAGGTATCGGCGATACCCTGCGGGTTTCGTTAACTGAGGCTCCCGAAAAAGAAATTCCAGTGTGCTACAGCATTTTGCAAGCCCTGGGATTACGCAAAACTATGGTTGAATATGTGGCTTGCCCATCCTGTGGCCGTACCCTGTTCAACTTGGAGGAGGTGCTACACAAGGTAAGAGCTGCCACTGACCATTTGACTGGTCTAGATATTGCCGTGATGGGCTGTATCGTCAATGGACCAGGTGAGATGGCTGATGCTGATTACGGATATGTCGGGAAAGGTCCGGGTCAGATTGCTTTGTATAGAGGACGCGAGGAAATCAAACGAGTCCCTGAAGCTAGTGGTGTAGAAGAATTGATCAACTTGATTAAGAGTGATGGTCGCTGGGTAGAGCCAGAAAACTAAGCGTGTTGAATCAGTTCAAATAGCACCTTTATGCACCATTTATAAAGACCTTATCTAGATGCTGGGCTTGTTTTGTAAAATGTCAGCGTCTAGATGGGGTTTAAGCATTAACCCAGAAAACTTTTATGTTTATCCCAGACTAGTTTGCTAAATTGGGAGTCTAATGAGGTCATCCCACCTTAATGTTATACCAAGGCTGATGGTGATTTTCATTCAAATCCATAGCAGGTTCTTTAGGAGAGTTGCTAAGCTGCATTGAATGGTTAAAGTAACAGGTCATAAAGGCTCAATCTTTATGCAACTCCTGCCGCATTCAAGCAAAGCTAATATATTTGTAGGGTGTGGGCTGACTATTTATACTATTTGACTAAGTCTGTATTGTTTCCCATTGTTCTGGATCTCTTTTTATGGCAACCAAGAAGCATAGCCTGATTTTGAGTGCTGCAGCCTTGGCAAGTATGGCTGTTATTGTTGCAGGCACAAGCATTCACTGGTCTCAAAGTCAGGCGTTCTTTAGAGAGAGCCCCAAAGAGGTGATTGATGAGGTCTGGCAGCTGATCGATCATGAGTATGTCGATGAGACCTTTAATGAGCAAGACTGGCAGGCCATTCGGACAGACTATCTCAATCGTGATTACACCGATAGCACGACCGCCTATGACGCCATCCGGGAAATGTTGGATTCCTTGGATGATCCCTACACGCGCTTCATGGACCCACAAGAGTTCCGTAATATGCAAATTGATACCTCGGGTGAACTGACCGGGGTGGGGATTCAAATTTCCCAGGAAGAGGAAACTGAAGAAATCGTGGTGGTTTCCCCCATTGAGGATACGCCAGCCTTTGAAGCTGGCCTCCGCTCTGGAGATGTGATCGTGGGTATTGATGGGCAGTCAACGGAGGGTATGGACCTGAGCGATGCGGTTAATTTAATTCGCGGTCCGGTTAATTCTGAGGTCACGCTGACCGTTGTCCGTGACGAGGAGGAAATCAACTTTGATCTCGTCCGCGCTCGCATTGAGATTCATCCTGTCCGCTATGCTTACCACTCTGAACAAGAAGGCGGGGTGGGCTATATTCGCTTGACTCAGTTTAGTGCTAACGCAGCTACTGAAATGCGCGAGGCGATACAAAAGCTGGAAGATCGTGACGTGACTGGCTATGTTCTAGATTTACGGTCTAATCCAGGGGGATTGCTTTACTCCAGTATTGATATTTCTCGCATGTGGCTGAGTGATGGCACCATTGTGTCAACGGTGAACCGTGAGGGTACTGTAGACGAAAATGTTGCTGGAGATCGTGCTTTGACTGACAAGCCTCTGGTGGTTTTGGTGGATGGAGGCTCTGCCAGCGCGAGTGAAATTTTATCTGGAGCCTTACAGGATAATAGTCGGGCTGTGTTAGTGGGTACGACCACCTTTGGTAAGGGATTGGTACAGTCGGTGCGCGGTTTGGGCGATGGTTCAGGTGTTGCAGTAACCATTGCTAAATATCTCACCCCCAGCGGTCGGGATATTAATACCCTGGGCATTGAGCCGGACATTATTGTGGAGCTGAGCGATGAGGAGCGAGAGTATCTGAGCGAAGATCGTGAGCGAATTGGTACCATTGAGGACCCACAGTACGCTAAAGCGATTGAAGTACTCAACGATATACTTCGAGGACAGCGTGAAGCGGCGAATGCTGGCACTGTTTCAGTCAATTAGCGAAAATTTAACTGTTTAATAGCAAATGAATTTACTTTATTTGGGTAGGCACCTACCTGCTCGAATTAGGCCCACGCGCTTGGCGATCGCATCAGCACGGCTAAACGGTCCCCAAGTTTTGGGTTGATTACTAAATTGGGTTAATTCGGTCTGATTAACAATTTCACAATGTCCATCGGTTTGTTTGACAATGTGCCAGGAGTTTTGGGCCTGAGTATTTTCAGGGCTTGCATTTGTTGATGCCATGGTATCAGGGAGTCTTTGAGAACGCTGTTAGATAGATTAACCCAGACCACCAAGTGAGGAGTACGGCTAGCCAAAAAAGTCCGAGGGCAATGGTCGGATGGCTTTGGGATAGGGGGGAAATGAGAACTGCGATCGCACCAATTTGCACCACCGTTTTAACCTTACCCCACATATTTGCCCCCACCACCTGAGTTTGGCCCACGCGCCAGCCAGCAATGGTTAGCTCCCGCGCCAAAATCAAAAACACTCCCCAGGCAGGCACCGTACCCAGCTGCACTAAAACCATCAGCGGGGCTAGCACTAGCAGTTTATCCACCAGTGGGTCCAAAAATTTACCTAGCTCAGTAACCTGATTGAGCCGACGTGCCAAGTAACCATCCAGCCAGTCAGTACAAGCCGCCAGCAGAAATACCACAACCGCCCACCAGCGATGGTTAACTGACGGATTGGCCAGTAACCAAAATACCAGAGGAATCGCCACCAATCGTGACACCGTAATCTGTGTGGGTAAATTCATAGCCTTGGAACCATAGGATCAGTGATAGCTAATATGTTCTTCGCGGTAGCCCGGCGGCTCCACATGGATGGTGACTCGAATCGGTCCAAAAGTCTGTTCGAGTCTCTGCTCTACCAGCTCAGTAATATCATGGGCACTCACTACATCCCTTGACTCCACAATCAAGTGCATATCAATAAACACCTGACGTGTCCCAATAACCCACGCGAGGCAATACTGTGGCAGTTCATAACTCCCGGTACTCGCATCACCTCTCGATGGATCGCCTCTGGTGCAATGGCCATCTCATCGATTAACCAAGGCAAATTTGCTGATAGCACTATCCAACCACTGTGCAATACAAGCATTGCCACTGGCAATGCCATGACAATATCCAACCAGCCAATCCCTCGCCACATACCGATCAGCCCGGCAATCACCACAATTGTTATCCAGATATCGCTCATCGTATGGTGAGCATCCGCAATTAAAAGTTTGCTCCCTAGACGCATCCCCACTCGACGCTCATAAAAAGCTACAGCAATATTGATGCCCAATACCACCAGCATGATCCATAGGGATGCAGCGGTAAGCTCAACGGAGGTGGCTCCTGTTAACAAGCGCTCAAACGCCCCCTTCAAGATTTCAAAACAAGCAATACCTAAAAAAGCAGCAATACCTAAAGCGCCAATCGCCTCATACTTTTGATGGCCGTAGGGATGTTCGCGATCAGGCTCCGGAGAGGCCAGCTGGTTAGTCACTAGCCCAAGAATGTTATTGGCACTATCTGTAACGCTGTGAAGAGCATCTGCCAATAAACTTAAGGAGCCTGTCCAAAAACCGACCAAGATCTTAAGTCCCATTACCAACAGATTTAGAAACAGGGTGATTAGTAGTACCCGTCTCACTTCAGACCGATAGCCAACCCCAGAAACTTCAGTAGACATGCATGACTTCCCCGCAGCATGTCTAATAGTAGCGAAGGACATAGCCTAACGGGCACTAGACGGCCAACTGCTGTTGTCGTTGCAGCTCATGCATATGATCAAATAGCTGCCAGCAGTAGGATTCAGGCAGACCACATGTGAGGGCACCGCGCATCACCACATCAAAATACCAATCGCTAGGAGCGTGTTCGCGACCCAGTTTATCCATAACGGTATAGGTGCGAGTGTTAGGGTAGCTCTGCCCTTGGCATTGAATTGACACCTGATGGCGAGCATAGCCTTCTTCCCGGCGATCAAGTAGAGGGCTCAAACGCCAGGGTAAGGTGTAGAGCACACCGTGCACCGTTGTGCTGGCTTCAGATGGAACAATATCGAGGACGCCACACTGGCGACGGCGAGAATACCGAAAAAAGCCCAGACGATAGCCCTTGAGTTGAGCGGGACCCACCACATAAGCATGGGTCTTTTCCTGTAATGAACGTTTTAGGTCCACTGGGCACATGCAGGATCCATAGGCAAAATAGTAGAACTTTTCAGAGTCGCCATCCAGCGTCGTCACCATTAGCCTCCGTTTAATGATGACAAGAATGTAACAGAGCTCATCCTAAAAACGGCAAATTACAATAATTCCAAACGATTTTATGGATATAGACTTATGAGGTGACCCTGATTTACCCATGACAGTACTTATCGGTCTATTAATTCTAATTATTAGTCTGTGGCTATGCCAAATAGTCGATGGCCTACCCCATCTGCTGCCACAGCCATCAGCCCCTTGGTGGCTCTGGTTGGGTTTGGGCTCAATTGTATTGAGCTGGATGCTCAAGGAGCCTTAATTTACCAAGACCAATTTTTGATCCAACGCGATGACAATAAGCCATGATTCAAAACTTTGATCGAGAACAACTGCAGCAGTTGGCGGGTGGTGACACGGCATTTGAAAAAGAACTGCTGCAAATGTTTGTAGGAGACACTGAAGACACTCTCGAGCAGTTAGCACTGGCTATTGATGCTGAGAATCAGACAGCTATACAGGAGCTGGCTCATTACATTAAAGGTGCCAGTGCAAATGTGGGGGCCGTGGGGATGTCTAAAACAGCGGCCCAACTTGAAATGTCTGCCAAGATGGGCAGTCTGCAGGGAGCACCTAAACGTCTCAGGCAGCTCCAGACATTGCACCGAGAAGTGAGCCGTCTAGCCCGCTAGCGCTGCTGGACCATAGACTGACCTAGACCGAGGTGCGACTTTCAGTGGTCTCTGTCGTGCCGTAGAGTTCTGGTACATCACGAGAGGGTGGCAGCGTTTTAGATTCGCGCGTCTCGATGTACCCGGTATAGTAAGCTCCGGGCTCAATTTCGAGGGAGCCGGCAACGACATCACCTTCTAATCGGGCTGTGCTACTCAAAAAGAGTTTACCCTCTGCAAAAATGCGGGCTTTAAGGACACCTTGCACTGAAATATTGTGAGCTCGAACCTCTTGGCCCTCCACTAACCCCGTTTTAGAAATTTCTAAATCGCCCTGGATATCAACGATGCCATGAATAATCCCGTCTACTTGCAACCGGCCTTCGGCATGAATATTGCCCTCTAGTTCACATGTGCGGCTGAGATAGGTAAAACTAGTTGCCGGCTTTTGCTTAAACATAAACACAATAATCGGTACCCATTTGTCTGGACAGCTGTAAGGCTCAAAAAAATTGGAAAAATCCAACTATGGGGTAGACCCCAGATGCACACGTAAGTCTGAAACTGCTTATCTAGCAAACCATAGGTTCAAAATAACTATCCATCTGTGAGTGCAACTCACGTCCGTAAAACGCTTCTCAAACTTTACGGCTTTTCTTGCCTAAACTCTAGCATCAGTTTTTGGTTCAGTCTGTTGTCAGACTATCTGTTTCTTTTAATTCAGCCTATTAGGCTAAAGTCCTAGCCTAATAGGCGCGACAGCATCAGGGCTGTGGCTGTCGCGCCTATGGGAACGCTAAGGTTATCAATTCCATATTTAGAGACGGCTTCTAGCAGGGTGGCTGCGATCGCAACTCCCAACGCTATCATGAGCAGAGTCCAGGTCATCCCCTGAGCTATCCCCAATACCACTACCACCACCAGGGCACTCGCAACCGCCATAGTCAGACTGCCTTCCAAACTTTTTGTTTCGCCCCAAACTTCGTAGCCATGGCGGCCCCACCGCTGCCCTACCAAAGCCGCTAGCCCATCTCCCCAGCACATAATCAAAATGCCAAGCACCCCAAAATAGGGGTACCCCTGGGGCCAACACCATCCCACTACCACACCGATACTGGTGGCGTAAAAAAATGTCCCCCAGCTCTGCCGACCCACACTATTAATACCTGGCAAAATCGGCAATCGATAGGACACCAAAGCGACCCCAGCAAATACCACCGCTGCCGCTATCCCCATCCAGGCCGGCAGCATAAACCACCAAGCCAGCACAATCACATGGCCCGCCCCAATGTGGACAATTTTGCGGGTGATTTCCGCCCCCCAGCCCAGCCGCCTGGCTCCTTCCGACGCACTGCCAATTAACAACAACCAGGCCAGCACCATACCCACTTGCCACCCATAAGTGGCCACACCCATCTCCAATTGCTCCATGAGCTATCTGCATAGTTGTCCAATGCGATTGTAAAGCGTACACCATCTCCTTTATAAATGCGGTTTCCCAATCACCCTCGGACTGCTATCTTGATGGGGAAATTCAGTCACGAGCCATCGCATGGGGAATACCTACAAGCGAGTATTACTAAAACTTAGCGGCGAAGCCTTGATGGGTGACCTCGCCTACGGCATTGATGCAAAAATCGTAGATGCTATCGCTAAAGAAATTGCAGCCACTGTTGAGCAAGGTGTAGAAATTGCCGTTGTTGTCGGCGGTGGTAATATTTTTCGAGGTGTGAAAGGCGCGGCCTCCGGTATGGATCGGGCCACAGCGGACTATATCGGTATGCTGGCCACAGTCATGAATGCTATGACCTTACAAGATGCCCTAGAGCGGATCGAAGTACCCACCCGAGTGCAAACGGCCATCTCCATGCAGGAAATGGCCGAACCATATATCCGGCGCAGGGCTATTCGCCATCTAGAAAAAAAACGAGTCGTTATTTTTGGTGGTGGCTCCGGAAATCCTTTCTTTACCACCGATACCACCGCTGCTCTGAGAGCGGCTGAGATCAGTGCTGAGGTACTGCTCAAGGCCACTAAAGTAGACGGCGTTTATGACTCCGACCCCAAAACAAACCCCAATGCAAAACGCTACACCACCTTGACCTATGGTCATGTTCTGGCCAAAGATCTCAAAGTGATGGATGGTACAGCCATTGCACTGTGTAAAGATAACAATATCCCGATCATGGTGTTTAATTTAGCCGTTGACGGTAATATTCAGCGGGCCATGACGGGGGAACCGATTGGCACAATTGTGGGAGGATCTTGTGAAGTTAGCTAGTATTGACGATGTTGAACAGGCGATGATGAAGGCGGTTGAAGCCACCAAGCGCTCTTTTAACACTATTCGCACTGGGCGTGCTAATGCATCCCTGCTAGATCGTATTACCGTTGAATACTACGGTAGCCAAACGCCGCTTAAGTCAATGGCTAACATCAGCACACCTGATCCCAGCACTCTGATGGTGCAGCCCTATGATGCCAGTATTCTCAGCCAAATCGAGAAGGCAATTTCTCTCTCTGATGTGGGGCTGACACCAAACAATGATGGATCCGTCATTCGGCTCAATATTCCTCAACTGACCAGCGAGCGCCGTAAAGATTTTGCCAAGCTAGCGGGCAAGTATGCAGAAGAAGGTCGGGTAGCCATCCGCAACGTTAGACGAGATGGCATGGATTTTGCCAAAAAGCAGGAAAAGAATGGCGATCTGTCTGAAGATGAGTCTCGCGATTTGCAAGATCAGGTTCAAAAGCTAACCGATCAATACATTAAGGCGGTTGATCAAGCGCTGGAAGACAAAGAGAAAGAAATCATGAAGGTTTGATTCAGCGCGCTTAGACGCGTTCAGACTCTATACTTATCGGCAGGGCGTATCAGGAGTGCAGGATGTTTGACTGTATTGTCGTAGGCGCTGGCCCTGCGGGGAGTAGCACTGCGTACCAGCTGGCTCAGCGAGGATGTTCTGTGCTGTTGCTAGAAAAGTACACGCTACCTCGCTATAAGCCTTGTACGGGTGCGATCGCACCCTGCATCGCTGATTGGTTGGACTTTGATATCACCCCTGCCATCGATCAAAAGCTGCGACGAATTCGGTATACCTGGAAGCTGGGGGATCCCATTGAGGCAAATCTGGAAACCGAAGAGCCCATGTGGATTGTCCGTCGCGATACCTTCGACCACTATTTAGTCAACCAGGCTCTCAAGGTAGGTGTGGCCCTGAAGGACGGCACTTCAGTTCTTGGCATAGAGCTTAAGGACAGTGCCTGGGTTGTTGAGACCGAACATGACACTCACGTGGGCCGCTATTTAGTCGCGGCTGACGGGGCTGATGGTCCCATGGCTCGATGGCTTGGATTTAAATCTGAAAAAGTCCGCCAAAGCTATGTCCTTGAAATCGATTTGCCTGAACCCGTGGCAGATCCCACTATGGCATTTGAGTTTGGCTTGGTGAAACAAGGCTGTCTTTGGAATTTTCCCAAACACCAGCGTCATTCCTTAGGCATTACTCGTTTTTTGGGTAGTACCCTCAAGCAGCCAGAGACTGCTCTGGCTGCCTACGCCCAGGAGTTGGGCAGTAGCTTGGAAGCAGGTCAGCTTTACGCCCATGGTCTTAAGCTTTGGAATGGAAATCAGCCTCTCCACACCCAACAAGCCCTTTTAGTTGGTGAAGCAGCAGCTCTAGTCGATCCCATGACTGCCGAAGGCATCCGCCCCGCCATTTTTAGCGGTATTAAAGCTGCCTCTGCCATTGACAAGGCCCTTAAGGGGGATAAGCAAGCGTTAGCACACTATAGCCAGATCATCCATAGCGAATGGGGAAATGACATCCAGTGGAGTCAGCGCATCGCTAGCGTGTTTTTTCGCATGCCCAAAATTGGTTATCGGGTTGGCATCAAACGGCCAACGGCTACCAAACGCCTGGGACAACTCCTCGCAGGTGAAATTCGCTATGCTGACCTGGCTAATCGCGTGATCAAGCGCCTAAGCAGCAGCTTATTACCAGGAAGAGAGACTTAAACTCCCCTTAGCTCTCTTTTATGAGACGAAAGAGAGCTATTTTCACCAAATTGACTGCGACGGGCAAAACCGACATAAACAAACGGTACTCATTGCTTGTAGAAAACGAGATCAAAGTATTAGCTACGCTATTCACAAGCAGGTTTGTAAAACGGTATCTAATGCAGCTAAATATCTAAAGTAATTCTTTAGATATTGATGTATTTAGTAGCACATGTCTAAACACATTCTTTACAAGAATAATAATTTTTATATTTTTGAATTCGATAGTTTTACAACTTTTGTCGCTCTTTGAAGCGCTCAAAAAGAGGCTAGAACAAGGCTCTAGCAACAACGGGGATCGCCTGACTAAAGGGCGATCCCCGTGTTTTCTGTAACTTTTAGTACATTGTCGCAATCACGAGAAGTTGCCATAATTAAACCCTGCCGATTTTTCTAATAATTCTTATGAATGCCGTGATTCAAACTGTTCACTGTCCCACATGTGGCAAATCAGCTGAACGACATTATTTGCAAAAGCAACAACTCATTCGAACTCAATGCTCATGCTGTGATTATTTAATGATTGTTTGCCAAAAAACAGGCAAGGTAATTGAAGCCTACGCCCCAGGCATTACCGTAGCAATGGCTAGCTAGCCTGAAGCTGGCACCGTAACCGCTCATGGGTACGAGCACGTTCACTTTTATTCTGAACTAACAGTTTTAAGCTCCTATCTTAGATGCTCGCAATTGACCACAGGCAGCATCTTTCTCCAGTCCTCGCGAGTAACGCACACTAACCGCAATTCCTGCTGCTTTTAAGCTATCAGTAAACTGGTTAACCCGTTGCCGCGAGGGGCGCTGGTAGTCAACCTCATCAATGGGGTTATAGGGAATCAGATTGACATGACTTTGAAAGCCACGCAGTAGCTGACTTAATTCAACCGCATGGTTGGGACAGTCATTTAAACCCGACAGCAATATGTATTCAAACGTAACCCGACGGCCTGTAATCGACACATAGTCTCGACACTCATCGAGTAGCTCCTTGAGAGGATATTGCTGGGCACTGGGGATTAGCTGAGTCCGCAGGTCCTGATTAGAAGCATGGAGGCTAACCGCCAACGTTACTTGAAGATGATGTTGGGCTAATCGACGAATCTGTCCTGGTATACCTACGGTCGAGAGGGTGATACTACGCTGACCGATACCAATGTCTTGGTTTAAACATTTAATCGCGGCTACCACATTTTGAGTATTGATCAGCGGCTCTCCCATACCCATAAAAACAATATTGCTTACTCGCTGATCAAAGGCTTCTTGTACGGTGAGTACCTGATCAACAATCTCATGGGTAGCTAAATTGCGAATAAATCCGCCCTTACCCGTGGCACAAAAGTCACAGGCCATGGGACAGCCAACTTGGGAGGATACACACACAGTCAATCGTCGTTCGGTGGGGATGCCCACTGCTTCGATAATGTGTCCATCGTCTAAACGCAGCAAGAACTTAACCGTCTGATCGGGAGCGACAGAACGATGGTGAATTTCCGAACGCCCCACCGATACCTGTTCTGTGGCCTGACGCCAGGTTTTTGGAAAAACTGTAATGTCAGCTAGCGATCGCACCCTTTTGTCATATAGCCATTGGTGCAGCTGTTTCCCCCGATAGGCTGGCTGTCCTTGAGTTTGAACCCAAGCCGTTAGCTCAGCCTGACTCATCCCTAAAAGGGGACGCTGAGCTGATTGGGTAGACCTATCCAGGGTGGAAACCATGATTAAAACAAATAGAAAAAGTCCAGAGCTAAATACTGGACTTATATCTTAGAAGATTTGGGTGATGAAATCGGCTGATGTTACTGATCCCCAGTATGAACTCGCTCAGCTAGTTGTTGGCATCGGGATTCTCGTTGATGAGATCCACCAATCCTTCCGTCAGAGCCCGAGGATCCATAAAGACAACCTTAGAATTGTCGCTTTCACCTAGCTTCTGATTGGCATCCACGTAGCGTTGAGCAATTAAAAATTTCATAATATCGCCCTGGCTCAACTGACCATCAAATGCCTGGGAAATTAAACGCATCGACTGCACATTACCTTCAGCCTCTAGAATTGCGGCCTCTTTTAGACCTTCGGCCTTGGTAATTGCCGCCCGTTTGGCAATGGCTGCGGCCTGCTCTAGGCGCATGGATTCTTCTACTTCAGTGGGAATTTTAATCTGCTGTACTTCAACCCGATTAACCTTGACACCCCAGGGTTCAGTAGCTTCATCTAGGACATCCAGCAACGCTTTGTTAATCGATTCTCTTGAGGAAAAGGTCTCTTGGAGGTCCATCTTACCGATTTCAGAGCGAAGTGTTGTAATCACTAGCTCTTCAATAGCCTGCTCTACATCCTCAATGGCGTAGTAGGTCTTTTCAAGGTCTAAAATACGCCAGTAAATGACCGCGTCTACATCAACATTAACGTTATCTTTGGTGGTGGCACTTCTCGGTTTACTATCTAAAATCTGCTCCCGCAGAGTATCTTCGATCACCAGGGAATCGAGTAAAGGCACAATAAAGTTGACCCCTGGATCTAGGGTGGAACGATAGCGACCTAAACGTTCTATTAATGCCGCGTTACCTTCCTTAACGACCCGGACAGAACCAACTGAATAGCCAATAACGATTAATGAGAGGATAGCGAGAATAGAAGAGCCCATGGAGAACCGGAGCGTGAGCGCAATGGATGAATGTGCTCATGGATAGCACATCTTCTGAGTTTCTGTCTAGCGTACAGTGGAGAAATTGCGTTACTTGGCCCTAGCTATCGAGAGTTTTAGGTCTGACCTGTCTAATGATTATCTGAAGGGTCTTTGCCCTTTGGGGAATAGCCCCAGTAACGGCCCTAACACTACACCAAAGACAAAACCACCCGCATGGGCCCAATAGGCAACACCCCCTGCCCCCATATCGGCATTGGCTCCCAGACTTGCCACCCCATAGAAGGCTTGCTGCACAAACCACCAGCCTAGGAAAAAGATAGCTGGCACCCGAATGGTTGTAAAAATGAAGAATAACGGCAGCAGGGTCAGGATCTGAGCCTTAGGAAAACGAATGATATAGGCTCCCATCACACCTGCGATCGCACCGCTTGCTCCCAGGGTTGGTACCGTCGAGGCCGGTGCAAAGATCCACTGGGCTAACCCGGCCAAGGCCCCACAGGCCAGATAAAACAGAATAAAGCGTCGATGCCCTAACTGATCTTCAATATTGTTACCAAAAACCCACAGATAGAGCATATTGCCCCCCAAGTGGGCAAAGCCCCCGTGGAGAAACTGGGAACTAATCAGCGTAAACCACTCCCCTACAGGATTGAGGGCACGTCCACTAAAACTATCTGTAAGTTCTGCCGGGACAATGGCCCACACTTGAAAAAACTGATTGAGGGCATCTTCTCCCATTCCTTGTAGGGAGAGTTCGTACAGGAAAATCGCCACATTCAGAGCAATTAGCACAAACATCACATAGGGTGTCGTGCGTGTGGGGTTATTGTCGTTTAAAGGAACCACAGAAAATGCGTATAGGCTGTCTATCTATATTGTCGGTGATGGGTTTGATTTTTTAGGTTTGAGTTTTAAGTTTGAGTTTTAAGTTTTAAGACTTTTCAAGTCTGTTAGCTATGGCAATGCATACCCTAGGCAGCTATGCCGCTTTGGGCTCACTCGGTTTCCCTCCCCATACCGCTTTGATGGTGTCTAAAAAGGCAAAGACCGAGGGGGGCTGAAGAGCGTCAGCCATGGTTATTACCCCAAGTACCCGTTCAAACGGTTCTGGTAGCTGAGCAACAATCACATCTTCGGGGATGGGTTCGGCGGCTAGGCGGGCTATGATGGCAGCCCCCAACCCTCGCCGTACCATGCTAACAATGGTGGAATCTTCACGGACCTCGTAGGCAAAATTAGTGGGCTGGTTGTGGTGCTCCAGATATTGTTCAATGTTGTAACGACAGCCATCTCCAGATGGTGTTTGAATTAACGGATAGCTCAGTAGCTGTTTCCAGCTCAGATGGACATCTATAGGCTTAGCGGTGGGGGGCAGCAGCACTATATAGTCATCCCGCAATAACTCCCAGGCTTCAAATTCTGCCAGGGCTGGCAAGTAGCTAAAGCCAATGTCGATGCGGCCCTGACGCAAGTAATCCTCGACATGGTGGTAGTGGCTAAATTCTTCGATGGTGACGCTAATGCCAGGGTACTGTAGTCGAAATTGCTCAATGACTGCTGGCAAAATGTGGGTGGCTACACTGCGAAATCCTCCCAGACGCACTTGTCCAGATTGTAGTCCCTTAGCTAGCTGAGCCTGCTGACAGATTTTGTCTAAACGTTCTAGTACTTGCTGGGCTTCAGTGGTGATGGTTTCACCCACCGGGGTGAGCACCGCGCCCTGGCGACCGCGATTAAGCAGGATGACGCCTAACTCGGTTTCTAGAGTTGCGATCGCATGACTCACTGCCGACTGCGACAGATCTAGCTGTAAGGCTGCATCGCTAAATGTACCAGTCTGTGCAATGGCCACCAATGCCCGCAGTTGGGACAGTTTTAGCCGGTTTGGATTGCTCTCTGCCATGGAGCACCTAAAAACGTAGATGATGCCTTAAACCGTATCCAAGTTAGGAACCCTAGGGTTTTTCTATTGAAAACTAAAGTTTCAAATCCGGACAAAGCCTATCTTTGATCTTGCCTTAGGGTGCTAAATATAATCGATTAAATCCATCTATAGCTTTCATATAACCTGTGCAGCAGACCACTTGATTTGCCAGATTTCTAGTCATACACTGAGAAACTGGGCCAGTTGCCTAGCGCCGATAGCCTCTGCCATCTAATAGCTTCCATGGCTTAGCTATAGTGCGAACCATGGGCGCCAGGCCATACCATTTCACGCCAGCATGAATCTGATTAGCGTTCGTCCCGAAGGCTTGTATTGCGAACCAGGTAACTTCTACATAGATCCTTGGCGCTCAGTCGAAACCGCGCTGATCACCCATGCCCATTCCGATCACGCCCGCTCTGGCTCACAACACTACTACGCCATCGGCAGCTCAGAAGGCATTCTACGTAAACGTCTAGGCAAAGAGATCAATCTAACCCCCACCCAGTATGGCAAAAAAATTAAGCTAGGAAACACCTGGGTGTCATTTCACTCAGCGGGACATGTGCTGGGCTCAGCCCAGATTCGAGTTGAGCATAAAGACAACATTTGGGTAATCTCAGGAGACTATAAACGCTGCACCGACCCCACCTGTGAACCCTTTGAAGTCGTAGAGTGCGACGCCTATATCACCGAAGCCACCTTTGGTTTGCCCATTTATCGCTGGCAGTCAGGCACAGAAACCGCTGCACAGATTTATCGCTGGTGGCAAAGCGATCTAGACCGCCCATCTCTATTGTTTTGCTATTCCTTTGGCAAAGCTCAACGAGTATTAGCAGAACTCACCCAGTTCACCGATAGAAAAGTCTATGTCCACGGTGCGGTGCAGGCACTCACAGAGATTTATCGTGACGTGGGCGTGCAGATGCTGCCCACTGTACCCACTAGCCAAACCGAGAAATCCTACAAGTTCAAGGGTGATTTGGTCATCGCTCCTCCCTCAGGTCATCGTTCTTCCTGGATGAAGCGTTTTAAGCGGCCCCAGACCGCGTTTGCCTCCGGATGGATGGCCGTGCGCGGTATCCGTCGACGACGAGGGTATGAGCGCGGATTTGTCTTATCAGACCATGCAGACTGGCCCAGCTTGATCAAAACCGTCAAAGAAACCAAAGCTAAGACAGTTTATGTCACCCATGGCCAAAACGACGTGCTGTCGCGCTACCTCACAGAACAGCTAGGCATCAATGCCATGCCGCTGGATACCCTGTTTGAAGGAGAGGTAGACACCTAATACACAATTCCCAATTTTCTCACTCGTCATTTGACCTAGATGCTTTAGCCTTTGTAAGGCCCTAGCAAATTCATGGCAGGATATTGCATCAAGATATTAGTAAATTCATCTTTGCTGACGACTGGCCTTGGTCACCTTTGTAGTTTTCTACAAAGGTTCATAGTTGTTTTTATGCAATAAATTGCAGGATTTGATTATTGTCGAAAATGGTTCTAAAAAATTAGGGTAGGAATACCGTCAGGCAAGGCTCTGTTGGAATTTTACTAGACCAGCGGTCTGTCAGCGGTGCGAACGAAATGCCTAAACACCTTGTGCAATCTAAACAATACCAGCGAGTTAAATATCAGGGGCAGCGGATCGTTGGTAATGCTTTAGCATCTACAGCAACCAATGATAGTGAACATGAACCATGGGCCCCACCATCAACGAAGCACCTACCGGTAAAATCCTGATTGTCGATGATCATCAAGTGGTCCTTAGCGGCACTATCGGCATTCTGCGCGAACATTACCCAACCTATGAGCTGTTGACCGCCAAGACGGCTCAGGAAGCTCTAGAGCAACTAGCTAACCACCGCCTCAGCTTAGTAATTCTAGACCTATCTATTCCTGATGCTTATCAGCACGATGCCAAAGTAGAAACAGGCATTGAGCTGCTCAGACAGGTGATGAAACATTACCCTGAGCAAAATATTGCTGTCCAAAGTACCTATATCAAGGCGCTGGTCAGGGTTAGGTCAGAAATCGATAGCCACCAGGGCGGATTTACCATTGTTGATAAAAGCATGTCCAGCCAGGACATCTTTCAGCGGATTGACGGGGCACTAAAAGGCTTTAGCCATACCCGAGGTATCAAAGCGCTACAGGCCGGTGTTGAACTCAAACCCGAGTGGTTAGATGTGCTGACTTTTGCCTTTCATGAAGGGTTGCAGGATAAAGCGATCGCACAGGAACTTAATGTACAACCCAGTACTATTCGTCACTATTGGAACAAGCTCTACGATGTCCTAGAAATTGACCCTGAGTTAGATAAAAAAGATGGCAAAAACCTTCGCAGCTTGACTGAGATCCGTGCTCGTGAACGGGGGCTCTTGGACTAATGGAAGAGCAAAGCCGCTGGGAAAAAGCGTTAGATGTGGTCAGAACCAGTCTTTGGGGACTGGGAATTATTGCCACAGTAATCGGAGCGCGTTCCTTAGGTGCCTTTCACGCTCTCGAACTGATGGCACTGGATAATTTTCTAGCACTCAATACCCGGCTTTCTCTCGAAACAACCGACGAGGATATTGTCCTGATCGAAATTGACCAGCCCTATGCCCAGGGAATTGCAGAGAAGGGATACACAATCGAGGCTAATACTTTGGTAACTATCCTCGAAACTATCTTTACTAATGAACCAACCGTGGTCGGTGCCGATATTATCTCTTATCGAATTACAGGAGATAACCAAGATAGGTTGCGATCTCTAGTTGACCAGCACTCAAACCTAATCACCGTTACAAATCATTCATCCAATCCAGCGAAGCCGCTATCAGATCTGGCTGAGACTCAACTGACTGAGCAAGTTGGCTTCAATGATCTTCTGTTCGATAGGGACGGTACTGTTCGCCGAGCTCTCCTAGGCTTTTTTCTTGACAACGATGCAGAAAAATACAAATCTTCTTTCGCTGTTCAGGTTGCTAAAGGCCATTTTGCCAATAAACGTCAGGATGAAACCGGGCAAGCTGTCCAGTTAGAAAATGGAATTCGAGATATCGAAACGATGCGTTTTGGTACTCGTGAAATTCCCAGAATTGTCTCTACCTATGGCTACACAGGTCAACAAACTTATGGCATTCAGACCTTAATCAACTATCGGAGTAATTCAAAACCGTTTGAAGTGATTACGGTCAGCGATCTATTAGAATCCCAATCTGACCAGGCTAGGTTGATCAAAGACAAAATTATTATTCTAAGTCTGGCAGGGGCATCACGGGACTTTGCTATCCCAATCCCCGTATCTGAAAATACGTTAAATACTATATCTGATAGTAATCTAGACAATTCTTACCTAGCCAGCGGTATCGAAATTCAGACCCATATTATTAGCCAGATTGTCCAAGCGGTAGATAATCAGAGATCTCTGATTTGGACCAATCAAACAGCACAGTATGTATTTCTTATACTCTTTTCAATTTTAGGCATCAGCTGTGGCAGATATTCAAAGGATACGCTGAGCGGTTTTATCAGCCTGCTATTGACGATCTTTGCAAGCATTTTTCTAAGCTATTTGTTTTGGCTACGCATAGGACTTTGGCTGCCCCTTGCAGCGACCCTTGTATCCACAACAGCTAATGGCTTGATTTATATCAACTATTCCCAGAACAAGCGTCGTTGGGAAAAATTGATCAATCAACTCGATTTAGCGCTTGAGAAAGAGCGTCAGCTTTCAGAAAAGCTAGCATTTGAGCGCCAAAAAACGATCGAAAATGTATTTGATTCTATTCACAATGGACCTTTGCAAACGCTTGCCAATTTATTAAGACGCACTCGTGATGAAACGATTCAACTGGCTGATGTTTGTTTCAGTTTAGAAGATCTTAATCGTGAAATTCGATATATTGGCGACTCTATTAGACAAGATGCGAGTAGTCAAACAGATAGTCTTGATGTTAGCTATGCAGGCACTAAATTTGATTTAGATATTCCACTTCAAGAGCTATTTCAAGAAGTCTATGATGCCATGCTTTCAAGGCCATTAATTGGATTTTCCAACCTCAAGTTTACTATTATATCGTTTGAACCTATTGAGTCAGAAATAATCAGTATTGAAGCCAAACGAAAGCTTTGTAGATTTTTAGAAGAAGCACTAGGCAATGTAGGTAAACATGCTATTGGTGCTACGCGTCTAGTTGTAACTGGGAAGAATAAGCTTAATCAGTATGAACTAACTGTGGCGGACAATGGAACTAGTGTAAGTTCCATTGATGCGCAAACTGGGGCAGGAACTCGTATTGGAAAGGAAGTAGAGAAAATAACCCAGGGAAATTTTGTTCGCAAACCTAACAAACCAAGAGGTTTCTTTTGCCAGCTAACATTTCCTATATCTACTTAATAAGATAGATGAAGTTGTTTTTAAAGGTGTTAGGTTTAAATCTAAAACTGTATGTAGATATCAGAAATACTGCTTTATTTACTCCTATAAAATTCCTGATTGATAGACAATAGTAATGAATAATTAGATGCTACCTATATAGTCTAAGGAGGTGATTAAAACGACTACTTTAACAGTGAAAAAGAAATTGTGGTTACATATTCTTGTGGCCGCACTAATCTCATTACCGATCGTTTCTGTACTAGATCAGTCAGCTAGGGCTGACTTCGTTCCTACTCCCCCTGATGATTCAGGACAGTCTAATCAGGGCGGACGAGGCAATCGAAGAGCTGGCTCTACTCGCTAACATTTCTGACAGAAATGATTTAAATCACGTAGGCGTAGTGATTCCATATGGAATCACTACGCTTTTTTAGTAAAGTTTTCTAGCTTTGTAGAAAAGTACAAAGGAAGTTTATCGAGAAGATCTCGATGTTCTAAACAAAAGCAAGACAAGGTCTACAGAAAAGCAAATTGTTTTGATAAGGAGTCTTGGATATTCTGTAATTATTCGATAAAGCATCAGTGATTCGACTGACTTTCTTACGCGGTTAACTGATTTTCATTTACACCGCAAACGAACAAACAGTCTGAGCCAAGTCACCTCCCTTTATCGTAACTAACTCTTTCGTTCCGGAGTTTATGTCCATGCCATTTTTCCCTTTCTTTTTAGTTTGCTTCCTATTCTTCTTGGTTTCAGAAGTATCAGCGGCTAAGCCCAAGAGCAAGGAAACAAAAGACGAAAGCTCTAAGAAAATCGTGATTGAGCTAGAGAGCTAATCAGCCAAACAGTCATCTGAGAAAATCATTATTCACTTCAGGAGGACTTCACCATGATCGTTCTATCGTCAATCAAAGCAATGAGAACGCAGCGTACAGAGCTATTTGTAAGCCTGGTGTTGTCCCTGTGGTACAAGCTCAGACAGGCATCAGACTGTGGCGCTGATTGAGGATACTAGCCAAGAATTGGAACAACCCATCTTTTAAGTTTTGCTGTGACAGTAAGGGGTAAAGATCGCTCTCAAGGCGTCTTTGCTCCTTTTTCTTTTGATTGGTTGCTCAACAACTAGCTTTCTTCATCCCGGTTAAAACGAAGATTGTCTAGGGTTTGTCCGGGGGGTAAATCAACAAATACCCGATCGCCTGAGCCTACTCCATCTAAAATCTGAATTTGATTGCCCACTTGCGGTCCCAAGGTAACAGGGCGAAAGCGAATGTTTCTGTTGTTTTCATCGGGAACTAAGACACCGGTTTCTCCGCCCTGGGTGACAACAGCTACTGCAGGTACTACTAGGGCATCGCTCAGACGATTGCCTAGAAAGGCGACATCGACATTCATATTGGAACGTAGCTGCTCTAGACCGCTGTTTAATCGAATTCGAACTTGAAAGATGGTGACATTTTGACGCTCAATGGCTTCTGGGGCGATTAATCGTACGGTTCCTTTGAATATGTTTTCAGGGTAGGCGGTAGAGACGATCTCTACGGTTTGGCCTACTTGAATCTGGCCTAGATCTGCTTCGGGTACTTCGGCAACAACTTCTAGACCATTGGCGATCGCAACGATGGCACTGGAGGTGGCCGATGCGGCTTCAGAGGCTGAGGTGGTTGGTGTTACAAAGGCTCCCTCGGTGGCAAACTTTTGGGTGACGATGCCGCCAAACGGGGCTCGGATAATGGTGTTATCGATGCGGGTTTGGATGGCGGAGATTTGTCCTTTGGCACGTTCTATTCGGGCATTAGCCTGGGTAATGTCCTCTGGGTCTGGATCGTCTTCGAGATCTTGCAGACGCTGCTGGGCTTCTTCAACTCGAGAGACTGATTGACGTACGTTGGCCAGGGCGCTATCGACGGCATTTTGGCTGTTGTCGAGTTCGCGTTCGGAGATGGCGCCCTGGGTGTAAAGGTTGCGATCGCGATCTAAATCTCCCTCTACCAGTCTCAGTCTCGCTTCGGCCTCCATTAGCTGAGCCTTGAGTGCCTCTATATTGGCCTCAGCCTGGGCCAGCTGAGGCCGCTCTGTACCTTGCAACAAATCCTTCAGTTGAGCCTCGGCTTCGACCAAATTTGCCTGGTTTTGACGCAGCTGGGCATTGAGGTCATCAATATCCATTCGGGCTACCACCTGGCCTGACTCCACCGTGTCCCCTTGCTCTACTAGAAGTTCGGCTACGATACCTGAGTTTTTGGGGCTCAGATTTACGGTGCTAAAGGGTTCTACCTCACCGCTAGCGTTGATACGTACGGTGACTTCTGTAGACTCGACAGGCACGGTTAACGCGGTCACATCGTAGTCGCTGCTGCGGTAGCGACGGATGGCCACTGCACTGATACTAATAATTGCGATCGCAACGCCGCCAACGATCCAAGGCAAAGGACGCTGCTTAAAAAACCATTTCACTCGCTAATGACTCCGTGGTGATGTCCTATAGAGCACAAGCCAGCTGTCATACCCTCATGTAGCTTAGCGAATTTCTTGGTGAATCAGGGTTGATAGATTCTCTTGTGCTTGGGTTTCAAATCGCTCTCGAAAAAGTGCCGATCGATAGATGGTAGAACGTCTCAAAAATTGAGCTAGCAGTACCTGTCGTTTAGCTTCGTACACTGTTATGGGTATTTCAGAATACTCCTGCCGGATCTGAGTGTTGTATTCGAGAAATCGTTGGGGACTGGTCCCCAAAATCGCTAAGTCAATATCTAATATCCAATCGGTTAGCTCACCTGACTCGTTATCTGTAAAATGAGACGTAGCCATAATTAATGACTCCACCCGGTGGGTGTGGTCTTGCTTAACTCTCTGTGGCAGTCTTCCATAGGCCTGGAGAAACGCTATGGCTTGATTAGCGCTCTGGCGTTCATTCTGGTGCTTGTTAATCGGGCATTTTTTATCAGGCCCTTGAGGCTGATACACCACATCGTGATACCACAGAGCAATTTCTAAGACTGGAGACTGCAGAATTCGACACAGACTGTGCCCTCTGGCCCAATCCAACAGCTCTAAGCACTCGTTAATATGCTGAGCGGTATGATACGCCCTGTGAGCCTCGCCATAGGCAACGATGATACGATCAAACTCTTGTTCTATGGCCGATGAATTGCCGATACCGAGCTGCTGACACAGGTTTTGCCAACGTTGTAAGGCTATCACCAGAATTAGCCCCGCTTACAGTCGTGGGCTACCGCTCATTTCCTGATAAAACTGCCGTCAGCTCAGCAGGTACCAGCGCTGCAGCCTGAGTTTTAGAAAAGTCCGCAAAAGCAGTCCAAGCGGCTCCAAAGAGCTGCTCAGGCTGCAGGTCGTGCTTAACTAAATCCCACAGGCGACCCACTTCTTCGGTGTGCAGACGGTTATCCTCCGTCAAGGCAGCGAGAATTTGCTGCCGCAGGTATTGACCTTCATCAGACACTAAAAACTGCATCCCCAACCCTGCCGTTGGAATTAGATTAAATCCCTGGTCGCCCTGGGCGATGCGAATCATGTTTTCCAGACGTTGCCACTGGAAGCGACCATCTTTAAATAAAACTTCAATCAATCTTGCCCGTAAGGATTCAGTCTCACCCATCAGTAGCCGACGGGCGACGTAGGGATAGGCAATCTCCACAATCTTAAACTCTGGGTTTAAGGTTAGGGCCAGACCTTCCTGGGTTACCAGGGAGCGAATGATTAAGGCAAACTTAGCTGGCACCCGAAAGGGATATTCGTACATCACTTCTGAAAATTTATCAGTGATGCTTTTGAAGTTAAAATTGCCAACGCTGGCTCCAATGGCACCATCAAAGACCGATTGGAGGGCCGGAACAATGGGGCGAATATCGATATCAGGCGTGAGGAAACCCAGCTTGACAAAGTCATCAGCCAGTTTGTCGTATTCCTGATTGATCAGATGCACTACCGAGTCCACCAAGGTTTCCTTCATGCTTTGGTCGAGCTGATCCATCATGCCAAAGTCAATGTAGGCCATGGAGCCATCGGCCATAGCAAACAAGTTACCGGGATGGGGGTCGGCATGGAAAAAGCCAAACTCCAGCAGCTGGCGTAGCCCTGAAGACACCCCGATACTGACGAGGTCATCGGAGTCGAGGCCAGCGGCTTTGACTCGTTCAATGTCGGTCAGCTTGAGCCCATCAATCCACTCTAGGGTAAGTACCCGGGTGCTAGTGTAACGCCAGTAAATAGCCGGGACCTTGACCTTAGGGTCGTCGGCAAAGTTGGCAGCAAAGGCTTCGGCATTACGTCCTTCGTTTAAATAATCAATTTCCTCGAATAGCTTGGCACCAAACTCGTCCACAATCAGGGTGAGGTCATGACCCAGATTGAGAGGTAACCAGGGAGCTATCCAGCCTGCGGCCCAGCGCATTAAATACAGATCACGGCAAATGATCGGGACGAGGCCCGGCCGCTGTACCTTGACGGCGACTTCTTCTCCGGTATAGAGCCGAGCTTTGTAAACTTGGCCTAAACTGGCTGCTGCCACCGGGTCGGTTGAAATGTAGCTGTAAATTTCTTCGGGGGTACGTCCTAGTTCTTTTTCAATAATCCGGTTAGCTACATAGTTATCAAACGGTGGCAGCTGGTCTTGAAGTTTGATCAGCTCGTCTAAAAATTTAGGGTTGACCAAGTCAGGACGGGTGGAGAGAGCCTGACCAACCTTGATAAAGGTGGGACCGAGCGCCGTTAATATTTTGCGCAGCTGAGCCGCACGTTTTGCTTCATTGATGGCTTTACGACCGAGGGCCCTATCTAGCAATAGCCCCAGTACAAAGCTGCCCAACATAAACGCTACCGAGAGTGCCCGCCAGAGTACTGTCCAAAGGCGAAACCGATAGTAGTTTGAGATCGCAACAGCATCATACCGCCGCATCTTTTCAAGCTCAGCCATACATTCTGATCTCCTAAGCCATACGCTCAGTCAAAAAGGCATGGTGACACCTGGGTGGGACGAGTATCATCAGCCTTCGCCCTAAGCAAGGGATGTAAATATGGGTAGATCTACAAAGAGCAGCCCGTTCACATCAAATGTCTTAATCATAGTATAGATAACTACAAGTTTTTTTAGATTTGAGCGCAGATCAGGCGAGTCTTGTCAATTTTCACCCTAGCTTCTTAGTTTGAATCAGCGACTTCAATTAGCGACTTGAATCAGCGACAAAAAAGGAGTGCCGTTGGCACTCCGAAAAAATCATATTGCATTGAAGCGGTCTACGCTCAAATGCCTAGAGCATCTACACGCTTAGATAATGGCGCTCAAAATTGATGTGATTACTGATAGTAGGAAGGCACCGATAATGGCACTCCAGATGCCCCAACGTAGGCGGAAACCTTCAACCAGCTTGGCCGATAGTCCAAATAAAATTAGGTTGAGCAGCAGTCCCCCCAAGGTGACGAGCCAAACTAGACCACCCAAAACAGGCAGTCCCGCAATGATGCCGACAATACCGTTTAGAACACCAAACACTAGGGCTGTAATCGCTGTCTTACCAAAGCTATCAGACTCAACACCTGTGGGTAAAAAGGTGATGATCACTAGGGCAATTGTGGTAATCAACCAGGTAACAATAAACGGAATGAGAAAGTCCATGACAGGGTTCCTTAGAAGCGGTAGCTACGGAAACAGGCTCCGTGTTTACTCGTAGCAATTTCGTTTGGAGTATATCAAAGTTTTCTCTATACGTAATTAAAGGAGTGTTAAGCGAAATACGTAGAAACGCCCTTGATTTATGGCAGTTTCAGGCGATTGTACCGCCGTAGCCGTTGCTGAAATTGCCCCCAGTGCTGGTCTAATTTATCAGGGTCGAGGGTAAAGAGCTGGGCTGGCATGTCTTCAAGTGCGATCGCAACCATGGCCCGCTCCACCTTAATGCCATAGTCTCGATACACCCAGTTAATAGCCCAACCATAGGCCGCCACCTGCAAAAAATAATCTTCAATCCATTCTGCTTGTTTAGGCCGCCGGGCTGTTTTCCAATCGCACACCAGCAACTGGCCATCGTACACAATCAGCGCATCGGGATACCCAGCAAATTTGAGCGGGTGCCACACGGCCCCTTCCACCAGCAGAATGTCATCAATGTTGGCTAATATCGGCTCGATGGATGCCCAAAAGCCTTCTGTACCTTCCGGTAGTGTCCAGTCTTCTTGACGCAAATAGGCCTTAATGACCTTATGGATTTTGGTCCCTGACCGTGAGGCTTTAGCCGTAATTTGATTGGCGGCGGCTGGCCCTACCCGCTCCCGCCAGCGCCACAGACGTTCCTTGTCCGCCCTCGACTTAGTTGCAGACAAAATTGTCGTCACCCCAGGGAGCTTCTGACCCTCCACCTCGTAATGGCGACGACGGTTGACCGAGACCTGCTTGGCCTTGTAATGGGGCAGCATGGCTATCCTGAGCAGACATCAGCTAAATCATGTTGACAACAATACCTACTGAACTGCAAAGGACTCAATCATCCACTGATCGTCCTGTTTTTTGAGGTTGTACTCAACGGTGAGCTGGTCTTCATAGGAAAGAGCACCATCATACTCCCCGAACAGATAAGAATTGCCCGTTTCATCCACATCAGCTGTGACCCTGATCTGATCGTCACCTAGTTCTTCAGCCGATAGATTCTGGATGGTTTGTTCATATTCCACATGGACACCATCCGACTGATTTTGCTCGACTTTACCGATCCACTGAGACAGGGCAGGTTCTAGCAAAATCTCTGATAGTGCGTCCACATTCCATTGGGGACCCATGGCATCGGCTTTAGCCTGATACCAAGATTGAATAGCTTCCTCTGCGATGAGCTGCACATCGCCACTGTCTGCAGCAGTCGGTTGACTATCTGCATCTGGGAGTTCAACGGTGGGGCGAGCTACATCGATATCTAATGGATCACCCTTGAGCTGAGGCCCACTAAACAACCCGCCTAACCAACCTAGAAGCTGAGCCATAATAAACCCGAGCAGGCCTAGACCGAGTAACCCTAGCAGCAGTACCAGAGCTAAACGGCCCCACTTAGGCGATGACGGCCGACGTCGAGATCGCGACGTCGGCTCATCCAAGGTCACACTGATACTCGTACCTGCTGTATCCAGTTGCCCCTCTGGCGATAGATTAGCCACATCCTCAGCCGTCGTGTAGGTCGGTCGCGGTGGTGGAGTTGTTTCCAACCCTAACCCACCCCCCACGACAGCGGCAGTTCCCAATCCCACGGCGGCATCGCTAGCGCCAAAGTCAGCACCTTGATACTCCGTATCTCCATAACTTGCCGTTCCAAATCGGCTGGACACACTATCCTCGGACGGCATTGCCTCTAAATAGGCTTGAACCTGGGCGTTAGCAAAATAGTCTTTGAGGGTGACATGACTTTGATCCAAGTCCCGAAAGAATGGAAAAACATCCTGCTGTAGCCAGCGCTCTGTATAAAGACACAGCCCAGGCAGTAAGTCCGGTGCACCTGCAGAATGCCCTTTGATAAAAGAAATAGGCTCGCGCTCATGGCTGCGCTCTAGGGCATAGGTGGCCTCCTCGGTTTGTCCCAACAACACCGCACAAACCGCTTGCTCTAGATACACATCCTGACGTTCGGTTAAGAGGGCCAGACGCTGTTTAGCCTGCCGCACAAGATTGGGCTGATGTTTAGCAAAGCCCCGAGCCAGGAGTGCATAAACCGATAGATAAATCCCTACCGGTGAAGGTCGCTGGGCCTCCGCTTCAAAAATATCTTGCTGTTCGGCGGAGGTGAGATAGCTACGCAGTTGCTGCACAAAGCGTAAAAAGTCCTCAACATTCAAACCTGAGGCATCATTGTTAGCCCCATCAATGCCGCCTCGGGTTGCCAACATAGACTTCAGTAGAGCGATGCCCTGTTTTCGGGCCGCTTTGTCGGCCAGGGGGCGAGCCACTAACTCTAAAATCCGGTAGGGCTTAAGCTTATCTAGGTCCGCTTGCATATCGGCCTGCATTTCAGGAAACAAACCTTCTCGAACCATGAGTTCTCGCCCTGTTTCCAAGGATTCTGCTGCATTCTCATACTGATGCTGCTGCCACTGCTCTCGTCCCAGCTCCAGACAGGCTAATCCAAGAGTCAGTACGACATCAGCTAGCTCTTCTTGAGAATTACCTGCTAGCTGGCCCGCCCCACTGCTTAAATAGGGACGTCCCCAGCGGATCACCAGCTCATATTCACCCAGTTCTAGCAAGATCAGCAGTGCGCCGATTAGCTGCTGCTCGTGGATGTCGATTGAAACAGAGTCGGCGTCACCTGTTCTGCCCGTCGATAATAGTTGAGCATCATAGGCCTGGCGCTTACCCGAATCTTTGAGGGCACTATACGCGGCATCGAGCAACTGCTTGCGCGACTGAATGGCAAACTCGGAATATTCTCGACGAGGTAGCTGTAGAGTCCGGTCACGGTGAGCTTGCTCCAGTTGTTCCGCTGTCGCTTGCATGGGCAGCCCTAGGATCCTGTAGTAATCTAGCGGAATTTGCACAGTGACTTCCTTAGCATTCAAGTTGACTTCAACTATATGGACCTTATAGACCTTGCTGCGTTGCCGAACTTCAGCCGAACTTTAATATATACGTTGATACATGCACAAAGAACGGTGATGTGTAGAAATTATTTAGGCCATAGGGTGGGAAAACCGTCGTTTACTAAAAACCGCATTCATAATAGCGATGAAAGGCTGATATTTGAAAGCCTACAGTAAGGAATCAATCTTTTCAGACAATTACCTAAGGGAAATTAGGGTAATTAAGGTCAGTATTTATAACTGGTTTTTCATCTTTGGTTGCCTAGTGGGTCAGTAGTGAGCGTGCCTAAATTATTTCCTCTAGATCCAGATTACTCTACGTAGATATTCGGATAGATTAAGGCATATCGGTGGTGGGTAAGGTGGAATTGTCGTCTAAAATTAGGTTCGGTCGATTGTACCCAATCAGGCCAGTATTCATGTGCGTGTTATCGAAGTTGCTCGTTAAATTGATCAACTTTTTGGAATAATCATAATTTGTATTGCGGCGAGGCGACTGGCAAGCCAATGGTTCAGGAAAGGACATTACCAACATTTCAAGCGACTTCAGCAAAGATTGATCGGCAAGAGGGGCTGAGGCTATACGAGGATATGGTCCTGGGCCGTTACTTCGAAGACAAATGTGCTGAAATGTACTACCGGGGCAAAATGTTCGGGTTTGTGCATCTCTATAATGGTCAAGAAGCCGTATCCACTGGCGTAATCAAGTCCATGCGGCCCGATGATTATGTCTGTAGTACCTATCGCGACCATGTCCATGCTTTGAGTGCCGGTGTGCCTGCCAACGCTGTAATGGCTGAGCTGTTTGGGAAGGAAACTGGCTGTAGTAAGGGTCGGGGCGGCTCCATGCACATGTTTTCTAAAGAGCATAATCTCCTCGGGGGGTTTGCGTTTATTGGCGAGGGTATTCCGGTGGCTTTGGGGGCAGCCTTCCAGTCACGCTACCGTCGCGATGCCCTGGGGGATACCTCGGCTGACCAGGTGACGGCGGCTTTTTTTGGTGATGGTACGACCAATAACGGTCAGTTTTTTGAGTGCCTGAATATGGCGGCCCTATGGAAATTGCCCATTTTATTTGTGGTTGAAAATAACAAATGGGCGATTGGTATGGCCCATGAGCGGGCGTCATCCCAAACTGAGATTTTCCGCAAGGCCAGCGTTTTTGGGATGCCTGGTTATGAGGTGGATGGCATGGATGTGCTGGCCGTGCGTGACGTGGCTCAGCAGGCTGTGGCTCGGGCGCGAGCTGGCGAGGGTCCCACCCTGATTGAGTGTCTGACCTATCGCTTCCGAGGGCACTCCTTAGCGGATCCGGATGAACTGCGATCTCAAACCGAAAAAGAGGAATGGCAGGCCCGCGACCCGCTGACTCGCATGGAAGCCTACATGATTGAGCAGAATTTGGCCGACGATGCGGAGCTAAAGGCCATCAAAAAGCGGCTCGAAGCCCACATTGAAGACGCTGTTAAATTTGCAGAAGAAAGCCCAGAGCCCTCTCCCGATGAGCTTCGTCGCTATATCTTTGCAGAAGAGTAAGCCCCGTCAGGCACCCCCTCAGCTAGGAAACTACAGGTAAAATCACAGGATCTAATGGCAGAAACACTTTTATTCAACGCCCTGCGGGAAGCCGTAGATGAAGAAATGGGCCGGGACGAAACCGTCTTTGTCATTGGCGAAGACGTCGGGCACTATGGCGGCTCCTATAAAGTCACCAAAGGTCTCTACGAAAAATATGGCCCCCTCAGGGTTTTAGACACCCCCATCGCCGAAAACAGCTTTACTGGGATGGCCGTCGGAGCAGCTATGACCGGACTGCGTCCCATTGTTGAAGGCATGAACATGGGCTTTTTGCTGCTGGCCTTTAACCAAATTGCTAACAATGCGGGTATGCTGCCCTACACTTCCGGTGGCAACTATCACATTCCCATGGTGATTCGGGGGCCCGGTGGGGTGGGTCGTCAGCTGGGTGCGGAGCATTCCCAGCGTCTGGAGGCTTACTTCCAAGCGGTACCGGGTCTCAAGATTGTGGCCTGCTCTACGCCTTACAATGCCAAGGGGCTACTCAAGTCAGCTATTCGTGACAAAAACCCGGTTCTCTTTTTTGAGCATGTCCTGCTCTATAACCTCAAAGAAGAGCTGCCCACCGACGAGTACTTGGTGCCGTTGGACAAAGCCGATGTGGTCCGTCCTGGTAAGGATGTGACAATCCTCACCTATTCCCGCATGCGTCATCATGTCCTGCAGGCCGTTAAGGGAATTGAAGCCCAAGGCTTTGATCCAGAGGTGATTGACTTAATTTCCCTCAAGCCCGTTGACTATGAAACCATTGGCGCGTCGATTCGCAAAACCCATAAGGTGATCATTGTGGAAGAGTGCATGAAAACCGGTGGGATTGCGGCTGAAATCATCGCCTCTATCAACGACCGCTTTTTTGATGAGCTAGATGCCCCTGTGCTGCGTCTGTCATCTCAAGATATTCCTACGCCCTATAATGGCCGCTTAGAAAGTCTGACTATTGTGCAGCCTAAGCAGATTGTAGAGGCCGTCGAGAAAATGATGATGGCCCGAATCTAGCCTGTTTGCTACCGATATTGCTGGCACAGGGGATAATTCCTCTGTGCTTTTTTATTGCTACGGAGATGTTAAAAGGACCGATGACGGCAACCTATAATAGGATGTTCTGTTGGATAGCTAAGTTGCGCAGGCATATGGATAAGACGGAGACGGATCATGGGTAAACAACGCTCGATGTTGGTGGTCATTGTTGGACTTGCGATCGCAGCCATCTTTACCATTGTGCAACTCCCCACCCAGCTAGGGTTAGATCTCCGAGGTGGTTCCCAACTTACTCTCCAGGTACTCCCCAACGAACAAATTACTAGGATTACCGAACGGGATTTAGAAGCCGTCCAGCGAGTGATCGAAAACCGCGTCAATGGTTTAGGCGTTTCCGAAGCCATTGTCCAAAGCTCTGGTCAAGATCAGCTGCTGATTCAGCTACCCGGTGTCAGCGACCCCGACCAGGCCCAGCGGGTGCTTGGGGGGACCGCCCAGCTGGAGTTTCGACCGCAAAAGCAAGGGACGGAAGGCCAGTTCCAGGCTGTTTTCCAGATTGTCAACCAGCAACAGCAGCAACAGGCTGCATTGCTGGAGGCCGGTACTAATGGCCTATCCGAAGAACAAACAGCTGAACTGACGCAGCTCACCACTGATCTACAAGCCAGTCGTGAGACCCTAGCTGACCTTTTTGAATCCACCGAACTTACCGGTGATAAACTCACTGACGCCATTGCTCGCCCCAGGGGCACCAGCGGTCAATCTTGGGAGGTGGTGATCGACTTCAACAATGAAGGGGCCAACATGTTTTCTGAGCTGACCCGGAACATTGCGGGAACGGGGCGAGCCCTTGGCATTTTTCTAGACGATCGCCTGGTAAGTGCCCCCTCCGTTGATGTGGAATACGCTACGACAGGCATTACAGGCGGAAGTGCGGTCATCTCCGGTAATTTTGATGCTGAGTCCTCTAAAGACTTAGAAATTCAGCTACGGGGAGGGGCGCTGCCTGTCCCGGTAGAAGTGGTAGAAAATCGTACCGTTGGCGCTACCCTAGGACGCGATAGCATTCAGCGGAGTCTCTATGCTGGCATCATCGGACTAATTCTGGTGCTAATTTTTATGGCCGTTTACTATCGGTTACCCGGTATCCTGGCCGATGTTGCCTTGGTGGTTTATGCTCTCCTAACCTGGGCCGCTTATAACATTTTGGGGGTGACCATGACCCTGCCTGGTATTGCCGGTTTTATCCTCAGTATCGGTATGGCCGTGGACGCCAATGTGCTGATCTTTGAACGCACCCGTGAGGAATTACGCGCTGGCAAAACCCTCTATCGTTCCGTCGAGTCAGGCTTTTATCGAGCCTTTTCCAGTATTCTCGACAGTAACGTCACCACCATTATTGCCTGTGCTGCACTGTTCTGGTTTGGTGCCGGTCTGGTCAAAGGTTTCGCTCTTACCCTAGCCGTGGGTGTGGCGGTCAGTTTGTTTACTGCCTTTACCTGTACCCGTAACCTCCTATTTTTTGTCATCAGCTTTCCTCAATTTCGTAAGGTGGGCTATTTTGTCCCAAGCTTAGCCACCGATCTGCCCTCTACTTCGCAGCCGTCATGAAACTGAATATCGTTCAACAACGAGGAGTCTGGTGGCTGGTTTCCGGTCTCCTAATTTTAGTGAGTATCGCTGCCATGGCCTTGTCCTGGTCCCAGTTTAATGGGCCAGTGAGACCCGGACTGGACTTTATTGGGGGAACTCGGTTACAGCTAGAGCGCAGCTGCGATGATGCGGCTGCGTGTGAGAATCCCATCGATTTAGCCGAAATCCGCACTGTTTTAGATGAGCAAGAATTAGAAGGCAGCAGTCTGCAACTGGTGGGTGATTCGGGGCAAGCAATCTCCATTCGCACCCAAAATTTAGACGTCGATGAACAGACTGCGTTACGTTCGGCCTTAGAAGAGAAACTGGGACAAGCTGATCCCACTGCTTCCAAGATCGATGTGGTGGGACCCACCATCGGTAAGCAGTTGCTGGTCGCTGGTCTGCTATCGCTGTTAGTCGCCTTTGCAGGTATCACCGTTTATTTGAGTCTGCGGTTTAAGTTTGACTACGCAGTGCTGGCTCTAGTTGCCCTCATTCATGATGTGCTAATTACCCTAGGAGTTTTCTCTATTTTGGGACTTACCCTGGGGTACGAAGCAGACAGTCTCTTTATCGTTGCGCTTTTAACCATTGTTGGTTTTTCCGTTAACGATACGGTGGTCATTTACGATCGTATCCGTGAGAACTTTAAACTGATGCCCGACAAAGGCGTTGACCAGATTGTTAACGATGCGGTTAACCAAACCTTGGGCCGCTCAATCAACACTTCCATGACCACAGTGCTGCCCCTGGTTGCCATTGTCATATTTGGGGGAGATACGCTTAAGTTTTTTGCCCTGGCGCTGATTGTGGGCTTTTTAGCAGGTGCTTATTCCAGTATCTTTATTGCCAGTACCCTGTTGGCTTGGTGGCGTTCGATCTCTAGCAAAAATGCCGATATGGCCACGCCAGCAACTGAGTAGCGTTTGCAAAATATACAAAATGTGAGTTCTTCTAACGGTTCTAACAACATCGAAAGTACCTATAACCATGTCGCCACCGAGAAGGCTATTGAAGCCTTGCGACAACATGCTCTCACTACCTGGTGGCGACTAACTATTGGTGCATGGCTAACCATTGGACCGTTAACCTTATGGCAGCTTCGGTCTGAAATTAGCTTGCTGTTGGACTATTTTACCTGGACCTCTGTTTACTATGGGCTGAAGTACAACTTTTTGGGGGCCCTAGGATTCCTTTTGTGTATAGGTTTGGCCAGCACCCTACTGATTCGCGAGGTGCGCCACCTAACCTTGGGTATTTCCCCCATGGAGCGCAAACGCTTGGAAAATCAATTGGCTCAGATCCGGCGTCAGGGGCCATCTCACCCACTGTGGTCATTAGTCAATCAATAAAATCTGTAGCGTTATTTCATGGAACGCCGCTACAGATGTTCAAAAATTACAAACTTGTTAAATATGTGGGAAAGTTGGTCGCTACAATGTCGGCTCTAAGACTCGTTGGCTTTCGTTCCATGCAACTTACAACTGACCGACTCATTATTCGTAACTGGCATCCACTCTACGATGCCCAGCAAGCATTTGATATCTATGGCGACCCACGGGTAACCGATTGGCTCCAGGGCACCCCTGATAAATCAATTCGGCTCACCCAAGAGCGGCTGCAGCGATACTGTGAGCGCACTGTTGACGGTCTTGGCATTTGGTCCGTTGTCGAAAAAGCAATTGATCGTGTCATTGGCAGTCTTTTGCTAGTGCCGCTCCCCAACAATGACCAGACCGACAGCGGTAAAATCGAAATTGGCTGGCATTTCCGCCCTGCTAGCTGGGGCTACGGCTACGCGACCGAAGCTGCCCACGCTGTTCTTAAGTATGGGTTTCAAGAGCTACAGCTGCCGACTATTTATGCCATCACCAGTCCAGACAATATCCGTTCTCAACGGGTGATGGCTCGGTTAGGCATGCACTCTTTAGGGTCTACCGATGAGCATTACAATCGCACCTTACAGCTGTATAGTCTGGCCGCTAACTATTCCTCAGGCCAACTAGCATCAATGGTAGACAGCACGGTATCGATGTCTGCACCGCTGATATAGTTCACCATTTCAGTCCAAAAGGTGCCCGTACCCACAGCAGCAGGCATCAGATCAGAGCCATCAAATCGCAGGGTTTCTGCCTGGGCCAATACCTCTGCCATTTGGCGTACACCATCATTGGGATAGGTCGCTAAATCCACTCCCCGGTGGGGACTGATATAGCCACGGGCAGCCCAGCTTTCATGGGGAGTAACTGTGGACAGATACTGCATGGCAGCTTGAGCGGCTGGTGTGTTGTTGGTGATGGCAAAGACTAAGCCACCGGTTAAGAGTGGCGCATTTTCCCCTGAGCCTGGCAACAAAAATACCTGGGTATCTTGTCCCGGTTCGACGGTATCCGGCAAAAAGTCAGTAATAAAGCTAGCTTGACGGTGAAGATAACAACCCGGTGGCTGCTCAAATAAGGGGGCAGGTGCATCCCCAAACGGGGTACTAATAGCACCTACTACACCACCACGCACATAGCGGTCATTGCGCATAATGTCGCCAAACGTTTCCATCGCCTCTTTTACCGGTGGAGAATTAAATGGAATCTCATGGGCGACCCATTGGTCGTATACGTCAGGACCTGCCGTGCGCAACAAGATATCTTCTACCCAGTCAGTTCCAACCCAGCCGCTGGCTTCACCACTTTCCATACCGAAACACCAGGGAGTTTTGCCTTCATTGGCGATTTGTTCGGTGAGATTCATCAGCTCATCCCAGCTTTTGGGGATGTCATACCCTGCCGCTGCGAAGTTATCGGGGTTATACCAGACTAAACTTTTTGGATCGGAGCGCATCCAAAGGCCGTAAACCTTGCCATCCACCGTACCTAGATCGACCCAGTCAGGACCAAAAGCTGCGGTTAGCTGAGAGAGAGCCATAACATCATCTAATGGCGTCAGGACTCCTTCTCGAGCTAAATCTGTCATCAGTCCCGGCTGTGGAAAAATGGCCAGGTCAGGCATATCTCCGCCCGCTACCCGAATTGGCAATACGGTAGTAAACGCATCTGTGCCTTCGTAAACGACTTCAATCCCGGTCTCAGCGGTAAAGGGGGCAAAGGCGTCTTCAACAATCTCTTGGCCTACTCCGGTCAATGACCCTAAAATTACCAGGGTCTTGTCGTTCTCTCTGTTCTGAGCAGTGTCGTTGCAAGCTGTCAGTAACAACCCACTAAACAGGCTCAGAGAAAGAGAAATGTGTTTCATGAAATTGCATGTGAACAACTACCTTCGTAGTGTATCGCCTATTGTTGGAGCGCGTGTCGGTAGAGCGTTTTTAGCTAGAGGCGCTGGTGTAAAATCGCAGGGCAAATCGCCAAAACAAACGAGATATCTGAAACAAACCGGCTGCCAATAAACACGATCCGACCAGCCAGCTAATCTCAATTCGATTGAGCAAGACCTGGGCAGGCACGGTGGTTAAAAAGGCGACTGGAATCACAAAGGTGAAAAAAATACGGAAGGCGACTGGATAAGCCACAACCGGGAAGCGCCCGGCTTCTAAAAAGCTGCGCAGTACCTCTGTTACATTATAGATTTTGACAAACCAAATGCTGGTGGCCCCTAGCATAAACCAAAGGCTATACAAGCTGATAAAGCCCAACGCCAGCGGCCCTAAAGCCGCTAGGTAGTTGCTAATGCTCAGACTTAGCTGGGTACCGGCATAGATCACCATGGCAGCTCCCAGTACTAGATCTGGAAAGCCCCATGGTGAGATTGTTCGTGTAGATAGCCAAAACTGGGAGCTGATGGGTTTTAGGAGGACAAAGTCTAGGGTGCCTTCTTGGACATGTTTGACAATCCGATTGAGATTAGGGCTCAAAAATGTAGCGGCAAACCCTTGCAGCATAGTGAAAATACCTAACACCACTAACGCTTCTTGCCACTGCCACCCCTGAAATTCATAGCCGGTTCGGTAAAATAAGAACAGGCCAAATAAATTGCCACCCAACGCCGTGAGGCTACTGAGGGTGGCAACTATAAAGTTCAGGCGATATTCAAGTTCAGCTGCGATCGCAACTTCCCAAAACAGTCGCAGCACTCTTAAATACCGCTGCACAGGTAATTACTCCCAAGCCATCAGCTTTATCGTACCAATATACCTTGGGAGAATGTGGAGACATTCTATGGAACGCCTTTTAGAAATCGCTACTTAAATCGATTGCTGGCCATCGATATAGCGCTTGAGTTCACCCTGTAGACGATAGCGAGCCCGAGCAATGCGAGACTTTACAGTGCCTAGAGAAACTCCAGTAATTTCAGCAATCTCTTCGTAGGGTAGCCCTTGAATCTCTCTCAAAACAATCGTAGTTCGAAATACCTCAGGCAGCTCAGCAATCGCTGCTTGTAAGCGATCATAAAACTCGTGGGTCATCATGGTATCCACAGGACTAGGATCATCCGATGCAATCTCCCAATCAACCTGACCATCATCTAAATGGCGAGGAGCGTCTAAAGATAGTGTGCCTGCATGCCGCTTGCGCTTACGTAGTTCGTCGTAGAACAAATTGGTGGTAATACGACTCATCCAACCTTTAAACTTCACAGGTGACTGTAAACGATTCAGGTTGCGATAGACACGAATCCAAACTTCCTGAGCTAAATCAGCCCGATCAGACCAATCGGGGGCAAGATGATAAAGCTGACGATCCACATGGGATTTGTATCGACGCATTAGCTCTGAAAACGGAGCTTGCTCTGGATAGCGATGCAGCTGACACACGTTGATTAATTCAGCTAGATCTAGCTGGTTAAGGTGCTCAGCCGCAAGTTTTTGGCTATTTGACTGAAGACTCTGAAAAGCAGAAAGAGCAGTGACAGAATCAAGAGCTCCAGTGGACAAAGAGCGTGCGTCGAGTTGGATAGTAGTCATAATAAAAACAATTCAGGAAACTTGTTTAATATCGAGGCTGAATCGATTAGGTATACCCCTAACGCTAGCTAGAAAGAACGGTGATAAATGGCAGCCAATAGGCAAGTGTCTCCCTGAGAATCACTCAGATTGGCGACCGGTGTAATAAAAATTACCTCTATCAAACATCAGCCAATCAACCGAGCGTTTTTCTCAGAAAAATCGCTCATTACTACTTTAGTCTGTGCTCCATAAGTAGTCCGTAAAGTGTTAGTTAAGAGATAGGCGATAAAGGCTTTTATTTAGCAAGAAATTTCAAGTTCATGAGTAAAAGTATGGGGCTTATGAAGAGAGGCAAATGGACTTTAAATCTATTACAAATAAGCCACATATTAGCTTTGTATAGATAGCCTTAGATTTACCTTCTCTACATATACGTAAGTACGCGATGTGCTTTTACAAAAATGTCCACCTAGGCTCCCATGCCGGAATAGCGCTTAAGCCCCCGTCGCCATAGCCAACGGTTGATACACCAAAAGATCAAACACCACCCCAGGGTGATCAAAATACTTTTGGCAATGTCGATGGGTAAACCTACAATCAGGCTGGCCGGTATATAAATCAGATACGGAAACGGCGTCCACAGGACGATTGAACGTACGGTGTCAGGAAACAGGGTTAACGGGGCCACCATGCCTGAAAAAAAGGTATAGAGCAGGAATGAGAATTGTTCAATAGCCGTTGCCCGCTCTATCCAGAAGGCCACCATGGCATAGGTATATTGCATTAAGAAACGTAGACAAAAGGCTAATGCGATCGCAACGAGTCCCCAAACAATGTGGGCAGGTTTTTGACGTGCGGCTGGATAGAGTCCGAGAAAGAGGCCTATTAGCGCAGCTATGAAGGGGAGTCTGGCCAATCGTTCAGCTAGGTGGGATGAAAAATGACGCCAGCCTGGATCAAGGGGCTGTAGCAGTAGCGGCGACAGTTTGCCTTCTAGGACTTCCCGTTCAAAATCCCAAATCACCCATACAACCGTCAGCTGTCGGACGACGAAGACAGCTAAAAAGTAGCGCACCACATCATCAGGATTGAGCTCAAACTGCCCGCTACGGGCAGCTTCTTGCCACAGACCCATGAGAATGAGCGGAAACGAACCCGACAATACCCAAAACATCAGCTCAGCACGATACTCAAGCATGTAGGCGTAGTACACCGACAGCAGCGTCGGGATTATCCGTAACAGACGCTGAAGGTAACTAAACATGGCCATAGGGAGATCGCATCAGGCGTAGAATCAGTGTAGTTGGTTATGCTGACAGTAGGTAACAGGAGTAGGCAATGCTGAGGATTTCCAACCAAGTGGCGATTCCCGATAGCGAGATTGAACTGCAGGCGGTGCGATCTCAGGGCGCAGGCGGTCAAAACGTCAATAAAGTTGCCACAGCGATCCATCTCCGGTTTGACATCCCCGCATCCTCTTTACCCGAACATTACAAAACTCGCCTACTAGCCCTCAACGATGGTCGTATTACCAAAGACGGCGTCATCAATCTAAAATCCCAAGCTTATCGCACCCAGCTCCGCAATAAGACCGATGCCCTAGAGCGTTTGCAACAGCTGATTCGCTCGGTCATGGTAGTCAAGAAGAAACGCAAACCAACCAAACCTAGCAAAGCTGCTAAACAAAGACGTCTAGATAGCAAAGCCAAACGTAGCCAGCAAAAAGCTTCCCGCAGCCGCGTGAGCTATGACGACTAAAAATAATCACTAAGCATTAAAATCCACTGACCGTTTACGAAGACTCGGGATGAAAGTACTCATAAATTTGTTGCGCTAGCTGGGGACCAATGCCTGATACTACGGTTAGTCGCTCTACGCTGGCCTCACGAATATAGTCAATGGAACGAAACTCTGCCAACAGCATCTTTTGTCGGTGATGCCCCAGTCCAGGAATCTCACTTAGCCGAGAACGTCGCATCCGGTCCGTGCGTTTTTTTCGATGGAAACTGACGGCAAAGCGATGAGCCTCATCGCGCAGACGACGCAGCAGCTGCACCCCTGGCTGTTCGGACTCTGTCGGTAACGGTGTTGACTCCCCAGGCAAAAAGATTTCTTCTCGCTTTTTTGCCAAACTAACGACATTAAGCTCGCCCAGCAAGTTTAATTCCTTCAGCACCTCAACGACGGCTGAGAGCTGCCCTTTGCCCCCGTCAATCATGACCAAGTCAGGCCAGTCCGGGTTACCAATACGCTCCTTTGAGCGATCTTCGGCATATTTACGAAACCGTCGCCGAATCACTTCCGCCATGCTGGCAAAGTCGTCGGAATGTCCGCTAGTTACCTTAGGATTTTTGATTTTGTAATGACGATAGTGCTGCTTTGCCGGTAGACCATCAACAAACACCACCTGAGAGGCCACCGCATCTGACCCTTGAATGTGGGAAATATCATACCCTTCAATCCGCTTGGGCTGCCCTGGCAGGTCCACAATTTCAGCCAAGTCCTGCATCGCCTGGTTATTGCGATCGGCGAAGCGCTGAGTGCGGGCTAACTCATACTGGGCATTACGCTCCACCATATCCACTAGCTCGGCTTTAGTCTGTCGCTGAGGCACCTCAATCGTGACTTTACGCCCCTTTTGCTGCGTCAGAAATTCCGCCAAAATCTCAGCTTCTGGCAGCGGATGCTGAACTAGAATCTCACTGGGAATCTCCACCGCATCTACAGTTGGGTAATGCTCTTCGAGAACTTTTTGCAAAATCTGTCCCGGCGTCCCCGACTGTGAATCGGCCACAAACCCTAGACGCCCCACCAAACGCCCAGCTCGAATCTGGAACAGCTGGACACAGGTATGCTGCTCGTCTCCAGACAGCGCAATGGCATCGCGGGAAATGGTATCGTCCGGCAGCGCTACCTTTTGATGAGCGCTCAGGGTTTGTAACCCACGAATCTGATCTCGCAATCGAGCAGCCTGCTCAAAGTTGAGCTTTTCGGCTGCTTTTTCCATTTGGCTGGTCAAGATTGACTCTAGCTCCTGCACCCGCCCCTGGAAAACCATGGCTACTTTCTGGATTATCTTGTGATAGTCATCCGGTGTGATTAGCTCCTGACATACCCCTGGGCATTGGCCAATATCGTAATTGAGACAGGGCCGGTTTTTAAATAGAGGCTGGCGACGCTGCCGTAGCGGAAATATTTTTTTAGAGATATGCAGAGTGCGCCGAAGTAAGCCCGTATCTACATAGGGACCGTAGTAGCGGTCTTTTTTTGTGGTCTTACGTCGCTTACGGGTGATAAAGATCCGTGGATAGTCCTCTGACCAAGTAATACAGAGATAAGGATATTTCTTATCATCCTTTAGCAGCACATTAAAGTGGGGCTGGTGCTGCTTGATTAAATTAGCTTCCAAGGCGAGGGCCTCTGCCTCGGTATCCGTGACGATAAACTCAATATCCACTACCTGGGTGACCATCACACTAATCCGTGGTGCGTGGTGATTGGAGTCTCTAAAGTACGAACGAACTCGATTGCGAAGGCTTTTGGACTTGCCGATGTAGAGAATTTGCTCATCCCCATCTCGCATAAAATAAACGCCAGGCTCCTGGGGAATTTCTTTGAGACGAGTCTCTAGGCGTTCGGGGTCTTTGAGCAGCGTTTTTGCGGCAGCAGCGGAAGGCACTAATCGGTCTCTCCTTCTGTACTGATAGGTCTGTACTGATGGCCCCTTCTATTGTGCCTACAAACCTAAGGTCACAGCCAGGAACACAGAGTTTTTAGGAAAAAATTAAGGACTGCAACTTGAATTGAAGACTGCTATGCTTTGGGCCTTTAGAACATTCTGAGTAATCCTTGCTGGCCTACCAAAATTTCTCGCAGCAGGCTGATAAACGCGACCCAAATGATGGGAGAGATATCCACACCGCCAAAGGGAGGAATCACCTTACGGACAGGAATTAAAAATGGCTCAGTGGGCCAGTAAATCAGGTTGAACGGAAACTTGGTTGATTCTGCTTCAGGATACCAAGTCAGTACAATCCGAAAGATGAAAAGTAACGTCATTACCGCCAGCAGCGGTCCAACAACCCAGTTGCCAATTGTGATACCCGACATCGTTATACCGCCTCGTGGAAAAATGACTAACATTAAGGATTGTAAAGCTTAAGCGCATAGCTAAACTCTATACATTCCCCAAAATCTTATTAGAAATACCTAGTGTAAATGGTCTTAAACAGGTCAACCAGGTGCAAAATCATAGTCTGCTTAGCGAAAAAGACTTCTCAAGGTTAACGTTGCTCGATTCTATATTATTCAAGCATTACAAACATTTGCTGATTTAGAGAGTAAAGGCCATGACACCATCATTAACAAATTTTCTATTAAG
>JBCCHX010000061.1:0-45097 GCA_039028535.1 Cyanobacteria bacterium P01_B01_bin.77
CACCGACGATTGACCGCCCGGCAGGGATAGTGATTGCGCCGAGTAGCCAAGGTGGAGGTGGGCGGAGTTTCTATATTGTTGACCGGGGGGAAGATAGTGATGCGGGCAATATTCAAAACGATGGACAGGTCCATGAGTTCTTATTTGATACCCCACCACCACCAACGGGCGCTGACTTATCACTGACCACTACGGTGGATAATGCAACACCTGTTGTGGATGACGATGTTACTTTTACGGTGACGGTGACCAACAATGGTCCCGACCCGACCACCAACGTCAGCGTCACCGATGCTTTGCCAGCAGGCTTGACCTTCTTGTCGGATACGACTAGTCAGGGAGCCTATAATTCTACGACTGGTGTGTGGGATGTGGGGACGCTGGCCAATGGCGGCAATGCCACGTTAACGCTGGTGGCTGATACCCCGACTATTGGCACGTTTACCAATACGGCGGAGGTCACAGCCTCGGATGAACCTGACCCAGATTCTACACCAGGCAATGGCAACGCTGCTGAGGATGACCAGGATAGTATTGCGATTACTGTTGCACCGGTAGGCGGCATCAACATCTTTGAAGGTCGGGTCTCAGCTGATGATGATGATGCGGAAGAGCTGTCTGGTTCTGTAGATACGGGCAGTTCGGACTTAGAGCTAGTGTTTGATGATGGCAATCAAACGGTTGGTATACGTGTGGGTGGGGTGACTATTCCCCAAGGGGCTACTATCACCAATGCCTATATTCAGTTCACGGTCGATGAAACTACCACGGGAGCTACGAATCTGACGATTGTGGGCGAGGATGTGGATAATGCTCAGTCGTTTGCTGAGACGACTAACAATATCTCTTCTAGACCCACGACAACGGCCTCTGTAGCCTGGAATCCGGCACCTTGGACCACCACTGGTGCGGCTGGTGTGGATCAGCGCACAGCTGATATGACCGCGATTATTCAAGAGATTGTGAATCGGCCTGGTTGGTCCAGTGGGAATGCGATCGCAACCATCATCACCGGTACAGGAGAACGCACAGCAGAATCTTTCAGAGGGAACGCCGCCGCTGCCCCTCTGTTACATATAGAATATGCAATCACCCCGCCAACGGGAGCTGACCTATCCCTGACCACAGCGGTTAATAACGCCACCGTCGGTGTGGGCGATGACGTTACGTTTACCCTGACGCTGACCAACGATGGTCCCGACCCCACCACCAATGTGGCCGTCACCGATGCTCTGCCAGCGGGCTTAACCTTCCTGTCGGATACGCCCAGCCAGGGCAGCTATAACTCCACCACTGGTGTTTGGACTGTGGGGAGCCTCGCCAGTGGCAGCACCGTCACCCTAGATTTAGTGGCTGACACGCCCACTGCAGGTACATTTACCAATACAGCAGAGGTTACCGCCTCAGATGAATCTGACCCCGATTCTACACCGGGCAATGGCAATGCCGCCGAAGATGATCAAGACAGTGTCGATCTGACTGTCGCTTTACCAGGAGCCGACTTATCGTTGACCACAGCGGTGGATAACGCTGCGCCTGGGGTGGGCGATGACGTTACGTTTACCCTGACGCTGACCAACGATGGTCCCGACCCCACCACCAATGTGGCCGTCACCGATGCTCTGCCAGTGGGCTTAACCTTCCTGTCGGATACCGCTAGTCAGGGCAGCTATAACTCAACTACCGGTGTTTGGGACGTGGGCACCCTGGCCAATAGCAGTAATGCCACCCTCACTCTGGTAGCTGACACGCCCACCACTGGCATGTTTACGTATACTGCTGAGGTGACCGCGTCCGATCTCCCTGACCCGGACTCCACGGTGAATAACAACGTGGCGACTGAAGATGATCAAGACAGTGTTGATATTGCCGTTGGACTGACGCCAACGATCTTTGAAACTCGAATTGCATCGGGTAACGATGATGCTGAAGAAGCAACGGACGGCAGTGTTAGTCTAAGCAGTTCCGATTTGGAATTTGTGTTTGACCGGGGTAGTGACCAAGTTGTTGGCATGCGCCATGTCGGAGTGAATATTCCCCAGGGATCTACCATCACCAATGCCTATATTCAATTCCAGGTGGATGAAGTCAATACGGGGGCCGCGAATCTGACGATTCGGGGCCAGGCGGCTGATGATCCCCTCATATTTAGTGGGACTGATTTTGATATCTCTTCTCGGCCTACAACAACTGCGTCTGTGGCTTGGAATCCGGTGGATTGGACAACCAAGGGAGCTGCTGGTGTAGATCAGCGGACAACTGATATGACTGCGATTATTCAAGAGATTGTGGATCGACCCGGTTGGTCCAGTGGGAATGCGATCGCAACCATCATCACCGGTACCGGGGAAAGAACAGCAGAGTCGTTTAATGGGCTTTCAGCTGCAGCGCCGCTGCTGCACGTGGAATGGGTGTAGCGGGTTAAGTCTCCCTCCGCCCAGGCTAAGTTTTGCACTCAGCCTGGGCGGGCAGAAGGCGATGAGTGTGCCTGATCCAAGGGGCGATTGGAGACCTTAGGGTCAGGAGATAAAAGATCTCAGGCAGTGCGTGTAATCACTATTTTTACCAAGGGTAATTATCTACCAACCATTTTGAAATATTCCTTGGAGCTAAAACAATGGATAACTCAACACCAGATAGCCCGATTATCTTTTTCAACCTTCTCCAGAGATTACTCAATCCTGTTCCTGACAGCGAGGATATTTTTGCGAGGTCCGTTGCCCTTTCAGGTAACAACGTACTCATCAGCTCATTTTTTGATAACGATACCATTGATGATGATACGCTCACAGCTGTGGATGATGTGGCCTACCTGTTTGATGGAGCCACTGGCACGCTACTCCAGACGTTTCTCAACCCCACTCCTCCGACAGACAGACCCCTAGCGGATCAATTTGGCTTTGCCGTTGCCCTGGATGGAAATAACGCCCTCATTAGTGCTCCCTTGGCTAATGAAAATGGCTCTAATAGCGGTGCAGCTTATTTATTCAATACGACAACAGGCTCACTGATCCAGACATTTCTTAACCCTGTGCCCACCGGAGATGATGAATTTGGTCATTCCTTAGCTATTGACGAAGAAACTGTTCTGATTGGTACCCCATTTTCCGATCGAGAAGCCCCTAATAGTGGTGCAGCTTATTTGTTTGATGGGGCGACTGGAGACTTGCTACAAACATTCTTAAATCCTACACCGGAGGGCGGTGATCTTTTTGGAGATGTCGTTGCCCTCGATAACGACAAAGTATTGATCGGAGCCTTTTTAGATAATGAGGGTGCCACCAACAGCGGTGCCACTCACCTGTTCGACGCAGTCACGGGAAACTTATTACGCACCTTTGTGAATCCGACACCCGCTAACGGCGATCTTTTTGGCCGTGCAGTGGCTATGGAGGGTGATAGGGCATTGATTAGTGCTCCCTTTGATGGAGACGACACAACCCAGCGAGGGACAGTCTACCTCTTTGATACGGTGACCGGAGAGATATTACAAACGTTTCAGAATCCTTCTGCCTCGGCTGGAGAGGCCTTTGGGCTATCTGTAGCCCTTTCAAGCGATAACGTACTCATCGGAGCCAATCTAAATGACGGCGGGGGTGAAAACAGTGGGGCAGCCTATCTATTTGATGCGACTACCGGCAAACATCTCCAGACTTTTTTGAATCCTACTCCGGACGAGGGCGATCTCTTTGGCAATACGGTGGCACTAGAGCAAAACAATTTGCTAGTCGGGGCGATTGGAGATAATGACGGAGGCGATAATAGCGGGGCTGTTTATCTATTTCAGCAGTTCCAGCCACCCTTATCCGATCTCATTCATGTCAGTTTTAATGGCAGTGGTAGCATAGGGGATCTGTCATTTAAGGATGATGATATCCTCACTTTTAATCGCCAAACTGCAGATTGGTCGATCTATTTAGACGGTTCTGACATTGGCTTACGCAATTCAGATATCGATGCGTTTGATCTACTGCCTGATGGCAGCATCGTGTTTAGCTTGACAACAGCGGCTACGTTATTTGATGTGGGTGCGGTGACCAGTGCTGATCTTGTCCGATTTATCCCCACGTCTACGGGAAGTAATACGGCTGGCAGGTTTGAACTGTACCTCAAAGGTACAGACGTGGGGCTTGACACCAGCAACGAAAATATTGATGCCCTAGATGTACTGCCCGATGGTCAAATTGTTATCAGTACCACGGGGGCCATCCAAGTTGACGATATTTTAGGGACAGATGCTGATGTCCTTATTCTCAATCCGGCATCTTTGGGGACAGCTACGTCAGGGCGCTGGACATTGCACTTAGATGGTTCTGATATAGGACTTACCAGCAGCTCTGAAGATATCAACGGTGTTTGGATGGATGAGAGTCATGATATTGCCTTGACCACTAGAGGGACTTTTGACATATCCAGCTTACAAGGCGACGGTGATGACATCTTTCGATTTATCTCCAGTTCATTAGGGACTAAAACCCGTGGAGCTGTTAGTTCGTTATGGGAAGAGGCCATTGTCGGACTAGAGGACAATGTCGTTGATGGGTTTGCAATAGTAACGGGTGATTCAACAAGTTTTCGATGATTCTAAGCAACTGAGCGTTGGGCAAACATCCCTTCGATTGTGTGGAGAGAAAAACCATGGCTTTTCAGAATAAGTCTTCTATATTAGTGACAGGAGGTGCTGGTTACATCGGTTCCCATACAGCTCTCTTGTTAGAGCAGGCGGGATACGACATTATTATTCTTGATAATCTGGTATACGGTCATCAAGACCTGGTTGAGTCGGTTTTAAACGCTAGAGTGATTCCAGGAGATATTAGTAATCGGAACTTATTGGACAACATTTTTAAGCTGTATTCCATTGCCGCTGTTGTTCACTTTGCTGCCTATGCCTATGTGGGTGAATCCGTTGAAAGACCAGCCAAATATTATCGTAACAATGTGGTTGGGACGTTAACGCTATTGGAGGCCATGGTGGAAGCCGGTGTGAAAAACATTGTATTTTCATCCACCTGTGCTACTTACGGTGTACCCAAGACTGTCCCTATTTCTGAAAATCATCCCCAGAATCCGATCAATCCCTATGGTGCTAGTAAACACATGGTGGAGCGGATTTTATCCGACTTTTCGACTGCCTACGGATTAAAATCAGTTGTTTTTCGGTATTTTAATGCAGCCGGAGCCCACCCTGATGCTTGTTTAGGCGAAGATCATTTTCCAGAAACACACCTGATCCCGTTAGTGTTACAGACGGCCATGGGGCTGCGAGAGGCCATCTCGATTTTTGGGACTGACTATCCCACATTTGATGGCACCTGCATTCGAGACTACATCCATGTTATAGATTTGGCTAAGGCACATCTATTGGGGTTGGAGCATCTGTTGAATAACGGTCGCAGTGACATCTTTAACCTGAGCAACGGTAGTGGCTTTTCAGTAAAAGAGGTCATCGAGGTGGCTCGTCAGGTAACCGGACGCCCTATTCCGGCCCAATGGTGCGATCGTAGACCCGGTGATCCACCCACCTTAGTCGGTTGTAGTCAAAAAGCCCAGCGTATCCTTAACTGGCAGCCCACCTATCCTGATTTGTACAGCATCATCAGCCATGCCTGGTCCTGGCATCAGAAGACTGCAGAGCCCACTTTGAATCAGTATAAATCAGTACACTCATGATATAGAGAGGAGCAAAAATCTGAAATGCTCTTCTCTTTAGTTTAAAGCGCTTCTAAAAGTAAGCAGTACTACAGTCTTTCTCAAAGGCTCTGAAGAATCCTTCGATATCTTGAAGCTCCTTTGTGCGTAAGGCAAGGTAACGAAACTTATGGGACATCCGACAAAAGCCATCCACTGCTCAATCCAAGAGTCAGCCCCCTTAGAAAAGGTGCTTAAAACACCAGAGTTGGCAGAACTACCTTTACGACCTGACTCATCGGTATCTAAGTGCTATTCTTCAGCGATAACCATCATCATTCCAGCTGGAATGATGGATGCTGAAAGTGGAGCTGTCTTAAAACAACAATTAATTTCCACAATGGCTGCTGTTACAGAACCAGAATTGATAATTGATATGTCAAGGGTGGAGAGCTTGGACAATGCTGGTCTGGTGGATTTGATGCAAGCTATTAACGCAGCCCGATCTCGCACAAAGAGTATCTATATTTTAAGGGCACCCCCTTCTATTCGGATTGTGTTTGAATTGACCCAGCTAGACCGTGTGTGCATCATGATAGACGGCTCTTTTACCATGCCTCAATTTTAGAGTAGTGAACGGAGATTGAGTAAGAGATTGGAAATCCCTTTAAATCCCCGTTTGTTAACGGAAGAGACTGAATGCTTCAGCTCCTAATTATTAAGATACCGAGCTTTAGAAATTTTCTGTTGTCTAATCTTTATGCAATCAGTCCTATAAACTTTGTTCCTATTCAGAACGTATGAATTCTCTACCAACCCGACAGTATTTTGGCACCGATGGCATCCGTGGCCAGGCCAATCAGCATCCTATGACCGCGGATATTGCGATGAAAGTTGCCATGGCAGCTGCCAAGCAGTTGCGTCATGGTTCACATCGGCATCGGGTTGTGATTGCCAAGGATACTCGTCTTTCTGGCTACATGTTAGAGCCAGCTATGGTGGCGGGTTTTACCGCCATGGGTATGGATGTTTTGCTAACCGGTCCCGTGCCTACCCCAGCGGTGGCATGGCTGGTACGTTCCATGCGAGCGGACTTGGGGGTGATGATTTCGGCATCGCACAATCTGTACCAAGATAATGGCATCAAACTGTTTGGTCCCGATGGCTTTAAGTTATCTGATATCACCGAGCTAGAGATTGAAGCGCAGATGCAGGCCGACTTATCTTCAGATTATGCCACTGCCAATACCTTGGGTCGGGCTCAGCGTTTAGATGATAGCTTGGGGCGCTATATCGAAGCGGTTAAAAGCGCCTTTCCAAAAAAACTCAGCCTCAATGGTCTCAAAGTGGTGGTGGATTGTGCGAATGGTGCTGCCTATAAGTCTGCGCCCACAGTCCTGTGGGAATTGGGTGCCGAAGCTATCCCGCTTAACGTTATCCCCAACGGCATTAATATTAATGCCGACTGTGGGGCCACGTCTCCCGCTGCGATGTGTCAAGCCGTGCTAGACCATAGTGCTGATCTTGGTTTGGCACTAGACGGTGATGCCGACCGGGTGATTATTGCCGATGCTAATGGGCACATTATCGACGGCGATAAAATCATGGCGCTAATTGCCACATTTTTGCAGGATCGTGACCAGCTCCGCGGCTGTGGTGTGGCAGCCACGGTGATGTCCAATTTAGGATTGGAGCGTTACTTAAAAGACCGTGGCATTCGTTTATTCCGCACTAAAGTGGGTGACCGCTATGTGGTGAAAACTATGCGAGAAAAGGGGCTAAATCTGGGGGGTGAGCAATCAGGACATATTGTCTTAGGTGACCATGCCACTACTGGTGATGGCTTGGCTGCAGCACTGCAAGTGCTGGCGGCGTTAGTAACCAGTGATAAACCCTTGGCTGAATTGGCCCATGTCTATGGCTCAGTGCCCCAAAAACTCACCAATGTGCGCTATAAAACCTTCGACCAAGCCGCCATTGACACAGCCACTCAGCAAGCAATGCGGTTGGTCAATACACAGGGGCGCGTTGTGGTACGTCGTTCTGGAACCGAACCGCTGCTCCGCATTATGGTGGAAGCGGAAACCGAGCAGTTGATTCAGGAAGCTACGGCGATGGTACGAGCTGTGGTGGATGAGTAACGTCAATAGTTACTTCAATAATGACTGTAGTTACTTAGTCTTGTTTCTAGTTCGGCCTGTAAGGTGTCGGGTATATTCGAGAGCAGGTCATAGCCAGTGGCGAGTTCAATCCGATCGATAGAGGTTTGGTAGGTTTGCCACTGGTCATCTAGTCGATTGCTGTTGGGGATATCCACTGCAATGATCTCAGTGTTGTAGTTGACATCTTCTACGGCAGGGGCACGGTCAAACACTACTACAACCTTCCAGATACGACTAGGGGGGATCACTCTCTCCTGGGCAATGGGTTGTTTTTGACCATAGATGCCACTGATGATGTAAAGCGTTTTTCCTTGCTGGTAGATCAGGTCACGGCAGTAGCTTTCTAACTCCCGCCACGGACCCCGGTTATTTTCAGCGGTCTGGGGAAAAATATTGGTCATCAAAAAGGTGGCGGAGTTGTCTTGCTCGCTGGCGGTGCGATCGGCAGAAGGGACCATGTGCCCACGGTCATAGCCGCTGCCGGTATAGTCCCTGGGGGTTACCTGGTAGGTGCCCTTAGGCAGAATTCCATCGGGGCGAAAATTGTTTTGCCGGTCGGTATTGCCCACCCAGTCACGATTCAGCACCCAGCTGGCCCAGCGAAGAGTACCGCGACTTTGGCTGTAGGCAAGTGCATACTGGTCTCGATCAATTAAATAGTTGTCAATGTTTTCTTGGCCAGCATGGCTAGGATTGCCCAGGGCTAGGTGAGAGCTATTGGAAAAATAGGTTTCCCAGTCTAATTCTGGGGTGGTTTGGGGTAATCGCTCACAGGCACGGCCATTGCCATCGCCATCGAGGTTGTGGGGATCACCTTTGTCGTTATCGAGGACCCATTGAGCCAAGTCCTGACTGATAAAATCACCACAGTTACAGCTTTGCTCGACACAGGGGGGCAGGTGGGCGTTGGGGTCAGCCAGCTCAGTAGCCAAGTTATTACAGCCGGCTAGCAGTAAGATAGCTGCCTTGACTGAGTGCTGTATCCAAGGGGACCGAGGTATCAAATTCACATGCTTCAAAGTTTTGTCTGATTTACCGAAAGGGTTTAATTCTCACCCACGGAGTTTACCCCGGAGTTAGTACAAAAATATTGCAACGTTAAAAAATACGACCTTTCGTGTCCCCTCGGGAGGGATGGGAAAACGGCAGTATACTGTTAACTGCGCTGGACGATTTCGCTGGACGATTTCGCTGAACGATTTTTCCGGCGAAGCCTCTAGCAGAAACCCATCAACTGTTTAACCGATTGGTGACTATGCTCAACAACGCAATTGCATTACTAAACGCTTGGTTCCCCCCGACTGAGGTCCATGCCCACTGTGATGGTCCCTGTGGTGTTTATGATCCATCTGCTGCTCGGATCACGGCTGAGGCTGTGCTATCGATGACTAAGAAAATCATGGCTCTTGAGGAGCCAGGGGATGCAGCGGGTAAAGTGGCCTACGCTAACACCCTGTCTCGCTATATTGCGATTAAGGAAGAGCAGGCTCAAAAGACTAAGGATGATTTGTTGATTCTTTGGACTGACTACTTTAAGCCTGTACATCTAGAGTCTTATCCTGATTTGCACGATACTTTCTGGAAGGCGGCTAAACTTTGCTCTGCTTGTAAGGTAGAAGTTAGCCAGCAGCATGCTGAAGAACTGATGGCCGCTGTTGAGAAGATCCATGGTATCTTCTGGGCTACTAAAGGCCGTGATGTGGCTTGGTATACCGCTAGCTAGTGGTTATATAGTCAATGGTTTTAAAGAATCCCGCGAGGTGTTTACTTGGCGGGATTTTTGTATTGGTTTGTATTTGATATGGACAATGGCGAATAAGCGGATGATGCCGACGGTAAGGGCTCTTCCCCAGGCTAGATGGCAGGAATATGGCCAATGGCTGTTGGGACGACGACGGCGGTTTTTGGTGCGCGAGACCTCGATGGTGCCAACCTTGATGCCGGGGGATACAGTATTGGCCGAGATGGGGGGGCAGGTGCAGGTGGGCGATATTGCGATCGCACACATCCCCACTGCCGCATCCACATCTACAGAATCTACAGATCTGCTTTTGATCAAACGTGTTCGTGAAATCTTCTATGACGGTGGGGTCTACGTGATCAGTGATAATACAGAAGCGCCAGGTGTCTGCGATAGCCGTCACTTTGGTGTTATCGCCGCCCACCGTATTCTCGGTCGTGTCACCAGCCGTTTAGCCTCGGCCCCAAAATGACATCACATTTACTTTCTTGATCGCCCAATGGCAGCTCCCATAAAAATTACCCCCGCCACCCTTGATGATGTACCCCTGCTTTTTGAGCTAGTCATGGCTTTGGCCGAGTATGAAAACCTGGCCCATGAAGTCACCGGAGCACCAGAGGATCTAGCCAAATACCTGTTTGGTGACAGTCCCAAAGCCCATGCCATCGTTGCCCGTATTGATGGAGCACCCGCCGGATTTGCCCTGTATTTTTTCAACTTTTCCACCTTTTTGATGAAACCGGGTATCTATCTCGAAGATCTGTTTGTCTTACCCGGTTACCGACGACGCGGAATCGGTACCGCCATTTTTCAGTATCTGGCCCAGATTGCCTTAGCCCAGGGCTGTGGTCGTTTTGAATGGAGTGTCTTGGATTGGAATCAGCCCGCCATTGATTTCTATATGTCTAAAGGCGCTGTCATGCTCAACGATTGGCGAACTTGTCGGGTTACTGGTAGGGCATTAGAAGATTTAGCCATCAGTGAGTAGCAAGCAGCGGTGACTGGCTTGGAGTCTAAAACCTACCCTTAATCATTCGTGACAACATTGGCGACAAAGTATTGTTCTAACGAGTCAAACATAGACTGTAATTTAGCCGGTAGACGGCGAGCAATTTTTCGTTTAGCCAAATCAATGGGGACTAAGATCGCCTGGCCTGTGATGCACAGCTGGGGGCTGTCTATCGTCGTATCATAAATTTTATAAAACCACGTTAACCTGACACCTCGACTGATCTCTAGCCGGGTTTTTACCAGTCCTTTGGCACCTAGGGTAAGGGGTTGATGGTAGCGTAGTTGTAAATCTATGACTGGTAAGTCATAACCCGCCGCCACAAACTCTTCAAAGGGAAACTCTACGGCTCTCAGGCACTCGACACGGGCCGTCTCCATCCATTGGATGTAGGTACCGTGCCAAACAACACCGCTATAGTCTGTGTGGTGGGGCTGTACCCGGAACCCATAATCAAACCAACGGTTAGTCATAGATAACTTAAGTGCCAAACTACGAATTGTGAACCCTGCTTAGATATCTGAAAACGGCCTGCTTATCATAGATATTTATACATCCTTGTGAGTTTATCCAATAGGGTTTAGTCAATGATAGAAAAGATTTTGCTCGCCAGTTCTGGGCCTGGCAACACAGAAACTATGTTTAAGGCCCTGCTGGACATCCCCATGATTCAGCGATCTCAAGTAACCGTACTCAAGGTGATTGCGCCTAAGAGTACGGCTGGAAAAATGGAGGAGCAGCAGGCTGATGGCAAGCAGCAGCTTGCAGAAACAGTCAAGCGTCTGGGCATCGAAACCGCCAAGGTCACACCTATGCTACGAGAAGGTGAGCCCAAAGATGTAGTCTGCCAGGTTGCTGATGAAATCGATACCGATTTGATCATTATGGGCTCCCGAGGGCTGGGTGGTCTCAAGGCTATTTTGAAGAACTCCGTCAGCCAGTACGTATTTCAGCTCTCTTCAAAACCCATGCTGCTGGTCAAGGATGACCTCTACGGTATTCGTCCCATCAAACGAGTTTTGGTAGCTCTAGATAAGTCAGACATGGCCAAGGAGTCACTGAAGGCAGCCATCGACCTGACCCGCGATGTCAAAGATAGCGAGCTTATCTTTGTTCATACTCTGTCAAATTTGCGCAGTTCTATCGATGAAGCGATCAATGCCAAACCAGAGACCGACCCGGTATTAGCCCCTGCCATTGCTGAAGCCAAGCGCTATCGGATCAACTACCGCTGTGTGGCACCAGAAGGTAAACCCGGTCAGCGTATTTGTGCCCTGGCCGAACAGCTCAATGTGAACTTGCTAATTTTAGGCTCCCCTGACCGTCGTCCTTCCATCGCTAAAGGTTTGCCTGATATTGATCGATTACTGGGCAGCTCCCTATCCGACTATGTTCGTATCAATGCTCCCTGTCCTGTATTGCTAACCCGGATTGAAACCAAATAAAACGCGATATTCGCAGCTATAGAATTGGCAGAGTTGAGTTTAGAACCGTTTACGTTAAACTTGACCCACATTTGCAAGCGTTGTACCTATGGCGTCTTTGTCCCACACGATTGAAGCAATCCTGTATCTCAAGGCTAAACCCCTGACCATTGCCCAGATTGCTGAATATGCTAGCTGTGATAAGGATGCTGCTGAGGAAGGACTAATTCAACTGATGGGAGACTATGCCCATCGTGAGGGAGCCTTAGAAATTGTCGAAACCGAGAACGGCTATAGTCTGCAGCTACGCCAGCCGTTCAAGCCACTTTTGGACGAACTGATTCCATTGGATATCGGTTTAGGCGCTTTGCGAACATTGGCGGCCATAGCCATGCGTGGCCCACTGAGTCAAACTGATTTAGTCGATTTACGAGGCTCTGGGGCTTATGGTCATGTACACGACCTAGTGGATCAGGGGTTTGTGCGACGACGGCGACAAGCAGATGGCCGCTCATTCTGGTTACAAGTAACAGAGAAGTTTTATCAGCGTTTTGAAATTGATAAACTTCCACAAATTAATTTACCGGAGGCTGTCGAGGATGCCCCTGAATCGAGCCAATTATCGATCGCAGAAACAGTGGCCAATCCAGCGCTAAAATCATCCTCTGCAATCATGCCAGAAGCTTCTCCTAGTCTTGACGTAGGTGCTGATCCTATCGTTGTTTCAGAAGCTTAAAATGGGTTTCAATCGTTAATTAGCTGATTCGGCTAGCGTTTACCCGTAGGAAATATTAAGCTCGCTTGAAGCTATGTTGATCACACTGAACTTCCTGTAAGTGCTAGCTGAAATCGGCTTTATCACGCTAAGGTAATTAAAAGCAATACATAACCACTTATGTTTAACCCCGATAGCGCTCAATTTATCAGCATGGGTTCTGATGATGCGCAGGTCAATCAACTCTTAAAGTATCTACAGCATCAACCCCCTGAAGTATTGACCCGTGTTGCTCAGTCGGTGAGTGGTGAGATCAAGCAGATTATCTCTCAGAACGTCCAGGGGTTGATTGGGGTGCTTCCCTCTGAGGGGTTTAATGTGCAGGTAACCACCGACCGTGAAAACTTGGCCGGTTTGCTGGCGTCAGCGATGATGACGGGCTACTTCCTGCGGCAGATGGAACAGCGCATGGAGCTAGAATCTAGCCTTTCTGGTTTATCAGCTTTAGATAGTGAGTTAGATAACGACTTCCCAGACTTGGACAGCTGACCTAGTCTGTCTACGGTCTAAATCTTCTCATTTGGCAGACAACCCTGATTTTTTAAATCGCGTGATTGTAGCTAATACGTAATGCTACATAACTCTTAGATCACAGATTGTCAGGCATTTTTGTAGGCTTGATCTCCAGGGTTTTGATATCGCCCTTACGATCAATCTCCACCTTGAGAGCTTGGCCGATGTTACTGCCCTCAACTTGAGCCTGTACGTCGGTAGCTGTGGCGACCTCAATGCCATTTACTTTTCTGATCACATCACCGCGTTGAATGCCAGCCACCTCGGCGGGGGTGCTCTCCATGACGCGAATCACCATGACGCCAGAGTCGGCCTTGATAGTGAGGCCAAACTCCTCATCACTATTGATCCGCTCGCGCATTTCAGGATTGAGATTGACCATCTGAATCCCTAAATAAGGGTGCTGAACTTCGCCATTTTTAAATAGCTGATTGCCAATCCGCGTAGCGGTCTCAATCGGGATGGCAAAGCCTAGTCCCTGAGCACCCGCTCGAATAGCGGTATTCATACCAATAACTTCCCCCTGGTCGTTGAGTAGAGGGCCACCAGAGTTACCTGGGTTAATGGCAGCGTCGGTTTGAATAAACTGTACGCGTTTGTCGGAAATACCTACTTGGGAGCTAGTGCGACCAATAGCGCTAATAATACCGGCAGTCACGGTATTGTCTAAGCCTAAGGGATTGCCAATGGCAATGGCCCACTGTCCTGCTGCTAGATTCTCTGTCGAGCCTACAGGGGCGGTGGGCAGATCGCTACCATCGATCTTGACCATGGCAACATCAGTGACTGGGTCGGTACCAACGACATCACCTTGAAATGTACGACCATCATTTAGGGTGACGGTGACAGTTTTAGCCCCTTCAACCACATGGGCATTAGTCATAACTTGGCCATCTTCAGTGAGAATAAAGCCAGAGCCCGTGCCCTGTTCCAGGCGTTCCGGTAGTTCCGGTTCTATCGGTAGCTCATCGGTGAAAAAACGTTTGAAAAAGGGATGTTCAAATGTATCGGAGACGCCTCTAACTGAACGAGAGGCATCAATGCGCACAACAGCAGGTCCTACCTGTTCAGCGGCAGCAGCAATAAAGTTGGGATTCTCTAGAACGGGAGGATGGCTGCGGGGCTGGGAGGTAGGTGCTTCGACGGGCTCGGCCACCGTGCGTAAAATCGAAGTGGCAATGGGTAAGTCACTATCCTGGTCTTTGGCAACAGGGTTGAAAAAATAGCTATGGCTTACCCAGCCGGTACCGCTACCGACAATGAGAAGACCTACATATAAACCAAGTTGTTTTGGAGAAATTCCCATTACTGTTTCCTCACTGATTAGAGATGAGGACTTTGATAACTTTACCTTAGCGAAAATTAGCTCGAAAATGTAATGGCTTAAGGGCATATCAAGGATGTAGCCCTGTCTATGGTACTGAATGCTGGTGCTATGCTCAGGTCAATTTTCCTATCATTATCTGTGTGTCTGCGGAATGCTGCTTTATTCATTGTCTAGAATTCTAGGGTGTTCCTAGCATGTATATATTCCAAAGATTTCATAAACCTTTGTTTAAGCCTTTGTTGGGTCTGCTGGGGCTGATGCCCTTAGGGCTGACCCTAGTGGCTCAGGCTTCTCCCTGTCCTGAAGCGGCTCTGGCCCAGGTGGTAAATCACCGCACTGGTTCCGGAGAGTCTCTGAACTCGGTGGCGTCCCAATATGGTTTGCTGCCGACTACCCTGATGGCGATGAATCCTACGCTATCTGCTCAGGGGATGTTGCGCTCAGGGCAAGTGGTGGCCGTGCCTCCGTTTAACGGCACAGTGGTCCAGGTAGGGGCTGGGCAAACTTGGCAGTCTCTGGCTGAGCGGCATGGGACACGGGCCGATCTTTTATTCGAAGTCAATGGCTGTCCCAGTGTGTTACCTCGTCGAGTCTTTATACCGGGTCCCAATCGTATTATTGCCGCTACCGTTCCGACCACACTGAACTATCCGCTCCCCACGCCTGCACCCGTGATTTTGAGCTATGGTTGGCAGCCCCATCCTCAGAAGGATGAGCTTGTTTTTAATAGTGGTATTGCGCTAGCGGCTGTCGCCGGGACTGGCGTGACATCAGCGGCCAATGGCACGGTAGCTTTTGTGGGAGAGCATAATGGGGCTGTGCTGGTGGTGGTGAACCATCGCGATGGCTTGCAAACGCGCTATGGGAATCTTGATAATGTCACCCCTAAAGTGGGTGATGTCATTTCTGAGGGGGGCACTCTGGGCGTTGTTAGTGGTCAATCGACCGAGGCTTCAGAGTCTTTTGTGTACTTCGAAATACGAACTAATTCTCGTGAGGGTTGGGTCGCGCAAGATCCAGGTCTATATTTATCTGAATTAGAGTTGCAACGTTAAGGGCTGCAGCGGCTGGAACTGTCAGATTCTGGCTGCTGGGTTATATATCTGAAGATTTGCGCAGTAAAGCTAGTCATTATGATAAAGAAGCCTTACAATGCCGATATTCTGGGTCCAAAATCGTTGGTGAGGGTGCTTTTATAAGGAACATGTCGTGCTATGTCTGAGCATCCAATCTTGTCTAAGCATCTGTCCAAAAGAATTAGAGGCCTTTTTACGAGGTCTACGAGGCGTGGTAGACCAGCCCGAGCAAGAAAAGTGGTTGGCTCTGCAAAGTTGGAGACAGCCCAGACAGAGTCAGTGGCTCCCCAGGCTCCTCGGTCGCCCGTCCTGGATAAGACTGATAAAAATAAGCAAACGCAGACGGTTAATGGCAAGGCTGCTCCATCATCTAATAAATTTTTGTCAGACTTAATTTGGGTACGGCCTTGGCTGTTGGTGGGCGGTTTGTGGTTGGCGTTTGTAATGATGATTGCGATCGCACTGGCCGGGCTTTCTAATCCTGGCCGAGAGCAGGTGCTTGAGCCCATAAGCACTAGCATTGCGGGTCAACCTCTCAGTGCTCCCGATGCCGCTGCGGCTGCCCGACTAGCGGCCCGTGACGGTCTTTCCTTGGCCCAGCGCGATCCGGCGGCCACACTGCCCCCTGAAACTATCGAGCAGACCATGCCTGCCTGGCCGCTATTGGTTATGGTGGTGGCCTGTGCTGGCGGCTGCATGTTGATGTCTCGCAGTGAGGTCTTGACTCAAGGGTCTCGTCGGGGTCGGCGGCGGATGGCGGGGGTGCCCTCTAGACCTCGGCCGGTGAATGCTTCAGCGAGCGGACGAGGTGGTCGCAAACGCCGGGGCCGTCGTCTGGGAGCTGAACGCCCTGGGGCTCAGGTGATGGCGTTTCGCACGGGTCAAAAAATTCGTCATACTCCCCACCAGCAGAGTCCTGTAGTGTCTAAACCTGTATCATTTGCGGTGCCTAATGAGTCAGCGGCGCGGGTAACGGTGGTGCCAGAGGCGGAAACATCTCCCCTGGATTGGAAAGAGGGAAGTCTGGCCCATAAGCTAGATGTGCGTCAGAGCCGGTCAATTAATTCGTTTTTATAGGGTAGTGAGCGGTGTACTAAATTTGGGCAGAGGGCAATAAGTTTGTCCTAGCTGCGATGTTAGCTGCCTTTCTGAGAAACTGACGTTGTCTGGTTTACCGGTTATTTATCATCCTGACTATGTGACGCCCCTACCGGCCGGGCATCGGTTTCCGATGCCAAAGTTTAAGCTACTGCGGGATTTGCTAGTGCGTGATGGAGTGATTGGTGAAGAGCAGATCTATCGGCCGGGACGACCGCCCCAAGAATGGCTAGAGCTAGTGCACGATGCTGCCTATGTGCAGGCCTACTATGGGGGGCATTTGGATGCTAAAGCGCAGCGGCGGATTGGTTTACCGTGGAGTGAGGCGCTGGTACGAAGGACCTGTACGGCGGTCGGAGGCACGATTCTGACGGCAAAGCTGGCGTTGAACCGGGGGTTGGCTTGTAATACGGCTGGGGGTACCCACCATGCTTTTCCTGGATATGGGGCAGGATTTTGTATCTTTAATGATATTGCGATCGCAACTCGCCTCCTCAAAGCCCAAAAACTGCTTGACACCATTTTGGTCGTCGACTTAGACGTCCACCAGGGAGACGGCACTGCCTGGATTTTTCGCCATGACCCCAGCGTTTTTACCTTTTCCATGCACTGCGCCGTCAACTTTCCAGGTCGTAAGCAAATCAGCGACCTCGATATCCCCCTGGCCGAAGGCACTGAGGATGACGAGTATTTAGCTAAGCTAGCAACATACCTGCCAGGGCTCTTAACCCAAGTCAATCCCGACTTGGTCCTCTACGATGCTGGCGCCGATCCCCATCGGGATGATCGCCTCGGGAAACTCGCCCTGACGGATGAAGGACTATACCGCCGCGATCAATACGTGCTCGAAACCTGTGCAAAAGCCAGATATCCAGTAGCCTGCGTGATCGGTGGCGGCTATGGGAAAGATATGAACGCCCTGATATACCGGCACTCCTATTTACACAGGGCAGCCAGTCAGGTTTATCAAAAATATTGCTAGAAATAAATTTAGTATGGATATGCATCACCTTTTGCCATAGCCACAGTTTCATCTCACCTTTGCCCACCCATGCCCTGGTCTGTAATTACCTTCTATAAGTTTGTTCAACTCAATGACTTTGCTGAGCTGCGTCTGCCTTTAGTGTCGCTGTGTCAGGCTAAAGAAATCAAAGGAACAATCTTACTAGCCCAAGAAGGCATTAATGCTACCCTGGCAGGGACTGATAAAAATTTAGAGGCTGTGCTCACCCATCTCAAGCAAGATCCTCGCTTAGCCGATCTTACCCATAAAACCTCATGGGCCGAAGAGCAACCCTTTGAACGTATGAAGGTAAAACTCAAAAAAGAGATTGTCACCCTGGGGCAGCCAGGAGTGAGTCCCACCAAAAAAGTAGGCACCTATGTGGAGCCCCAAGACTGGAATCAAGTCATCTCTGACCCTGATGTGATGGTGGTTGATACCCGTAATCATTACGAAGTCGATATCGGCACATTCCGAGGTGCTACTAACCCAGAAACCGATTCTTTTCGCGAATTTCCTGACTATACGGCGGAGCAACTAGACCCAGCTAAACATAAAAAAGTAGCCATGTTCTGCACAGGTGGAATTCGCTGTGAAAAAGCCTCCTCCTACTTACTAGAACAAGGATTTGAACAGGTTTATCATCTCAAGGGTGGCATTTTGAAATACCTCGAAGAGGTCCCTGCTGACGAGAGTCTGTGGGAAGGAGAATGTTTTGTCTTTGACGAGCGCGTTACCGTGCAGCATGGGTTAGCCCCAGGCAGCTATGGCATGTGCCATGGCTGTGGACACCCAATTTCACCCCAAGATACCCAGTCGTCTTACTATGAATCAGGGATTGCTTGTCCCCACTGTTATGACAAACTGACAGAGGATCAGCGCATGCGATTTACCGAGCGGGTAAAACAGCGACAGTTGGAGAAAAAACGGATGTCTCTTGAAAATGAACAATCTAGTGATTGTTGATTGTAGATTCATAAAAAACCTATAGGTGAGAGACATATTATCAATGAAACCCTTTGGTATATATACCCTTGCAAACGATGTTATCTACGATCAGTTCGTTGCGCTCTTAAATAGTATTGACGCTAATATCTCTCCCACGATTCCTGTTTGTGTCATTCCTTTTGATCAGCGACTAAATCGAGTCAAGCAGGAAATAAACTTGCGACCTAATGTCACTTTGTTTGAGAACCAAGACTCCATTCAGCGATGGGAAACCTTTGCTCGTCAGTTTGCCAACGTCCATCCTGATGCAAGTCTAACCTCTCATCCTCGATGGTATAACGGTAGCCTGCATCGCAAGTTTGCTGCGTTTGATGGAGAATTTGAAAAGTTTGTCTTTTTTGATGGTGACAGTCTGGCCATGAAGCCAGTCACTGATGTATGGCAGAAACTGGAAACCCATGATTTTGTTTTTGACGACTGGGAACATGCAAAGCCAGCCGCTAATGCCGCCCTCAATATTCCATTAATCGAAAAAGCAGGTCTGCTAACAGCAGAGGCCATTCGGGCTCAGCTCCACTGTTCTAGCTTTTGGGGTTCGAAACGCGGTCTTTTTAACCATGAAGAGCTTGACAGCCTTTCTAACCGGCTAGTTAATCAAGGTGAAGCTGTTTGGGTCAATGGTCAAGGTTGGTGGGACGATGCCTTTTTGTTTAACTACATGACACTACGAGCTGAGCGTCCCCTGTTTAATTTTACCCGTAGTACCAATAGCCAAGAACGCACTGGCAACTGTGCCAATGCCGATCCGTTTGTTGCCGTTGAGCAGGTATTGTATAACGAACAAGGGATGAAACCAATTCATCGCATTCATTATATGGGCTATTCATCTATCGATTTTGCCAGGTTGTGCAGTGGTGAGGATGTAGATATTCCCTTTAAACAACTCTTTCTGCACTATCGTTTTGCTAGACAGCCTGCGCAAAGCCCCTCGGTCTTACGCAAACCAAATTTATTGACTAAAACAAGCCGTTTACTTCAGAAAAAGACCAAACGTTTTTGGGCTTATGTAAAATCCTGACTGCTAGTATCCAGTATTGAAACTTGAGCTACGGGTATTTCATTTTCGAGTTAACCCCTTACTCGTCCAATAGACCGATCACCAGACATTTTCTGTAACTACTGCTAGTGCAGAGTCCAGACATTTTCTGTAACGACAGCAGCCGAATATTTCTCTATGGTTGAACTGTAGGCAAACAAGATAGTTGTTACCTATATAAATCATCAAGTTCAATCAACCTTAAGGATACTCACCATGTATAATTTCAAGCTGCGTCAGGTTTCGAGTGTATTGGGCGTTAGTACTATCGCGTTGTTTGTGGGTAGTACCGATGTCGCGTTTGCCACACACAGGGGTATCACCATCAATAGCTCATTCCTTGATGGGCAAAACCCTAGAGACATTTTACTTAAAAGCCCATCCTTGAGTATGCATTATTTCAAGGGCGTTAGAATGAACGGCACGTCTCTGGATGGACAGCCTGATGAAGGCCTCATTTGTAACGATTCGCTAGTGGATGATAATAAAATTAAAAAGTCTTCTGTTAATAGCTCATTCCTTAATAACAAAAGAGGCATGTCAGGCAATGGCAGGTCTTTGAATGATCAAGTGTTTGAAGAAATCATATTCTAACGCGCATTTTTTAGTTGAACTTTTGTTCATCTTATCGATTCCTAGGTAATGGCTCTGCCTTATGAGCTAGTGCTGTTTTCTCTTTATAGCCATCATGATTAATCCATTGTTTCCTGCAGCTATGGCTTTTCTCCTGACAGTAGGTGAAGCAGCCACATCAACACAGCCTACCCTGATTGTTGATGGTCAAGAGCGTCCTGTGCCGCCATTTGTCACAGGTGACGACGGTAGTGACCTACCTGTCAGGGTAATGGATCCTGTTTTAGACACCAGCGATCCTCGGCAAGAAACCTATCTTTATACGGTGCAATATCAGACTAAAGATGGCTACTGGCAGACTATTTGCAACCCGACTGTGTCTGGTGAAAAAGCCCAGGCGATTCCCCTATCTGGTGAGTGGGATGCTACGGCCAGTCATGTCGCAAATGAGGCGGTGACCTTCGCCTGTACGGGCGGCACTTTAGCTAAATGCGTTCTCTTAGGCTATCGTCCCTGGCAAACCGTCCAAGGCGTAGACATGCGAGACTATCACCAAGCCTGTGTGCGCATGTTGCGGGCTGACTACTGCGGTGATGGCATTAGCTACACCCAGGAGGGCACCATTATCAATCTCTACGATCGTCTCAATATTCAAGTCTCTGAAGAAGCTGCAGGACTAGCCTTTGAAGCGGCTTGGGGACCAGATGGTGCTGTTGTGATCAATCGCACACGATTTGCGGACAGTCGAGAACAGATAGCTCAAACCTGTCCTGAACGGTTTAGTCAATATGAAGGAGATATTGACAACCCGGAAGCTTTATTTCAAGAAATGCCACAGGTACTGTTGCTAAACGATTCATTTATAAATTAACTTCCAGGAGTATTGACCGATGCAAATGATGATATCCCCCACCGCTGAGCTTGGTTATTCTGTTGGTGAGCTTGGGTGGAATAAAAAACGCGCTAAATTCTTGATAACTCTATGGGGAGTGTTGTTACCCCTGAGCCTTATTTCTGCTCTAATTATTATTGGTATTCCTGCTTTGGTTGTTAATCTTTGGCTTGTCAAGCGTAGCTTTCAGCGGTTAAGAAGTTCTCAACCAATTCTAACTCTCTATGAAAAAGGCTTAGTGGATAACCGTCAGAGCAAGGCTGTAGTACTGCACTATGCTGACATTAGCAAAGTCTATATGGCTATTAACGACGTTAGCGGACAGCGATTCTATAACTATACGGTCCATACCCAAACCGGTGAGTGTCTCAAATTTGGCATTGAATTAGCGAGTATAAAGCAGCTGGGTGCCGCAATCCAGGAGGGCATGCTTGCTAGCCAATTGCAACAACACCTCGCAGACCTAGAAAATGGAGAATCGATTTCGTTTGATAATCTTTGTCTCAGTGATAAAGGGCTGACGTTACGTAACAAGAAACTTTCCTGGAAAGATTTTCAGTATGCAGGAATTAATACGATTAAAACCAGAAAACTGACTATTAACTATCTCGATATCTATCAAAAAAATCAAGATAGCTTTTGGGCAAGATTTCATCGTAATAAGTTTCCCAATCTTTTCTTGTTTTTTACATTGGCTGAACACTTTAGCTAAGCTGTCTCTCATTAGTCAGTCAATGAGCAGGCTGGGGATATAGTCGTGCGACGGGGGGATAGATGGTTTTTGTCTGCAGTTAAAATAATATCTCCTTCAGGATTGATTTCCCAACCTTGAGCCTCTGTCAATGGCGCTGCAGGAGTGTCTGTACTTAACGTGGGGTAGGCTTCGCTGGCACTATCTTGAGAACTGGGTGTGTAGAGTTCCTCCCAAAGGGTTTGGGGTGAGATCGCATCCTCTGGCCCCAACGGTACTCCCCCCCGCCCAGTTGCTATAAAGCTAGACATCCCCTGGCTAACGTTGCAGCGTTGACTAATGCGGGGGATACCCGTTGCATTAGGTAATTCAGTCGCGCCCCGCGTTGGCTCAAGGGCCAAAGTATCAATATTGACGTCTCCTGAAGTTCCAAAGGCAGAACTAGCAGTGATGTCATTACGTATAGGTATCTCATCTAGCTGAAAATCGATACCATATATTCCAGCTGCTGTAATCTGCACGTTGCCGCCCTGGCCTAAAAACGCGTTGGCTGTAATGTTGCTATCTTCCTCCGGCACAGCGACTAAGAAGTTTGTCTCAATTATTACATTGCCTCCATCACCAATAGTTTCTGCCAATCCTGCGGTTGCCGAAAGATTGCTCCCGCTTCGCAACAGCAATACATCGTCTATAACTAATGTGATAATGCCACCTTGGTTGCTAGCTGTTTCAGCCGAAATCAGCCCATTGTCTCTAAGAATCAAAGAATCTGCATTGAGTTGGACACTGCCACCTCTACCAGAACCCTGACTATCTAACGCAATTTGCGCCCCATCTTGAACAGTCACCACTTCAGACTCTACAAAGATACTGCCACTATTACCCGTTGAAGCTGCTGTCGTATTGGCAAACAAACCGCTATTCTCACCAGCTAAGGTGATGGTATTGCCCCCTGGTATAGCAATGTCGCCCGCATCGCCTGCTCCCAATGTTGTAACAATAACCTGACCACCCTCCACAATATCTAAATCACCGGTATCAATTAAAATCTCACCCGCGACTCCTTGGCCGGCAATACTAGCGTTGAGTAGAGCCCCTCGACTGATGCTGAGAGATGCGGCAGTCAACTGAATATCACTGGCATTGCCGGTAGCTCCAGCTCGCACTTCTGTAAGGATTTCACTGGGACCAATCACTGGATGCACGCCATCTATGACAATATCTTCATTGGTAGTAACTTTAATGGGAGCGGCGTTGCCGATACTATTATTAACAACGGTGGTGGCCAATTTGCCTCCATTTGTCAAAAAAAGGCTGTCGGCTATGAGCGTAATTTTGCCTCCATTACCAAAGGCAGGAACAGTCACGCTTCCTGAAGCTTCACCAACGTTGCTAAATAGGCCGCTGGGCGCGGACACAAGTACGCCTTCTGTAGAACTCGTCGTTACTCCCTCAACATTGGCTCCATTAATAGTTACAGTGCCTTGCACATCAACTAAAATCTCACCAGCGTTTCCTAGTGCGAAAGTATTGGCTGTAAACTGAGCACCGTTGTTCAAAGTAAGATTATCGGCCGTGACTCGGATATCACCACCCCCACCTTCACCATTGGTATCTAAGTCAGTAAAAATGCCTGTTACAGATTCACTCGAGTTAGCGCCATCTAGAAAAAAGTCACCATCTATTTCAACGGTGACATCGCCGGCATTACCTTGTCCGGCTGTACTGCTTTGAATTCTCCCACCACGTGTAACGTCTAACGAATTAGCAGAAATAAACACGCCACCCGAAAAACCAACTGCTCCTTGCCGAGTCGTAGCAAATAGACCGCTGGGTTCTCCATCTGCACCTACTCCGTCGATGATAACGGCCTCGCGCGCATCAACTCGGATACCGCCAGCTTGACCAACGCCGCCGCTACGAACGCTCGAAACCAGTGCTCCACCATCCAATAATTCAAGAAAACCAGTCTGAACGGTGATTCCACCAGAAGTAACATTGTCCGAAGAACTAATGTTATTAAAAAGCGTACTTCCTCCAGTCAACCTCACGGTTTCCTGGGCTTGAACAGACGTTTTGCCGGCATTACCTCTGCCAAAGCTATCGATAACTGAGAAAGCAAAGTCCTCAACTGCAACATTGTCGGCTTCTATGATCAAGTCGCCGCCGCTACCTGTCGCTCCTGACCACACGACATTGAATATCAAGAAACTGGGATTTCCTGAACCTTTGATAGTAAGGTCGTCAGCTGCTCGCAGAGCGATATCACCTCCCTGGCTATCAGCAGTACCTAAACCAGTCGCAATACCTGCAAATAGGCGGCTTTCTAAGATTTCAACATTTTGTCCGGTAATGCTGATACTGCCACGATCGTCCGCCGTTACATCAAAGATAGCTCCATCCTGGATAATCACATTACTGCGACCCAGGGCAGTCAGTGAGTTGAGTGACAGTGAACTATCGCTAGCTGTAATGATGTCAACTTTGCCTGACCCGGCAGTTCCTAGCAGGTCAATCTGCCCTCCTAGGGCGTTGAGCCCACTGCCATCAATAATAATCTCTCCTCCAGCTAATAATAGACTCTCGCCGTCAGGTACTCTCAAACCAAAGATTGGCCCCCCAAAAGCATCTATTCCTGCAGGAGCAACGGAACGATTGATAATTTGCCCAGGCGCTCGCTCGTTAAAAAATAGAGCTGAAGGAGCGACCGTTAGCATCGTCGGTGTCTGTGGCGTAGATGCGCTAAAGAGACCTTCGTTCTCAAACTGAATTCCAGCTGCAGTTGTTGCTAAAAAAGAGCCGCCAATATCTAATTGAGCATCAGAGCCAAAAAGAAGACCGTTAGGGTTAATCAAAAAGAAATCAGCTTCACCGAGTACACCCAGAATACCTAAAACATTAGACGGACTGTTGCCAGTGACACGAGTCAGAATTGTTTCAATACCTCCTGGATTAGCGAAGTAAACTGCCTGCCCGGTGTCAATATTAAAGTCTTGGAAACTATGAAAGAGATTTGAACCGTTAGTAAGTCCACCCTCAATCCGATTTCGTATAGCGCTTTCTGGCACAATTACTGATGGATTGCCACCTAATGAAGCATCTGGAATAACTTGAGCGCTGGCTAACGTAATGAAAGTGTGGGTAAGGGGGAGCGCGGTTGAGATCGCAACCACACGCCCAACGAATAAAACATGTCCAGCTATAGATCCTTTATGCCGATGGAAATAGGAAGGCATCACATCAAGACCTCAGAGGATTGGGGGGCTAGCGTACAGTCAAGAATGACCTCGAATACACACTATCGCAAGTAATATGGCAACATTTTAAAAAATAGTTGTCAAAGGATAATGTTCTCAATATTTCTCTCCAAGAGATGCTGAAAAGCATCAAATGTCAGAAAATTCCATATCCCCAGCAGCAGCTCCATACTGAAAAGCCCTCTATGGCTGACACCATGGAGGGCAAGAGTATAGCAGGATAACCACAGAAGAATACAGGCTAGATTTGCAATCAGATTTAGTCTATATCACTCTGTCTATAAAAACTTTTCAACGTGAGGACGTACAAACTCGCTAATCTCAGCTTCAAATACGTCATCAAAGTCACCAACTTGTAGACTTTTGACCTCAGTGCCCGAGTGGAAGATTTCAACTGGGTTACAAGCAGCGGCCTCTTTACCCAGAGACTGAGATGCAACTACCATGCCTGTTGCGGTTTCTACTAACTTCAGTTCTACCTCACCATAGAACCGATTTACCTTGTTATTTTCTTCATATTGGCATGTTTCCAGCAATTCTGATAGAGGATCTTCCCTAACGCAAAGTATGAGAGCCGGATTACCCTTTGAGACCCATTGCAAGTCGTTTTTCAAGTAATCAGAGTTACTAGCATACGCTTTTTCCTCCTGCGTATATTTAACCTCCGTTGACAATACCTGCACAATATCCTTGCGACCTGTCAAATGGTCTGCATTATAAGGCATTGCCCTTGCAACTGGTTCTCCGTAACATGCTTCTCTGGTCTGTAAAGCGGAAAGCTTTTGAGCAATTGATGGCGTGTCTGAAGCGGGCTCTTCTGAGGCGGACTCTTCTACGGTACTGTCATTACTCTCACTTATATTCTCTTCTGTTGTGTCAACATCTGTTGCTGCTTGTAGGTCATTGTAGCCAAGGGGAACAGCACTAGAACTAGATGCTGAAGTAGAGTTGCTGAGCATCTTCAACCCAGCATGGCCAAATAGTGCGAGGACAATGATTAAGCCAACGGTGTAAATACGTTTTTTCATGATGACTCCTTGAGGTGGTTACTTAGGGTGAAAATTTACAGTTGAATAACTACAATTTGAGGAAGAACCTCATTGAATGTTTCAATCATTAAGGTATATGAGTCGGCATCCTCAGAACGTCCTGGTAACGTCCTCAAACTGTTTAAGAATACATCTCTAAATGGGTCTACCGTTTTAAGAGGCTTGGCGCTATCTGATGCCTCTTGCTGGTCGTACCTTAGAAAAAAGTAGGAGAGGTGGCGCTTCAGTTTATTCGACTGGCACACCGGTATACATCGGCAACTGCTGCGGATCATTAGCCAAGCTAATGAACTTTTTATTACCCCATTTGCTGATATCAATTTGGGCATAATACCCTTCTGCCCCAGCAATATGGCTATACAAACCATCACAGCTAATTTCTTCTGCCGGACGAGGGACCCAATCGTCTACGGCGTCATCCCAAACCTCCCAAGAGGCAGTACAGGTCGTGGATGCCCGTTTGTAAACTTGATCCGGTAGAAGTTTACTGTAATCAGGCTCTGGTAAGCGATCCGTACCAATCACCTGTTGCACATCTTGCCCAACAGTGACCAGTCGGCGCTGTTTATACTGAACCCGTACATCCCAGACCTGTGTTGTAACTGCTTCAGTAGCAGCATAGGCTGGGCTGCCAGCAACGTATTCAATTACAGATCCTAAACACAAGGATAAACCACTGCCAACACTTTCGCATTCCTCTGGCACTTCCTCCTCAACAGGTTGTGGCACTTCCTCTTCAACAGGTTGAGGTGCAGGGCTAGGTGATGCAGGCTCAATCTCTTGTTCAGGATCAGGTACTTCTACATACTCTGTAATCGACCGAACCTCATCCCACCGTCTAACCTCATAGATGTCATCATCTGTAAGATCAACTTCATCCAGCCAAGCTTCGCGGGTACTAGACCATTGGTACTCAGCAATTGGTCGCGTAACTGTTTTGGTCACTTGGTTAATATAGACCGCATGGGGGACACGTTGTGTACCATTTCTGACCAGATCACCAATGCCGACACATCCACTACCAATAAAAAGCGATGTTGCAACGCCAATGGCAATCCGTTTCGCAGGGCGGCGGCGTTGGTGTTCTGGATATTGTTGTGCAGTTTCAGGTGTTTGCTGGTTTAGATAGGCTGTTTCCAGTGGTGAAATATCATCACTGGTTGAACCTTTTGGGGTAACCCAATCACCAACGGTTGTTGACGGATTGCCGTCAAGATCCAACGGGGTATCTTGCCAGCCACAATCTGGGCAGGTTTCAAACTCTAACGGAGTATCTTCCTGACGGTAATAGGCATCACCACAGATGTTGCAAAAGAAGAAATCAGGGGCGATCTCTTTGAGCTTTGCCTTTGCTTCTGCTTTAATTTGTGGTGGTGTCTTGTCCGTATCATCAACCTCAATGTAGAAAACATTGTCTGGAAGATCAGGCTCATGGTGCATGCCAGCGCGATCGCTGATATGCATGTGCCGACCACAGCTGCATACGATTCCATCATCTTTGATACACCGTAACAATCCTGGCGTATGCGGCTGAAATCCAGGCAAAGCATCTGATAAATCAGCAGGGCAATTATAGTACTGCTTTCTTACAGGAATTCTTTTCATAAAACTTCTCTCCTTCAAGAGATAGATACTCATGCTGAAAAGATTCAGAGCGACGGCTACTTATTGTGAACGTTTGCAATTGAGTAACTAGAAGGAGAACCTCACTGAATGTTTCAATCATTAAGGTATATGAGTCAGCGTCCTCGGAACGTCCTGATAGTGTCCTCGAACTTTGATGACCTAAAGCCCGAAGCGGGTCTGAAAAAACGGTACCTGTCTGAGCCGCTCGCGATTTTGTGTCACGAAACTGGATTCATCTTCCAATAGCTGTTGCACATTTCGGAGCAGAGTCATCCGTTGCCCAAACGGATAAATTCGTACAAAATGGGGTGATACATTGCGAAAAATTGTGTGGTATGGAAGATTTGTCCCCTGTAGCTCGCAGGCAAATGTAGCTTGTTTGGTTATTGCTGTCGGTAGGGCCTGGCTGCTCTTCACTTCAAAAGAAAGTGGCACGCTGGGAGCAAGACGGCGCAGTGGATTAAAGGGACCATCCTCTGAAAAAATAGGACTGATTTGTAGCCCATATAGATTGGCAATTAGCTGCTGGTTGCAAATTAGCCAGCCTTGAGTTTGATAGATGCGTTCAGGCACAGGAACGTCAGCTGAGAAAATCTGCCGTTTTACTAACTGAGTCGTGGTGAGTATTGCAATTTGAAATGGTCCAAAATTAGCAATAACAACTTCATTAAACACTGATTTTGAAGATTGGTGGAGCGGTGAATAAACCATGGTAGAACCTCACTGAAGCAAAAATAAATGTGTTGTAGATAAGCAAGAGAGCAACAAGCTGGTTTTAGCTGGGATATACTTAGACCGTTATCCACTTGCAAGCTAGGCGGTTGTTTTCAACGATCCAAGTAGCCCTGAGCTGACTTTTTGCTTGAACAACTGGTCTTGTCATTTGAGCTTGGGACTTGTCTGTCTTATTGGATGGTGTTTGCACAAGTACAGTCATGATAAAAATCTCCAAATGATAAAGATTGTGGTGTTTGGATTGACGATCGATTAATTGAGTAGGTGGAAAATTTGTTTGAATTGCTCTCTGCCTACATTTATAACGATAAAGAGAACGCTCTCATTCGTCGTTACAGGATATGTCTGGATCTGTTGGAAAACCTTCCCAGCAGGATTAGGTTGTGTCAGATTAAGTCAGGTTGGCTGAGACCTGTTCTGTCAGCCATGCCTCAAAGCATTGATTTAAAGGCCGTTGTTTCCTCTAAATATGTTCTAAACAGCCTGGATTAGCTCAGTATAGAGCCTGTTATTTTGCCATAGTGTGTCATGGCGACCCTGCTCAACAACTTTGCCATGGTTCAACACAATCAGCTGATCGCAGTCACGGATAGTGCTTAAACGATGGGCCACAATTACGCTGGTGCCCCCCCGCTGCTGTAGATTTTGATTAATATGCCGTTCAGTTTCAGCATCTAGGGCACTGGTAGCTTCATCCATCACCAAAATCGAGGGATTATGAACTAGGGCACGGGCAATTTCTAACCGCTGGCGCTGCCCACCACTAAGATTATGGCCACCTTCCAACAGCTCTCCCTGCAATCCCCCTGGAATAAAGCGTACTACCCCATCGATTAAGGCATCTTGGCAGGCTTGGAGTAGTTGAGGTTCTGTTACCCGGCTATCCCATAGGGTAAGGTTGTCGCGTACGGTTCCTCCAAATAAAAATATATCCTGTTCCACCAAGGCTAGAGAATGAGCTAATACAGGCCGAGGGATAGTCGTTATGGGTATCCCATCCAGTAGAATTTCGCCGGACCAGGGCTGATACAAACCACAGATAAGTTTAGCTAGCGTAGATTTGCCCGAACCACTGCCGCCTACTAGAGCCAAGCTTTCTCCAGGGTGGAGGGTCAGATTAAAATTTTTCAATAGGGGGCGCTCTACCCGAGAGTAGCCAAAGGTTACCTGGCGTAGTTCAAGATGACCTTTCAGCTGTGATGGTTCTGGCCACTGCTGGGGCAAAGAATTTTCCGTAGGGAGAGAATATGTTTCTGTCGCAACCATCGGATCTAGGGGATGCTGCAAAACATCTTCTAAGCAGTTTAGATCTCCTTCTAACTCCTGTAGGCGGCTGCCAAAGTTTACTAAATCGGTAATGGGCATTTGAAACTGTTGCATCAAGCTTTGAAAGGCCACTACCATACCAATGGTTAATTCACCATTCATTACTCGCAATCCGCCAATTAGTAAAATCAACAATGTTGTCAAAGACGTTAGAAAAATGGGCAGAATTCCGAGGGTTTGGGTAGAGAGATCGAGCCCTTGCTGAGTGTTGATCACCTTGGCGTAATAACCAGCCCAACGAGTAAAAAAGTCGGACTCAATGGCAGACGCTTTAATGGTTTCCATACTTTTTAGTCCGGCAATGGCAATACCATGGGCCTTGCCTTGATCGAGCTGTAGTTTGAGGCTGGCGTCAATGCGATGTCGAGCCATCCACTGCAGAGTAATTACATTGAGCAAAGAAAAGACAATGCCGATCATCGTTAGCAGACCATCATAGGCAAACATCACACTGGCGTAGAAAATTAGCATAATGCTGCTAATAACGGTGGTAGCCAGCTGGCCGGAGAGAACATTAGCCACACGGTTGTTTATCCGTAACCGATTGCTTACTTCCCCAGCAAATCGATGGGCATAGAACTCTATGGGTAGCTGCAGACTTTGCCATAGAAAACCGCTGGCCATGGTAGTTGCAAGTTTAATCTTGAGCTGTCGTAAAATCTTTAGCTGCAGCAGTGATAGGGTGGTTTGGAGCATGAGGGTAAACGCCATTGCCAGGATTAACGGGCGTAACCAATCGGTGCGTTGACCCACCAAAACTTGATCGACAAAGATCTGGGTAAAAACTGGCAGAATAATGCCGAGAATGGCTAGGAGAAATCCTGCCAGAATACAGTAGGTGATAGTTCCCCAAGAAGACTTTATCCGCTTGTTTAAGGCTAGCCACAGACTGGGCTTTTGCCCCCCTGGCTGAAAGTCTGGCCCTGGTATTAAGGTAAGTACAACGCCAGTGAAGGCTTCGTCAAATTCTTTCAGGGATACGCTACGAGGACCGGTGGCTGGATCGTTTAGAAATACCCGCTCGCGGCCGATCCCTTCAACTACAACAAAATGGCCAAAACGCCAAAACACAATGTACGGAGGCTGAAACTGACCGAGTTGGTCTAACTCTGCTTTGTAGCCATTGGACTCTAGCCCGTGACCCTGGGCTGCTTTAATAATGTTGCTGGCTTTACTGCCATCCCGAGAGACACCACAGTCTACCCGTAGCTGAGTGAGGGGCACAATCCGTTTATAGTAGGCCAAAATAATGCCCAGGGCGGCGGCTCCACATTCTACCATTTCCAACTGGAGTAGAGTGGGCGTGCGAACGCGTTTAGATATAGGGAACAACATAATCAGGATTTGAGGAGAGATAACTCTATTTTTGATTTGGTGCCTCTTGCGTAGGAGGCACCGTAAGTATTTCGAATTAGCGTGGGTTTATTTTGGCAACAGCTGCCATCTGAGATCGCAATGCTGATCTATACCAGCGCATCCACCAGATGATTTGACAAGCTTTGATGAGGCTTGTTGGGAGGAGCATACAAGAGTTGAGCAATGGCCTGAGAAATTGATAATTTCGGTAGTAAGTCTAGCCAGAAGAACTCACCACAGGGATTAACTTCAAGAAACACATATTTATTATCGGGGGTCAAAATAATATCGATAGCACCATAATTTAGATGCAAACGCTCCATTAATGCCAACAATTTTTCTTTGATTTCCATGGGTAATGCGTAAGGAGTCCAATCGTTTAGCAACGTCACTCCTTCTCGTCGCCAATCGGCACGGGATTTTTCCAAACGTTGAGAATCTATAGCGGCTGCAAAGACGGTTTTTCCGACAACGGTGACCCTTAATTCAAGTGCTTTGGGAATATTTTCCTGGAATGTCATTGGACAGAACTGTAAGCCCTCTAGCTCTTCTAGATCTTGAGAAGATAATGGATTGGTGAATACGACCTTCTCTTTGCCATCTTCATGAACGGCAAATGACGTCATCATTTTGCTAATCACTCCCTGCTCATAGGTTTGAGAAAATTTGCGTACAGTAGCAGGATCGTTGGTGATTAAAGTATCAGGGATCTCTAGGCCAACTTCATGAGCAACCTGCAGTTGCAGCTGTTTGTGTTCTGCGCGCCGGATGTTTACAACTGGATCTAGATGAAACACATCAAGACTGGCCAGCATTCCCTGTATGGTTCGACGGGCTTCTTGAATAGAAGCGTTTCTCAGCTGAGGCTCCATTTTAGAGGGCAGGTTTTGCCCAATGCGAAAACGACGGTACCAAACAGACGACACAGTACTCAAATCTAGTGTGCCTTGATCCGTTGTTAATATTCCTCCTTTAACTCTGTTGTTGCAGGATAGTTCCAGTTTTAATGCTGTTGGAAATTGGTCTGTGTTAAAGCGAAATGTTTTGCCACCCTGGTCGTGAATAGCACTCATTACCTTGAGGATACTGCCGTTATCGTTGCTATGGGTAATGATTAAAACTGTCATAGGACTACTCCATGGTTAGATAGAAGGATGTTTGCGATCGCAACCGAACTAGGGGGCACTCGTAAAAAGCGTCACCGCGAATTAATGCCAAACAGCCGATTGAGACGGATTTATGAATTAATGGGGCAATTAACACGTATTGCGCAAGGAGGGTATACCTTACGCAATACGCTGGTTTTTAGCCGTTGCTGATTTAGGGGATGAACCGATCGGCACAATGTCTCACTGGCCTAGACTTGACAGATAAAATCATACCGGGGATCAGCAACGCCGATTTTTAGCACATCAAAAAGCTCTAGATACTAATCTAATGTGTTGGATAAACATTCTGACTAGTTAGCTTCGTCAGAATCTGAAGGATACTTCATGGTGATGGGATCATCGACGTCAGAGGGGAATCGGTCAGTTTGAATGGGCTCTTTATTACCTCCGCTAATCTTTTCAAGGTCTGCTTGAGTCAGTTTCTGGGTAACTTGCCCTTCTAGATAACGAGCAAAGAAAGGTACTGCTGAAGCATTATTATTAGAATTCTTACGCTGAGTCATGGATTTTCTCCTTTAGGTTTAAATGGTTGATATGGGTATAAAATTTGTTCCCATGTCACTACTCTAGAAAAGAGACTATGATTCGTCGTTACAGTAAATGTCTGATGTTTCAGAAAAGAGAAAAGTCAGTAAATGTCTGATAGGTGCAGGTTAGCTCATATCTTGCACTAAGATTGACTGTGTCGCTAAAGCCCACGCTGGCGTTTCAACCCAGGGAGGGTTGGAGCTTCTCTACCAGGTGCAAAATATGAGTTAGCGCTGTACCACCAGATGCAATCTATCAGAAAGATTGAAAAATCCGTTTTTAACTCTGAAATACAGTCAGAATTAAAAACGGATTGATTGGATAATATTAAACTCTCTTTCCTCAGGCAGCTATCTGTGCGTATGTGCTATGTGGAGACGGGAAAAACCCGCAATCGATAAAGTAGTTAAGATAACGATCAATGAGTATGTCGTCCACAGATGGGCATACCAGATTGATGCTTTCAATAATTTGTTGGGTTTGTCGATCATCAAATTGCGGTAAGCGATCTTCAAAGTACATTTCAACCACGCTTAAGCCACATTCAAGCTTTTCAATAAACAATGGCATGTACGGGGCAATCGGCACATCGGGATACTTCCTAATGTAGTGGGTAAGCCTTTTGCACCAATCGCTATACTCGCAGCGCTCGATCGGATACCCTAGGGTTGCCAGACGCTCGATGACTTGCGAAATGCCACCGGCACATAAATTGGTGAGATGATAGGTTTGCCCAACGGCCTCTTGAGTGAAGGCAATGTGTACAATAAGTTCACTGGCGTAGTCAACCGGTATCATATCGACACAGAAGAAATTCTTTGGGGCCATGCCGAGATCGGCCATAGCATGAAAGATGCAGGGTGTGATTAGCTCGCGGGTTTTCCACACACCTGTCTGACTGTGTCCAGAGATATCTTTTGGACGATGGATGGTCACGGGTAGTCCCTGACGGTGCGCTTCAAAGAGAATCTGTTCGGATACCCACTTGCTTTCGGTATATCCCATGCAGATATCTGCTGGGTTAGTAATAGGGGCATCTTCGTAAACCCGCTTAGCCCCTTGGAACTGTGCTACAGCCCCGACGGAGAGTGTTGATACGTAGTGTATGGGAGCTATGCGACCACGGCTAGCCAGGCGGATAATCTCCTGAGTCCCTTCAACATTGGCTCCCCGCAAAGCGGAGTAAGGATACATGAAATTGACTTGAGCACCATTATGTAAAATCAAATCAATGGTGTTTGCCAGGATAGTAAAATCAGTGTCAGAAAGGCCAAAACACGGCTTTGCCAGATCGCCTGGAACTGGAATAATTCGCTCCTTCCAATCCGGCGTTGGTGGGAACATAGGAAATCGAACAAGTGCTGTTTCAATGCGATTTCGGGCTTGGGCGACATCTTGTCCACGGACTAAACAATGAATCCGTGCTGTTGTACGGTGTAACAAAACTTGTAGCAGTGCACACCCCAAGAACCCCGTCGCGCCAGTCAGTAACACCTCTGAAAATTGCCCGATTGGTTGTGCTTGGTTGGCTGAAATCTCGATGGAAGGATCCAACTGTGCCTCAGCGAAAAAATCTATTTGTTCCCGCTTGGATGGCTCTCCGTCACTGTCAACGAGCCTGGTTAACCAAATCGCATACCGTCTGACATCGGGATATTCTAAAAGCGCCCGCAACAGCTGCCCATTAGTTTCTAGTGGTAGATCAAAGTGTTGTTGAATATCGAGACACACTGCGACAGCTAATAGCGAATGTCCACCTAAGGAGAAAAGGTCGTCATTGACACCCACTTGATCGAGCGCTAGGTGATCGGCCCATAGCTGACACAAATATTGTTCATAGACCGTGCTGGGGTGTTCATGACCTTTTGCCAATAATCGCTGATCAGAGTTTTGCGGTGGCAGAGCTTGGCGATCAAGCTTACCGTGAGTTGTCATAGGAAACTCTGGTAGCACGATAAAACCTGCTGGTAGCATATAATCGGGCAGCTGTGACGATAGAAAATTTCGCAATTGACTATGGGTTACATCTTCTTTATTAGCAACAATATAGGCCCATAGACGTTTGTCAGTCTCACTCTCTTTGCGACAGATCACGATCGCCTCACAAACTGCCGGATGTTCAACCAGGATGCGCTCGATTTCGCCTAACTCTACACGGAAACCGCGAAGCTTAACTTGATAGTCGATACGACCCAGATATTGGATATCTCCGTTGGCTAAATAGCGCCCCAAATCGCCTGAACGATAGAGCCGGCGACCACTGTCTGATGCTAATAACGGATGTGGCACAAAGCGCTCCGCTGTGAGTTCTGGCAAATTGTTGTAGCCCAGGGTCACACCGTCACCGCCGATATAAATCTCTCCTGGAATGCCAATGGGGACTGGCTGTTGGTACTGATCGAGGAGACGCATTTCGAGATCGGGCAGCGGACGGCCAATACAGCTGTTGCCATCGGCCTCAATATCTTTTAAGCGAATGGGACGATAGGTGGCATGCACGGTTGTTTCGGTAATGCCATACATATTGACGAGTGTGGGAGCTTGGTCGCTATGCCGCTCAAACCAAGGCCATAAAGCCGATGGCTCCAAGGCCTCGCCGCCAAAGATGATATATCGCAACCGCAGTTCAGACGCTTCACCCCTACGCGCATCAGCCAGGATCAACTGCTGAAAGGCGGATGGTGTCTGACACAATACTGTAACCCCATGTTTGCATAGCAATTGGTAAAACGTATCGGGTGCTCTGCTAGTTGCATAGGGGACGACAACTAATCGTCCTCCGTGCAGAAGTGCTCCATACATTTCCCAAACCGAAAAATCAAAGGCGATCGAGTGAAAAAGGCACCATACGTCATGTTCATTAAACTGAAATTCTTCATCCGTGGCGGCCAGAAGGCGCATAACATTGGCATGGCTAACTAAAACCCCCTTAGGTTGTCCAGTAGAACCTGATGTGTAAATGATATAGGCACCGCTTTGAACATCGGTTTGGCTCACGGGGGCGGCTTTAGGATAGTGGGCCAGCACATTCCCTAGCTGATCTAGACACAGTGTATTGATCTGCTGGGGTAAACGCGATTGATGACAGGCCTGGGTAATTACGAGGGCGACGTTGGCATCTTTGAGGATGAACGACAAACGCGCTTCTGGGTAGGTAGGATCAACAGGTACATAGATTCCACCGGCCTTGAGAATGCCGAGAATAGCGGTAATCAGGTCAATACACCGCTCCATGCATAGACCCACGGGGATCCCTGGTCTTATGCCATGGTCCTGAAGATAACAGGCAAGTTGGGAAGAAAGGATATCTAATTCACGATAGGTTAGCGATTGTTGGCTATCGTCGTCTCCATCGATTACTGCGATCGCATCAGGCGTCCACTGAGCCTGTGCAGAAAATCGCTGATGCAGCATATCACTAACCGGGAATTCAGCAAGCTGATCTCCCCACTGGAGCAATAGCGCCCGTTCAGTTACTGGAATATAATCGACAGCCATCAACGGCAATAAAGGATCGGCCATCACACTCTCAACCAGAGTGCGATAATGCTGCGCAAGTCGTTCGATGGTGGCAGTTTCAAAAAGTTCGGTATCGTACTCGAAACGAAGCCGAACGCTATCTAGCCATTCTTCCACCTCGACGGTCAAATCGAATTTGGATGTCTCATTGTGTAAATCATACTGATCGAACAGCCAATCGGTTTTCCCCTCTGGACACGGCGGCTCCATCACGAACATGAGCTTTACTAGGGGACTATTTTGGCTGCGCTCCCATTGGAGCTGTTGTACCAGCCAGTCGAAAGGGACCTCATGGTTTTGGGCGTTCCGCAGAACAGAATTAACACGATTGAGCAGCTCAGCAAAGCTGAGATTCCCAGACAGCTCTACACGGAGTGCCAACGTGTTCAAAAACTGACCAAAGACGCCTTTGAGATCGGAGTGGTTTCGTTGACTAGAGACGGTGCCGATGAGTAAATCGCCTTGGTTAGTATAGCGATGGACCAAGGTAAGAAACGCTGATAACAAAATTACAAAGGGTGTGACACCATGCCGCTGCCCAGACGCCTGCACGGTTTTCCATAGTGCCGTAGAGAGCTGTATGCAGTGAGATTTGCCACGAAATTGTGGCTGTGCAGTCCGTAAGCGATCCCCTGGTAATCGAGATTCTTCAGCGCCCTTGAGAGTCGTTTGCCAGTAAGCCAGCTGCGTTGATAGATCTGTTTTCTCTAAGAGCTGGCGTTGCCAATATGCATAATCTGTATAGTGTATTGGCAACGCTGGTAGATTAGGCGTTTGCTCCAATTTGAAACAATCATAGAGAATTGGCAATTCATGACGCAGGATACCAAAGATGGACTCTGCATCAATGGCGATATGATGAAAGACCAGGTAGAGTCGCGATGTATCAGCATCAAGATGGACTAACAAACCGCGAATCATCAAATCTGTGGTCAGCTCAAATGGTTGCTGTAGCATCTCCTGGGTGCTGTGTCGTACCCTTTGTTCTCGTATCTGAGCCGATGCCAACGACTGCAGGTCTAGCACTGGTAGATGAATGAGATCTGGTTGTTGAATGGTTTGGTAAGGTTGACCAGTCTCATCCATGTGCACCGTTGTTCGGAGTACCGCGTGGCGTTTGATAAAATGCTGCAGTGCCTGTTCCATCGCCGTTGCTGAAATCGGTCCAGGTAGAGTTATCGTAAGGGGCTCATTATAAAGTGGAATATCCCTCAGCTGTTGCGCGATAAACCACATTCGCTGTTGTTCCCATGAAAGTGGTATGGGGCCATCGTTAGATATGGCTTGCAGGGGTACATGGGCCGACTGCTTGAGCTGAACTCTGATGTCGTCAGCCAGGGCCGCAATCGTTCTAGCTGAAAAAAGCTGGCCTATGTTGATAGATACTTGGAATTGGGTGTTGATTGCTGAAACTAGCTCTGCAGCTAGAAGAGAGTCCCCGCCCAGCTCAGCAAAGTCATCAGTAATGCCGACTTGATCAATCTCTAGTGCATTAGCCCAAAGTTTAGCTAACTGCTGCTGCAATTCGGTGCTAGGGGCCTGGAATTGGGTCATCACTCCAGTTGCACTTCGCTTTACATTGGGTAGGGCATTGCGATCTAGTTTGCCATTGGGGGTGAGGGGGAGTTTATCCAGGGCTACATAAAAGGTGGGAATCATGTAGGGCGGTAAACTACGCTGTAGAAACTGTCGTAATGTTGCTCCACTGGGAGGATGGAGTGGGGTGGGTACAAAATAGGCTACTAGCTGGTTGCGATCGCAACCGTCAGGCCTAATAGCCACCGCAGCAGATCGCACGTTTTTATGGTGTTCTAATGCAGCCTCGATTTCACTGAGTTCAATGCGATATCCGCGAATTTTAACCTGGTTATCAATCCGACCTAAAAACTCTAAGACACCGTCTGAACGCCTCCGCGCCCTATCCCCTGTCCGGTACAAGATAGTTTCGTTTAAATGCGGTGCTGCCACAAATTGCTTAGCAGTTTCCGCAGGGCGGTTGAGATAACCGCGAGCCAATCCGTCTCCTGCAATACAGAGCTCACCAACCTCGTCATTAGCCACAAAACGTAGCTGTGGGTCCAAAATGTAAACCCGTGTTTTGGCAATTGGACGGCCAATGGGAATTCTTTTCTCTTGCAGATCGTCTAGGGTAACCGTGTGTACAGTCGTAAACGTGGTATTCTCGGTCGGGCCGTATCCATTGACTAAACGAGTGTTGGGGCAAGCTGCTAAAAACTTTTGTGCACAGTCTAGCGAAAGCGTTTCACCACCAACAATCAGGAGTTGAAGATCGACAAGATTAGACAGCGCAGTATGTGTCATCGTATGAAACAGTGCTGTGGTCAAAAAAGCACTGGTCACGTCATAGTCACGGATGGTCTTAGCCACCTGGGATACTGTTTTTACATGGGGTGGACAAACAACTAAATTTGCGCCATTTAACAGCGGTCCCCAAATCTCAAGGGTTGAAGCATCAAACCCGATAGGGGCAAATTGTAACCAAATTTGTGTATCGTCAAAGGGTACCCAGTCGGTATCGCAAACTAGACGTACAACACCTTTGTGCGGTAAGCAAGCAGCCTTGGGACACCCGGTCGATCCAGAGGTGTAGAGAATGTATGCCAGATCGTTGGGGCGAGTATGATTGACAGGTGGTAAAAGAGGACAGTCTCCCTCTGATAGAACATCATCAAGGTGGAGTACGGTTCCCTCAAATTGAGGTATGTGATCTGCAAATTTCTCTTCTATAAGAACTAGTGGTGGTTTGACATCCTCTAGCATCATTGTGATCCGCTCAAGGGGATAACATGTATCTAACGGGAAATAGGCTCCTCCCGCTTTGAGGATTGCCAAAAGACCTGCTAAAAGCTTGGGTGAACGTTCAGCACAAATCGCCACTGGTGTATCACGATCGACACCTAACAAACGAAGTTTATGGGCCAGGCGATTTGACTTAATATCCAGCTCTCGATAGGTAATAAATTCATCACCACAGGTTAGGGCCTTACGCTCTGGGTTTTGTGCAGCACACTCTGAGAACAGTTCATGAATGCATTTGGAGTGCGGAGAGTTAACTAATTGCTCGGTGAGTAAAGACTCGTATAGATAAACAGATGACATGGCCAACTCCTGAATCTTGGATTAAACAGCTATATGGGTAGTCTTGGATACTTGCCTACTCCCACAACAGTATTGAAGGAAGTTGTTCATTGGCTAACCGTAGTAACTGGTACCCAATGCCAGCGGTACCTTGAAAAAAGCCAGGATTGAAGACCGAGTGGGGTAAATTAGCAAATAGCTGATAGGCACCCTGACGATGGGCACGGGATACTACCGTACTCGCAATCTGTAGAGCCGCTTGTCGCCAAGGGTGAGATTGTACGGAAGAAGACAATTTGTTAGCATATCGTTGAGCGCCCAATAATAAAACTTCAGCGATGCCCAGATTGCCACAGCAAAGATGATCGATTGTCTTTAAAGTTTGTTGCTGTGTCGTCTTTAAGGCAACTTTTATATCTTGTTCGAGAACATCTTCGGATACACTCTCTATGCTACCAAGGCGTCCGAGACCAATGCCAGCTGCACCGTGACACCACTGTACCGGAAACGCAGGGTTATCATCTGGGTTAAAGTCACGCAGGTCAGGCCAGTTTGACTGAGCCTGGGAAAATACACTGCGCTCATAGGCAATCCCTTCTAGGGCAGCTTCGCGATACCGACTATCTTTGGTCACTGAATAAAGACGCAATAGCGCATAGGCGATACCAGCTGCTCCATGAGAAAAGCCTGTTAGCGGATTTTCTGCAACGGTTTTCCAGGCTTTAGGGCCAGCAGTCGAGGTTATCTGTTGGCTGAGCAGGTGGTTACCACAGGCAATTGCCTGCTGCAAAACCGTAGTATTTTCAGTAGCCTGATATAGAGGCAACAAACCAAGGATGCAGCCTGCTGCCCCGCCAATAATATCCAAGGTTTGGTCAGCTGCAATTAGGTCCGGTGTGATTGCTGTAGCCAGGGTCTGGGCGTTGACTAGCCATGTTTCATCATCTAAGAACCGACTAATTTTGATAAAGCTATAGATCAACGAACCGACGCCACCGGCACCGCCCAACCCCATGAGTCGTACATATCGCTGTAATGACAGTGTCTCCATCACCTGGAGTCGATCATTCAAAGGTTGTATCACCCGCTGTGCTAAATCTCGGTAGTGAGAATCCTGGGTGACCTGATATAGGCCAGCAAAAAACAGCGATACCCCGCAGCGACCATCGTACAAACTGTCATTGAGCATCTGCTGCTGAAAACGTTCAGCCTGGGCCACAAACCCCATGCCAATCCAGTTGAGACTACCATTGTTATCCTGTAAGGCCCTGGCTTCCAGGTCTGTGGCAATGTCTCGGGCAGCTTGTATGAGCTGCTCACGATTTAAAATAGGCCCATTACGGGTGGTTTCGGATTCGCTGCTGCTGGGTATGGTTGTCGGGTGGGCCACCTTTGCATAGAACGCTCCCTGAATAATGGCTACCTGTTGTGCCAGATTTGCCTCATTTAATGTTCGAATTTGTTCGGTAACAGCTTGATAACTGGACTGCTTAAAGTAATTGGCAATGGTACAGTCATCTGTGAGGGGGAGGACCGTATCGCTGGTACTGGCTGTGAAGAAAGGAATATCTAGCTGTTCCATTGCCTGACGCTCATCCTGCAACAGCGGCCAGGCGTCCGGTTTTTCATTGGCGAGGACAAAAGCACGACTGAGATGATCCAGCTCGATACTATAGTCAACACCATGCTTGAGATGCTCTGGTGAACAGGCCTGACGCAACAGGATAAAGTAAATGCGAGTAGCTCGCAGGATAAATCTGACCCGCTGGTGTTGCAGGTTGGCTAGGGGACCCTCGACCGCTAGTAATTGTGCAGTTTGTCCCATTAAGAAGCGGTACATTTGCTCAAACCCGCCCACAATTTGGTTCTGATAGTCATTTGAAGACAGGGGTATATCTTCAAGATGGGGGACATTTTTTTCAGGAGGCAAGGTTACCGTTTCGGAGCGCAGATGCATATTGTCGGTATTAATCGCTTGCCAACGCGGCAACTTGGAGATAGACCGATGCTGTTCAGTGTGACCCAGACCGCTGATATCAATGGCGATGTGCTGATCGGCACTAAAGTCCCAACGGGGCAGGAGACCGGTACGGAGAACTGAGTCCCGAAAGAGTCGGACCGACTCAGTGTCCAAAATGTCCATCTCAGGAGAGTTTTCGATTGAATTGGCATCATGGTGCAACAGGGTTTCCATGTCAATCAGCACCAGATGTTCGCCGCTAGCAATCAAATTTTCATGGTGACAGTCAGTACCCCGCAGTACATAGATTAAGCAGGACAACATGCCTGCTCGCTGGTAAAATCGTTCAGCCGCCTGAGCATCGGTGCAGGGTAAATGGTCAACAAACTCAACCCAGCCGTAATCCTTGCGGTTGAGCACCTGTAGTACTTTTAGATCTAACAGCTGGCTATGGTGATTACACCAGGTGAGAAACTGGTTCCAGGCTACTTCCAACCCCAGGTCTTTGGGTTTATAAACCAGGTTAAGACCTGAATCAAAGGTGAGCAGCAATACAGTACGTCCCTGATTGTGGGGGTCAGACAGGGATGTTTTAATATCAGCGACTTTGCCTAGGGGGAAGGATGTAGAATTTTTGCATAAAAACTGCTGCTGAATCTCCCCATAGTCTTGGGTTAGTCGTTGAATAAACTCTGCAGTGGCATCTACCCATAAATCAACAGCAACCGCGATTAAACGCCCTAGAACTGGATAGGTTTGAAAGAAACTGAGCAATCCATCCTGTAACAGCTCGTGGCAAAACTGATGATACTGGGTATTCGATTCGCCTGCTTCAGGATCGTCAATGCCAAGGAGGTTGAGTAAGTTTTGGCCAAAGCTACGGTCTTTGGAAAATTCAAATTCCAACGTTTGGTCACTTAAGTGAGAGAGCCGGTGCAATAAGGCACGTTCCAGGGTACTGTAGGCTCTATCTGAAAGAATAGAGATTGGCAATATACCCGGAATGAGCTGAGTTGCTCCTAGTCGGTTGAGTAAGGTTTGTCGAGCAACGTAAATGGCGGGTAGCCAAATGTTTTCGAAGGGAATGGGATGATCTAAATCAACGGGCCAGGAAAAGAGAGGGACTGATACTTCACTAGAAGCAACTTGGATGATTTTTCTTAGGGTATCAGTCCAGAGGGGTAAGGAGTGTTCTGAGTTGAGCTGAACATTACCAAGATAGGGACGAATAGTGTTTAATGTGAGTCCGTCCCACTGCAGGCGTTTTTCTAAAATGTCGCGTTGATTTTCATGGGCGACGGTTTGACACCAGCGATCGCAACGTCGATCAATCTCTGTTGGGTTGTCTTGATCGGGATTGGGGAGGTAGCGATCGCTATCGAGACGTTCCCAAAGAAAGCTAGCATCGGCAGCAATCTGAGCTAGTTCAGCCTTGGTTAAGTGTGCCTCGTTCATGAGTACCATATGAGACATTTTAGCTGTCCTCTAAATTGGCTTGATAAATATTGACGAGATTGGCGAGATTGGATTGCTGAGAGATTTCGAGAAGAGTAAAAGATGTGGAATAAGAGTTAACCCAACCTATATCTCATGTACGAAATTCTGGTTGACAAATAATCTTGCAGAGCTGGCCTAAGATACAGCTTCTACAAGATTATTCATTTTTGCAAAGCTGGATTCGACTCCGCTCCGCTAGAAGCAATATGGAATGATTCAGGTTTTTAGATAATCTCCTTTGCCTAGCATATTTGTGGGGGTGGTTTGTTGGTCCATGCCGGTTCTGTTACTAGACCTCCTGCTACTATTGAAAGTGTATTTTCATCGAGATGTTCGATCGGCTTTGATTGTTCTTGTATCAATTGATAGATACTTTCCCTAGAGAACTGACAGCCTTTTTGCACTCCAGTAGTTGTCAGCAGTGCGATCGCATCCGCCAAGCTATTGGATGCTTTAATTTGTTGCTGCAGTTGCTTATCATTGAGCAATGCTTTGAGTTGGTTTAACATAGCCGTGTGTTTCTATTGATAGAGTCTTCGCTTTTTAGCAATGCCATAGCTTGGAGCATGGAAGAGAACATAGCCAAGTTTCTGGGATGCCTTTACTACCGCTAATTCCTAGTAGATCGGCTTCACTCAGCTCTGGCGCATTTACTGCTTGCTTTTCAGTCAAAGCCAATAAATCACTACTGTCTAAGTGAGGACTGACCCCTGCTAAAATCTGATTGACCTCAGTTGGATTTTTCGCATTCTTGATTTGTTGACGCAGGTGCACATCTTGAAGGAGAGTTTCAATCTGCATCTGAGCTGGTACATCAGGGGCTGCTTGACTAGCGGTAGTTGCGGACAGCATACTTAAGCTGACTCCAGTTGTCAGCGCTAATTTCTTGAGACTACGTTTCATTTTTGATTACCTCTTTTGGATGTGTGTTCTTGAAAGATGAATGCTTTTAGATTGACCGACATAGACCTGACCTGCTGTTGTCATCTGTCTAACAATAAGATTGATTTTGACAGCTGTCGTTACAGCAAAAGTCAGGTCTTTTAGTGGTCATGACTGTTCAGAAGTACCAGCGGGTCTGATAATGTCAGGAGGATGCTTACCCTCGTTATAGACATAGCAACGAACTTACTGAATTCACGCCAGTCTGTTGCCAGTTCAGTCTGTCGGCAACAGCGGTGCGCAGGGCGGGCTACCCAGACGTACCTGAACGACAGACTCCCAGGTTTTGGGGCCAACGATGCCATCGGGGGTTATGGAGAACACGGTTTGAAACCGTTTGAGCTTTGCTTCTGTATCCGGACCAAAAATGCCATCGACCTGAATAGAGATTCGCGATCGCAAAATGGTATCTTGTACGGCTCTTACAGAACTGTCTGTACTCCCCCGGGTTAAAACAGGTAGGCCCTCAACGCCATACTCAATAAAGCTTAGGGTTTGCGGTCCGACAATGCCATCAACGGTCAATCCGGCTATACATTGCAGATACTTTACAGCGTTCAGGGTTTGCGGTCCAAATACGCCATCGGCAGCAACGGTTACCAAGGAGGATAGGTCGAACTTTAAGAAGCGTCGATTGATCTGCTCTTGCAAAACGCGAACCGCTGGGCCACGGTCATTGAGTTTGAGGGTTAGTGCTTGAGTCGTAATTTGACTTTCGGCAATCATTTGAGTCTCTCCAAAGAGTAAAATTTAGTTATCTCCTAAGAAACACAGACTAATCCGCTCTAAAAAGCATTTATTGTCAATGAAATAGAGACAATCGTGTTTCTTGCTGGTTTAACGAGCAGCATTACTGTTCGTTAAAGGCTCAGATCTTGCACCTGTGTTGGTCATGAGGCATCAACCCACGTCGGGTTCAAAACCCAACGCTAGCTGAGGGCTGTCCACTAAAGGGACAATTCGGCTGTGAGCCCCTATATCTAGAGCTTTCAGCGATCTTCAACCCCTTTAGTGGGTTTTGACTCTGTTAGCCCTGACACTTTGAGTGCAGGGCGGGTTGGCGCTTCCCCACCAG
>JBCCHX010000062.1:0-44850 GCA_039028535.1 Cyanobacteria bacterium P01_B01_bin.77
CGGATTTATTAGTGATGAGGAGAGAAATACTAGGTCACGAGAAAGAATACTGAAAGCGGCAATAAAACACCTGAAAAAACCAGAAGAAAAATCCATTACTCTATTAGCCGACAATTATGGGAGAACAGCCTTGCATTACGCAGACACATCAAAACTGGCAGAAATTCTCTTGGATGCTGCATGCTCAGATTGTATGAGATGTGAGATGCTGACCAAACTGGACAAATGGGGCAACTGCCCTGCAATGACTGCAGGACCAGCCGCTGTTCACACAATGCTAAGGAAAAGCAGCAAAGAAATGCCACAGTTCCAACTTTCACACATAAATCAATATCCTCACGCTGCAGGATATTCCCGCTTTGAGATTTTAGTTCTGAGATGTCGGCATCAAGCTTTTGTACAGTTTTCTGAAGCCGATTAGCTAAAGCATCAGCTTCCATTTTCTGGATGTTTTCATAAGCTGCCAAAAATCCAGGCTGAGTACCATTGCTTTTGGATGCACTACCTTGCAAAATCTTTGCCAGTGCTGGTAATGCTGCAAATGCTGCGTAGGCAGATGGTTCAGATAATGACGATACATTCGTCTTTGCTAGTATTGCAGCAATGTTCTTGAAATCCTTTGACGGAGTGCTTTCCTGGTCATTGTCCATGACTTAAATTTTGATAATCACTACAATGGATAAAGGTGGACCGCCGGGGGATTGGACCCCGCAGACACGGATAGGAAGCCAGCCTGGTGACCAACACGCGGCCCATGTGAGCAGTGGCTTTTATGAAGCCACTGCTCAAGCTTTTTTGCCAAATAAATCAATCACTTCACCTGGCTGCTCAATGTCTCGTTTCAGCTTGGCGCTCTTCCTTTGAGGAAGTTTGATGACCTCAGCTGGACTCAAGTATCTAGAGGGCAGACCACAAACTGATTCAATATCATCAGGATTTAGCTTCAGTTTTTGTAGAATTTCTGAGCGTGTGCAAACATTATTTTGAATAATCAACTCAAACGAATCTTTGAGAAGCTGAGGCTTTTCAACTTCTATTTCTTCATCTAATGGTTCAACTTTTGTCCAACCTTTCCTAGAAATATATCTTCTTAAAAGCTTATATCTGCTTTCATCCACATATCCCAGATTTTTAGCTCTTTCTACAAAGAAGGCTATCGATAGCTTCCATCTTGATTTTTTGACTCTAAAGTAGTCCAAGTCTACCTGCAAAAAGTCTTCAGAGAATGAACGCTCTGGCAAATGAAAAGCACCGGAAAAACGATTTGCTTGAGCCTCAATTAGTTTTAATGTCTTTGGTGTTCTAATGTCTTTCTGGGAAAGATGCTTGTGCAAAACTAAATGCCCAAGTTCGTGTCCTGCAGTAAATCTAGCTCTTGCTGCACTGTGTTTATCTGTGCCGATTACCACATAGGGTCTATCAAAATGATGTTGAGAAAAAGCATCTAAAGTCGCTGTTTCTAAGCTGTAAGAGCTGACTATAATTCCATTATTCTCCAGAAGCCATACCATGTTGCTAATTGGCCCTAATCCCAACCCCCAGTATTGTCTTAACTCAAGAGCTGTATCCTCAATTAGAGTATCGGTGATTAACTCTGGATTTTCTGGAATATTGAAATCTGGTAAATTCACCTTTGGAAAATCTACCATTGACATTAAGTAAGCAACAATATCTTGAAGCCAGATAAATCTTTTTTCCGCTCTAAGACGTTCAGTTAATGTCTTGGTTGACATTGACCGATAAAAAATAGCGCTTTTGAGATCTAGTGTTCGTTTTCTTGGGGTTAAAAAATAGTCAATCGGGACTTTTAATACTTTCGAAATACGCTCTAAAGTTTCAGGGCTAGGACTTTGATCTCCAATTTCATATTTAGAAATTGACTGTCTTGAAATGTCAGTCAAATCAGCTAATGCTGTTCCGTTAAGCCCCCTAGCTTCTCTAGCCTCTCGCAATTTGTCTCCAATAAATCCAGGTGTGCTAGGTCGTCTCATCTTTGCCTCCCTTGTCCGGGCTCTCTCCCTCGCCTGCAGCCTCTTCATCCTCCTCAATGTACTTTTCCTGCACCAACCGCAATTTTGCAGAAGGCTTGGGAATTTCCGTTGGCGTCAAATCTTCTTTCTCTGGAATTTCATAATTAGAATACTCAGACAGTAGATCAATTGTACCAATAGAGAACCTATAGTCTGCATCAGGCGCAATCAGCTTAATGAATTTAGGCTCTTCTTCATTCGTAGGTCCATGAACAACCAATACATATAACTCTGGAAGCTCAAGAATATTTTTACGCTCAAAGCTTTGCGTTTTGAAATCAGCTTTAATTACGTTATTTTGACTTTCCTTTTCTGTAGAAGAATCTTTATTGTCTGCAGAGGATTGCTGGAAGGTAACAGGGAGTTGCTTGAATGACGGATTTTTTAAGGAATTTTTCAATCTATAACTAGAAGGCCGAGGCAGCAATTTTTTAGTTTTGCTTACTGAAGAAGTATGCAAAATGATCCTTTCTTGAACAGTTAATTCTGCATAAGCATTGCTTCCAGTTTCATTGCTTTTTATCGTCCCTTCTAAAGTAAAGTGACGCCTTGCAATTTTTTCAAACTCTGTATCTAATCTACGAACCCTAATCTGCGGGCGAGTAAACTTGATCAACTTCGGATGCATATTGAGAGTACTGTCTTCGTGAGCTTCTCTGTATACCTTGAGCACAGTCCGCGTTAAATCAGCCAGAAAAACGTCAGGCAAGTACTTGCGCATTGTGTAAACGACTTGCGAGTTTGGATCAAGCACAAGCACACCTCCTTTAGGCAAAACGTGTGACGATTTTCCTAAGTTGGCATTTTCGCCTCGTTTTGTCAACTAAAAGGACTTAAGGGTTAAGTTTGTCTACTTTTAGACTGATGGATGATGGTTTATGAATAGAAACTGCTTGCTCAAATGAAATCCATTGCTCATTTTTCGTTAAAACCATAATTCCTTGGTCAGTTTGCTGAGACGCAATAACTAGTCCTTTTTCATAGGCCCACTCCCACCATGTATTGAACTCAGATAATTCCTGGTCGCCCTGGTCTATATCCTGATTAGGTTGCCAGTGAGCAGTAATTGCCTTGTACAGAAAGCCTCCAGGGTTTTTGACACTCCCAGTCTCTTGAGCTTGTTTTAATGCCTGCATCGCCGCTTCCACGATTTCTGGGGGTGTATCGGCCATTAGTTGCTCAAGCGTAGAGTTGATCTTGATATTCAAAGGCTCTAACTCGGCAAAGATGTCTAACTGGCTTGCAGTTGGAGTCTGGTTTGTATCGACTTTGGCTGTCCGATTTTGAGCTTCAAATTGTGCAATCTGTTTCTTAAGTTCTCGATTTTCCAGGACGTAACCACCAAACACCTCATTCTGTCTACGTAAGTCGGTATTTTCAGCCTCCAATCGTTTTATGCGGGCTTTCAGGGTTGCGGTCAACTTTCGCAATGAAGCCTCCGATGCCGAGACAGCCCTTGGCGTCTTCCCTTTGATACTGCTCTGGTCACGTAGCTGGTAGATCCGTTCTTTAACATCGGGCTCCTTGTACAGCCAAGCCTTAGAAACACCAGATGCCTCGGCAACCGCATTAAATGTGATTACTTTCTTGTCTTTGACTAACTTCCGAATAGCCTTATCGACCTTCTCAAAGGTTTCCTGGCGCTTCTTTTCGGCATTACGTCTTAGCCCATCGGCATTACGCTTCAGTTTCATTTTTCGCCTCCAAGCTTGCAATCATAGTTACCAGGTTGGCTTCAACCCGTTCATTCATCTCGATTTGCCGTGTCCAGCCGTTGGCTCTAGCCTTTTCAAGAAGTCGCTTCGTTTGCTGAAGCTCTTCCCGATGGATATCCAAGTACTCAGCCGTGGTCCGAAAATGGGTGCAGGTTAGGCAGGCATTAGCGTGTGGACAACCCTTAGAAATTGTTGGCAAAGCACAAGAGCCATTTGGTAGAGCCTGGGCCTGTAGATTTCTCTTGAACCACTGCAGATCAACGTCATCAGCTTCAATGTCATTAGCCTCAACAACCTGCCCCGCAACGTTCACGACCCTGCCGTGGAAGGCTGCAACCTCTTTTTTCATGGTTGCATCGTGGATATGAGCGTAAACCGTAGTCATGTCAGCCGATTCATGCCCTAGATACCGCTGAACGATATGCTGAGGCACACCGTTATTAATCATTCTGGTGCCGACCGTGTGACGGAATTGATGAGTCTGGAATCGCCACAGAACCCCATTTTCATCGGTGATGTTGTGCTCTTCTGCTAATCGGTTCAGATAGGCCGGAATAGTCTTGTAGGACATTGTGCGAGGCACTGGCTTAAACCCTGGCCTTCTGGCTCCTCCATTAGCGCAGAATAAGAACTCAAAGCTTTCTGTTAGGCTCTCTTGAATAAAACGCTGCTGCTCTTGAATGATGCGTACCACTTCCCGTGAGATGGGAATAGTGATTTCCTTACGCATCTTGTACTGGTAGTAACGAAGAAACCAATCACCAGCCTTATCCTGTAGCAAGCAGTCAAACTTAAGGGTTAGCAACTCAGAGATTCGCATTCCGCATTCTTGTAGTACCAGAACCATTCGCATGATGGGCTCTGCTAGCTCGTCAATGTGCTCATTGAGCTGTCGCATCACCTCTTCTGGGATGTAGCGGGGAATGCGCTTAGGGATTTTGGGGAAGTCCTCAGACCGCACCAGGTACCTTGATACATTGAGCCATTCATTTTGGTAGCAAGCCTCAAAGAAAAGCTTGGCATCACTCAGGATCTTGCTACGTGTGGCTGGACTTAGCTTCTCTGCCGCCAAGCGAGCAACCAGATCCATAATGACCGTACGGTTGATCTCATGGGACTGTATCTGCGGGTGATACTCCGCGAAAAATCGTGAAAGCTTCCGCATGCTGGATGCCTTTTCTTGAACGGAACTAAAGGCCAAATGTCCCAGGCAAGTACGAAGGTGCAATTTGGCAGCATCCTTAAGCCATTTCTGAGTGATGGGTTTGAAGTTAATAAGGTAACTGCGCTTCTCATAGCCCACATCCACCCCTAAACGACGAGCGTCCCAGGCATCACGCTGATATTCCAGCTCAGGGTTTGCAACAGGTGCCAAGGCATTTGCAGCGTCGGGCGTAAACTGCCTACCGCAGGCTTTGCAGCAATAAATCTGGGTGCCGGTGCTCTTGTTCTTTCCATTCTTTCTGTAGTCAGATTCCCCACAGTGAGTACAGGTAATTGGCTGGTCAGTCTGTGGTGTTGTGATTACTTGCAGCTTCAATTGCTGCTGGTTCGGTTTCATCGCCATCTCGATTCTCAATGTATTTCTGGTATTCGTGCTTCATGTCCTCGTTGCTGACATGAACGTAGGTGTCGATAGTGGTTTGAATGCTTTGGTGACCTAACCGCTTCTGTACATAGGCCATAGCCATACCCTGCCGAATTAGCTCTGTAGCATGGGTATGGCGCAGCATGTGGGGATGAATGGCGATACCAGTTTTCCTCTTGAGACGACGGAACAGATCCATCACGTTGTTGTAGTGCATTGGGTTACCTTTAACTCCATCCCATAGGTTTACAAAAACATAGTCGCTAGGAGCATCACCAAGTATTTCCAGTACTTCCTCAAGCACATATTCGGTATAGAGCCCCATTAGCTCTTTAGTGACGTGCAGATCATAGGTTTCCATGGTCTTAGCTCTGGCCCCATTAGCGTTGTCGCTACGGGGGACGATGCGGACGATGTTATCCATGGATTCGATATCTTCGTGACGTAGCCCTAGAGCCTGACCAATCCGCATCCCAGTCTCATGCAGCAGGCACAAGAGAAACTTGTCTCTACGTCGCGTACAGGCATCAATCAGCTCTTGGATCTGCCCTTCCTCTATCGTTTTGGGTGCTCGTTTCGGCACTTTGAGCTTAAGCAGTCGCGTCTTAACTGCTTTGCCCTTAGTGATGTGGTGAAGAAAGCCCTTATAGCGATTCCCTGGCATTACCTTGGAACGATAAAGCGGAATATGAGGCACTTGCCCCGTTTTCTCATGGAAGTCGTAGAACATGCAGATAGCCGTCAGAATGCCGTTGATGGATGCTTCAGATCGTTGCGATTCCTGAGGCATCATTGAAGCGACGTCTTTAGGTAATGGGTATCTGAGCCAGAACATGAAGTCGGCTAGGTCTGGCACCTTAACCGCTGTCCAATCCAGCTCCTTGGCCTCCAAGTACTCCCAGTAAAGTTTCAGGTGATAGGCGTAGGAGCGGATGGTATTCGGAGATCGATCAATATTGCGGTAATACTCAAGGAAGTCTTGAATGGGGTCAACTGGCAAAAAGTCATCGCCAATCACTAGCCACGCAACCTGGTTCGAGTTCTCAAAACTGACCTTCTGTACTTTCACTTTGAATACTATGTAGACAGCGTTGAAGCGCTATTAGTTACCTGTCTACTATACAGTATATTTGTACTATTTGTTGTTGTTGTTTACTTCGTAGATAAGAATATGGAGCTATAGTTTACTCGTTTTTGTGGGGCCGCCAGGAAGTGGCAAAACCATGCTGGCGCGTCGACTGTCTACTATTCTGCCGCCGCTCAATTTTCAGGAGGCGTTAGAAGTCACGCAGATCCATTCAGTCGCTGGTTTGCTCAAAGAAAAAGGCTCATTAGTGACCGAGCGTCCGTTTCGTAGCCCGCATCATTCCGCATCAGGGCCATCTTTAGTGGGTGGAGGCACCTTTCCCAAACCAGGGGAAATCTCCCTGGCCCACAGGGGCATTCTTTTTCTGGACGAGCTGACAGAATTTAACCGTAAGGTACTGGAGTTTTTACGGCAGCCTTTAGAAGATGGCTACGTGAGCATTGCCCGCACTCGCCAGTCCGTAGAATTTCCGGCTCAGTTTACCCTAGTGGCCAGCACAAATCCTTGCCCTTGTGGTTTCTTCGGTGATACTGTCCAGCCTTGCACCTGCAGCCCGCGCGGGCGCGAGCAGTATTGGGCTAAATTATCAGGACCGCTGATGGATCGGATTGACCTCCAGGTAGTGGTCAGCCGCTTAAAACCGGAAGAGATTACTCAGCACAGCCCTGGAGAGCCGTCGGAGCCAGTCCGTCAGCGAGTGGAGCTAGCGCGTCAGCGAGCCCAAACTCGATTTGTCAATGAGCCCAAACTCCAGTGCAACGCAGATCTTGAAAGCCGTCATTTGCGTCAGTGGTGCCAGTTGGATGATGCGTCGCGCACGCTGCTGGAAACAGCTGTTCGCAAACTAGGGCTGTCGGCCCGTGCTACTGACCGGATTCTGAAGGTTGGTCGTACGATTGCAGATCTAGCGGCTGTGGAGAGTTTGCAAGCTGCTCACATTGCTGAGGCGATTCAATATCGTACGATTGACCGTATGCAGTGATATCTCGTACAGAATAAATGGCCATCGACACGGCAAAAATGCAAGCGTTTCTACATAGCTTTGTTAGTGGTACTAGCGATATTGAAGGAGCTGCCCTCGTAACACCGGATGGTTTGCCCTTGGTGACGGTACTTCCCAGCCATATGGATGAAGACCGAGTATCGGCCATGGCGGCGGCTTTACTCTCCTTGGGTGAACGCATTGGTAGTGAGCTATTACGGGGTGGCATTGGCCAGATTGCCCTGGATGGTTCAGAGGGCTATTGCATTTTGAGGGCCTGTGGAGAAGAAGCGGTCTTTTTGGTGTTGGCTGCTCACAAGGTTAAAAAAGGTATTTTGCACTTGGAAGTGAAGCGAGCGGTAGGTGAAATTCAACCTTTGTTAGGATAAATGCGCTCTGGGTAGCAGCCGTTTCCTAGAACAATTCGGGGTGATATATGCTGTTACCGTAGCGCAACGTTATGCCGTATCGTCGCTATCGTCTAGTATGTCCGTCAGTGGTTATTTCTCAGACTGTTCATTGCCAGAAGTGTTTCAGCTTCTGCAAGATGGTAAGAAGACGGGACTCCTTTCCATTCAGGGGTTAGCGCTGCCTGGAGAAGTTCAGCCTAAGTATTATTTTATTTGGCTTTATCGAGGCCGAATTGTCACGGTTACAAAGCGATTGGATAGCAGAGGTCTGGCTGCGTTGATTAGTCATCGTCGTTATCTAAACGCAACAATGATTGAGCGTTTGATTCGGCGCTGTCCGACCGATGAGCCCCTGGGACGATTTTTGCGCTCCCAAGGTGTGCTTAGTAATAAACAATTAGAGATGTTATTTGCAGCCCAGGTGATGGGGCAAATTTGTGAGCTGTTCCAGGTGCCTGATGCTTACTTTGCCTTTGACCCCGATACTCCCCTCCCTAAGGTGGAAATGACCGGTCTGAGTTTGATGGCCACAGAGGTGATTTTGCCAGGGCTGCGAATCTTGAAGAATTGGGACGCTTTTCAGGATCAATTGCCTCATCCTCAATCTGCCCTTGTGAGTTTGATTCGAGGACAGCCTAACATCCGGATCAATCAAGCAGAGTGGAGTGTGTGGCGGTTAATTGACGAGAGGACATCCTTGAATCAAATTGCAACGCGTCTGGGTATGCCTGTTAAAGTGGCGCAGCAGATTGCGTTTCGTTTGATTTTTGTGGGACTGGTGGAAGAAGTGCCGAGGATGTTGTCTGAACCTGAACTGGATGCTTCTGAATCTATGTTTCCTATGGATGTGGCTGAGGGTGATCAGCTCAGTCCTAGCTTTTTTCGCAATCTGGTTGGGTTTCTCCGACAGGTCCCTAAATCGTCTTGATGGGCATGGGATGGGTAAACGGTGCTATGCTAGTCAATGACTCGGATCTATGCGATCGCAACGCCCAAATCTTGTCAGGACCGGAAGGTAGCAGCAATACGGGATGCTTGAGATAGGCGTAGTCTCCGGGTCTCCTCTGTTTTTACGGTCTGTTTGTCTCAGACCAGTACGGCTATCCGACAGTCCAACCGCTACACACTGTCGCTGCCGGCTGTTAAAACGGACTATATGGGGTGATGCTGCTTAGGGATGTGAGCCCATGGTGCAGCGTCTCCGTTAGTGTTTGGAGGAGTCTAGGCCATGGCAGATTTTAGCCAATTAGTGCAGAAAGCATTTTATCTGGGGGTAGGCCTAGCGTCCTATGCCTCTGAGAAAGCAGGTGATGGGTTTAGCGATTTGCGTCAGCAGGCCCAAAAGTTAGTCAATGAGCTAGTGGAGCGTGGCGAAATCACGGCTGATGAAGCTCAAAAAATGGTCAATGACATGGTGGCGCGCGCCCAGGATGCTGCTCCAGCCGAGGCCTCATCCCGAACGTCAGATGCGCCTCCCCGTAAGATTGAAATCATTGAAGAAGAGGAGCCTGAAGACCGAGCTGCGACCGATGCCCTCCGTAAAGAAATCGAAAACCTGCAGGCGGAACTACAGCGCCTTAAAGACGAAGAGGGCGCATAGATGGATGACTGGCTAAAACAATTCCAGGATGATCTGCAAGCGGCGTTTGACCATACCCTGGTTCAGACTGAGCAATTTTTAGATCAGCTGGCCGACCAGACCTTGGATGCCGTGACTCCTGTATTGGATGCAGCGGATCGGATGGCCGATGAGCTGGCGGAGCAGGTGGTAGAAAATATCTCTCCACCCCTATCCCAGGCGTTGGATGAGTTAGAAACTCAGATTGATCCGTGGGTCGGGTCGATGGTGAGTTGGTGTGAGCAGACCATGGCTCCTATCCACCAAACCCTAACACCCTGGTTACAAAATCATCCCAAATGTGCGGGTTGCTCTTATTACCATGGCGAAAGCTATGGCGGTGAGATGCTTGTCTGTGCCTTACATCCCAGCGGGCCAGATCAGGATGCATGCCCAGACTGGGATAGCGTTTGGCCACAGCCTGAGGAATAGGGCCAAGGATTGAAACTAGTAAAGTGTATAGGCTGCTGGAGAGACGTTGCATGCAAAGCTAAGATTAGACGCTAATTTTCCAGTAGCGGATAAAAATGACCGACTGGCCCCTGCCCCCGTCCAATCCGGATTGAATAGCTTAATGCTTTAGTGACATAGTCTTTAGCAAGTTTAGTGGCCTCAAAAGGGCGATGCCCTAGGGCCAGGTTGGCTGAGATCGCAGCTGAAAGGGTACAGCCAGTCCCATGGGTATCGGCTGTCTCAATGCAGCGGGTTACAAGTTTAGTTAGAGATGTGCCGTCGTACCACATATCGATACCCCGTAGTGGACCATCAAAGCTACCGCCCTTGACAACCACAGCCTTGGCCCCCAGCTGATAGATGCTTTGGGCCGCAGTTTTCATGTCGTCTAGGGTATGGATAGCCTGACCGCTGAGGATCTCGGCCTCATAGCGATTAGGGGTGAGGACCGTGGCGAGGGGAATAAGCTGTTGGCGCAGCGTTGCGATCGCATCATCATCGATAAGCTGGGCCCCTGTGCGCGATACCATCACTGGGTCAATCACACGGGCCGGTTCACCTAACCTGGCATCTAACCCCTGCAGGTAGACAGCGACAGCCTCAATGATGGGCTGGTTTAGCAGCATTCCCGTTTTCAGTGCCTGGATCCCGATATCATCGACCACAGCCTCAATTTGAGCGATAACCGCTGCCGGGGCTAGGGCATCCACCCGAGATACCCCTTGAGTATTTTGGGCAGTAATACAGGTGAGGGCGCTGGTGCCATGCACCCCATGGAAGGCAAACGTGCGCAGATCGGCCTGAATACCCGCACCACCACCACTGTCAGAGCCAGCGATGGTCAAAGCCACTGGTGGACTATGAACCATAACAACCCCAGACCTACCGCGACTGCCGTCGCCGTTGCAGAAAATCCGGAATGTCTAGGTTTGGGGAAACGCTAGGCTGATTGCTCGGGGGTGGAGCGAACTCAGCCGGTGGAGAACCAATGGCCGAAGGACGCTTTAGGGGAGCAATTCTAGACGTTGATGGGGCGCTAGGCGTGCCCGTATTAAAGTCAGAATTGAACCCGGTGGCAATCACAGTAATGCGCACTTCTCCTTGCATCCGATCATCAATGACCGCACCAAAGATAATGTTGGCATTGGGATCAACAGCCTCATAGATAATTTCTGCGGCAGAATTGACCTCATGGAGGGTCAAATCGTTACCTCCCGTAATATTGAGCACGGCTCCAGCGGCACCGTCGATGGAGGTCTCCAACAGTGGAGAGGAAATCGCTGCGATCGCAGCTTCCCGCGCCCGAGACTTACCAGAACCTACGCCGATCCCCATCAGGGCTGACCCTGCATCGGCCATAACTGCTCGTACATCAGCAAAGTCCACATTGACTAAGCCAGAAATAGTAATAATGTCAGAAATACCCTGAACACCCTGACGCAAAATATCATCGGCAAAGCGAAACGCTTCTTGTACCGGGGTTTGCTCAGAAATTACCGACAGTAGCTTGTCGTTAGGAATGATGATCAGCGTATCGACACATTCCTGTAGTGCCTGGATGCCTTCTTCTGCCTGGGACGTGCGACGACGGCCTTCAAAGGTAAAAGGACGAGTAACCACACCAACGGTGAGAGCTCCGGCTTCCTTCGCTGCCTCAGCAACAACAGGTGCAGCACCGGTCCCGGTCCCGCCCCCCATACCGGAGGTAATAAAGACGAGATCGGCCCCTTCAATGGCGGTCGAAATTTCATCCCGTGATTCTTCAGCAGCCTTTTGGCCAATGGCAGGGTTCCCACCTGCCCCTAATCCACGAGTCAGCTTTTGCCCAATCTGCAGATGATTGGAATTATTCGCTTTGGTCAGGGCTTGAGCATCTGTGTTGAGCGCCCAAAACTCGATTCCTGCGACACCGCTATCGATCATGCGGTTGACTGCATTACAGCCACCACCACCAACGCCGATGACCTTTATCCTCGCCATACTCCCCGGCACAATATCACCTCCCATAGCTGCACTACTGGATGCAGGTTCATTACGATGATTATTATTCATATCAGACATGTTGAGACCCAGGCCCGAGTTTCTGTGAGAATTATGTGAGGATGAATTAGACATAGGGCGAGTGTAATACGAGGTACCAGCGGGCTATTGACCCAATCAGCCACAGAACACACGGGGCTGCCACAATGCAAAAAGTAAAAGCTAACTATATAGCAATTACAAACTGGGCAGTACGGATCTCTGCAAACAACCAATCAAATCAAGCTATATCTATCTAGCTTGAAGTGCCTTCCCCAATAGCTTTACAGAGATTTTGAAGATTAATTTCAAATATGGCAGGCCATATTCTAGTCACTATACGGGAACTTGCTTAAAAAACCAACTCAATTTACCGATTAATTCAAGAGCTTAATCAGTTAAGAATAGCCTTTAAAAAGACAACCTTATTATCTAGATAGAAGGCAAAATAGTACCTTTATAGATATTAAGATCTAAGCCTGGTGATGACTGTTATTTAGCGTATACAGCGATCAAAGAAGACGTTAGTGGAAGTCTTTCTTAAGGAACAGACGTTGTTGTTGCTTGTAGGATTTCTAGGGTGGGATTGTCGGGATTGCGCAGGTCAATGAAGGCGATTTCTTCGATATCCATCTCAGTGTTTAAATTCCGCATTCGATCGAGGGCTGCGAGCTGTTTAGAAAAGTTTTGTCCATAGGGACCGATGTGGACACGGCCTAGCTCTGTTTGCAAAATTAAATTTGTGGGGTCGCGCCAGTCGATCTGGGAAACTTGAATGGGATTTTTTTGCAGTGCCTGATAGATGGCTGGCCAGTCTTTCTGGTAGGCGGGGCGCATGCCTTGGACCTGCAAGCTGGGCTCATCGGCACCTAGCTGGGTAAAGCTGCTGTAGGGCATCCAATAGCCATTGGCGTCCAACAGACCCATTTGGGAGAAACTTCGGGGATCGTTATTCAATGATGTAATGACTGTTTCGGTATTGGGTAGTGCGATCGCAACTGGTGTTCGCTCTCGGATGCGAACGTTTAGCCCCGGCGGCAGCAGGCGACGACGCACAATGGCCGTAGCAATCGGTCCCTCGGTGATCAGTGTGGTTTCCAAATCCAGGGGATGCACCTTTAAGAGCGATAGAGGATACTCCATGGCCATGAGTTCATAAATCGCCTCATCTGATAGCAGATGATTGCCACTCAGATGCACCTGTTCGGCAGACGTCAACTGCCAGCGGCTAGACGTGGCTAGGCTGACACAGCCTACTGTTAATCCAACCATGGCCGTATGCCGCCACAGTTTTTGCCAAAAAAGTGCTTGCCGTCGGCGTTTGAGATCTTTGCGACGATTAGCTAATTTTTTTTGAGAATATTCGGTGATGTCTGGCATGGAAAATTGAGATGTGGGCGCCAGTGGGGAGCTAACAATGCTCTATGGGTTAGCTGGAGAACCTATTTAAGCATCCAGACCTCCTGATAGTGCACGTATTCTGACACTTCTTTGAAAAAAAGTCTCAACCCGGATAATCTTTCATGCCGTACATCATCTGGGATCAGTGCTGATACGTAACTGCGCCTAAAATTATGATTTTCTAATCAGGCTGCAGGCTCTTCTTTGACCTCATCCGTCGTGAGCGTTTTGACTAAAAAGTCATGCCATTGCTTTGCCAAGTCTGCATCTGTAAAGGGAATCTGTGGCGTACTACCATCCTCTAGGTTGAGTCGGAGGATGGCTTCGCTCTTTTGAGTCTGTTGTTTGCCTGTTGGACTCACGGGGGTCTCACCTTTAACTAGCAGATCAATGCTGCCTATGAGATCCAGCTGAGCGCTTTGTAAATCAGTGATCCCTTGGCGAGTGGGCCGCCCCCATATGAGGGTGCGCTCAGTCTGCCCCAGAGCTGCATAGATGTCGTATTTAGCCCGTTCAAACTGTGCGGCCCACTGTTTATAGGTTTCAACTTTTTGGTACTCATTCCAGCCAGCCCAGGTGATCCCAAAAAAGAAGAGCAGCAGCGGTAGCCAAAGTAATCCGTGCAACATAAGTCAACATAAGTATTTATGTTCTGATTGTAAATTCTTGCAACGAGAAGGTCGTTCAGATTACACGTTGATTAAAGATGATGACAAGGTTTGTACTTAGTTTGCGCTAAGTCGGCCCTCGAGCTTCAAGAACCATACTATTTTTGAGAGGAGACGGTAAATTGCTTTACTTACCTTCTTTATTGGCAGTGACTCCAGCCACTGTCGCCTGGAGCCCCAAAGTGGGTCTCGTGATGATTATCTGTAACGTGCTTGCGATCGCAATCGGTAGCTACGGCATTCAGCACAAGAATGTTGGCCTTGGTTTGCCTTCCTCCGAGTTTTTCGGCGGTATGGGGCACGGTGCGATGTTAGCGTGCACTAGCCTGGGGCACGTCATCGGTATTGGTGCCATTATCGGTTTAGCTAGTATCGGTGTGCTCTAGGGCTAATAACCTTTAGAGAGCATTAGGTGCTGACTATCTGGCTAGCCTAGCCAGATAGTCTATTTTGGCAGTCGAAAATAACATTTCACGTTTAACAACATTATCTTGTCACGAGAGGCTGGGGATTGCGGACCCCAGCTTTTTCTTTGTTTAATGAAGCGCGCGGCTATGTGCTACTGGAGCATCTTACGCGACCACAGCCTGCAGCCGTTTCCGAAATTCTCCCTTCGGATGACCACCTTTAACGGTGCCCAAAATTTGGAACTCCCCTTCCGGGTCTTCGCAGACAATATAGGTGGGCCAACCCATGTCTGCCTTGTCAGGATATTCCGCCAGCAAAATTTTGCGATATTTACGATAAGTGGCCGTGTCCTGCATTTTGATATCGACGAAGGTGAGCCCCAATTCGTCAGCGACCTTGGCATCATAAAAGGACATTTTGTGGCAGATGCCACAGTCTTCAGACGAAAATTTTAGAACAGCTTTAGACATGATATTTTTAGCAGGATGAAAATCGCCGTTGCTGATGGCAGGGATGAATCGAGCTATGAACTGGCTATTTGCCAATAGCTGACAGCTGAGATCATGCCGGGGATCAGTAACGGCCAAAAATAGCTATCCTCAATTCTAAAACTGTTCCGTTCATAACTCCCGCAAGAACTTCCCCAAGGCTGGTAAAACAGGGCAGGGGGTAGCTTCTTGTAAATTATCAGGATTACTCCAGGCAAAGGGAGCCTTGTGGGCTGCACTCATCCATAAAAGACGCTTGGCACGAGTCATGGCTACGTAGAGTAGACGGAATTCTTCCGCTTTTTTGAGGTCGTTGGCACCGTGCCAGGCGGTAGGAATATCGGGAATGGATGCGCTGCCGTGGACGTGAGCGCGGATTTGGGCGCGGGCAACATCGGGGAGAGAGACCGTACCGAGAAATTCGGTTTGGGGGGGCACCCAAGGTTTGCCAGGGATGAGTTTGGCGTGGAGAAAGGGAATGAAGACCACATCCCAATCGAGTCCCTTGGCTTTGTGCATGGTGATAATGGTGAGCTGTCCTGGTCGGGTGTATTGAGCTTCGGTATCCTCTGCTTCGATGGCGTCAAATCGTTCAGAACTGACGATTTCTTGCAGCGTTCCAATCATGGTGCTCAGACTGCTGCTATCTGAGGTTTGCTGGGCGATGCGGGCTGCAAGCTTGTCGGCGGTAGCCAGCTCACTTTGGTTGTAGTTGAGGGTGGTACCTAGAAAAGGAATGAGGTGATAAGGCGGTAGGTCAAACTGGGCTCGCAGCAGGCTGTTGCAATAGCGCTGTGCATTTAGAGCTGCATCACTGGTGAGCGGTGTGTGGAGAGGACCTGGGTAGAGAAACTGCTCAGGATTGGTGGCTAGGGGGTTAAGGTCTTGGGTGGGAATGCATTGGCGATCGACTAGAACGCGCAGGGCTGCTTTGAGATAGTCAGGGGAATGGGGGCGCTCAATAAACTGGAGCAGTCGCAACATTTCTAGGGGAACTTGGGTATTGCGATCGCGACTGCCCACATCATAAATTTTTAAGCTGGTGGTCTTAGCAAAATCAAAGCCCAGCCGCTCAGGATCGTCTAGCAACTCCCGGATAAATCGACCTTGGCGATTTTCTCGTACCAGGACTGCTAGGGTGGGTGGTGGCATAATTGAGGTTTCTGCAGATGCCTCTTTGAGATCTTTCCAGTCAGCCATCAGCACTTTGACCCGCTCAGCGATTTGCTGGACTGAGGCATTCACGTCAGTTGGTTTTATCAGCTCTACTCCTCGTCCTAAGGGAGCAGGATTAGCATTAGGTTGCGGATCGTCAGGCGGCACTGGCAAAATGGCCTGTTCTCGAAAGGGCGCAGATGAGCTAGAAAATTGCTGATTAACCCAGGTGAGAACATAGTTAGCAGCGGTCATAATGACTGGGCTGCTGCGGCCAGCCTGGGCGATGGTAGCCAGCCGTTGGGGCCGATTGGCGTTACAAAACTGGTTGAAGAACACCGGGTCGGCAGGGGTAAATGTGGAATTGATCGCCTGATTGGGGTCGCCGACCCGGACGAGGTTACCTCCCCTAGCCTCTCCTGGTTCGTGGTCAGAATCCGGATTTGCCGCTAATCTTGCTAATAATTTTGTTTGCAACGGCGATGAATCCTGGGCTTCATCTTCAAATACAGCAAATATTTGAGTTTGCCAGCGACGACAGATATCAGGATCTTCTAATGCTTTAAGCGCCGCCAAAATCATGTCGTCATAGTCGATCAGCCCTCGCTGGCTGAGTAGGGTTTGGTACTGTTCGTAGAGCCCCGCAGCCACCTCTAATAATTCGTAGACATCCGGGGGAGCCTGTTTCCCAATATGACTGAGGTCAACAGGCCGCAGTCCAGAGCTTTTGGCTTCATGGATAGCGGTATAGGCTAGGGCTGGCAATACCTCTGTCCGCAGTACTGACTGTCGCCGCAGGCGTTCGGTTTCTTCGCCATCAAAGCTTTGACCTTCAATCAGGCGTTGATACAGTTGGGGCCAGTCATAAATCCAAGCTTCGACAGCGGTGCGGAGCAGCCGGTTGCTTTGGTTAGGGGAGACCAGGGTGGTAGTGTCGAGGTTGATACCCGAGACCTCAGGGTTGTGGGTGGCGATGGTGAGAGCTAACCCGTGCAGAGTGTGGACAACAAAGCTGTTATGAGGCAGCTTGAGCTCCTTGAGATGCTGGCGGACTTTGGCCTTAATATTCGCTGCGGCTGAGCGAGTAAAGGTGACGAGCCCCAGCTGTTTGCGGGCGTGGAGCTGAAACTGAGCAATTGCGATCGCAGCCCCAGCTGCCATACCTGTAGACTTCCCCGAACCAGGCACCGCCGATACGGCCAGCGGTCCGCCACGCCAGTCAGCCAAGCGACGTTGACCAGGACGCAGGCTATCTCGCAATATCTGAAGTTGTGCCGTGCGATCGGGTACGACCATGACTGCAGGATGAAACTCTCAGCCATAGGGTACTGCACTACACCCCAGTTGAAACCTGGGGTTTTCCTCTGAGTAAAACAACGCCAAAGACCACCGTTTTAGCTATTTAGCCAGTTATGTCCAGAATGCTGTAAAAAACAGTTGCCCCTCTACAATTGACTTACACCTTGTCCGGCGATGGCTAATGATGAATTTTTCCGAACGTATGATCGCAATCCTTGGCAGCGTTATGTTTGGGATCGGATTGCTATTTACGGCTATCAGTCTAATCCCCAATCGTGAGGTGTCGGGTGTCGCCGCACTGCTCATGGGGGGAGGTGTGGGGTTGATTTTAATGGTATCTAGGGAATAAACCGATGAATGGCAAACAGTTAAAACGTCGAGAGCCAACGCTGCAAAAATCACCTATGTCATTGCCTATGTCCCCTAAATACTCTCACGATAGGCGTTATGTGCTAGGTAAAGGCGTGGCTTTGTGTGCAGTGGCGTTTCTATTGATTTTTGCGGCCAGCGGTCATTCCGGACGGTTGATCGGCTCAGCCTACCCCTTGCTTGATTCTCACCCAGGGCAATTTGCAGCCTATTTCTTTGCCGGGTTTGCCGGGATTTGTGGTCTAGACCTGATTCGCAGAAGCTAATGAGCTCAGGGAGCGTTTGTGGTGTTGTCCCTCAACTACTCGGCTCACAGACTACCCGAAAACTACAGGAATTGCTGCGTCCGGTTTGGCTGTTTTTATCACGGGAAGCTGAACGACAAAAGGGGGTATCGTTAAACCACGATCCTCCCCGCATCACCTTAGAGGCGGTCGCATTGCCGGACACCCAAGGCTGGGCATCTGTGGGTGCTTCTTTATAACTATCGTGGTAATCATCAGCACACCACTCATAAGCATTGCCATGCATGTTGTACAGGCCAAATGCATTGGGCCAAAAGCTGTCAGCGGCCACTGGAGTATTGCGATAGTTCTCTTCAAAATTTTCAGTAAAGCTAAAATCAGCAAAGAAATTAGCAATGTCTGTTGTCAGTTTCTCCCCAAAATAGAAAGGGGTTGTTGTCCCTGCCCGACAGGCATACTCCCATTCGGCTTCGCTGGGTAAACGGTAGGTGCGGCCCGTCAGCTGGCTGAGTTCTTTGCAAAACGTATCGGCTTCATTCCAGGTAATTTGTTCTATCGGTAGATTAGCTCCATCTTTACCCTCGTCATCGGTAAAGTAAGACGGATTATTACCCATGACGGCTTCGTACTGTCTCTGGGTAATCACAAAGGCACCCATGTAGAACCTAGGCACCTGAATTGTTCGCTGAGGACCTTCTTTTTCTTCCCGTTGAGCTTCTGTCGGAGGTGAGCCCATCACAAATTCCCCTGCCGGTATGTTGACCATGCGCAGAGGCAATATCTTACTCAGCCGTGATCGTAGGGAGGGCTCATCAAAATAGTTGGCTGTGATCGATTTTTCAGAGGTAATCTGACCTGCGGCATCGACCTGAATCGTCTTCACTCTAGAGGTCCTTAGGGGGCTGCCCGTCGGTGCCATTAAATCAGCGGCTGTGCCGCGACATCCGAGGGTAACCATGGCACTGGCGGTAGAAAACCCTAAAAACTTTAAGGCCTGCCGACGTGAGCATGGACGATTGGGAGAGAGACTGTTCCAGAGCGCCCGATTCTGACGTACGCCATGCTTGAGCAGGTACGTCATACTTTCATCTTCTAGCTGATTGATGACCCGGTGGCGACTGCCGAACATAAATTTCCTTAAGTAAGGACACCCTTGTCAGTTATCTCATACCAGATAATTCGCTATGATTCCTAACCACACTGAACTCGTGGTGAAAAAAAATCAAAATCCCACCAATATGTAAAGTTTTGTAAGTGGGCTAGGGTGCTATGCACTATTAAGGTTGAAATTGCTTGGTATAGAAGCTGGCATAGCGGCCTGCCTGGCTGAGCAGTTCGCCGTGGGTACCAGATTCAATAATGCGCCCTTTTTCCATAACAAGGATGAGATCGCACCGTCTGACTGTGGCTAGGCGATGGGCAATGACAAACACTGTCCGTCCTTGCATCAGTCTTTCTAGTGCTTCTTGGACTAACGCTTCTGACTCTGCATCCAGGGCAGAAGTTGCCTCATCTAGGATAAGAATTTTGGGGTTGAAGAGGATTGCTCGTGCGATCGCAATCCGCTGGCGCTGTCCGCCCGAGAGATTCACCCCCCGCTCTCCTACCCAGGTATGGTAGCCCTGGGCAAACTGGCTGATAAAGTCATGGGCATTGGCCGCCTGGGCAGCTGATTTTACTTCTGTCAGGTCAAAATCTGTCTGGCCAAAGGCAATATTCTCCGCCAGGGTGCCAGAGAACAAAATATTTTCCTGGGGGACAATACCAATCTGTCGTCGCAAGCTCTGCAGCGTCACGTGTTGAATATTCACACCATCAATCAAAATCTCTCCTGCTGCCACATCATAAAATCGGGGCAACAGATTGACCAAGGTGGTTTTTCCCGCACCCGAGAGTCCTACCAGGGCAATGGTCTGTCCAGGAGCAGCGGAGAGATTCACATGCTCTAACACTTGCTGCTGAGGCTCATAAGCAAAGCTCACATCGCGGTAGTTCACCTGACCGGTGACAGGCGGTAGTGGTGTCGCTCCAGCTGCATTTTGCACTAGGGGCTTAATGTGCAAAAGCTCTAGCACCCGATCGATGGAAGCTTCTCCTTGTTTAAACTCATTAAAGTTTTGAATCACGTGATTTACTGGGTCGATCAGTAACAGCGCATTGATCACATAGGTGCCAAACCCTTCACGGGCTAAGTTGCCAAGACTAATCTGCCAGGTGCCCACCAGCAGCAAAATAACGATCATGCCCGCATAGAGAAAACCCACCACCGGAAACTGAACCGCTTGCAGCCAGGCTACCGAATAGCTGGCATCCCGGTTGTTGGCAGATGCTTGAGAGAAGCGCTTGATCTCATAGTTTTCTGCTGCAAAGGCCTGTACTAAACGAATGCCACTGAAAACTTCTGCTGCCTGGGAGGAGAGATCCGCCACCTTATCCTGGCTGCGGCGCGCGGCGGTCAGCATTTTCTCCCCAAACCAACCGGACAATACGGCCAACAACGGAATCAGAATCAGCGCTGTTGCCGTCAGCTGCCAGTTGAGATAAATCATGTAGCCAAAGACAACAACTAGCTGCAGTGCCGAAGGAACAAAATCATGAAAGAGTTTGTACACTACCTCGCCAATGCGATCCACGTCTTCGGTGAGGCGGTAGGCCAGGTCCCCAGTTTTGGTTTGTTCAAAATAGGTGAGACTCAGGGTTTGTAGATGGCCATAGACACGGGTACGAAGCTGGTGAGCGACTCGAAAGGCGGCCTTAGCCATCAGGGAGTCTTGACCGTACTGGGCCGCTTTTTGGATTAGCAGACCGATGAGGGTAACAGCAGCAATGCGGCCGAAGGTGGCCACTTGCCCCTGGACCAAAGCAGAGATGGCGAGGCCGCCAAGCTTAGCAAGGATAGGCCAGTAGACAGTAAATACCAGGGTGCAGATAAAGGCAGGAATTAGGATAGCCTGCTGGCGACGGATATAGGGCAGTAGCTGCCAGTAGTGGGGGCGGTTATCCAAAGCGTGGACTTGATAGGTATGTCATGGATACGCTATCAGGTTTTTATCCCGAGATAGGCATTGTGGGTTGGGTTAACTTAGAGCTTTTGCACCGGGTGGGAGAGCGCTAATCCGCCCTGCACTCACAGTGACAGGGCTAACTGGAGGGTGTCCACTGGAAGGGACATAATCAACACAAGCATCGGAGATGTGTTTTTAGAACTCGCTTCCACAAGCTTGAAATATGATGTTTCAACCGATCCACAACGACCAACAGCATCTCTACACCAACTTGTCCCTTTAGCTCATATCTTTCACCTGGTGGGGAAGCGCCAGCCCGCCTAGGGTTCAAAACCCTAGGCTACCTGAAAGGTGTCCACTGGAAGGGACACAATCATCGGAGATGTGTTTTAGGGTTTGCTTCTACAAGTGTCAACTATCCTGCAATCGGTCCCTAGTGCCTTACCGCCAAATTGTCCCTTTTAGTGGACAACCCTCAGTTAGCGCCGGAGTTTCAACCCGACGCGGGCTTCAGCCTCATGTCTACAAGGTTGTCTAGTTTACAACGTTGTAAATCTTATAGAGGAACCAAAAATAGTCGATATAGTACATCGCGTTGCTCCAAGGCTAGATAGGGTTGTCGTAATGTGAGCCATTGCTGCCACGACTGTTGGTGCTGTTGTCGAAAATATTGGTTTAATGTAGGTGATTTTTTGGCCCATTGAGGTCCTAAGGCTGTTACCAAAAATGCCTGTAAAACAGCCTTATCCTGTAGTTCTCCCAAGATATCCTGCATCTGTTTAAAGACGTGGATTTGGGTTCTGTACTGCTCTCCATAGAACTCTCGGAATATGGTCATCTGATAATGCACACCTTTGATCTGTTTTCGTAGTGCGTGTACCTGTTCTAGCTTTTGGGTATCAGTATCATTGCTCACTAGCCAGCCAGGATGTAGCAACAGATGGCTTATCAGCGGTAGCTGTATGTCCGGTAGAGCCACGGCCATAGGTAGCCGAGATGACGATTTATATTTCGGGTGCTTTAGCCACTGTCCTAGGCTCTTCAATAGGCGTTTGTATGTTTTACTGTGCAACAATTTGTCCGTTTGGCCTATAGCTTGCTGACGCTGCTTTTTTAGCTTGCTGTTTAAGATGCGCAGTACTTTTTTGTCGCCCTTGTTCAAGTTTGCTTGGCTGACATATGTCTGTAGCCAGATCTGTAAGACATCTAGGTCTCGTGAGGTGCCTAAAATTTTGCCTACCCGTTTGAGGGCACGGTCATTGACGTTCTTAGGAAGTGCGATCGCAAAATCAAACGCCGCACATACCGTCCGTAACCGACGTAATCCGATGCGCATCTGGTGCAAAAACTCAGGATCGCGATGGGCCAGGACTCCCTTTTCCTGTTGGCAAATGTGGTTAACGTACTGCTTAATTGCCTGATGGGCGTAGTCGCCGACGCTCTGAGACGATGTCTCAACAGGTCTTTGAGAAATGCCGGAAATCGCTAAGTTGGTTTGTGGTTTCACGGGATGCACACCCCGATTTCAGAAGGTCATTTTCAGGCTATCGTATGCGTCTGAGTCTGTAATGACTCCTTTACTTTTGTTCTTTGAGCCGTGAGCTAGCATGGTCGGCCAGCTGTGCTGCGTAGACTAACAACCAGCTAACTTAACTTGCACTCGTCAGTAATAAACCACCTCCATGCTTAAATATGAACGCACTTCGGAAACGCACATCCCACCATGTCTACCATCATTGTCGCTACGGGAAACCCCGGCAAACTCAAAGAAATGCAAGTTTACCTCACCCCACTAGGTTGGAACCTGCAACTAAAACCCCAAGACATTGATGTAGACGAAACCGGTGCCACATTTATAGAAAACGCCCAGTTAAAAGCCAAGGAAGTTGCCATAGCAACTAACCAATGGGCTATTGCTGACGACTCTGGCCTCCAGATCGACGCCCTCGGCGGAGCCCCTGGCCTCTACTCTGCCCGCTACGGCAAAAACGACCAAGATCGCATTGACCGCGTACTGCGAGAACTCAAAACCACTCAAAACCGCAGCGCCCAGTTTGTCTGTGCCCTTGCCATCGCCCGCCCCGACGGCACCATCGCCCTCGACACCACAGGCATCTGCCCTGGCGAAATCCTCACCGCACCCAGCGGTAACCAAGGCTTTGGCTACGACCCCATTTTCTATGTCCCCAGCCAGGGCAAAACCTTTGCCGAAATGAGCCGTCCGCAAAAGGAAACCCACAGCCATCGCGGCATCGCCTTTGCCCAAATCATGGATGACCTAAAACAGCTGCAGTTAGATTAATGGCCAGTGTCCCCTGAGCGGAGTCGAAGGGGATGCTTTTCGAAGAGCCAGTAGGCACGGCCCACCCTGAGTAATGAACTCGTTCACAGATCTAGCGCCGCATCAAAATAAGCAGCAAGATACATGCAGTTAGTTAGCTTAAAAAAGCTGCCCCCACGGCGGGGACAGCTAAAATGAGTAATTCGATAACTTTTTTGAATGAAAGTGACCTTATTCGCCTTCGCTCAACCAGGTTTGAATTTGGCCTAGTGCAGCTTGGAAAATGTTAAACCCAGCCCAGCCAGCAGCTAGGGCAATGGGAGCAAGCACAGCTACAACCCGGAAATCAATGTCCATTACCGAACCTCCTGCGGAGAAAAACGTTTTAATAAATACTTAGACATAATATTCTCATAAACCAGGCGCGGTTTGAACATGAAACTACCTGAACTTGACTCTGACATCATCAACCGTGTGATCGAAATGGCCTGGGAAGACCGGACGCCGTTTGAAGCTATCGAACTGCAATATGGCCTCAAAGAAAAGCAGGTGATCGCCTTAATGCGCCGAGAAATGAAACGCTCTAGCTTTAAGATGTGGCGCCAGCGGGTAACTGGGCGAAAAACCAAACATCTTAAGCAGCGGGTCTTTGACAACGGACGCTTCCGTTCGCAAAATCAAAAAGGTTCATAAACTCAGTTTGATTTTTATACTCTATGCAAAACCGACCGATTGCGGCCATTACCGGAGCTTCTAGCGGTATTGGAACAGCTATTGCCACGCGTCTGGCGGCTGATGGTTATAACCTTGCGCTGTGTGCCCGACGGCGTCAGCGCTTGGCAGAACTGGCCGATGTTCTATCGGTGCAGCACGATGTGGAGGTGTTGACCCAGGCTGTGGATCTACGAGATGAGCAGCAAATCTTAAGTTGGTTTGGTGCGATCTCAACCCGTTTTAACCGGCTTGATGTTCTGGTCAATAATGCCGGTCTTGGCTACAAAGAGTCCCTCACCAGCGGCAGCACTGAAAAATGGCGTGAAACCATGGATGTAAACGTGATCGCCCTGAGCATCTGCACCCGCGAAGCGGTCAAACTCATGCGTGAACTCAGGAAAGACCGGGGCCATATCGTCCACATTAGCTCCATGTCGGCGCATCGAGTGCCCGGCAGCGGCATGTACTCGGCCTCTAAGTTTGCCGTGCGTGCCCTCACCGAAGGTCTACGCCAGGAACTACGGGCGGCTAACAGCGCTATTCGGATTTCGTCCATCAGTCCTGGATTTGTCGAAACCGAATTTGCTGAAAAGTACTCCGGCAGCCGCGAACAGGCCCGGCAGGTTTACAGCCAGTTTCCCGTACTGCAGCCCAACGACATCGCCCATGCCGTGGGCTATGTCGTTAGCCAGCCCGAGTATGTGCAGGTGCATGACATTCTGCTGCGGCCTACTCAGCAAAGTAGTTGAAGGAAGGGCGTTCCATGGAACGCCCGTACTGCAGAGGTGCTCCATGGAGCGCTTGTGAAATTCGCATTCCTAAGCCGTCTCCATCCAGCTGATGCAAGTTTGTAATTCTGCTGCCATAGACTGACTATGGAATCGGCGTCCGTGGCCTGGCAGTACCCACTCAAAGGAGTAATCCGCCAGCCGTTTCATGGATTTGATTTGTTCAGTCCAGGAATACCAGCAAAAGCGTCGAAAGCCATATAGATGGCCAAGGTGAACGGACCAGGCTAGATGGTCGCCGGTAAACAGAAACTTGTTTTGATAAAGCAGAACCGTGTGGCCCTTGCTATGGCCAGGGACCGGAATGATGGTAATGTCTGGTGCTAGCTGATGGGGCTCTTGACCCTGGAGCTGGCGTTCGACGGCTTGTGTATCGGCGGTAATGTCGTCGGCGTGGAGGATGCGATCGCACCCAAAATGGTCTCGAAACTTGCCATGGTCGGCCACATCATCCCGGTGGGTGAGGTACAGATACTTCACCCCACCCATAGACTTTAGCTGTTTCACTAGGGGTGGCGAAAATCGCGGTGAGTCAATCAGAATATTGCCCCCAGGCCGCTGAACAAAGTAGCTGGCTGCCCCATAGGACTTTTCTGAATGATAGCCACAGTGATAAACACCGTTGTCGATCAGAATCGGCAGCTGTGTCTGGGCCTGTTTGATTTCCTTGGGAGGCGCAACGGTGCCGATGGAAGCTGTCGGGCAAGAGAGCAGTGCCTGTAATGCCTGGATCCGCTGCTCTCGGGTCTGTGGTTGACGATGCACCACCGACATATCTCCCTCACGGCTAAAGATTGCCGGAGCCATCCAGCGGCAGGTATCGCAGTCAATGCAGCTAGTGTCAACAAAGATATCGCCCTCTACATTTTCCGGGCGACGGGCGGTTAGCTGAGCCATAGTGCTTCCCCCATTGGTTTTAGATCCAGTCTAGACAATGGAAATTGAAGCTTGGGCCGGGACTATTTCCGTAGGAAACGCTTCGTGCACGACTCCGCTTCCTCTACTATGCACTGTACGTTAGCTGAGCGCAGCCGAAGCTGCCCCCTGCAGCTGACGTTGCAAGTCATCTACCGGGTTAATCACCAATCCTCCGGTCTTGCTAGACGATGGCGCACCAGAATGAGCCGCTGTCTTTGGTAAAAACAGGATTTCAGCACTGTGGGGCGGTAGCGGTCTGTTGGCCTGGGCCGTAAGCCAGATCAACGGAGGAGCTGGCAGCTTATGGTCACCGCCATCGTCAAACTGAATCCCTGCCAGTACGGTTAGCACAGCGGTTGTCTCCTGCACTAGCCCTGTCTGTGCACTCCACAGCTGAGTCGCCAAACCTTGCTGCTGACCATAGTGATATAGCGATGCTGCTGCTATCACCGCCTGTTCAAAACTTTGGAGCTCCCATACCTTAGAAGTGTCGATGGCAATAATTAAACTCTGGTGGCTGGTGAGCACCTCCAGCTCTCGGACACGCAGTTCACCATAGCGGGCACTGGTGCGCCAGTGGATCATGCGGATAGGGTCTCCCCAACGGTAGGGCCGTAGCGCTCGGGTCAATCCTTCTGTGCCAGTGGCATTGGTAGCAGCTTTTTGCAGCTGCTGTCGGCCCACTTCAGTTCCGAGGGAGTCAATTACAGGGCAGCGCTCCAGGGGCAAGATTTGTGGATAGACGATAGCTTTGGTTTTAGCCGGGTGCAGACGGCTGCACCAGAATAAGCCAAGGGGGGCCGCCGTGCGCAGCCGAACCTGGGGCCAGGTATAAATGCCACGCTTCTGTGTGGGGATTTCATAGCGCCAGGTATGTTGCGATCGCGTCTCTGGTTGTTCCTCGATTGAGTTCTTTGTCTGGCCTTCTAACAGTGCGATCGCATGGGTTTGATATCCACCTAACTCCGCCGGTATCAGATCCTGCAGCTGTAATAAACTCTTCGCCTGGAGCGTCTCATTTTCCAGAGTCATCACCATAGAGAGAGACTCTCCTGCCGATACAGGGCGTGGCATTTGTCGACTCACAGAGAGTCCTTGCAATGCCCGCTGGGGCAAAATTGATGACACCGACAGCAGGGCAATGGTGATCCCGCTGATTACATACAGCCAACCGGCCATCGTGTTTGTTGCTGCCCCCAAAAAACAGAGAGTAATTCCCAACAGTACCCAGCCACTGTAGGCAGGTGTTACCCAGTTGTTTTCTAACCAGTTAGTAATCCGTTTATTCACCCATTCACCAAAAACACTGCCGTCGTCTAAAGTTTACCTAGACTCCGTTGTAAAAAATACCCTCAACGGTTCACCGTCGAGGGTATCCTGAAGCACTAATTCAATCAACTATTAACGCTTCGCCAGCTTCTTCTTCGACATCTTGCGTAGACGAATCGATTCAGGTGTCACCTCCACCATCTCATCGGCAGCAATATACTCCAGGGCACGCTCTAGGCCCATTTCCTGCGGAGACTGCAGCTGCACTAGCTCATCACCACTAGCGGCGCGGTGATTCGTCAGCTGCTTCGCCTTACAAATGTTGAGTTCTAGATCCTGAGGACGGTTGTTTTCCCCAACAATCATGCCCTTGTAGACCTTGGTTCCCGGTTCAATAAAGAACACACCGCGATCCTCAGCATTCTTGAGGGCGTAGAATGTGGCCACACCTTCTTCAAAGGAGATCAGCACCCCGTTACGGCGAGCGCCTACATCGCCAGACATGGGACGATATTCCAAAAAGCTGTGGTTCATGATGCCTTCGCCCCGAGTTTGGCGCATAAACTCCCCTCGAAAGCCAATCAGACCACGGGCGGGTACTACAAACTCAAGCTGGGCACGGCCATTGCCGTCCACCATCATGTCCTGCATTTCGCCACGACGCTGACCCAGGCGTTCCATACAGCCGCCTACTGCATCTTCAGGCACATCCATCACCAGCTGCTCATAGGGCTCACAGGGCTGGCCGTTGACTTCTCGGAAAATCACCTGGGGCTGGGATACCTGAAACTCATAGCCCTCGCGGCGCATGGTCTCAATCAAAATACCCAGGTGTAGTTCACCTCGACCCGACACACCAAAGCGGTCGGGGGAATCGGTTTCTTCTACACGCAGGGCTACGTTAGTTTCTAGTTCGCGCATTAAGCGATCGCGAATCTGACGCGAGGTGACAAACTTACCCTCTTTGCCCGCAAACGGAGAATCATTGACCGCAAAGGTCATCTGCAGGGTGGGCTCATCCACTTTAATCAGCGGCAGTGCCTGGGGATTGTCAGGAGAGGTCAGTGTTTCACCAATATTGGCATCCGAAAAACCAGCCACCGCCACGATGTTACCAGCCGTCGCTTCTATAATCTCAGTCCGCTGGAGGCCCTCAAAGCCCATGAGCTTTGAAATTTTAGACTTAACAATTTTGCCATCTTCTTTGACCAGGGCAATCTGCTCGCCCGCACGGATAGTACCGTTGTGGACCTTACCAATGATGATACGACCCAAATAATCGGAGTAGTCCAGCGTCGTCACCTGCAGCTGCAGAGGCTTCTCAGCATCCCCTACAGGCGGTGGAACATGGTGCAAAATTCCCTCAAACAGGGGCTGCATATCTTTATCTTCGTCCTTTAGCTCATTCTTGGCGTAGCCAGAGAGACCAGATGCAAACAGGTAGGGAAAGTCACACTGATCATCATCAGCACCCAGCTCAATAAACAGATCCAGCACCTTATCCACCGCACCCATAGGCTCTGCCCGAGGGCGGTCAATCTTATTAACGACGACGATGGGGCGTAGACCTTTCTCTAGCGCTTTTTTGAGTACAAAACGAGTCTGAGGCATCGGCCCTTCATTGGCATCCACAATCAGGATGCAGCCGTCTACCATGCCCAGCACGCGCTCCACTTCGCCACCAAAGTCGGCGTGGCCGGGGGTATCAATAATATTGATCAGCGTGTCTTTGTAGTGAACCGCTGTGTTCTTAGAAAGAATCGTGATCCCCCGTTCACGCTCCAGATCGTTGGAGTCCATGACACAGGTAGGCACAGCTTCGCCTTCCCGGAAAATACCGGATTGTTCGAGTAGGGCATCGACCAGGGTAGTTTTACCATGGTCAACGTGAGCGATGATGGCAACGTTACGGATGGGAAGGCTCATTGGATTGGAACGTCCAGAACTAGCAGCGTGATGTTTCGTAAAAAACCTTAACAATTGTAGCTTAGATGGCAGAGATATCGGCTGCGGCTTAGTAACCGATTAGCGGATATGGAGTCAGCCACGATTTATCTATTTCTTCAGGCTAGTACCTTTTATTTCAGAAAAATGTGTCCATTCCAACTCAGCAGTGACATGACCAAACCATTGGCTTAGGGCTTTATGCCCAGCATTCTCCATCTCGGTAAAGCCGAGCTATTGTGCCCCTATGGATATGTTTAATATCAGAACTACGTTCGTGATTATCCAATTCTCTAGCAACAAAATATAAGGTGTGGGTTTTGCTCCTGTACAGACACAACTTAATCTATTTCGTTACATTCGCGGCTTATGACTAGGCGACCATCGCTGAGCTGATAGACTTGATGGGGTTCGAGCACTGCGATGTCCTGCCCGACATTGGTAGTTTCAGCCGTGGGCTGAACGGTGCTGAGGCTGTAGCTGGGCTGAGGGCTGTTGGAGGGCAGGCCGTTACTGCCGGTGAGGGTAAAGCTGCTGGCGGTATCGTTGCTGCGGGCAATGCAGCTATTGGAAACTAAGGTTTCGGGATTGACGAGATTGTCGGGTAGTTCGGTCAGGGTGTTTTGGATAAAGCTGACGTCGGGGAGCAGGATGTTGCCGGAGGCGAGGCGTCCGGTGGCGTTGATGTCGACACGGTTGTTGCCGTCTAGGGTGCGAGGGTCGGTGCCAAAGGGGGCAAGCGAGAAATCTTGTCCGAAAAATGCGGTACGGCTGAGGTCTACATTGCCGCCGCGACCGTCGGCAGCGAAGGCGAGAATGTCGCTATCGTCGAGGGCGACAACTGCATCGGCGGTGATTGTTATATCGCCGCCGTTGTTGGTACCAGAATTGACGAAGGTTTGAATGTCGCTGTCGCCGAAGAGAGAAATTATCCCAGCGTCAATTTGGATTTGGCCACCTGCATTAAACTCAGCATTGGTGGTGATTGTACCGTCTTGGACCTGGATGCGATCGCGAATATCTAAAATCAGATCACCCGCATTGCCTTGACCCGCACTACGGCTTGATAACGATGCTAAGCGAATCTCCAGATCGCCTGCGCTGAGGCGTATATCACCTCCTGTACCAACACTGCCAGACTGAAGACCACCAAAAATGCCAGTAAACCTATCGTTAGTTGGATCATTACCTATCAGTCGCACGGCCTCCTGAATATTTAAAATTACATCTCCAGCGTTGCCAATTCCAAGACTACTACTGCCTAATTGAGCACCGTTAAGCACATCTAGATTAGTGGCTGTAATTATTATGTCTCCGCTTTCTCCTTTTCCACTAGTAGGTTGAATACTACTAGATGCTCCGCTGGGAGTATTGTTAATTGGATTACTTCCCTCAAAACGGACTGAGCCATGAATATCAAGAACAACATCGCCAGCATTGCCTATCCCAAAGACAGCCGTATTTAGCTGAGCACCATTCAGGACTTCTAACGCATCCGCTGTGATATTAACAATTCCACCCTGTCCTTCGCCTTCTCTTGCAATACTGCTCGAAGCCTGACTAGTAAACCCAGTAATCGGATCAACACCGACAAAACGTACAAGCCCATTAATCTTCAGAATAATGTCACCAGCATTGCCTATAGCACCGGTCTCAGTATCTAATGATGCGCCGTTAAGCACATCTAGAGTAGCTGCCTCTAATATAATGTTTCCTGCGTTACCAATACCTGAATTGGAGACCCCTAACTGCGCACTCTCTGAAAGCTGTAGCCTATTGGTTGCAATCCGAATATCCCCACCTTGGCCTGCTCCAGAACTCTCAACTCTGCTGAAGATTGCACTAGGAGCAACCTCAGAAGTCCTCAAGTCGGCACCTTGCAAGAGTACACTCTCACGAGTCATGATAAGAACATCACTGGCATCTCCTATACCCGAAGTAGAGGAATCAATTTGTGCTCCATTCAATACTTCTAAGCTGTTGGCTGTAATCTGAATCTCTCCGCTCCGCCCAACTGAACCAGTGTCGGTATTGCTATAAATGCCGCTATTAACATTAGCGTTAAATAAGTTAACACCCCTCAGGCGAACAGCTTCATCGACTTCTAAAGTAATATTTCCTGAATCTCCTACACCCAAGCTTGACGTAATCAATTGCCCACTATCAAGGACTTCTAAATTTCTGGCCGTAATCTGAATATTGCCACCTTGACCTATAGCGCCAGCGCCAACTGCACTTTCAATTCTAGTAGAAACGCCATTGATAGGACTAGCTCCTTGAAAACGAGCAGTATCACGAATATCTAAAATAATATTGCCTGCATCGCCCACTCCAAACGTAGAAGAATTGAGTTGGGCGCCGTTGAGAATATTCAAATTAGCTGCCGACAAAGTTATATCACCACCTTGTCTATCTTCGCCAGGAGTATTGTTGGCGAAGACGCTGCTTGAAATACCACTTATACCACCTTCAATAATAGCGGTTTCATCTATCTCTAAGAATATATTTCCAGCACTGTTACCATCCAGAATAGAACTACTCAGAGTTCCACCATCGCGAAGCTCTAGGTTTTGGGCTCTGATCCAAATATCGCCGCCCTGACCTCTACCACCTCCCTCGACACCTGTATATACTCCACTTAAAGAATTATTTATTGGGCTGAAACCTTGAATAAGAGATGTTTCTGCTACATTGATAAAAATATTTCCACCCTGCCCCTCGCCTAAAACTGCACTGGTTAATTGAGCCCCGTTGAGAATCTCAAGATTCTTGGCAGTGATCTGTATATTTCCTCCAAGCCCCTGCTCTCCGGAAACGACGCTGCTTAAAGCACCTGTTACTAAATTGTTCTCTAGCCCATCGAAGGTAACTGTCTCATCGGCTATTACGACAATATCACCTACGTTATCAGTACTAGCTGTGTTAATGCTGCCATTGGTGACAGTAAAATTTCCACGGGAGTTTACGAAAACAGTACCTCCTTGACCGGTTAAATTTGCAACGCTAATTCCCACACCCGGTAAACCTTCACCTGTAACTCGAATATCACCTGGGAGATCGACATTAGGTTTGTATTGATTGGTCAGCAGTACAAGTCCATTAGGTAACAGAGTACCAATACTACCAACAACAATATCAGCACTCGACGGAGAAGGGGTTACAAAGGCACTGCCCCTGAAAATATCAGTACTCAAATCAAGGCCTGTCAGCACTTCAAGCGATGGAGTCCCGATTTCTGTTGAGAGAATACCTGCTCGTATATCTATAGTGGGTTGTGCACTCCCATCAATTGTAACTTCTGTCTCGTCTGACAGCCTGATAATTTCCTGCAAGAAGTCAATACTAACTTCACCTGTTTCAGGGGCGGTAATGATTACTAGACTAACTTGAACTGAGCCTCCTGCTAGAATGTGTAGAGAACTTCCCTCGTATTCCTCAATAAAAACATCACCCAAAACGCGAATAATTGGATCCATAGGGCTGAATAGTTCTCCGCCGCCGCCGTCTAACTCCTCCACTCGAAAATCTCCACCACTGAAGTAGTGGGCATCACCACCGACACGGTCTGCTGAACGTAACACTATGTTTCCATAGGAGAATAAGCCGCTGTCAGGATGGCTTAGTGCGATAATATCTACCTGCTGATTGCCTTGTACCAAAAAGTCTTCTCCGGCAAAGGCGATAAAAGGTGTTTCTGCCGTATCGCGGATCTTGATGGCATCGGTGGCCAGCAGTGATACATTGCCGATGGCGGCTATCTGGCTTTCCAGATCTAGCTGGTTACCGGCTAACACTAAGTCTTCCTCAACAGCTAAGGCTCCACGATTAATAATATTGCCTGAGTTCTCGGTGAGATAGTTCCAGAAAGAAACGCTGGGGCTCACTGCCAACAGCTGACTTTGTGTTGGAGCAGTTGCACTGAAAACGCCGTTGCCAAGCTCTACTGCTTCGGCTGTGGTGCCATAAAATGAGCCTGGGATATCTAGCTGTGCGTTCTCGCCAAAGATCAGGCCGTTGGGATTAATCAAAAACAGAGCTGCAGAACCGTCTATACCCAGGGTGCCAAAAATCTCTGAAGGGTTGTTGCCGGTCACGCGGCTGAGAATAGACTCAATCTCTGCTGGATTGGCAAAGTAGACCCGCTGTCCGTCATTTACATTGAACTCGCTGAAGCTGTGGAACAGATTGTTGCCCCTTGCAGCACCGCCTTCGATCACATCGGCTAGGTCGCCTTGAACTCGCTGATCGGTGCTGATGCTCGATGATTCGTCACCTAACGTAACATCTGGGACTAGTTGAGCTTGAGCGACCGGAGCCGACCAGGCCATAGCAACCAAGAGCAGCCAGCAGAAGCGTCGATGAGAGCGGGATAGAGACATAGTGCTGCACCTGGGAGCCTGTTTTGAGAATTATATCGGGTGCTGCTCCATTGCTCAGTTCCAGCAGATGGGTTGGGTTTCGGCTACCTTTGAGTTCGGTTCTGCCCACTACGGCAGCTCCCACTGCTTTGTTACAGTGGCATTACAGCGGCAGAGAACCCAACAGCCGCTACCAGCCACGTTTCGAATGAGGTCATTATGACTAACCGGTCCAACAACGATACAAACGCCGAGTTTATGGGTGGCGCTGCTGTACAGGCTAATTCTCTAATGCAGTATGTGCAGTCCATGGAACCAGAAACAGTTGCCAAGCTATCGCGCCCTGTTTCTAATGATGTAATGCAGGCGATGGAGCACAACATTATCGCTATGCTAGGAGGGCTGCCCTCGGAAGGGTTTGATGTGTCTGTAACAACCAGTCGCGAAAACCTGGGTCGCTTACTGGCTTCTGCGATGATGGGAGGGTATTTCCTCAAAGGTGCTGAGCAGCGTCTGGCGATGGAAACTTCTTTTATGGGTGGTCTGGATACTGACGTTCAGGAGTAGTTATTTTCAGTCAGAATGAGCAGTCGGTGCCTGGCCATGGCAGGATCAAAGTGGCGATAGCGATGATCCACTGTGGGTGAGACGAAGAAAAAAAACTATCGAGCGCGGGATAGCGCCGATGGCAGATATGGCTCTAAGCAGATGTCTTTTTCTGAGGCATCTGCTTTTGCTTTGTCCGTTAGCTTGGAAGAGGCGGCTCCGGCGTTGCGTCAGGCTTTGTTGACCTGGTATGGCGAACAGGGACGGGATTTGCCCTGGCGTCGTAGCCGAGATCCTTATGCCATTTGGATTTCGGAAATTATGCTGCAGCAGACCCAAGTGAAGACGGTGCTGCCGTACTATCAGCGGTGGCTGGTCACGTTTCCGACGGTGACGGCTTTGGCGAAGGCCGAGCAGCAAACGGTGTTAAAGGCATGGGAGGGATTGGGCTACTATGCGCGGGCTCGGAATTTGCATAGGACGGCACAGTTGATTTTGGAGCGCCATGGTGGGGTGTTTCCTGAGGAGTTTGAGGCTGCGATCTCACTTCCCGGCATTGGTCGTACCACCGCTGGCGGCATCCTCAGTGCGGCCTACAACCTTCCTGTTGCAATTTTGGATGGTAATGTAAAACGGGTGCTGGCCCGGCTGGTGGCTTTACCGAAGCCCCCAGCTAAGGCCATGAATGAGCTATGGCAGCTGTCCGAACAAATTTTGGACCGGCAGCAGCCCCGTGACTTTAACCAGGCCATCATGGATCTGGGCGCTACCTTGTGCACCCGCCATCGCCCCGCCTGTCTGTTATGCCCCTGGCAGGATCATTGCGCCGCCTACCGTCAAAATCTACAGTCTCAGCTACCCATGACCGAAACCAAAGCCCCGCTACCCCACAAGCAAATCGGCGTCGCCGTTATCCATGGTGATGACGGCCGTATTCTAATTGACCGTCGTAAGCAGGAAGGACTACTGGGAGGCTTATGGGAATTTCCGGGGGGCAAAATCGAGCCGAATGAGACCTTTGAAGACTGTGTAAAACGAGAAATTAAAGAAGAGCTGGGTATCGATATTGAGGTGAATGACCGGCTGATTACGGTTAATCATGCCTACAGCCACTTTAAGGTGACCCTAAATGTGTTTAACTGCACTCACCTAAGTGGAGAACCTCAGACGATTGAATGTGACGAGGTCAAGTGGGTGACCCTCGATGAAATCGATAGCTATCCGTTTCCTAAGGCCAACGGTCAGATTATTGATGCAATCAAGGAGCGTGTGCAGCAGAATATCTAAAGAAATCTCATCCGACAGTTGTTGCCAAATCTCGCTAGAGAAGAATAAAACTAAAGAGAAGAGAAGCAACTGTCCGAGTACTCAATGTGAGCAATATTGGAAATAGGCATAAGCTATTTAGGTGTTACGAAATACCAGGTTTTGTAGGTGTTCATTCCAAACTCTAGCTGAAGCAGTAAACGTGGTCGCTTGCTAGGTGTGCTTCCACGGTGCAAAACATACGGATCACCCACAAAACCAAATCCAGCTGGCCCCAATGCTGTAGCAACATTTTCAGGTCCATACCGCTCAATTAAGTCTGCATCCGGAATACCAGCAATACTTTGCCCAATCATTTGATGCCATAAACTACGGTTGTGATGTGAACCTTTGATATAAACATGTGGTCCACTTTCCATATCTACATCGGTTATGTAGAAGAAAAATTTAACCGTCTTATAATCATTGATATCGCAGTGTAGAACTTGAGCAGAGGCTATTTTTTCTTCTACAGTTAATACTCGAGGAAAACTCCACATCAGCTCACCTCGATGATATTTAGGCTCATGCCCAAGGTAGTGTGCAGCAATTGCCTTAAGTGTAGGGTCCTGTTTTAGTTGTTGAAATGCCTTGCATGATTCATGGCCATCAAAATAACTGGCTAGTTTAAACGTGCGGCCTAGCTCAGCCTCAACCTGCTCACGCTGATCAATGGTCATTTTTATATTGGGGTCGCGATCTCCATAACAGGGATACGTACGAGAGAACTCAATCACCTCCTCCAAGATAGCCGGGGCCAATCTTATCCCCCGGTAATAGCCATAGTTCCAGAGAATCTTATGAGCATCCTCCAATGAATCATCAAGGGATATACTACGGAGTGTATTGGCACCTGTTGTTTCAGGCGCAAAATTGTCACGAGTGCTCCATTCTCTAATAAATTGAAATCTTGCAAGATATTGCATCCAGAAGAAATTAGGATCTTCAGAGAAGAGTTTTTTGTTTTTAGTCAGGAAATTGAAATATTTAGAGGTAACTTTCGAGGCTTTTAGGGATGTTGTCTGTAAAGTTTTAGATGTCATCGTTTAGATTGTTTATAATCATCAACTAGGCACCTAGCAGGGCTATTCCATTCTAAGCCTGGGCAGGGATTGGCTTTCAGCTATCGCATACCCAGTGTTGGAAAGGCTGAAATCAAGCATGATCGCAATACACATAAATGCGGTTTCCAGCATGAAATAGCCCTGGGTACCTATTAAATAGATCCCAAGTTTTTTGTTAGGTTAGATCAGCTCAGTCTTTTCTAAGATAGAAAAAGCTGTTTAACTTCTCAGGTCGCGCCTCAAAATCCGGAATCCTGTGGGGTTTGAGTCTAGCCTCCCCCAGGATTGGGGGAACCCCACTATGCCTATCTAAGATAGGGTAAGTATCTCCGAATAAAGGAGGCTTCGATATTTAATGGTTAATTGGGTCTACCTAATTACTCGTAAATCTTGAGTTTATTATTACTTGTAAATTTCAAGCTCGTTATCACTAACCCATAGAACAACAGTCGTTAGCTTAGGGAACTGCACAGAAATAAAATCTCAGGGAAAGACGGGCAATGGGCAGTTGCGATGCTCTATTTGAGCACGAACGCCTTATGGGAATATTCTAGACTCTGAACAATAAACCATAGGTAAAGAATCTAGGTAGATTTATAAACACCGTGCAAAAGAAATGTAAGAAGAGTCAGTTCCATAAAGCTTCTCATCAAAAGCTTTATACGAAGCATGACAAAGCTTCGCTGATATGTTCGATACTTGTATGTCCCATTGAAAAATATGGTTCTGGGTTCTTTGGGTATTTTGTTGTTGCCGCTACAAGCGCTGCTGATTTTTCCTGGTTCTACAGGAATACCTGCACTGTTTTTTCTGAATTTACAATGCCGTCAAGACTTCCCATATGCATCTTGATAATTGAAAGCCCAACAGCCATCAATGTAATATCAGTAATGTCGTACATGCGCCCCCTGCGTAAATCTCGAAATCTTCCTAAGACGGGTGAGAAGAAAGAGCCCCAAAGATGCATCTCCAGGGCTCAGAATCAGGGTGCATCTACCAATCCAACATGCGTTATCTGCATAGCCTTATCCGGAGTTGAGGCATGACTTCACTAATACTTCAAACAATATCCTGGTTATGTGGGAATTAATGAATTTTTCGATTAACGATTCACAGATAGATTGAATTATTGGCACAGAAATGCAGTAGGAACAAATTAGATAGGCTCGTCCTTTTGGTCTAGTCTTGCTTCTAGTGCTGATACTCGATTTTGCAGTTCGATGATTAAAATCGCGAGGGTATCAAACTGTTGATCGATATTTGGAGTGTCGGGAATCGAGGGTGCAGGGCTAGGGGCTGTTCGGCTAGCGCTAGTTCGGGGGAGCTGGGATTGAAGGTGGGTGACTTGGGATTGGAGCGATCGCAACTGCGATTCCAACCGATTAATCCGAGGATTTAACAGCGACGGTGATGCCTCAGCTGTGTCAAACCAAAAGCCAAGGCATAATGTCAGCGTCAGACATAGCCCAATCAAGACCCTAAAGCGAAATTTCATTAGTCATACCCATATGACGTGACTTTCATTCTAGCGTTCGTATTTTGGTTGATTTTAGAGCTTGCAGCTGGCGAAGAAGCGCTAGTCCACCCAGGGTTAGAAACCCTGGGCTAACCGAAGGGTGTCTACTAGAAGGAACACAATCATCGGAAATGTGTTTTGAAGTTTCGCTCCCATAAGCGTCAACTATTCTTCAACCAGTTCACGACCAATTGATAGCGCCTCCAAACCAAATTGTCCCTTCAGCGGACAACCCTCAGTTAGCGCTGGCGTTTCAACCCAGCGCGGGCTTTGGCCGATTAATCAATCCTGACCCGCTTGGTCAAAATTGCCACCACTTCATTGGGTCGCCCGGTGGGTAACGGACGGCTCCAGTCGTTGGGCTCGGCATAGCGCCTACTGTGCAGGTCCTGGATGGTAAGCCGCACAACGGTAAGGCTGCCAAGGGCGATCAGCCGCACGTTTTCATGCAGATGCTCGGGCAAATATTCACGCACACGCTGAACGATGGACGCTGCTGCGCCCTGATTGAGGTCTTGAAACATGGTTCTGGTCTCCGAAAAAGACAGTCCCAAAAGGGACGAGGAAAGCCAGAACCTAAACCCAGCCCCCCACAAAGATGCATTGCAAATCGCAGAGGGTGGGATAATAACCTCCATCCCATGGATTGCGTGTGAATCCGCGGGCCAGCCGTCGGTGGGTGTCGTAACCACCTGCTGACGGTGCCAAGTATTAGGTTCTAGTAGAACAGCCGCACTAAAAATGCAGCTTAGCCAAAAATCTAAACCGGATTGGGAGTCCCGTCAAGCCAAGAATTGAGGGATTTTAAGTATGGGGTTACGAAAGGTTGAGGAGTATTCCTTAAACAGAAATACCTCTAATTAGCCCCCTATAATGAGCCGGACGTCAGCCTTTGGTGTCTCCATGCCTCTACCCAGCTTTGACTTCCGTGCCATTCCCTTAATTCTGTGTTCCTTAGCCTCATTACCCCTGGGTGTCCAAGCACAAATTGTCCCTGATACTACTTTAGGTGCAGAAAGCTCTATCAAAGCCCCTTTATTCCCGCTTCTTCCATCAATTGAACGCATTGATGGAGGAGCAATGAGAGGGCAAAATCTTTTTCACAGCTTCCAAGAATTTAATATAGCCCCAACTAGTGGGGCTTATTTTATTGTTCCTAATACAGATATCACTAATATTTTTGCTCGAGTAACAGGTAACAAACCTTCTGAAATTTTTGGAATTCTAGGAGTACGCCAACCTAATCTCTTATCACCTCAAACAGACTTATACTTTATCAATCCTAATGGAGTGTTGTTTGGTGAGACATCTGTTCTTGATGTTGGAGGCTCTTTCTCGGTAACCACTGCGACTGGAGTCTCGTTTGGTGCTCTAGGTAGTTTCACTGCCAACGAACCAATGTTGTCAACGGATTTGCTGACTGTAAACCCTTCCGCTTATTTGTTTAGTCATGTTGACTCCGAAAATATTGGCAATATTATCAGTCGTTCGGGGCAATTAGATTTTGTTGATCAAAGATTTCGAGGGTTACGGGTACCCAATGGTGAAACACTCACTCTATTAGGGGGAAACGTTACTATCAATGGAGGCGGTCGTGGTCATGGCTTGACAGCTTTAGGAGGACGAATTGAAGTTGGTTCAGTACGTGACTTAGGCGCGATTGAAATTGAATCTAGTGGCCAGCTACTTTTCCCAGATATGCTACGAAGAGGGAATGTTGAATTTAGTCAAAATTCAGCCAGTTTTACATCTCTTGATGGTCAAGGAGATATCCGAGTATTCGCTGGAAATATTAGTGTGATTGAGAATAGCTTTGTTGCAACGGGCATTAGCTCTAACAACAGCCTTGCTGATGCACAAGCAGGAGATTTAGTGTTTGATGCTACTAATTTAATTAAGGTTGGTGAACGTAGTGGTATCGGTAATTTAACTTTTTCTAACACACGGGGTAGTGCAGGTGATATTTTCTTAGTAGCAGATGCATTGGAAATTACTGGTGGCTCCTCGGTTTTAGGCGGAACTTCTGGGACTGGAAATACGGGAAATATCTTTATAGATGCCAGAACAATAACAATTGACACTGGTCGAATTAGCAATAATTTAGAAACTAACGGGCAAGGTAGCGGGGGAGATATTCAAATAGCTGCCGATATGCTTCAATTATCAAATGGGGGTGAATTAGAAGTAAATACTCTAGGATTGGGGAATTCTGGAAATATATTTATTGATACGAACAGTCTCATTTTATCAGATAATACTGCTATTCGTAATACTACTGAAGACGGTTCAGTAGGGAATGGTGGCAATATCGAAATAACAACAGAGTTTTTGCAAGTTCTAGGTGGCTCACGATTAATTAGTGGCACTTCAGGCATTGGAGATGCTGGCAATATCAGTGTTAATGCCAGCAAAAATATTCTGTTTGATGAAAATTCAGGTATTTTGAATCGCGTTGAAACAACAGGTGTCGGCAATAGTGGTGATATCGCTCTCACCGCTAATAGTCTCTTGCTTCTTCAAGGCTCTCAGCTGAGCACATCTATTCTTGGGCAAGGAGATTCTGGAGATATCAACCTCAATGTGCTAGAAACGATATCAATAGATGGGCTTTCTAGTGGGATTCGTAGCAATATTCTTCAAAGAGATAGCATACGTACTGCTGGTGACATTATTATTGCTGCTGGCAATCTATTCGTTGCAAACGGTGCTCAAATTCAATCTGCTATTGCCGGACGCGGGATTGCAGGTGACATCCTGATTAATGTGGATGGGCTGGTCTCTTTAGATGGAGCCCAACAGCTCCGTTCTATTGAACAACCAAGTGGGTTGTTTAATCGCATTGCACAAAATGCAGAAGGTATCAGTGGTACTATCACGGTCAACTCTGGAAAACTTTTAATTACTAACGGTGCTCAGATAAGCGCTAGTACAGAAGGTCAAGGTGATGGGGGGAACATCAATCTACTTGTTTCAGGAGACTTGATTTTCGAGAATGGTGGTGACGTTATTAGTAATGTCTCTAGAGATGCTGTTGGCAATGCAGGTGATATTCGAGTATCGGCAGGTTCTCTGTCTGCAACAAATGGCAGTGGTTCGATTATTCAGACAACTACTTTTGGTCGAGGAAATGCTGGTTCTATTGAGCTTGATATTCAGGGTCATCTTCTGTTGTCGGATACAAGTTTGATCAGTAGTCGTGTCGCACAAAATGCTATGGGGAATGGAGGAGGCTTATCTATTCAAGCGCAGTCTATAGAGCTTTTGAATGGAGGACAAATTAATTCAACTACTTCTGGTCAAGGTAACGCTGGAAATATTTTGCTTACTGCGAGTGATGCAATTACGCTAGAGGGCACTAGCCAAAGTGGGTTGTTCAACAGTCGAATTGATAGTAGTGTCAGGACCAGTGGAATTGGCTCAGGAGGAGGTGTTGAAATCAGAAGCGGCTCCTTAAATGTTCTTAATGGAGCAAGTATTCGCACAGCAACTAATGGTACCGGCGATGCTGGGGATATATTCATCTCCACTATGGGTGATACCCGTTTTGAGGGAACAAGTTCAGATAGTAATTTCAGCAGCGTAGCAGTCAGCGGTAGTGATGGAACGGCAAATGGTGATGGCGGTGATATAAGGATTCGTGCCAATTCATTACAATTGCTTGAGGGTGGAGCGATTAGTGGGAACTTTTTAGGCAATGGTAGTGCAGGTAATATTGTTATCCATGCAGCCAATGATGTGACGATTGAAGACAGTAGAAATATTCCATTCCCACCCACTGGCATAGCTAATGCAATCGGTTTAGGAAGAGTAGATGATAGTGGGGGGATTGAAATTCGAGCCAGACGTGTGAAGATTACAGGTACACCAGCAGATGTAGGTAACGCTGGTTCAGCTTTGAGGCCAAGGATAGCCACATCCTCCATAGGAACAGCAGCAGCAGGAGATATCTTGATTGTTGCAACTGATAGCTTTGAAGTTCGCGATGGTCTGATAGCACTTAATTCCTTGCAATCGTCTGGCGGGACCGTTACTGTTCTGACAGATAGGATTCAATTGACAAGTAACAGTGACATTATTACAGCTGTTCTTGATGGGTCTGGTCAAGGAGGAGAGATTCAATTAATTGCTGACTCATTTATTGTTGCACTTGGTGATAGTGATATTCTTGCATTCAGTCGTGATGGTAGAGGAGGGGATGTTACACTACGAACACCTGGCTTTTTCGGTGAAAACTTTCAGGCTGCACCCCAGATACTTAGTCGGCAACAATTGTTGATGTTAGATGGGAACAATCGTGTTGATATTAATGCTACAGGTAGTCTCGACTCTGGTAGTATCTCACTTTCCAACATAGATTTTATCGAGAATAGCCTCACCGAACTTCCCGACAATCTTGTTAACCCGGAAGCTCTGGTCTCCAGTAGCTGTATTGCTCGAAGTGACGATTCTAGCAGCGGTTTCACGATTACTGGCAGTGATAGCCTACCGCAGCAGCCCAACAGCGCCCAGAGCACCTATAGCCTAAGCAGCGTTCAGCCCATCACTGATGAAGAATCTTATAACAACTTGTCCATAATCGAACCTCACAGCGTTTACCGTCTTGCCGATGGTCGCCTAATCATGAGTCAAGAATGTGAGAAATAACTCTCGTTTAGACCTCATCAGGATTGATCCCTAGCTGCCGTAATTTAGCAGCCAACTTAGCGGCTTTGTCTTCTGCCTGTGCAATTCTATCTTCTGCTTGGGTAGCTGCCTGGGTTGCTTGTGCTGCTTTTATTTCAGCCCGTATTACGTTAGCCGTTGCTTGTTCGGCTTTTTCTTCCGGAGTCAGAAGCCGACGACCAGCCTCATCATACCAATAGAGCCATTCTCGTTCCCAACCGTTATAGCGACCGCTGCTGCGACCCAAGCCTAACCCGATTTCCGGCAGCCATACTGGTTCACCCCAACGATTAATACAGTTAATCAAAACCGTCCAAAATGTAGCCGACAAGGAATAATAGGAGCTGTCGGGTTTACCCTGACCTCAAGCCCCTACCGCCTGCACTCCCCATGAGATACCTTGTCGCTGCTTTTCGCGATCGCACCAATGCTGAAGAAGCCTACGCCAGGCTCGAGTCCAATAATTTTTCCATGGACGACATCGCTATTCTGGGCGAGGGGTATCAAACCGACGATGAGTTTGGCTTGCAAAACCCCAAAGAAGCCGCCTGGAAACAGGTGCGGCTCATGGCTCTGTGGCTGGTCCCCTTTGGCTTTGGTGGTGGATTTGTATTTGACACCATTACCGGTCTCAATACCTTTGAATGGTCAGGCAGACTGGGTAATCAGCTACTCGGCGGGCTGCTTGGTGCAGGCTCAGGGCTAATGGGTAGCTTTTTTATCGGCGGCGGTCCGGCATTGCTTTTTAACAACAATGAAACGCCCTATCGCGATCGCCTTGAAGCTGGCGAATATCTAGTGGTCGTCAACGGCGGGGAAAATGTCATTATCCAGGCGGCACGAATATTACAGGCCCTCGAACCAGAAGTGCTTGAAGCCGGATAGTCTCTCTAAGTATTTCCCAACCCATACAATCAACCACAGAATAAAATCATTACACTAAGATAAATCCAAGTCAGAATAATTCTGGGAAGCTAACTTTTCTTGGTTTTCCTGAAATTTCTATCACTTCAGTTTCCCTTTTGCGATCCCTATGACTTCTACGGCAACTACCAGTGCGCCCACGACGACTAATCCGTTCCTCATTGGCCATGGCCTGCCTCCCTTTGATCAGTTTCATCCCAGCCAGGTGGAGCCTGCCGTCACTGACCTGATCGGCGATCTCGCCACCGCTCTAGAATCATTAGAGTCAACTCTAACGCCGACGTGGGAAGGTCTGGCCGTACCGCTGACTAAAATTAGCGAACGTCTGGGCTGGGCCTGGGGGGTGCTGGGCCATCTCATGGGAGTACAAAATAGCCCAGAGCTGCGGACGGCCTACGAAGCGGTGCAGCCTGCTCTGGTGCAGTTTGCCACCCGATTGAGTCAGAGCAAAGCCTTCTACGATGGGTTTAAACAGCTGGCTGCAACCAATCTCAGTTCGGCCCAGCAGCGTATTGTGGACGCTGCTATCCGCGATGCTGAACTCTCAGGCGTAGGTCTAGAGGGCGAGGCGAAACAGCAGTTCAACCAAATTCAACAGCAGCTGGCCGAACTCTCTACCCAGTTTTCTAACCATGTGCTGGATGCCACCAAGGCATTTAGTCTGACGCTGACCACCCAGGATGAAATCGCAGGTTTGCCCCCTAGCTTGCTGAGCTTGGCGGCCCAGGCGGCCCGTGATGCTGGGGAAGAATTAGCGACTGCCGCTTCAGGTCCCTGGCGGATTACCCTCGATATTCCGAGCTATGGTCCTTTTCTCAAGCACAGTCGTCGTCGCGATCTGCGAGAAAAGCTATACCGGGCCTATGTGAGTCGAGCATCCTCTGGAGAGCTGGATAATTCTCCTTTGATTGATAAAACCTTGACCCTGAGAAAGCAACAGGCTCAGCTGCTGGGCTTTGATACCTACGCAGACCTTAGCATTGCTCGCAAGATGGCTCCCTCGGTGGATGCTGTAGAAGCGCTGATGGAGGAGCTGCGCAGTGCCAGCTACAATGCGGCGGTCACGGAGCTAGATGCTCTCAAAGCCTTTGCCCAAGCCCAGAATGCTGATGAAGCCAAGGATCTAAAGCAGTGGGATATTCCCTTTTGGGCCGAACGCATGCGGGAAACTGAGTTTGCGCTCAATGATGAGGAACTGCGGCCCTATTTCCCTCTACCCCAGGTTCTAGATGGCCTATTTGGTTTGGCTCATCGGCTGTTTGGGGTGACGATTGCTGCCGCTGATGGTGGGGCTCCGGTATGGCATCAGGATGTGCGCTACTTTGCGATCGCAGATGCCCATGGCAATCCCATCGCCCACTTTTATCTAGATCCCTACAGCCGACCAGCGGAAAAACGCGGCGGTGCCTGGATGGACGAGTGCATCGTGCGGGACCATACAGATTCCTCAAATCCGGTGCGGTTACCGGTGGCGTATCTCGTGTGCAACCAGTCGCCACCGGTTGATGGCAAACCCAGCCTGATGACCTTCCGAGAGGTAGAAACTTTGTTCCATGAGTTTGGTCACGGGCTACAGCATATGCTCACCCAGGTGGACTACCCAGGAGCGGCCGGTATCAAC
>JBCCHX010000063.1:0-43646 GCA_039028535.1 Cyanobacteria bacterium P01_B01_bin.77
ATTGAATTCTCCGTAAAAACACTGATATAACGATCGGTTATGCCTGGTTTTTACTATGTGAAGTCCCTAGTATGAAGTGATTCGAAAAGAAAAACGTATGTAATATTCTTGATGAGTGTGCGTATAAAAACATCACTTACATCAATCTATTCAAATCGATAATTTCAAGGCAGTAATTATAGGTAGGTTGTTAGGGTTCATGGTTGACTCTATGTCTGGGGCTTCTGAGGCCAAGGTATTTTCTAATGTTCCATCTCAGTACAGAATTCCTCTTCCAAAAAAACAGTTTTCGCTTTGGCGACGGGGTTTAGTCGGAGCAGCTTATGTCTCTCTTGGAGTGTTAGCGGCCAGTGTTGGCTTAGCCTCGATTTCCTATCGACTGACGCACATAACTATTGATAGTGGGCTGGTCAACGGTCGTGCCGTGCGAGTTCAGGCTCCAGTTGATGGCAAAATCCAAGACTTTTATGCGAGACCAGGGGCACGAGTTAAGGCAGGGCAGGTGTTGGCACAGTTAAGGCCCTTTTCGCAACAATCCCAGGACAACAGCTTGCTGGTCGCGGAAGCTAACAGTGCTCAGCAGCTAGCAAACCAGACCTTAGAGATCCGCTTGGCCTCTGCCCAGCAGACATTAGCCTTGCTAGACCAACAGCTGCAAGAGTTAAATCGTCAAGAGGAAATACTCCGTTCTGTTACCGTTGGTGTTGCGGCTGAAACGGTCGACCATTCTGAGGCAGCGGTATCTGCGGCCATGGCCCAGGCAACTGCTGCACGCAACAAGTATGAGCGATTTAGCACCCTACTTGAAAAAGGAGCGGTCTCCCAGCAAGAAGTAGATGAGCTAGAAGCCGATTGGCGCTCTCGTCAAGCTGTAGTGGACCAGGCTCAATCTGAGCAAACCATCGCCCAAATTAATGCCAGCGCTATCGCCCAGGAAGCCCCCATCCAATCAGACCTTAAGGATATACAGCTACAACGGCGACGACTGATGGAGGGCATCCAGCGCCAAAATAGTCAGCTGGATCTGCTGGCTATTGAGCTACAGGCACAACCTCCTGAAACTGACACAGCTGTTAACGTCAGCACATCTCTTCATAGCACCAGCGCGTCTGATTCTGATTTAATTCCCCTGTTAGCTCCCTTTGATGGTGTTATTTACGCCACTAATCACGATGCTGGAGAACAGGTTAATCGTCCGGCGGCGTTACTCTCGCTGCTAGACTGCAACGCGCTTTGGGTAGAAGCCTTAGTCAGTGCTGACCAGGCAAAACGGATCGACGTTAGCCGACCTGTACGGATCCAGCACAATGGCTACGACGGTACCATTGTCGGTAGCGTAGACTTTGTAACGGCCATTAGCGCCGGGGAAATTACCAAAGCTCGTGCTGAGGCCCTAGTCCCTGCTGTGCCTGCAAATTTATCAGGTCAGGCGTTAGCCCGAGTGCGCGTTAGTCTGCCACCGACACAAGCACAGGAACAGGCTTATCGGTTTTGTGGGGTGGGCGAATCTGCCAAACTCACCTTTGGCACCCAGGCAGATCCGATGAGATTTTTAAGTAGAGTGTTTTGATCTCTAGAAGGAAGCTCGGCGTATCTTCTAGCTTGTTATTTTCCCCATTCATACTTCTCCTTAAGGCATTATCATGGCTAATTCTTCGACTCGGCAACGCTCCATGAGCGCCTATGTCAGCACAGCCACGTTTTTAACACTGTTTATCTGTGGCCTAGGTGGTCTATATGTATTGCAAAATCCTGGTCATATGGCCATTTGGAATATTTTTGGGCTGATTAGTCTCGGTACAGTTGGTATTTGGCGGTGGTCCTGGTTTTTGTTGCGGATGCTGCGGGGCCGCTACTATTTGCATCGGAGCTTTCCGCGCTGGCGACGCAAAGCGGACACCGTGCCGATGGAAAGCTTGCCTCATATGTGCTTTTTAGTCCCCACTTACAAAGAACAATTGTGGATTTCAGAGCGAGTTTTTAAGGCGATTGTCAGTGAAGCGAAAACCTTGGCCCAACCTACGACTGTTTTGGTTAATAGTAGTGGTGATGATGAGAATGCGGCGATTCGCGAAATTATAGAACGAGAAGACCCAGGACGGCAGTGGATTCGCCTGATCCAAATGACCCAAAAAGACGGTAAACGCAAGGCAATGGCCGATAGCCTGCGACATCTGTCTCAGCTTGACTTGCCTGCCGATACCATCATTGCCCTGATGGATGGAGATTCTGAGCTGTTACCAGGTACCCTACGACGCTGTCTGCCATTTTTCCGATTGTTTCCTAAAATGGGGGCACTGACAACAGATGAGCTACCGGTGGTAAAGGGCTCCTATTTCTTTTCCGAGTGGTTTCATTTGCGGTTTGCCCAGCGTCACCTGCAAATGTGTTCTGACTCGCTTTCCCACAAGGTCATGTGTCTGACCGGTCGCTTTTCCTTATTTCGCGCCGAGGCAGCTCTGCAACCGTCTTTTGCTGCACAGCTAGAAGAGGATTTTCTCAATGATTGGCTGTGGGGGAGATTTAAGTTTTTATCTGGGGATGACAAGAGTACTTGGTATTGGTTGTTGCGTCATAAGTATGACATGTTCTATGTTCCCGACGCTGTCGTAAACTCGATTGAAACTTTATCAGGGTCAGTGGTTGATCGGGCTTACAACAACATGCGTCGCTGGTATGGCAACATGCTTCGCAACAATGGTCGGGCCATTAGTCTAGGCCCAGTCACTACGGGCTGGTTTACCTGGTGGAGTCTTTGCGACCAGCGCATCAGCTTTTGGACCTGTTTGATTACCCCTGGCTTTTTGCTGGTATCGTTGCTGCAAGGATATTGGAAAGCTGCTGCAGTTGTTGTGTTTTGGGTAATTGCTAGTCGCTCACTAATGCTAATGCTGACCTTTTGGGGGCGTAGCTCAACCCTAAAACTTATCCATTTTCCCCTACTATTGTTGTCCCAGTGGGGTGGGTCTCTGGTTAAAATTTGGACCCAAATGAATTTGGCCCAGCAAAAGTGGACTAACCGTGGTTCCCAAAGTATTTCGGCCCATGGTCAGGGGTTAGAGCGGACGGTAAAGCTGGGGACATCGCGTCTATTACTTTATGTACAACTCTTTGTTTTTGGTCTGTCTATATGTTGGCTGACGGGTAATCTAAATCCGGTCTGGGATATTGCTGGGCTACGCCTCAGTCATCAGGCCAGCGCGGCCAAGGTACCTCAGGTGGTTGAGGTGATGGACTATGGAATCTGGCCTAATGATGGTCAAGACGATGGCGCTGCGCTACAGACGCTAATTGATGATCTGTCCCAAGGGGCGACGGCGGACCAGCCTGTGGAGCTGCAGTTGCCCATCGGTGAAATAGAGTTACGACAGTCGGTGACCATTCACCGAGGAGGGCTGACGCTTAAGGGGCAAGGTCCTAGTCGGACCATCTTGGTAGCTCAGTTTGATCGCTCCCAGGCAGATACTGTTTTACAGGTACAGCCCCAAGATTCCGAGATGTTAACGCAGGTGCATTTTGTGGGGTTTACGCTGCAGGCAGCTGATACAGCAATGATTACCCGGTTAGATGGAATTGGGATGGAGCAGGTAATGGATAGTTCATTGAGTAATCTTGCGATCGCACCCAGCCTCAACGAACCCCTACGGCTAGACCAAACCGAAAACATAACCATCGAGTATGTGGCCGTTCCCGATCAGTCTGTTCCCGATCAGTCTGTTGTGACGATGACTCGGTGATTAATGGACAGTCGTTACCGAAAAGTTAGCAAAATCGATGTAAGTATCCTGGGGAGTGGCCCAGGACGAACTACCACCGCCAAAAAAAGTAGAGAAAAAGATACCATCAATCCGTAACGAATCGGCGGTACGAAAGCTCACATCTTCTTGCTCTAGCACTAACCTATCGTTGACCCACATGCGAATCTGACCGTTGGCAAGATGGGGGGTATTTAGTTTGACCTCTTGATCAAGTTTGTACCAGATACCGGGCTGAAACTGCCAGTTTCCACGTCCAATGGAAGTACCGTAGTTTTCGCTAGTGGGTAAGTAGGCATATACTTCGCCCTGGCCGTTTTCTCTCCACATTAGCCGAGTTGAAAAGCCATCAGTACCGTCAGGGATGTTACCACCACTAGCCCCGGCTCCGCCGAATAGGCCAGGCAGCTTACCCCCTCTAACAAAATCAAACCCTTCAGCAAACCGAACATAATAGCTCAGCCGCAGCTGGGTTTGGGCTGATAAAAACAGATCGCTGTAAAATTGAGCACCGCCCAAGGGGGCATCTGTTTTCCGAGAGACAGATGGGCTAGCAGAACTAGCCGGATAGTGCACCCGGAGAATGTGGGCAAAGGGACCTTCGGAAACTGGGATCCATTCAAAATTGTCAAACCCCCACGATTGCTCCTCCCGTGACTCCCAGCTCTCTATCCAATTTGGCTGACTCAAATCACTTTTCCAGCTAGGAGCTGCTACGCTGCTAGCTGGCTCAGCGCCAGATAGTTCAGCTCTAGCCGCAGATGTTATTTCAGCAGCAGATGTTTCAGCGTCAGACGGGGTAGCAATCGGCTCTGGATCTGAGGTCGACCCAGACGATTGACAGCTGATTAAAGCCGCCATCCCTAGTATTAGGGCTGATTTAAACATCAATTTCACTCCTATGTTTACCCCTAAATATTGCAACTATGGTCATTTGTAATACTGAACATCCCTCGCGTTGGACTGAGAATTTAATGAGGCCCTATTTTTGGTCGTACAAGCGTTCCATAGAACGCCTCTGCAGACGAAATTTTTGGAGCTTATAGAAATCCTTTTCCTTTTGTTCATTTTATTGTTTCTCTCTTGAACTATGCGCGCTAGGGTGTAATCTGATTAGTCCGCTCCTTGATGCCTCATGGATATCTCAACGGTCCAGCCCGGTTTTCCTTTAGCCTCAGCCCCGTCAGCGTCTCTTAAGGTCATTCGGCGTGCCCCCATTAATCCGAACCACTGGTATGTTGTTGCCCAAAGTAGTGAGCTCAGCACTCAACCCTTGGCGGTAGTGTTATGGCAGCAGCCGATTGTGCTATATCGCGATAGCCATTCCACTGTCCATGCGTTAGAAGACCGCTGTCCTCACCGACAGGTGCGCCTTAGCCATGGCCAAGTCCAGGGGAGTCAGCTGGAATGCATCTACCATGGCTGGAAGTTTGACAAGACTGGAGCCTGTGTCGACGTCCCCTATCTCAGCAAAAAACAGAAACTGCCTAACTGCCGTCTGCGTACCTACCCGGTGCGAGAACAAGATGGCTTTATTTGGCTGTTTCCAGGGGATGCTCACCAGGCGGATAGAGTACCGCTGCTGGGACTACCGGAGTGGGACCATCTTAACTATATTGCCTCCTACACGGTGATCGATACCCAGGCCCACTTCTCGTTTTTGATCGAGAATCTGATGGATATGTATCACGGGCGGTTGCACGATGACCTGCAGGCCTGGGCTAACCCAGTACTGCGCAACCTTGACACCACACCTGCGCGGGTAGATGCTCACTATGAGGCCGAGAGCTATTACAAAATCGATAAAATTTACTCTGTGGGTCAGCTGTTTATCCCAGCCATGCGTCGGCTGCGGCCCACTAACTTGGATGTTAGCTATGTCTACCCCCATTGGCAATCCGTGCTGGGGCATGACTTTAAGATTTACTGTTTATTTTGTCCCGTCAGCGCTACTCGCACCAGGGCCTATCTGGTGCATTTTGTATCCTTAGGGGCGTTTCATCGATTACACAAGTTGCCTGTCCAGTTCCGTCGCTTTATTAAGAACCGTTTATTTAATGCAGCACGGGGGTTGCTAGCGGGCTTAGTAGAACAGGATGTAGTCATGATGGAAGATGAGCAACGGGCTTTTGAGGCGATGCCCCAGCGTAAGGGTCCAGAATTTAACCAGACAATTAGTAAGGTGCAGCGGCTAATCCATCATCAATCCATCGGCCAATAGCTATCGTGTTGCTGATTTAAGAAATACGTCGATCTGTGAAATGCTTTACTGGCCAATATCTGACAGGTAAATCCAACCTGAGGATCAGTACTGCGATCAATGTTTTGGTAAATGGTCACCTCCAGGGCGATCTGGGTGGGCTAATAGCTCCTACTATAGTCATGAGATCTTGACAATGTGGTCCAGGCCGCGTTGGGGGTGGGTTGTGAATTGAGCCACCCTAGCTATATGGGGGCAATTGTTAGATGAAAGAGGAGTCTGAATTAGTGACCTATTGTTTAGGAATATCAGTCAAAGAAGGTTTGGTGCTGGCCGCTGATTCTCGCACCAATGCAGGGGTGGACTATATTTCCTCCTATCAGAAGCTGTTTGACTTTTCGATTCCTGGGGAGCGGGTGATTGTGGCCTGTGTCTCGGGTAATCTTTCGGTGACCCAAGCGGTGGTACAACAGCTGGGTCAGGATATTAAAACAGGGGCTAAGGATTCGCTGCACACGATGCCTACTATGTACGAGATTGCTCGCTATATCGGCCATGAAATTCGTAAGATTCACGACGAAGATCGTAACTGGTTGGATCAAGATGGGATTGAGTTTCAGTGCAATTTCTTGGTGGGGGGGCAGCTGCCAGGGGAGTCTCCAGAGGTTTACCTAATTTACAGTCAGGGCAACTGTATTCGAGCCACGCCGGAAACGCCGTTTTTACAAATTGGAGAGACGAAATATGGCAAACCGATATTGGATCGCACCCTGACCCATGAGTCGTCGTTGGATGCGATCGCAAAATGCGCCCTACTCTCCATCGACTCCACCATGCGCTCCAATATTTCCGTTGGCCCCCCCATTAACATGGTTTTATACGCCGCCGACAGCTTTGAAATTCGTCATCGGGTACAGCTGCAGTCCAGCGACCCTTACCTGGCTAAAATCCGCAAGTACTGGGAAGGTGCCCTACGGGAAGCCACCAACAATATGCCCACCCCTGAATGGAATCGGGTATCCATTGATGCTGAACCCGACTTTTCCCTGGAGTAGGTGCATATAAGTTTCCCGAATCCCTTTCCTGTGAGCAGGAGAGGGAGCACCTCACTACAACCCGCTATGGACAGCTGTCGATATCTGCAACTGTGTCAAAGCTTGTAGGTAGCGGCAGAAGCGCCACAGTGCCAGTATTTAATCCATCCACCACGTCCCGATTGACTACGGTAAAGATGCTGAGGGGAGCTTCAGTCAGCTGATAGCCATTGTCGCTATTGTTATTAGTAAGGGCTAGACACAAATCAGTGGAACCATCACCATTGGCATCAAATGATTGAGCGCTGACACCAGTGGAACCATTGCCAGTCAGTGTGTTGCCCTCCAGGGATATTACTAGACTACTATCATCGCCGACACTGCGTAGGATAATGCCCTGGCCATTTTGACTGTTGGTAATGGTATTACCGCTGATAGTGGCATTGCTCACCTGAGCGCTGCTAGCCCCGATGGTGTTACCAATGCCGGGAATCGTAACCGGAATAACTGGAATGGGGAAATTCTGAAAGAGTCCCAGGCTAATATCTAAGCCGTCGTCGAAGTTACCATTGAGGGTATTGTTTGCGATCTCAAGCTGGGTAATCTCCCCATTCTCTTCAACAGCAATTTTAATCCCATCTCCCCTGAGGAGAGGAGTATTAGCACCGTTGTTCTCAATGACATTGTCGGTAATATTAATCGTAGCCTCTGCATCACCGCCGAACAAGACACTCACTCCGTCACCCTGATTGTTACTGACGGTATTGTTGGCGAGGGTGAGAGCGACATTTCCGGTATTGTTGGCAATAAAAACACCCTGACCATTAAACAACTGAGAGCCCGTAGTACCCGTTACTGTGTTGTTACTAATGTTAAGTTCACCGCTGACATTACCTGCCAGAATAGCCGCCGGAGAGCCCAGGGTGCCCAGGTCTGTATTGATATTCGCCACCTGGTTATTGCGAATAGTGATGCCGTTGGCTGTTAGGACACCAATCGCTCCACCGGAACCGTTACTAATTGTATTGTTTTCGATAATGCCACCGGTCGTATCCACGTAGCCAATGCCTAGCCCCAAACTGTTGGTAATTTGATTATTTTGAACTAATACGTTGGTTGACGTTGCAATGCCAATGCCAGCACCGTTATTATCTAGCTGATTGTTCCGAACAACTGCCCCAGTTGATGTCCCCTCAACAACAATGGCAGCCAAGGTATGATCGCGGCTAATATTGTTTTCAATAATCGCATTGGGTGCGTCAGACGCAATGATGCCACTTTGGTTAGAACCAAAGACCTCAAACCCAGCAATGCGGCTGTCAGCGCCTGTTAAGATAATGCCATTATCAATGCCGGTAGCATCGACTAAGGGTAAAACCCCCGTGCCCGATCTGGGAAGAGCAATATCTCCAAATTGCGTGGTGATACTCTCTGCTAGCGCCGTCGACAGAATTGTTACCCCTGCCGGTACGGTAAACGGTGCCAGGGGATTAGTCCGACTATCCCCCGTGGTCACATAGACCACATCCCTTGCCTGAGCATTAACCAGAGTGACATTAGCGTAGGGATTTTCAATACTTCCGTCCCCGGCTGTAGCTGTAGCATCCGGAGTCACATGCTGAAAACGGTATGCTTGCCCTGTGATGGGATTAATAGCAACTTCGGTGCCACCCACCGTCACCACTTCGCTTTCTTTAACAATAATTGAGCTGTTGCGGGTGACGCTTTCAGCCGCCCTTGCCCATAGCATTGATTCACCCGCTGACTCACCCACCGATTCCCCATCAGAGCTACCGCTAGAGCCTCCGCCCCAGCTAAACCCTAGCGAAAAGAATCCCCGAGTCCCAAAGTTATCGTCGCTTTGTACCCCCAGACCCACACGCAGCCAATCTTGGACCCGATGGTCTACCCGTAGCCGCCCGCCGATGGCATCGCCATGGTAGTAGACACCGCCATAGCCCCAGAGTTGGCCCCAGTCAGCCCAGTCAGCTAGCTGCATACCCGCATCTAAATCAACGCCACCCCAGGCACTTTCTAAAAATTCTGAGCCACCAGTTGTGACAAATACCAGCTGATTTCCTTGAAACTGGGTGCCGCTCACGCCACCGTTGCTGTTGCTACCCGCCGATTGTTGAGTATCTCCGACAGGGAGGTAACCATTGAAGTGTACATCCCACTTATCCCCAAACGCTTCCACACCTAAACCCAGCTGATTAAAGGTGTTACGTCCCGTATCACGGACGTCGTAGGACAGATGGCCGCCCAGCACTAGACCATTTTTCAAAAACCGCTGCCCCAGGGTCACCGTACCTCCCAGGTCACCGGTACTATTGAGTCGAACGGCAGTGTCTAGAAAGGTAAGGCTATTACCCGGTGTTTGCCAGAGAGGAATAAAGCCAGTAACTCGTCCAAAGCTACGTTCATCATCGCCGTTACGGGGGGTGTTAAAGTCTACCCCTAGATGTGGGGAAATCGTATTGGCTGATGTGGTAAATACTGTCTCGCCCTCTGTTTCCTGGGCATTAACGACAGCTGGACATAACAATAAGGTTAAAAGACTACATAGGGATACTTTCTGAAGCTGATTCCAAGCCATAGCAGGATACACTTATAGAGTTTTTCAAGAATCTAAACTACAACTGGCTCAAGTTAGAACTATTGCTTTTGAATTATCTCAAGCTTCATAGTTATGCTGGATTACAGGTAGTTTCGGCTAAGATTGCTTGTTTCTAACAGCGCCTTACTCAGGGCATACGGTCAGCTGAATAGTTGCCTCTAAAGTGCTCTGACTAACCTGTCCCCTCTGGAGCTTACCAATGACTGTTGCCGCCTGAGCCGGATCTGCGGCCGCAGCCAGGGCAATATGGTCATCAGCAACAGCTAATCCCAAAGTAGGATCAAACCCCCGCCAGCCGCCGCCAGGCACATATACCTCAGGCCAGGCATGTAAGTCACGATTCGTCTGCTCAGTATCTCCTCGCTGATAGCCGCTCACAAACCGGGCGGCTAATCCCACTGTGCGACAGGCGGCCATAAACAAGACTGTAAAATCACGACAGGTGCCTTGTTGCCCAGATAGCACCACCCCCGCAGGCCACGGTGGCCCATGATCGCGGGTTTCATAGGTGAAATCTTTGTAAATTGCCTGGGTGAGACCGGTTAAAAATAACCCCACGTTGCCGCCAGCCTGGTGGAGCTGTTGCTGTGCCCAATCGATTACAAGCGGGTGCTTAGCACAGGAGGTCGCCAGGTAAGGCGCTACCAGCCGCTGTACTGATTGGGGATAGTCCAGGGGGGCAGTAACGGCCCAGTCGTCAGTCAAATAATCGAAGGGATTGGAGCGTAGGGTTTCCACATCGCATTGGGTGGCGATGGTTAAGGTAGTAACCTCGGTATCAGGGAACCACACCTGATAGCAAACATTACCCTCCAGGTCTAGCCAATGGATAGTTTTGCTCGGGTTAGGGGTAATCTCACAGGTGAAGTCGTGTAGCTGCTGACTGCCGTCTACCCGAGGTTGCAGACGTAATATATGGGTTCCGAGCCGTACGGGCTGAGTATATTGATATTGAGTGTTGTGGGCAATGCGATAGCGCACCATGGGGATAGAGGATAACGTTAATCTGTTGGGTTAGATAATGAGCGTAATTTAGATAGTAATTTAGTGACCCCTGAAAAACCTAGAGAACGTAATCAGGTCCAGGGTTTTTGCCCTATAAAGTACCGTAGAATTGCCAGGAAGTGGCCAATCTACTCCAAAAGCTTGTCCAAAAGCTTGCAAAATGAAGCGCCCGAATTCAGCCTCAGAAGCGCCTGTCTCATCCTCAAATCTTTCCGAGTTGGCCGATCAGCTAATCCCAACCAACCTGACGCGCCATGCGGGATGCACCACCACCGCAAGGCAGGATGCCCATAATGTTGTAAAACCTTCGTATTCCATTTTTATTTCCCTGTTGTCGCAGTTCAAAAATATGCTTTATTTCATGTGCCAAAATTTTGAAAAAAGTCTCTCGCATGGGCAAAGCTGTCCTTAGGGTATTATTTCCGTCTACTTGCACGCATAATTCTCAACGGCATTTGCAAAATTTAGAGCTGATGATATAACCAAAATAGATAAAGGCAAGTACGCACATTTTTTATATGTAGGCACAAGAAAGTAACTATTGCCTATAAAAAGGTAAATGACATGATGTGGCAAATCACAAATTTCATTCGTCCGCTCCACGCAAGAGACAGTAATGAAAACCACAGAGCAGCGACGCAGCTAGAACTGTTTTTTGATCTGGTTATCGTTATTGCTTTTGCTGCGATCGCAAAGCAGTTACACCACGAACTGGTTGATGGACATGTCACGAGCGGCATCATCCACTTCATCATGGCCTTTATTCTCGTCTGGTGGCCGTGGAATTTATTTACATGGTTTGCCTCATCTTTTGATAATGATGATATGGGGTATCGAATGACCGTGATGGTGATGATGGCTGGTTCTATGATCATTGCCGCTGCATTACCGCAAGCCATGAGTTCATATGATTTGACCTATGTGTTTATTGGTTATTTAGTCACCAGGCTTGCCCATGTGATCATGTGGTTTCGTGTCGGACGAAACAATCCAAAGATGCGTCCGATGGCTAATCGCTACGTAGCTGGTCAAGTGTTGATGCAGTCTTACTGGGCAATCATTGTTTTCATGCTTAAGCCTGTCGGCATCATGCTTTACAGTCTATTTGTGCTGGGCTTTGCAGTAGAGCTCTTTATCCCTCGGTTTGCCGAGAAAAAACACAACACAACTTGGCATCGTCATCACATTGTCGAGCGCTTCGGGTTGCTCAATATTATTGTTTTAGGCGAAGTGTTGCTTGCCGCGACAGTAGCCTTAAAAGGTGCGTTTTCCAACATTCACGTAGACTGGCTTTTAATCGGAAATTCCTTCTGTGGCATTGTCATTGCCTTTGCGATGTGGTGGCTTTATTTCGCTGATGACAAGCATATCGAAAACACAAAAATCCGATGCCCTTTCCGTTGGGCATACGGGCACGTCATCGTGTTTTCTACTGGTGTAGCCACTGGCGCGGGACTAGAGGTTATGAACGCTGCTTTTGCGCACCATGGTGCGGGCGAGCATCATGCCGCTGATCCATATATTGCTGCATGGGCTGTGTCAATCCCCATTGCACTCTATGTTGTCGGTTTGTGGTACGTGCGGGAGATTGTGACCCTTAGTCGTAACCATGGCTATACATTGCTATTTATTGCTACCCTGATCGCATTATCACCATTAATCAGCACATTGCCTTACTTGCCAACTGCACTCATTGTTCTGTGTGTATTTATTCGACAGATAAAGCTTAAATCCCATACTAATGGATAGAAAATCCATTCTCACTGAATACAACAGGATTCGCCTGAAGAATTTACGTTGGGCCGACTAAAATTTCTGTGGTAGGTCTGAAAAAGATCTGAAAAATAGGTGTTGCTGACTATGTTCATCTTCTAATTCAGTGGGCACTTTAACCATATCAACCAAATACATAACGAGAATAAGGATTCATGGGGTCGTTTTGTTAGCTTGCCACAGACGATTTGTTTTGGCGCTTGAATAAATCGGTTGGTCCAATCTTAGGTTGATGGCTAACAATAACAACAAAAATTGATATCAGCAGCTGATTGAGAGAAATTGTCTGCGTGGTCTTTTGAGTTCTTTAGGGGAGAGTTTTAATGCTTCAGTTTAAGGCCGAACAACTGGGCAGTTCCATTTTAAACTTACAGCATCATAATTTTTGTGGTGTTGCCTATGTGGAGACCCTGTCAAATGCTTCAGGCTTAAAGCATTCGAAGGTTCTGGTTTTTCACAATGGTGAGCTAACCTATGGTGGAGTCTCTCTGCCCGATCCCCATGAGCTATCGCAAAAGCTAGGGCAGCATTTTAAGCTACAGGTGATGGATGCTGCTCTTCAGTTAGCGAGTAAAAAGATTACAAATCCGGCATCTATTCGTCAATATTTGGATCTCTATGTACGTCTAGATTTATTTGGTTGGCATGATGTTGAAACGTTTATACGCAATCAAATTATTTTAACCCTGGAGCCAATCTTGCCTTATGACGGCACCATTAAACTAAATGCGTCGGTTACTGTAGATCTTGCCTATGGAGAAGATGGTCATGGTTTTGGCTGGGAAGAGCTTAAGCAAGACCTGGTTCAGCGTCAGCGCATATGGGCGTCTTTATCACCCGCTATTCCTTCGATGAATTCGATTCCCTATCGGGTTGAGGCTGCCCAGCAGACCATCAGCGATCTGTGGGTGCAACAACATCTTCAACGGTGGGTGGATGGTCAGCGTAGCCTGTATGAGATTGCCCATCAGCTGAATAGAGACCCCCTGGAGTTAGCCCATAGCTATGCGCACTTTGTACAAATGGGATGGCTCACGTTGCAATATCAGCTGGAACGACCTGTATCGAATAACCTCAAGGATGCGATCGCACCCGTACCGACAGAGCAGTCTGTCCCCCCAGCTACCCACTCTGCTCGACCCACCATCCTTAGCGTTGATGATAGTCCTGTGGTCCAAACGATGATAAAGCGTGCCATTGGAGAAGATTATCATCTGCTGCTGGCTAATAATGCCATGGATGCCCTCAATCTCCTTAATCGAGAGAACATTGAGCTGTTGCTATTGGATGTAACCATGCCAGATATCGACGGACTGGAGCTGTGTCGTATCATTCGCAATATTAATAAATTTCGCGATCTCCCCGTTATCATGCTGACTGCCAAGGATGGCATGTTCAACAAGATCAAAGGACAAATGGCTGGCTCAACCCACTATTTAACCAAACCCATTGACCGCCAAAAACTGATGGGTGTACTTAGCAAGTATGTCCCTAACACGGTGATGTCCTAAAGGTTAGATTTATCGCTTCAATGCTCTATTTTTCTCCTTTTCAAGCCGACTACCATGAAAACCACAACCTATCTATTTTTTGAACTCGATGACCTCCAGTATGGTATTGAGACCGCCCATGTCCGAGAGATTTTTCAGCTGCCCGAGTTGACCCCCATTGCTGATACTCCCGGTGACATCATCGGTATCCTCAACCTACGAGGAAAAATTTTACCAGTGATGCATTTGGCCAAACGCCTCGGACAAGATTATCTGTCATGTCAGCTGATGGATAACATTATTGTTGTAGAGTGGCAGGGGCTGCGTGTGGGTATGGTGGTTAATCAGGTGCACGACGTTCAGTCTCTCCCTACGGCCAGTATTGAACCCGCTCCTAGCTATAAGTGCAGAGACTATGGCTATACTGCTTTTGCTGTTGGTGTGGCCAAAGTGGATAATCAGCTAATCATGTTGTTAAATCCAGCAACATTAATCCGCCAGCCAGATAATGTTGCCCTCATGGTCTGGGAAGCTAAGCTCAATGAACTTGACAGTGATTTAGATGACGATTTAGATAGTGATTTTAATCAACCTGATCAAGATATCTCTCTACAGGCTGGGACTGCCTATCCCAACGAACAGATTTTTGAAGCCCAACAGACGCCGATTCTCACTAACTTTTTCTCGCTATATTGTCCTCAAGCTACATCAGCAGACCGACAGATTTTTCATCGGCGAGCGATTGTTCTAAGACAATCCTTAGAAAGCTCTGATATTAGCCAATTGATCCCCTTAGCTGTGATCAAGCTAGAAGAAGAATACTTTGGTGTGAGTCTACAGCAGGTAAGAGAGTTTATCAATATTCGTCACATAATGCCAATCCCTTGTTGTCCATCTCACATCATGGGCAATATGAATCTGCGGGGAGATGTCATGACCCTAATGGATATTCGAGCAGCTTTAAATCTTCCACAGCCGAAAACAGAGGCTGCCATCAAAGCTGTTATTATTGACGTCGATGATATTGTTGCGGGCATCGCGGTTGATCAGGTTTTAGATGTGGTCTATTTACTGTCCTCAGATATTTCTCCGATGCCCACAGCTATTCCCAAACGCCGTCAGACCTTTTTTCAAGGTGTGACCCGCTATTACCAAAAGACGTTGAGCATTCTGGACTTATCTAAAATTCTTTCTCACGGAGGCTTAGTTGTAGACTAGGCGGTCTAAACGCCCACCTCCATATCTCTATCAATGTAGTGCTAAAAAACACCCTAGGAGTGATTGCATGAAAATTACCACCCAACTGAGATTAACTATTGCCGGATTGGTTTGTTTTGCCATTGGTACCGCCGTCTTAGAGGAAATTAACATTAGAAAAGGAGCCTTAGACGGCAGTGTTGTAAATCAGTCTGGTATTGTTCGAGGAGCAACCCAACGACTGGTGAAGTTGGAAACCAATGGACAGCCCGATGACGAGCTGAGCCAAACCCTGGATCGGTTGATTGTCGGATTGATTAATGGAGATAAAGCCTTAAACCTGCCAAAGGCGACCGATCCTGACTATTTGTCAAAGCTCCAGGCTGTTGAGACTGCTTGGCAACAGCTCAAGGTTACTATTGTCAGGTATCGCCAGAATCCTAATTTGCAGTCTCAGTTGATCGAGGAAAGCGAAGCCTACTTTGCGCTGACGAACGATGCTGTGTTTGCAGCTGAGGCGCTCACGGCTGCTCACGTTAGACAAAACCAGATTACACAGTGGGTGATTATGGCGTTGAACTTAGGGGTGCTGGCGTTTATTTTCTGGACTATTCAACGAGCTACTAGTGTGCTTCAGACTTCTGTTACGACGGTGGCTGATAGCTCTTCAGAAATTGCAGCCACGGTGGAGGTGCAGGAACGACTGGTAGCCGATCAAACTAACTCTGTGAATATAACCACCTCCACGATTGAAGAGTTGGGGGCATCGTCGTTGCAAGCGGCTCAGAAAGCCAATTCGTCAGCGACGGGTGCTCGTGAAGCGCTTGATCTGTCTGAAACGGGTAGTCAGGCGGTACAAGATACGGTTCAGGGCATTGAGGAGCTGCGGGATAAGGTGGGTGCGATCGCAGCTCAGATCATGCAGCTAAGTGAACAAACCGATCAGATCTCAACCATTTCCAGCTTGGTGGCCGATGTTGCTGACCAAACCAACATGCTGGCGCTAAATGCCGCCGTAGAAGCCGCGCGCGCCGGAGAGCAAGGCAAGGGCTTTGCTGTAGTAGCCGGAGAAATTCGGAAACTGGCTGACCAAAGTCGTGACTCAGCCGGCAAGATTAATGTTCTGGTGAATGCGATTCAGACCTCAATTAACAGTACGGTCATGGTGACTGATGAAGGCAATAAAACTGCAAAAGCAGGCATTGAGGTGGCTAAAGGTACCGCAGATGTGTTCAACCGCATCGCTGCCGCGATTAACGAAGTGTACGCCAACTCTCAACAGATTGCCCAAAGTGCAAAGCAACAAGCCGTGGGCGTACAGCAAGCTGTCTCCGCTATGAACGCCATTAACCTAGGTGCAAAAGAAACCGTAACCGCTGTAAATCAGGTGCAGTCCTCCACCGATGAGCTTAAAACTATTGCCCAAGAACTGCAGGTTGCGGTTTAACTAATGCGATTGCTGATTTAAGGGGATGGACCGATCTGTAGCTATTGCTGTTTGGCAGTTCCTTATCCTTAAAGCCATGCCGAGGATCAGCAATGCCAACTGATGTATTCTCTTCTCTCTTCCCCAAACAACTCCATGTATATCGAAGATGAAGAGCTGCGCACGCTCTATCGAGACGCCAGCAAAGACCATTTGGATAAATTAGAGGCGGGCTTTCTCTACTTAGAGAAGTATCCAGACGACTCGACTAAGCTCAAAGAACTACTGCGAGCGACCCACTCCCTCAAAGGAGACTCTCGCATGCTAGGGGTACAAGACGCCGAGACCCTCACACATCAGCTAGAGGATTTGCTAAGCAGTGTTGAACAAGGTGAGCGCAGGCTAACCCCTGAACTTTGTGACTGTCTCTACCAGGGATTAGATGCAGTACGTAAAATTGCCCATGAAGCGATCACAGGCGAGACTGCTAACGTCAGCGTGTTTCATGTTTTGGCCCAGCTGATGAATTGTGGAGAGGAGTCTGCTGAACCACTAGATGAAAAGAATCTCCTGTCTGGAGCTAAAATAGAGGAATCCAGCCACCAGGACAGCTTGATCACTAGCGATGGCGCTTCTGTTATTCTGCTACCCCCGGTAAAAGGGATAGTTCCAGCCGCTGATGTTAGACCGTCGGCACCAGACCTTAGCGCTCCAGAAACAACCGAGCTCACTAGCTCAGAACCTGAATTAACAGAAGTAGAGACTGAGCCCATCGATACTATCCGGGTTGAAGCCTGTAAGCTCGATGTCCTCATGACTCAGGCCAGTGAATTAGCTATCACCAAACGGCGTATCATCCGCCGAATAGACGACATCGATCAGGTGCTTGTATTCTGGGAAAGTATTGCTGAAGAAAAGCTAGATCCTCTAGGTGATCTGTTAAAGCAACTGCGTACCCATGCCTATGAAGATTCTGCCCAGTTGGAAACTCTCTCCAATGATTTAGCATCAGGTATTCTCAAGCTCCGTCAGCTGCCACTGTCCAACCTGTTTAACCTATTCCCGCGGATGGTGCGAGATTTGGCTAAGCAGCAGGGTAAAACTATTAACTTAGTGATCGAAGGCGGCAACACCCAGGCCGATAAACGCATTTTAGAGGAGATGCAAGCTCCACTTACACACCTGATTCGCAACGCCATTGACCATGGTATTGAAGCACCTAGCGAGCGCATTGCTATGGGTAAATCTCCCATAGCAACAGTCTGGCTCAAAGCCCATCAACGGGGCAGCCATATCGAGATTGAAGTCATTGATGATGGCCGTGGTCTTAGCTTAGAGAGCATTAAACGCACAGCAGTGCGTCGGGGTCTTTATCCTGAGGCAGACCTGGCTAAAATGGACGTTGACCAACTCCATAATCTGATCTTTGCACCTGGATTTTCCACCCGGACATCGGTGACCGAAATTTCTGGCAGGGGGGTGGGGTTGGATGTTGTCCGAGTCAATGTTGAGCGTCTAAAAGGTCTCATTCAGGTAAACTCTAGTCCGGCCCAAGGCTGTACGTTTCGATTTACCCTCAACACCAGTTTAGCGACTGCATCAGCCTTGATCGTTGAAGTTGGCCAAACACCCTACGCTATCCCAGTCGAGTTTGTCGAGACAATGATGCGGGTTGATCGCCAGGATGTCTTCAATCTTGAAGGTAAACCAGCCATTCTCTTAGAGGAGATCCCCTTATCGGTCGCTTGGCTCACTGACCTGTTAGATTTACCGGTGTCAGTTGTAGCTCAACCTCAGAATATACAACCTATTCAGCCTTATATTCCCTGTGTTGTTCTTAAAGTTGGCTCGGAACGTCTGGGGGTTTTTGTCGATACCTTGGTTGACCAGCAAGATATCGTTCTCAAACCCCACAGCAAGCTGCTCAAGCGAGTCCGTAATATGGCAGGAGCGACCATTCTAGGCTCAGGGGATGTTTGCATGGTTCTCAGTCCTCAAGATTTGCTCAGATCAGTGCAAGCTAAAAGCACTGATGGCTCCGTCACCATCGGGGCACATTGGGATATGCCAATCATGAAACCGAAGGTGTTGTTAGTGGAAGACTCCATTCCCATTCGTACTCAAGTGCGCCGAATTTTAGAAGGCGCAGGCTACCAGGTGACAACAGCCGTTGATGGTTTAGATGGGTTTGAGAAACTCCAACAGGAGGAGTCATTTGTTGCTGTTGTTTCTGATGTGGAAATGCCCAATCTCGATGGTCTTGGCCTGACTACTCGCATTCGCCAGGAGACAAAATACGAAAATTTACCCATTATCTTAGTCACCACCTTAGCCCAAGATGATGACAAACAGCGCGGTGCCGACGCTGGTGCCAATGCCTACATCACTAAAGGTGATTTTGATCAAAGTCTACTTATCCATACCCTTAGGAGTTTAATTTAACCATGGCTGACCCCATTAAAGTTGTTTTAGTAGAAGATTCTGCAATTGCTCTGCAAATTTTACAACGGTTGATTGATTCTTCTCCAGACGTCGATGTTGTCGGTACGGCTCAGGATGGTGCCGCTGGACTAAGCGTCATTGCCCAAACCATGCCAGATGTCATTTGCACAGATCTACAAATGCCTAAAATGGACGGTTTGGAGTTTACAAAAAAAGTAATGTCCGAATTTCCCCGTCCGATTCTGGTGGTGAGTAATACTGTCCATCCAGCCGATGTAGACAATATTTTTAATCTGATGCAGGCGGGGGCGTTAGACTTTTTTCCTAAACCTTCATCTGGGGCTGCCACCGACTATGAAAAACTCAAAAAAGCGTTAATCACCAAGATCAAAGTCTTGGCTAGCAAAAAAGGTTAGGGAACTGCACAAAAGTCCCAGGTAAAGAAAGTAGTGGGCAATAGGCAATGGGCAGTTACGGTGCTATATGTGAGTGTGAACGCTTTAGTATACCGTCAGTCTTAGTTAGGCTAATCTGACATAATTGAGATCTTGCATTAGTGTTGGGCATAAGCCTTCAACCCACGTCGGGTTAAAACCTGATGTCGGTTGAAGCCTGTCCACTAAAGGGGAAATTTGGCTATGGGGCTCTATATTTGGAGCTTTCAGCGATCTTCATCCCCTTTAGTAGGGTTTGATTCGATAGCCGTGCGACTTTAAGTCCACGGCGGATTGTCGCCACTACATCAGATGTAAGATCTGAAATACCTCCAATCTAACCCTTTTGTCCCCAGCGATTTCCTTTTACATCCCCCCCCTTTTCTGGCCAGATCGGCTACCAGCCACAAGTGCTGAAAACTGGGCTGGTTTTGGTTTGGGGATCTATGCCTGGACTGTACAAACCTATCTCAAACTGCATGAAGCCGGAGTCGTTTGCCACCTGACTCACCAGCTCCCCGATGAGGGCATTATTCTCTTTCATGCCAATGCTACGCGGGGAGCAACTATTAGCCCCGGTCCCAACCGTTTGCTAATTTGCTTAAAAGCGGAATCTCCCCTGTATTCCCAGGCTCAGCTCCATGTGGTGCAAAACCCCCACGAAGCATCCTCGGTGTTTGGCTGTTACTTCATGCCCCACTGGCCCCAGCCGGGACTGCTACCCCGATTGCCCGAACGCCAAGATCGGTTTGAAACTATCGCATTTTTAGGCCATCGCGATAGTTTAGCGGCTGACCTGCTGACCTCCCACTGGCAAACACAGCTACAGCAAAGAGGACTACGCTGGTTACCAGTAGTCAATACCAATTCCTGGCACAGTGCCCAGTCTATCGACACGCGCTGGAATGATTACCAGCATATTGACGCCATTGTGGCGGTTCGTCGCTTCCATCTGTCTCGCCCCAGCTATCGCAGTAAACCGGCGACAAAACTCTATAATGCCTGGCTGGCTGGTGTCCCGGCGATTTTAGGTCGAGAGCTTGCCTACTGGGTGGAAGGCCAGGTTGGGCTGGATTACCTAGAAGCCAATTCCATGGATGAGCTGTTGTCTTGCTTAGATCTGCTGCGGCAGGATGTGACCAGACGTAAAAATATGGTCCAACGGGGCCAACGTCGGGCGGTCCAATATACCCCTGCAGTCATTACCCAGCGGTGGCGGCAGTTTTTGTATGAGGTGGCCATACCGATGTACGACCTGTGGTGCAACCGCCCTCTCTGGCAGCGGCAGATCCACCAGAGGAAAGCTTGGTTACTGAGCTATTGCGATCGCACCCAAAGACGCTTCAACCGTCTGATTTAATCTGCTCGACTAGTCGGTGTAAGCTTAGGGCCATCTACTGTAAATTCCCCACGGACACCAACTTTAAACAAGAGCGGCTCAATCAGCCCCTTCGGAGCACCTGTACTGGGGTTATCAAACCGATTTACATCGGAGATATTAGTCAGGTCATTATTTTGGATCACCGCATCATAGCTGGCTTGATTACGCATTAGCGGACGCGATGTCCCTTTTGCTGTCATCACGTTATCCCTAATTTCAATCGTGCTAAAGTCCGTGTCGGGATTAAAGCCAAATAGTCCGTCTTTTCTAGGGGTGACTGTTTTATTGGCAATCACCTCATTGTTATAGAAAGCAAAATTGTTGTAAACGCCCTTATGCCAGGCAATCCCCCGACCTGGATTTAAAATGATATTGTTATGAAACTTAGTTGGCCCCTGGGCTGGTTCCACATCAAAGTTGGAAATTAGATTGCCATTATCTTTGGCAGGGTCAAAGGCAAATACATTATGGTTAACCTCAGCCCCGTTGCGTGCCCATTCTAAGGAATAGGACTGATTAAAGTAATTGTGATGGATATGGAAAGTAAACCCAGCTTCAGGCACCTTACCACCCGCAAACTTAGGTACTGAAATCACCCCCCCAAGAAAATTGTGATCGATTTCAACAAAGCTATCGTGCTCAAAGGGTAGCTCAATGGCAAAGTTTGTTCTGATGGTATTGTTATGAATGCGTGTGTCTTTAAACTGTCGACCTTTAATACCATAGACATTGCCTTCTCGCTCACCACTTTTAGAAATATGATTGTGAGAGATCTCAGAATCTTTCAAGTACGTTGCAAAAATCGCCCCCCCCGTGACACCGCTATCCCCCTCAGCCTGGCCACCAGCGTCGATAAATGTATTGTCCTGGATTTTGACATCGCTAGCAGAGAAGAGCCGGATGGCACTCCACAGGAAATTATTAAACTCGACATCGCTAATGGTCAAATCATGGGTGCGGTTACCAAAAATTGCCCCATGGATATCCGGTCCGGTTAGGGTCATGCCAGTAAACGAGACATCATCTGCATTTTCCGTGAGGTCAAACAGATAAGCGCTGCGATTAACCGAATCAACCACGGTCTCACCGTCAGGTAACCCAGTGGTCCCCACCTTAAACCTGTTGGTGGTTTGCAACGTGGTTCGTCCAACACCCGCCCCTTTAAAGGTGACATCAGCGGTATTCACCTTGAGGGTTTCGGCTAAATCAAAAGTACCTTCAGGAATATAGATAGTTGTTGCACTGGGGTTATCTGCTGTCTGTTGAGACTGCACCCATTGAATCACTGCCTGAATAGTATCGGCATCATCGCGACCGTCATTGGCAACGGCATTATCAAGGCCAGGATTGGCCTCAAATATTTTTTGGGGAAGATTGGTAATGTCAATGGTGGTTATTGCATTATCTGAGACATTATTTTTGCCATCGGCAGCCACCGAAGAGACACCAGCAACAATAGTATTGCCATTGGTAATAGCAGCATCAGTCAATGTGCCCAGCCCAGAGACATCGGCTACAGGTGTATAAAAAAGCATGTCATCTTCAGTATTAGAAAGCTTATAGACCGCTGTGTTATTAAGTAGCGGATCGCTCAGGTCTATAGCTGAATTCTGCTGTGATGTAGGGAACTGATGGGACAAACTAGAAGAGAGAAGATCGCCATGATCTACGTAATCTATATGTATGCTCTCTGGCAGGGGAGAATACACATCTAGGGGGTCTTGAGGCAATACATACGCTAAATGGGACGAATGTGGTACAGGCGTAAAGGGATCAGAGGTAGTTGGGCTACAGGGAAGAGCACAGTCAAGTTGCGAGGTAGAAAAGGAGTTTTCTAGAACTGACATGGCACTTTGTTTAACTAGGAAGGCTAATGGATGAACAGTAGAAAACACCCAGAAATCCAATACCCAGAGATCCGAGACAGAAGTCTCGGATAGCTTATGTTTGTTGTAGGCATTTCATGGATTTCAGATGAAACAACAGAGGTAAACCCCTGTAATTGCAAGGGCTTTATGCCTTCTTTATGCTCTCTTCATATATGTTAAGAACAATTTCATAGATATTAGCATGACTATTTACAACTGTGTTTTTTTCGCTGGTTCTGCAGTCTCTCTCAGATTAGTGGCAAAATGTAAACGCTGCTCGCTAGTTTTGACTACGCTCAACCGGCTAAATTTTGATATTTCCAGAAAGCTGAGGACTGAGCGTAGTCGTATCGCCATGGGTATAGGTCAGCCTAACGCGAAGCATTTCCTATGGAGCCCAGGCCCGTTTGGTTTTTCCTGAGGCTTCCTATGGACCGGCTGCTCGCCCCGTTTAACTATGATTTTATGCGTCAGGCCCTGTTGACTAGTATGCTAATCGGCATTCTATGTCCTGTTATCGGAACATATCTGATTGTGCGGCAAATGGCGCTATTGGGTGATGTGGTTGCCCATGCAGTAATGGGTGTGTACATCAGCTGTTTTCTTAATATTTCGTCGGGACCGGCCATTGCACTGGCTTGAGAGATAAGCGTTTTACTCCACCCGGTGGCATCGTCTTAAAATTTTTTAAGATTATAGTGACATCATGGGCTTGAGTAGGGGGAATTTAGACAATGGCAGCATGCAAGCTTCCCACAGTCTCTAACAAGGTGTTACAGGAAGCTGTTACCGATCTACAGGCTGTGAATGTTTGGGCCGGTTTCTGGCGCTTTACTATCTTGGGTGTCGCCACCTTGGCCTGCATGACCCTAGCCTGGACAGCGAGCTCTGAATGGCTTTTTTGGAGTGGTACGGTGGTGACCGGCGTGTTTTATGCCCTGTGGCTGATCTGTACCCACGATGCCAGCCACCACACGCTTTTGGGCTGGCCCTTGGTGGAGGAAATCTTAGCTCGCGTTATATCCTGGCCAATGCTCTGGCCAGTGGGTGTTTATTCGGAGTTGCATCGTCTACACCATGGGTGGAATGGTATTGATGTGCGCGACCCGGAACGGTATCAGTGGACAACGCAAGAATATCAGCAGTCATCTGCCTGGGTGCAGTGGTACATACGACATCAGTGGGTAGTCAACATTTTTATTCTGGGCGGATTTGGGATCATTGTTAAAACCCTAAGGGGTGGGCTGCAGTTTCAGGGCCAACTTCCCCGGCTAAGGCGACAGCTGTGGATAGATATCTTAGGGATGGGACTGGTACAGAGTGGTTTGCTGACAGCTGTTGTGCTTTCCCAAACGAGCGTTCTACGTTATCTACTATTTTGGCTATGTTTAGAGCGGGTGGTGGGGGTCATTGCCCAGACCCGAGCGCATTTGGAGCACTATGGTTTATGGCATCAGATGGGTGGCCATCAGCTGACGCAGCTATATGCTTCTCGAAATTTGTACACCAGCGCTGGGTTGGGTTGGCTAATAGGGGGCTTGAACTACCATGCGGTACACCATGCATTTCCAGGGATTCCCTTTGACCAGTTGCCGCAGGCCCATGGACGCATTCAAGCGATTTTAACTGAGCATGGCCTGCCCATGATGGTGATGGAACCAGGATATTTTAGAGCTATTCAAAGACTGAGCACGGGAGTGACGTTGATTCCTGGGGATCATTAAAAGATAAGCGTTTACCTACTTTTGAGTAAATTCCCAAATGCCCTGCCAGTCATTGGGCAGACCCTGCCGCTGTAGCAGCTGCAAACGTTCTAAATAGAGCTGTACGGTTTTATCGTTTGGATCAGCCTGGAGCACACGCTGAAACCATTCCTGCGCCTCGATCAGATGGCCCTGCTGATAAAAGTCGAGAGCCTTGAGGTATACCGGTAACGTTTTGAGTTTGTTGGCTCGTGCCTTCTCTTCTTCTGCATCTAGCACTTCGTAAACGGTAATCGGGGTGTGACGGCCTTTGACAATCACCCGATCGATCAGCCGCACTGAGTAGAGATCGCAATCCGTCAGTTTTTGCAGCACATCTTCTGAGATCAGTAACTGCACCCCATAGTACTTGGTCAAGCCTTCTAACCGAGCCGTGAGGTTGACATTGTCAGATAAAGCATCCCCCTGCATCCGATGGTTTTCACCCACAATGCCCACCATCATCCGCCCCACATGGATCCCCGTACCCACACTTAACGGCGCATAGCCCTTGATTTGACGTCGTTGGTTGTAGTCCCGCAGCCGCTGGGCTTGGGCAATGCTAGCGTGTAGGGCATCGTCCACCCCATCGGGAAAAACGGCCATGATGCCATCACCCATGTATTTCATCACCAATCCATTGTGCCTAGCTATTTCTGGGCTGATATACCCCAAAAAAGTATTGATAAAATTAAAGTTTTCTTGGGGCGTCATGGTTTCAGCCATGGTGGTAAATCCCCGCAGGTCAGCAAATAAGATGGCCATTTCTTTGCTGACATGATCCCCTAGCTGCAGATCGATCACGCTCTCTTTTTGCAAAAACTGAAGCAGTTCCTGGGGGACAAATCGACTGTAAGCCTGCAAAAGTTGTTCTAGGTGGCGATTATTCTCAACTAGGGTTTGCTCGTGATCTTTAACCGCCAAGACTGTTTTGGTAAATACTTGGGCTAGATTGCCTAACTCATCGGAGCGGCGGGCAACATCTGCTAGGTGCTCCGGTGTAAAGGCATCTCGCTGCACCGCGACGGCAGCCTTAGTAACAATTTTTACCTGTTCGATATACTCCGTCATATCCCGCTTTTGCTGATTGAGGGAATTCTCCAGCACAGTGGAATGTTCAGTCACAATATTGACCAGGGTTTCCAGGTTATCGCACTCGCTCTGGGCCAATGCTAGTGCCTGATGCAGTCGTTTATTTTCAGCCGCCAGCTCATCGGCCGATAGGTCACCGGGTCGTCGGTCATCAGATGTGGAGGACAGAGCATTCATAGGAGAGTGAAGCACCTTCAGCCTATGTTTACAAGAATGGTCAAAAAAATCCAGACGTATTTTGACACAATGACGCTGGCGGGCAGGGATAGTTGCGAACTGACAAGTTCGCGTTTGTGCTATTGCTCGTCCTCAGATTCTATACAGTCTGGGACATGGCTGCTCCCGAGCCATCTGTAGCCACAGGCATACAAGATGGCATAGGAATATCATTGAGCGTCACAGGGATGGGATCAAAAAAATAAAAAATTACTGGCCAAAAATAATAACAGGGTCTAGACTATCGTTCTCAGTCTGGGGATCAGCAACGTCGTACATAAATATTTCAAAGTGCTGAAATGTTTATGATCATTCCTTACAAGTGGTACAAAAGAAAATCACTATTAAGCTCAGTGAAAGCGTAGTTTACAGCACAGCAAGGAGCATGCTCAATTTTGTTTGATAAAACCTGAAAGGAGCATCTAGACAGGACACGGCTGCAATAATTGAATAAAATTCCCCTCCTGAGAGTAAGGGAACGCTCATACCCTCAGGAAAGCCCATGTGTAGTCTCCTGGCTAATGACGACTTTCTTGTTTGATAGTGTTCCTTTCACTAGCTAAAAATAGATAGGCACCCCATGGATACTTCGTTAAAGACAGAGACAACTGCGAGACTGGCCATAGCTGACTCGGATGAGTTAGTTCAACAAAGTTTGGAACATCGCACTGGAACGAGTATTGAAGCTATCAAGCAAGCTTTTTTAGAAAATCTCTTTTTCGTACAGGGTAAACCCGTTGCCCTATCAACAAAGCTTGACTACTATATGGCGCTGGCCCATCTAGTTCGCGATCGCATGTTATATCGCTGGAATGGCACCGCTGAGAGCTATACCCAAGATCGCTGTCGTACAGTGTGCTACTTATCAGCTGAGTTTTTGATGGGCCCCCACCTGGGCAACAACCTGATCAACATGGGTATCTATGACCAGGTGAAAGCAGCCATGGAGGAGCTGGGGCTAGATTTTGACGACCTGTTAGCGCAGGAAGTAGAGCCCGGTCTCGGCAATGGGGGGCTAGGTCGATTGGCAGCCTGCTACCTCGATTCAATGGCGTCGTTGGAAGTGCCATCTTTGGGATATGGCATTCGCTACGAATTTGGCATTTTTGAGCAGGGTATTCAACAGGGATGGCAAGTAGAACGCACGGATAAGTGGCTGCGCCATGGGAATCCTTGGGAGGTTGCTCGACCAGAATGGGCCAGGGAGGTTATGTTTGGTGGCCACACTGAGTCCTATATCGATGCAGGTGGAGACTACCGAGTTCGCTGGGTACCTGACCAGGAGGTGTTAGGTACTCCCTACGATACGCCAATTTTGGGCTACCAGGTGAATACAGCTAATACACTGCGACTGTGGAAGGCAGAAGCCATCGAATCCTTCGATTTTGCCGTGTTCAATCAAGGGAACTACTACGGTGCAGTAGAAGAGAAAGTCTCTTCTGAAAATCTGACTAAAGTACTGTATCCCAACGATGAAACTCTGGCTGGAAAAAGACTACGTCTAAAACAACAGTTTTTCTTTGTGTCTTGCTCACTGCAGGATATGTTCCGTATCCTCAAAGGCCAGAATATTCCAGTTGAAGATTTTCATGAGAAATTTTCAATTCAGCTAAACGACACTCATCCCGCAATTGCCTCGGCAGAACTCATGCGTTTGCTGGTCGATAAGTATCATTTGGATTGGAACGTTGCTTGGGAAATCACCCAACAGGCTATGGCCTACACCAACCATACGCTTCTGCCTGAAGCTCTGGAAAAATGGCCCATTAGTTTGTTTGGTAGTCTGTTACCGCGCCATCTGGAAATCATATATGAGATTAACACTCGCTTTTTAGAGCTGGTGCGCATGCGTTTTCCTAAAGACTCAGCTCGACTAGAGCGGATGTCACTGATTGATGAAAGTGGAGAACGCTATGTACGCATGGCAAATTTGGCCTGTGTCAGCAGTCACACAATCAACGGCGTGGCCAAACTCCACAGCGATCTCCTAAAGCAGACTGTTCTCAAAGACTTCTATGAGCTGTTTCCAGAGAAGTTCTGCAATATGACCAACGGCGTCACCCCGCGTCGATGGATTGCTTTAAGTAATCCCCGGCTGACTAAAATGGTGACCGAGAAAATTGGAGAGGGGTGGCTCAAAGAGTTAGAAAAAATAAAGCAGCTAGAGTCACTGGCAAAAGACTCAGGGTTTCAAGACGAGTGGCATGAGATGAAGAGCTCGGCTAAACGTGAGTTAGCTGGACGCATTCACCAACAGTTTGGCGTATTAGTTGATCCAGCATCGCTGTTTGACGTGCAGGTTAAACGCATTCACGAATATAAACGGCAGCACCTAAATGCGTTGCACATTGTCACCCTATACAGTCAGCTAAAACAGAATCCTCAGATGGAGATTATGCCCCGCACATTTATCTTTGGAGGTAAGGCTGCACCAGGCTATCATATGGCCAAGCTGATGATTAAGCTGATTACCTCTGTTGGTGAGATGGCCAATAAAGACCCCGATTTACGCAACCAGCTTCGGGTGATTTTCTTGCCCAATTACAACGTCACCAATAGCCAGCGCATTTATCCTGCCTCTGATCTCTCGGAGCAAATCTCGACGGCAGGTAAGGAAGCCTCAGGTACCGGCAATATGAAGTTTGCCATGAACGGGGCCTTGACCATTGGCACCCTTGATGGAGCCAATGTCGAAATCCGTGATGCTGTCGGAGCCGAGAACTTTTTCTTGTTTGGTTTAACCACTGATGAGGTTGCCAAAATGAAGTATGAGGGCTATACGCCCCGAGATTATTATCTGGGTAATCCTTACCTCAGGGATGCTATGGACCTAATTGCGTCCGGGCATTTTTCCCACGGCGATGGATCGCTGTTTCAGCCTCTTTTAGATAAGTTGTTGTATCAAGATCCCTTTATGCTACTGGCGGATTATCAGGCTTATGTTGACTGTCAGCGCACCGTTAGCGAAGCTTATCAAGATCAGCGTCGTTGGCTGGAGATGTCTATTCTCAATGCATCGCGGATGGGGTATTTCTCTTCGGATCGCTCTGTCCAGGAATACTGTCAAAGAATTTGGAAGGTATTGCCTGCACCAGTGGATATCGATGGCTACATCAAGGGTAGTGGTCGCTTTGGAGGAGAACTCAGCTGTAAACTTCACTAGTTTGCCGTTGCTGATTTGGATATAGAGCCCTTCATTGGTAGTCCCCACCAACTTATTGATTGTTGAGATAGCCCTATGCAACTAATCCATCGATTACAGTTTGGCAATCTGCGAGGAGATTTGTTTGGTGGGATGACGGCTGCCATCGTTGCCCTGCCATTGGCACTGGCTTTTGGAGTCGCCTCAGGGGCAGGTGCGACGGCAGGTCTCTATGGAGCGGTGTTTACCGGATTTTTTGCAGCACTGTTTGGTGGTACTCCCTCCCAGGTGTCTGGGCCAACGGGTCCCATGACCGTAGTCATGGCCACAGTATTCACCAAGCTCATTGCCGAAAATCCTGACAGTGGTATGGCCATGGCCTTTACTGCTGTCATGCTCAGCGGACTCTTTCAAATTTTGTTTGGGGTGCTGCGTCTGGGGCAGTTTATTACCTTAATGCCCTATACCGTCATTTCCGGTTTTATGTCGGGAATTGGGGTAATCATCGTAGCATTACAGCTGGCACCGTTGCTGGGGCATCCGGCCCAGAATAGTGTGGTTTTAGGCTTACAACAGCTGCCCACGGCCATAACCAGCCCAGAACCGGTAGCTATGGGCTTGGGGCTGCTGACTCTGGTCATTGTGTTTGGCTGGTCTGGCAAACTGGCGCGTATTGTACCATCACCGCTGGTGGCGTTAATTGTATGCACAGCGCTCTCAGTTTTGGTCTTTTCTGACAGCGACATCGCTCGCATTGGTGAGATTCCCCAAGGTTTTCCCCAATTGCAGTGGCCTCAGCTCAACCTCAACCAGCTGAGGGATATTGTCGGGTATGGTCTAATGTTAGCTATCCTGGGGGCAATCGACTCATTGTTGACATCTCTGGTCGCTGACAGCATCACCCGCACCCGCCATGACTCTGAACAAGAACTGATTGGTCAGGGGATTGGTAACCTTGTAGCTGGACTATTTGGTGGGCTTCCGGGTGCTGGTGCCACTATGCGAACGGTCATTAATGTGCAGGCAGGGGGCCGCACCCCGCTGTCGGGAATGTTTCATGCCTTAGTTCTTCTGTGTATCGTATTGTGGGCTGGAGGCATTACAGCCCAGATTCCCCACGCCGTCCTGGCTGGGATTTTGATGAAGGTAGGCATCAAGATTATTGACTGGAGCTTTTTATGGCGGGTATGTCAGGTGTCCATGCGAGCAGCACTGGTAACCTATGGTGTGTTGCTGTTAACAGTGTTTGTAGATTTGATTACAGCCGTGGTTGCAGGAGCCTTTGTGGCTAACATGTTAACCATCCATCGCCTAACTAGCATCCAATCTGAACAGATTCGAGCTGTCACACATCCCGACGAAGATCTCAGGATCGTGTTGACTCCTGAAGAGCGGCAGATGCTAGGTCAGGGCGGGGGACGAATTTTATTAATTCAAATGAGTGGTCCGATGAGCTTTGGAGCAGCCAGAACGATTGCTCATCACATGGGGCGCAGCTACGATGCCTTGATTCTAGATCTCAGCGATGTGCCGCTGGTGGGGGTGACCGCCTCTTTGACCATCGAATCTGAGATTAAAGCTGCCCGTCGTAGTCAGCGAGGAGAGATTTTTATTGTTGGAGCAGAAGGTCGGGTCAAAGAACGTTTACGGCGGTTTCAGGTACAGGCCACACTACCCACAAGTAACTTTTTACCCAGCTGCTATCATGCCCTAGTAATGGCCTTAAGATTGCTTGACGTAGAGGCTTCGGAGACTAGTCTGCCCAGTTCTGAACAACCGCTGCCTGTCGAACATAAACCTCAAGATATCGGCGGACTTTTACGTTAAGTTTATATTGCTCCTTATCAACAGAATGCTTTTTACCAGCTGTTTCTGAGGTAATAAATGTCACAGAGGGTTAGTGCCCTCACAAAATCTTCAACTTTATGCGCTATTAAAGTAGGTAATAGCACTAAAGCCTGGGGGCACCATGAGCTACTGTCTGTGTTGTAAAAGTTCGCTGCTACGCCATATTCGCCATGGTGAAGTTTATTTATACTGTCCGGATTGTCGCCAAGCGATGCCAGAAGGGGCTAAATCAGCAGTGAGTCATGATTTTTCTAGCTTGAGTGAGGTGTTATTGAGACCCTTGGTTTTGTTGGATAATTAGACTTTGGGGTGGGAGAATTCAAAGGGCTCCCTGAAACTTTTGTTAGTTCTTGATTCAGAAAGCTCCTTCAACAATTTTAATGCGCTCCCCAACTTACCCACCGATGATGCTCATCACCGACTGTATTAGCCACAGGAGCCCGAAGGTGTCCAAGATTTGCCCCATCACAATCAGCTTCGTCTAACCTTGTTTTATCTAAGCAAGCGGCTGTTAAATTGGCGTTGGAGAAGTTCGCGCCACTGACAATGGCTGCAGTTAGATTAGCACCCCTGAGATCGGCTCCTTCCAGGTTAGCCATTCTGAGGTCGGCTTGGGTAAGGTCAGCCCCGACTAGACTAGCATTTGAGAGTTCGGCTCCAATAAAATTAGCGCCCATGAGCTTGGTGCCGCTGAGATCTGCCTGGGTTAGATCGGCATCAGTGAGATTAGCGCTATTGAGATCGCTGCGACTAAAGTCTGTATGGCTAAGGTCTGCACCACTGAGATCACAGTGGCTAAAGTCCACACCGCTAAGGTGCGACTGCTTGAGGTCAGCATTATGAAGGCTAATGCGAGAAAAATCGCGATAGCCTTGGTTATATTCATGATGTAGCTGTTGAATATTAGCCATGATCTGTCTCCATTACTATGAGAAACAGTTTGACATTACTGGCCATAAACCATTGTGGACGACTACTGCAGACGTCTAGTATGTCCTATAAATATGACTCATACTCCAAAATGCAGCGAAGATTGTTCACAACAGATGGGGGATAACGAGTCGCCGGTCGTCAATACTGTTCCTGACGATATGTCTGATCTTGGCTTATTTTATTAAAAATGACACAGGTTGTTAATGGAATGAAATGGGTTTTTAGGGAGAGTCAAGTCAGAGAACTTGCCAAAACCCTATATTACCCCTGACGAGGGAATGGACAATACCGCCCCTAAGGCTCATTTCGAATCAATGTCAAAAACACATCGGTTAAAGCCGCTCGGTCTTGACGAATCTCTTTAATTGGTAAGGGTCGCAGAATATCCAAAAGCTCATAGAGTGCATCCCCATGAAACTGTACCTGGGTACCTGCAACCGTGCCACCAAGGGTCATAATTTTCCCAACGCGTTGATGGTCAATGGCCTGGACACAGTCTATCCGGTACATACTGCCTGAAAACTGTTGAATTAGTGTCTGAGTGGACTGCTCTACAATGATTTGTCCTCGGCGAATAATTGCCACCCGGTCCGACAGCTCCTCAGCTACATCTAGCTGGTGTGTGGTTAGCAAAATTGCACAACCAGCCGCTGCCACATCCCGGATCAAGGTTTTAACAGTTTCACTGGCTTCTACATCTAGCCCCAGCGTTGGTTCATCCAACAGTAACAGCCTTGGTTGATGCACCAATGCAACGGCAATCGCTAGTTTTTGCTGCATGCCTCGCGATAGCTTTTGGACTGGGATTTTACGTTTATCAATCAGTCCAAACTGTTCTAAGAGTTGTTCACCCCGCTGTCGTGCTACTCGTCGAGGGACCTGTCGTAGACCCCCAAAGTATTCAATATTTTCTAATGGTGTGAGCCGCCAATAGAGATTGCGGTTACCTTCTAAAACGGCGCCTACACACTTTAGAGCCATGGACTGCCGATGGGGGTCTAAGCCATCAATGTTTACCTGCCCTGAATCAGGTTGCACTAAGCCACCAATCATCTTGATGGTTGTCGTCTTTCCGGCTCCATTGGGACCTAGAAACGCCAAGACTTCTCCTGCACATAGACGTAGAGAAACATCCCGCACGGCATCAAACCGCCGTTTACCACGACCGTAGGATTTTTTTAGATTCTTAGCATCTAGAGTGATGTCACCTTTAAATTCTGGCACATGCTTTAGGGAAGGCAAAGGAAGCGTCATTGAGTTTATTCAGTCCACATTGCCGCCAAAGCTGCCAGCAAAATATAGTTAACATTAAGTAATCTTAACGTGAATGGGGGCGTCAATAATAAAAGGCTCTGGTATTTTTACCAGAGCCCTAAAGGAGCATATCGATCAATGTGAATTTGATGCCACTAGCTAATGCAACTCTCTTCCATGATCGGAATCATAATTACGTTCGTACAGTCTTCTCCGTAAAAGCTCCTTGATTTTGACTGTTAATGTGGCTTAGTTAAGACTAGACTAATCTAGGTCCAACTAGAGGAATAAGGCTCACCGTCATAGGGCTGAATCCCAACGGCGGGATAGGCATCATCGTCAGGACCAAAAATGCGAGCCATTGCTCCAAAAAGATAGTCAAAACTATCTTTTAACCAACGAGAAATACGCATAACTTCCTAGCCTCTATAACGTGTAATACCTGGAGTGGGAAAGTCGACACCTTGAACTCTACAGGAGTTTACTAAAGTGCGCTAAGCTGCCCGTGGTTTAAGGTGTCGTTGAACTTCACTCAATAGAACCAAGTGAAGTTTATTGAACGATCAAACTATGAAAAGAGAATAGAAAAATTCACTTTTTTACTTTGATTATCCTTAGTCTAGAGCTAAAAATGAAATTGGCATGACAACCGAGAAAACTTGAAAGTATTATTCACATTACTTAGTCATAATGATGGCAAATGCCTGATGAAATCACGAGATTTCTTAACAGATAGTCTGACGGTTACTACGGTCTAAACAAACTTAATATTTCTCAATTTGCAAATTGAGTTTCTTGATAATTGTGGCGCTTTTGCGCATTGTTGGAGATTATTTTTAGTAATATGAAAGTGCCTGATTGCTCAGCCTACACCGCTTCTGTAGAGGAGGATAGTGCCATGTTTCAGCGAATTGTAGTGGCTTTAGACAGGAGTCACAGTAGTCGCAGTGTTTTGGAAGAAGCTATTGCTTTAGGTCGATCAGCAACTCAATTTAATCTTGTTACAGTGGTTCAGCCAGTAGAGATGGATTATGCTGCTCCAGGTTATCTCGGTATGGAAGGCATGCATAGCACTTGGACAGCAGAGATGTACCAAAGCCGCATGGTCAATTGGCAACAGCAGCAGCAGAAGACTGAGCAATGGTTGCGATCGCAAGTCGACTACATCCATCGTCAGCATCTTAAGGCTGACTATACATGCCCTATTGGCCCCGCTGATAGCACCCTCTGTGAGATTGCTACCAATTGGCAGGCTGATTTAATCATTATGGGGCGACGCGGCCGCAGTGGCTTGAGCGAACTGTTGTTAGGAAGTGTCAGTAATTATGTCATGCACCATGCTCCCTGCTCTGTCCTGACGGTGCAAGGTATTGATCAACCAGCGATGGCGACTGCCTCGAAATCTGTCTTGGATATGTCTGCCTCGGGTATGTCTGTTATTGAAATATCCACACCCAGAGCCCTAACATAAATGCTCCAGTTCATGAATGCTCCGGATGCTTCTTTTTCCACATCATAAGTACCGCCCAGAAAATGATAGTTGCCCCTAACATTTCCAACCCTTCTTCAAAGGTAATGACGATGATTTGAGTAAATTCATCGTAAAACATGTTGGCCAGCAGTTCTACACCTAAGGCACCTAATAACAAGAAAAATACCCCTAACACTAGCTGCTTAATTTCATATCTATACCCCATTAACGTTTTTCTTAATCGGTATATCCACCATCCAAAAAAGAAGATAAAGGGGATACCTACGAGAAATACCCATATCCTAGTTTCATGAAATGGAGTATTAGCCCGACTCCCAGCTGGTAAAAGTACATCGCTATACTTGCCAATCCGTTCGTGTAATCGGGCGATTTCATCAATACCCATCGCCAAAAAAATAGCCAGTAATCCGAGTAGCACAGGAGAAAAATTACCTTTAGCTTGGATTCGATGCACAAAAATGGCTGAAATAATTGCGATCGCTAAAAACTTAAGCATCGAGTACCAGGTTGCAATGCCCCCTTCAAAATCCAGATCCCAATATTTTGCATCGAATCAAAACTTAGGAATCAGGAGGTGTGTTGCCACATGTAGAAGGCAAAAAATGCATCTAATACCAAATCCGATGTGCTGGGAACCGAAATATGAGACGCTAGGGTATGCCTAGAAAACTCACTATCATCCCCCATCTTTCATCGACTGAGCTGAAAGAGCGCTACCAAACCAGCCATGACCCCGTGGAATCTCGCCGCTGGCATCTGCTCTGGTTGGTCTCAGAGCATCACACCTTGACGGCAGCGGCTGAAGCCATTGGTCTTAACTATGATTACGCTCGTCGTATTGTGCGTACTTACAATGCCGAAGGCGTGGCTAGTGTCCGGAATCGACGCCCGACCAATCCCGCTCACTGTTGAATGAGCAGCAGCTTGAAGACCTTAAGGAACGCCTCAAATCGCCTCCCGACGATGGCGGTGTGTGGAGTGGTCCTAAAGTTGCTCGGGTGATGACCCAACTGCTGGGTCGAGACCATGTGTGGCCACAACGCGGTTGGGATTATCTGAGGTTAGTGGGTTATTCTTGCCAGGAACCTCGTCCTCTGCATGTCAAGGGGGATGCCGAGGCCAAAGCGGCCTTTAAAAAAACTGCCCATCCGTAAAGCTGAGTTAGAACGCCAGTATCCGGGGTCCGTGGTGGAGTGTTGGTCCTTTGACGAGCATCGATTGGGACTCAAGCCGATTGTGCGTAAAGTCTGGGCTCCTGTCGGTCAACGCCCCGTTGCCGAGGTGAACTATCGCTATGAGTGGACCTATCTCTATGGCTTTGTGCATCCCAACACGGGTCAGACCGAATGGTTTATTCTGCCTCGGGTGAATGTGGAGTGGTTCAATCAAGCTCTCAAAGCCTTTGCCGAAGCCGTCGGGGCTGGACCGAATAAACGCATTCTTATGGTGATCGATGGAGCCGGTTGGCATCGTAGTGACAAGGTCGAGATTCCTGAGGGGATTCATTTAGAAATCTTGCCGCCCTATTCTCCGGAGTTACAACCGGCTGAACGACTTTGGCGCTTAGCCGATGAGCCATTAGTCAATCAGTGTTTTGACGAGATTGAACACGTTGAAGACATTTTGGTGACCCGATGTCAAACCTTGATAACGATGCAAGATGATATTCGAAACCTTACCAATTACCACTGGTGGTCCCCTGAAATGACAGTCTTGGGTTTCGGGCTCAAGCTAGGCGGATTTGGTATAACATTAGTAAACAAGCAACAGAGCGTGGCACTTGTTTAATATTTAAAGATGACTTAAATCTTCGCATCACTGAAGGGGGGCAACACTTTTCTTATCGGGTGATTATCTTACCTATGACGATTCAATGTATTTCAGAATACATTGAAAGTATCGACTATCCAACAGTTCTAATCACCATCTTAGTGGTGTATTGGGTCCAAGACCTAAAATGCGGCGCATCTAGGGATAGGGAAATTTGCACATGGCTCGAACGTGGTGACAGCAATGGCCAATATTCATCTACGCACTCTAAATTTTGGCTTTTGGAATAAACTGAGCTTGCTGTAGTAGCTGATAGAGGCTAACCTCTGCTTCCAGCAAACAGGCATGGCCGCTGTGGCTTAGCGTCAGCATCTGGGCATTTGGCAATAACGCCGCTATCTTTTTAACTTCAACAACAGAGGGAAGTAAGCGATCGGCCCCTGACGCAATTAATAAAGTAGGCGGCTGAAACTGTCTTAAGGCCACCTTATTGAGCTGGAAATCTTGCAGCAGAGACAGTCGCCAAGCGGCAGATTCTGGTGTAACTCGCCGCATGGCATGGAGTAAAGCCTGACGATTATCCTGGGATACTCGCTCAGGTACAATCAAAAACAGAAGTAATCCCAGAGCCCCAAATCGGTAAGTGTTGCCTGGTAGCCATTGGAGCAAGAACGCCCCTAAAGGACTCCACAGTTGACGATTAAACGCAGACGCTGGATTGATGAGAATCAGTCCACTAAATAGATTAGGGCAGTGGCTAATAGTCTTTAAAGCTAAACAAGCCCCAAAGGATTCACCACAGAGGTATGTGGGGCGATCAGGCCGGGACTTTTTCTCAATTGTAATCAGCTCGGTTAACTGCTCGACCAAATCAGCCCAGGTTGTCTTATCATTTCCTGGAATAATAAGGCAGCGGGTATCAAACACAGTTCGCAGACCGTTCGCTTGCTGTCGTAGAGAAAGCTCGCTACCGTCCATACCCGGTAAAAATACTAGCAATGGCAGATCATGTCGCACATCTGACAAAGCTAAAAGACAAATGCGTTCGGTTAGCATTGTGCTATTAACAAAAGCCCTCCCCTAATGGTGGCAGGCAAACCGCACCGAGCGATCCACGGCCGTCATCACTAACGGTGCATCTAAAAAAACTACAATAGTTGCTGATGACCACTAGAGAACAGCCATGGGGTGATCGCTCCCGATGGAGGACAACAATCTGGCTAATATGCCTCGAATAGCTGACATAACAGTTCTATATCTTGAGATAGATGATAAACGAGCAAAACAGAATTCTACAAACTAGATTCTGATCTGCCCTTCACATGCTGGTCTAGCCACTCTACCATTTCCCACAACACATGACCCACCGCCTCTCGAGACCGGTAGCTGTGGCTCTCAGCCGGTAGCGACACATATCGTACCGTACCTCCCAGTCCCTTCATAGCATCGTACATCCGCGACGACTGTATCGGATAGGTTCCCGAATTATTATCCTCAGCACCGTGAATCAGCAGTAGCGGCTCATTGATTTTCTCAACAGAAATAAACGGAGACATGGTTAGATAAGTCTCCGGCGTTTCCCAGAACGTGCGCTGTTCTCCCTGAAAACCAAAGGGGGTTAGCGTGCGATTGTAGGCACCGCTACGGGCGATCCCAGCTTGAAACAGATCGCTATGAGCTAGCAGATTTGCTGTGGTAAAAGCCCCGTAGGAATGACCGCCAATGGCCAAACGGGTGCGATCGCTAACGCCACGCTCCACAAGATAATCAACCGCCGCTTCAGCGCTAGACACCAACTGCTCAATATAGGTATCGTTGGGTTCTGTGTCACCTTCGCCAATAATGGGCATGGTCGGACCGCTAAGTACAGCATATCCTTGAGTTAACAAAAATAAAACCGACGCTCTGCCTGGACGGGTAAACGTATGTTCTGAGCGAGTATTTTGGCTAGCGACGTCGCGGTCTTTAAACTCTCGGGGGTAAACCCAGAAGACTGTGGGTAAAGGGTCGTTTGTTGTTGGATCATAGCCCGGTGGCAGATACAGCGTCGCCGTGAGCGTCACTCCATCGGCTCGAGGATAGCGTACCACCTCTTTCTTTACATCGGCATACCAGGCTAACGGATCGGTAAAGTCTGTTAGTGAGCGTTCTTCTCCACTGGTGAGATCGAGCTGATAGTAGTTACTCGGGCTGCTAGGAGATTCTCTACGAACAATCAGCGAGTGGGCATCGTTATCCAAAAGGCGGGTGACGCGGCTAAACTTTTCTCCTTCAGCCTGCCACAGACGTTCTGTTTGCAAACTCGCTAGGTCCAACCGATCCAAAAAAGGAAAAACGCCCTCTGGAGATGCACCATTGCCATTTAAATAGATGCTCTTACCATCGTCGCTAATCATGAGTACTGAGCGACCATAGGGGCCAGGGATGGTCATCGGATTGCCCGGATTGGCATAGGCATCTTGAAAGTCTCTGGCATTGACTAAAACGGGTTCGACCCCTTGGGGACTAATCATCCAAGTTTTTCGCTGACGGCTGTCATACCAGGTTTCTGTCACCATGGCAAAGTTGTCATTACCCCAGGTGATACCGCTAAATCGCAGAGTGGAACGCCAGATTTCTGTGGGTGCTCCGTCAAAGGGCGCGGCTAGAGTATAAAGTCCATCCCGGTAGTCGGCGGGGGTACTGGCATCACCACCATCTAGTGCCTCTACCCAGTAAAGGGTGGCCGGCTGATCCGTACGCCAACCGATGCTGCGCTTTCCCTGACGCACTGAGTCAAAGGTCAGGGGAATATCATCGGCCAGGGGTAAATCCACCAGTTCATAGGTCACTTGCCCTTGGCGGTTAAGTACCTCGTAGCGTACGGGAAAGCGAGATAGAGGCACCTGGTAGGAAAAGGGACGATGCATGGTGGATCGCAACAACCACTGTCCATCTGGCGATACAGTTACATTGCGAATCAGGTTTGGTTCATCTAGTTGGGTGATCTTTCCATCCAAACTGATATGAACCAGCTGAGCTGAGAAATAGTGTTCAAACAGTGCTTCATCGTGGGAGGTCTGTAACAGATTGGTATAAGTGCGGGTGGCGGCCACTCTTCCCTGGCTGTTTTCAATTACAGGTCCTGTTGGTGTCGTTGGCATTGTTGGCGGTTCACCTATATCGTGGGGACGCACTTTGCAAATCAGACCATCGTCGCCCGGTAGCCAATGACAGGGACTGTTGTACACTCCATTGAGAATCGGTTGGCTTAGAGGCTTAGCCTTTGCTTCAGCTATATCCAATACCCACAGTTCAATGCCGCTAGTCTGGGTGAGGGTAAACGCTAGGTAGCGACTGTTATAGGACCAGCGTAGGTTACGTATACGGGCCCCGGCAGGTAGCTCGATCGAGCTACCTGCTAAAGCTCCTAACGGGCGTACGGTGATCCCCTTGTAAGCGGCTGCCTGGGATGGCTCCCAGGTATTGGGGTTGAGCTTGACACCTGCGATCGCAACCCAAGGTTCCGCCAGCTCGGCAATGGGCGGTAATGGCCGCTGTTCGAACTCCACCAGCCACTGGTTATCAGGCGAAATCGACACCGCTGGTAGTCGGTCCGCATCCAACATCGATACAATCGGTTCCGGCGGATTTTGCCAAGTAGCTGACAGCGAACTAGTCTGAGCAGAAACAGGCATAGTAATCAAGGGAAGAACAACTAGCGGCAGCAGGTGTCGAAACATATCGAATTTGAAGCTAGAACCTTAGAGTGTAAATACTTCCCAAGCCTTAAAACCGTTCCTTCATCAAAACTCAAAACTCAATACAAAGGTTAAGAAAAGGAAAACAAAAATGAGCATGTCTGTGGGAATTGCCCAAGGAACGGCTTTCCCATGGAGACGCATCTCCATGGTCTTAGGGGGGATATGTGTCGGGTGGTGCCGACAACGACACTAGACACGATATCTATTACAGCTTCCACAGCTAGATTTCTTTGATGCCGCTACGATGTCGATCACACCGCTGGGGACTCACAGTATTCATATTTTGGGTGCTCAGGATAAGCAGGACAACAGTTTTGACTGGCCTCAGACTGTAAATGGTGTAGAGTAAGGTGAAATGGGTGAAACCTCATATAGTGCAGCAGATGTTGTTAGCGTGTTAGGCTAACTATCTTCTCTTTCTATCCTTTTTGAAAAGACTCTCTCCGTGGATGATATTAGACATCTGCGGGGAGAAGCTTTTAATATCACTATTTCATAGTATTTTATAAATAGTGGCCAACCACTGGTTTTAGGGGATACGGTCAAACTGGTCGCAACTCAATAAATTCGAGCGCCTATCTCTTGTCGACTCCAGACGCATTGACAGAAGTATTCAAATTTTCGCAGTCAGCAAAACATCGTATAAATAGTTAGCAAGAGTTTACATCGCCCATTCGCGAAATTGTGATACTCAGAGGCAGGATAATGGCAGGATTTATCACCTTGCCAGCTAAGGTACTACTTTTTGTACCCTAAATTATTTTTCTTCCCGATTTATAGTTCGAATACATGCATCAAGAAAGCAAGAATACGGAAGGAAACTTTTGTTTCGATTTTGTTCATATTTAGACATCAAAAAATAGAAGGTTTTCCAAACAGGGGTGCTCTATTACCGATTTTTGATTGCCCTGTAGACGTTGTTTTTGTCATGAAAATCAAACATTTGAACTCTGGGAAACAGCCAGACCATGATGTTGTGTCAGATCTAGATTCAGAGAGTTCAACTCGCGCAAATTATTTGTCTCCTAATCTAAAGAAAATCATAAGTATATCCGCTGGATATACTTTATTGGCAGGTTTAGCCAATTCTCAAGCCGCTCCGGCCTATGCCTGTGAGTCTGTTGAAGGCAAAAACAGTGAGGCTGATTGCCAAACCCAAGAGAGAGCGGATGTTGATGTTGATGTCAGCAATTTGAACTCTCCTTCGGTTCAGCAAGATTTGAAAGTTCAATGGTCAACGGCCTCAGCAGATAGTAAGAACGAACCTGTGTTGGTCAGTGATGGTGCGATTGCAGTTGAACAGGAACCAGCTGCGGAAAATCGGGAACCAGCTGCGGAAGCAAAGCAAACAACCTCTGTTGGTAAGCTAGAACCCTTGCCGACCTCACGCCAGATCTATGGCGATGTTATCGATTTACAAGAAGGCTATGCAGACACCAGCATCCCAGTACTCGAACGCGGCGCTAGGGGCGATGTGGTCTCTAGGGTTCAACAAAAACTGAATGAAGCGGGAATTACGGTCAAAGTAGATGGCATTTTTGGTAAAGCTACTCAACAAGCAGTGGAGGAGTTTCAAAAGTCTAAAAATTTACCCCAGAACGGTGTAGTAGACTCTGAAACATCCAAAGCCCTCTTCGGCACTGACATTACTGCTAGCCTATCTCCAACAGCAGGAGTCCCCAAAGCAGGGGTGGGCAAAGCAGGTACGAGCATTCAAAACATCGCTTCGGCTTCAAGTCAGGAAACGGACTATGCCAATGATACTGAGAATGTCTCTGTTGTCAGGAGACCAGCCGTTGGCATCAACAAATCGATTGTCCAGGTGTTTGACCCCGATGGCACCCCCGATGACGATGGCGTAGTTGATGAAGCTGGCGATATGATCAGATACTCCATCAAAGTGCAAAACGCTGGTAACGTGACCTTAACCGGGGTTGTTGTCGATGATCCCCTAACCGGTGGTATCCTGACATCGGATGCTACCCTAAACGTCGGAGCAGAACAGACCTTTGAGGCTAGCTACACGGTCACTCAAACTGACATCGATAACAATGGAGCTGGATTAGGCTTTAAGGTAGGCTCCATTGATAATGAAGCCACGGTGAATAGTAATGAGACGGGTTTAAAGCTTGACACCGAGGCTGTTCCCGTCAAACAGATGCCTGCTATCAAGGTGAACAAGCGTGCTGTCGGTATTGACACCAAGAATGACGGTCGTCTCAATCAGGCAGGCGATATTATCGAATTCATTATTGAGCTTGAAAATACCGGTAACCAGACCTTAACCAATGTCTCTATCAATGATCCACTGCTTGGGGTTAATCGCGTAATTGGTCGGCTGGCACCTGGGACTACCCAAAACTTTGTCGGTCGATATCGTTTGACCCAAGCGGATATTGATAGTAATGGGGGGGGTGATGGTGACATTGATAATACGGTTGAAGTAACAACTAATGAAACGGGTCTGAGCAAAGACTTTGTTGAAGTTAAGGTGGAGCAAAATCCAGACATCAAAGTCGAGAAAAGAGTGATTGAGCAGGATAGCAGTGGCGATGGCACCCTCAACAATGCGGGGGAAAAGGTTGTTTATGAGGTGATTGTTACCAATACAGGAAATCAAACTCTGACTAATGTGTCTATTCAAGATTCATTGCTGGGTTCCTGGATTATTAGAGGTATAACGCTGACTCCGGGTGAAAGTCGGTCTTTTAGCTACGATTATCTCGTTTCCCAAGCAGCTTTGGATGGCTAATGTGCTTGTCATGAAATGGGGTTAACTCCTAAGAAACACAAACTAATCTGCTCTCAAAAGGGCTAATTGTCGATTAAATTTTGACAATTGTGTTTCTTTCAGGTTTATCGAATAGCATCGCTGTTCCTTAGAGGCTCATATCTTGCACTAAGATTGGCTGTGTCGCTAAAGCCCATGCTGGGTTGAAACGCCAGCGCTAACTGAGGGTTGTCCGCCAAAAGGGACAATTGGGTATGGAGGCGCTAGAGGCTGGTAGTGGAGCGTTCGAAGCCATCATTAAGTGTTGTGGAAGCTAACCCTCAAAACACATTTCCGATAATGGTATCCACTGAAAGGGACACCATTCGGCTAGCCTAGGGTTTCGAACCCTGGGCGGGTTGGTGCTTCTCCACCAAGTGCAAGATGTGAGCTAAAGGGACAGTTGGGCTGTGAGGCTATATACCTATAGCTTTCAGCGATCTTTAGCTCCCACTCGATCTTTGTACGCCTTATTCAATCTCTAAATCAGCCCACCAGCGCACGGTGGGTTGACTTGTCTACAGACGTTTCATCAGGATGCTGATGACGTCGCCCTGCTCAGGGGTGAGGATCAGCTGATTGTTGGGGCTGCCCAGTAGAATGTGGCGAATAGTTTCGCCTGTGGGTAGGGTGATGGATAGATCAACGGGTAATGTGGGTGCAGTCATGGGGCGTTTTCCTTTGTTTTTTGTGGTCCATGGCGATTGCATTTGGACTAAGAAGCGAGGATGGACTGTAAGTACTGATTATCCCAACCGGCTTTTTTGCGCTTAGCCTTGATACCGAGTTTAGTCGTGTGGTCTTGATTGAGGAGATTGAGAGCAATGCGCTTAATGATGGAGAGATTTTCTTGAGCATGGCCGGTTCTGGCTCGATTGCGGTCATCATCAAAGCTGACATCGAGTGACCAGTGTAGGTTAATTTCAATATGCCAATGCTGCCGCACCCCCCGCATAAAGTCTTTCATTTGGTTGTAGGCCAGCGAGGTCAGAAAGTAACGGACTGACCGTGTCGTTTCATGA
>JBCCHX010000064.1:0-43441 GCA_039028535.1 Cyanobacteria bacterium P01_B01_bin.77
CCCGAATCCAACGGCCAGCGCGAGGTTATTGCCCCGCCGCCGCCGGAAGACTGAAACGAATCAACCCCGCAGGATGTTTATGCAGAAGCTCAGGTTTTTGTTGCCGCTGATCGCGCTGGGCGTGCTTACGCTGCCCGCCGCTGCGAGCGCGCAGGATGGCGCGGCCGAGGCCAGCGCTGACCCGGCTGCCACCTCGCGCATCGAGCGCTACCTCGCGAGTCTCACCACGCTGAGTGCCACGTTCCAGCAAACGCTGTATGACGCTGATGGCCAGCGCGTGCAGGACTCCGCCGGCAAGCTGCTGATCAAGCGCCCCGGTCGTTTCCGCTGGGATTACCAGGAGCCCTACGAACAGCTGGTGATCGCCGACGGCGAACGCCTTTGGCTGTACGACGCGGATCTTGAGCAGGCTACGGTCAAGCGACTGGACGGCTCGCTGGCCGGCACGCCGGCGATGCTGCTGAGCGGGTCCAGCGACGTCGGCCGCGACTTTGACGTGCAGGGCGAGTACGCGGCGGAAGGCCTGGTGTGGCTGCAGCTGGCGGCGCGTAGTCCAAACGCCGAGTTCAGCCAGGTGCGCCTGGCGTTCCGCGGCGACGACGTCGAGCTGATGGAGCTCACCGACAACCTCGACCAGATCACCCGCATCGAGCTCTCCGACCTCGAGCGCAACCCCACGCTGCCGGACGACGCCTTCGCGTTCGTACCTCCGGCAGGCACGGACGTCGTTGCATGCAACGCCCCTACGACGACGCGTCTACGATGATTCCAACCGTTTGCGCCATTCTTCGTCGATTTTGTCGCGGTTAGCAATTTCTTGATCAATTAGGTCAGTTTCGGTGGTGTAAGCCAGGTTATCCTTGCCCACGATGGTTTCCATGGTGAACTGTTTGGCGTAGTCAAGTTTGCGCGGAACGGTCTGACCAACAAGACGCTGACGTTGAGTATTGCGAGCTTCGATTTTCTGATTTTGTCGCTGCATCCAAAAGTAGCGACCGGCCGGAATGCCAAGAAAGGCAACGCCATAGGCTAGAAATAGGTCACAAAGCGAGTAGATTAGACCGATAAAGCCTGTTGTCCAATCGCCAGCAATGAAGGCGAGATATATGGACCCAACCACCAGCAGCGTGCCTAGACCAATCGCAATGGTGACCTGGTTAGAGCTGGCACTGGTAAAGCGACGTTTGACTTCTTTAAGGAATGCGGGCACCGACTGAGGTTTGTGGTTCTTGGCAGTGACCTGTAGCTCGGGAAAGTAATAGACGAGATCGCCCTGGGGGCTTACTTTTGGACGACCGTTGAAGCGGCTAAGGACTGGGATGACGTAGTCTTCGAGGTCGTCGTTGAGGTTGGCGTTGTCTAAATATGGAGCCAGCTGTTCGGCGGTGACGGCACCTCGGTTGTTGCGAATGACGGTTGCGATCGCACTCCATCGTCTTTCATCCAAGTCCTTATTCGGGTCACCATCGCCAAACAAAAATGAAAAAATTGCCTCTAGCAAATTCAAATCATGGCGATTGCGATCGCGGCCTCCACTGACTTGACCATAGCGGTCGTAACGACGTCGCGGACCATAGCTAAACCAATAAAACCAATCCCGACCGATCCACAGCCAGGGATTAAATCCAATCCCGCCGCTATAGCTACCACGATTGTCCTCATCCCGCTGGGACTGCATCCCGATCTGGATCGCAATGATGGCCACGAATACCAGCACCACTGCCGCAATCAGCATGATGCCAAAGGAAATCCGAATCAGATAAAACAGTACCGCCCAAATTTTTGCCCAGGTCTCTTGCCAGCGCAGCTGCCAGTATTGATTGCGCAGCGTAGTCCGAAACTGCCGGGGAAACTCATAGGCAATATCCCCCGCATCAGATACCTGCATATGGGCCTGGGTGGCAGAAGCTAGCGCCAGCACTCCAGCTTCTGCCTGACTAATATTTAATCCAGTTTTAGCGGCCACATCACCCGCAGTCACCCGATATTGCAGGGTTTCGACCGCTTTCATGACGTCCTGATTTAGCTCCATGGGTTCCTTGAAGTGGCTTTCTTGTAGCGATGCCCCTAGTATAGAAAGCCCCGTCAGATATTGGCCATGACGGCATAGGTGCGGGTTTCCATTCCCATAAAAAAAGCTGGACTGAAGGATTCAATCCAGCTTTGCCATTAACTGATTGTTTCGTCTCAAAAAAGTTGGATGGGTCAACTTTAGACAGAAACCCTTGGGATTACTTATTGCCCGTAATTTGATCCTTTACATCACCGAGGCTGCTTAGCAACTCACTACGATTGTTAGCCTTCAGCAGATAGCGATAGATAAACCAGCCCGTGTAAATCAAACCAATCAGCTCCATGGTCGGAGCTAGAACGGGAATATCATTGATCGCGGCCAAGATTGCAAACATCATCTTGATGGCAATTAGACCGCCGAACACAAGACCAATCACCGTCAGTGGTCGCTTGTACTCATTAAAGATCTCAACCACATACTGTGGGGCATCCCCTAGTACGCTGGCAATTTTAGCCAGAATTTCTTTAGCCTGTTCAGCTGACATGGCTGAACTAGTTGTTACATTCTCTTCAGGGGGATTGATATCGGTGCTCATCTTTCAATATGGAGTATTAACAACCTGCGATCGCATTTATTGCGCTCACTCGCCATGCGGCTAATGAATCAACTTATTTATCAGCATTTGAAGCTAAACCAAAGCTAGTCCCAATGCCAGTCACCAAGCGCGCACAGCATGCCAGGTCTAGCTATGTGCAAACCAATGCACTTTAAACAGTTTATTCTGACTTCATAGAAAAATAATATCTTGCTTCGACATATAGTCAATTCCAATCATTGCTCCCAGGAACGTTTCAATTTAAGACTGCTTAGTCACTGGGCTCAAAGCGATGACTAAAATAGGGCTTATTGCATTCTCCAAAAGCCTATCGAAACCATCTACGGTGAGCTAAAAGGTCTCAAACCTAGTCAGCTCAAGCAACTACGTCGTCTTTACCATCAGCGCATTCCCGGTAGTCAGATTACTAACCGCGAATTTGCCCAGCGTCTGGCGGCTATCAGTACTGATATTAATCAGCCAGTGTGTGCCTACATCGACCGGCGCGGTCATGTTATGCGCATCGGCGTGGGTTCCCCCAGGCAAACCCAGATTCCAGCCATGGAGCTTCCCCGATACGGGGCCGAGCGCTTGAGCGGGATTCGCTGCATCGCCACCCAGCTCAAACATGCAGAACCTAGTAGCGCTACTCTAACGGCCATGGCCCTCCAACGTTTAGACGCAATGGTGATGCTTACGCTGACCGGCAGTGGTTTTCAGCGTAAGGGTGGTGGCGCGACCGGTTATATCCGTGAAGCTTACCTGGCCCACTTGGTCCCGGACGAGACCCAGCGCTGGTCGGTCTCAGAACCGATGGATTTGGAAAGCCTGAGTCTGGAAGATTTTGCCGCCCTGACCGAAGGCCTTGAGGAAGAATTTCGGCGGCTGTTTATTGCCCAGCAGGTAGATGCTAGCCATGATCGAGTGCTGCTGGTGGGGCTGCAAACCAATCGCATCTCGACCCAGCGCTTCAAAAGTGGCCTCGAAGAAATTGTGCGTCTAGTGGAAACAGCGGGTGGAGAAGTCTTAGAAACCCTCAAGCAAAAGCGGGCTAAACCCCACCCACAGACGGTGCTAGGGGCAGGTAAAGTCGATGAAGTTGCCCTAGAGGCCCAAACCCTGGGGGCTAGTTTGGTCGTATTTGACCGGGATCTATCCCCAGCTCAGGTACGCAGTCTGGAGCAGCGCATTGGGGTGCGCGTGGTGGATCGTACTGAGCTGATTTTGGACATTTTTGCCCAACGCGCTCGGACAGGCGAGGGAAAGCTGCAGGTGGAGCTGGCTCAGCTGGAGTATCAGTTACCCAAGCTGACCGGTCGGGGACAGGCCATGTCTCGACTGGGGGGTGGGATAGGAACCCGTGGCCCCGGTGAAACCAAGCTGGAAACAGAGCGACGGGCGATTCAAAAACGGATTACACGGCTGCAGAGGGAGGTCAACCAGCTGCAGGCACACCGAGCCCGGCTCAGACAAAATCGGCAGCATCACGAGGTGCCCTCGGTGGCGGTGGTGGGCTATACCAATGCGGGCAAGTCAACCCTACTCAATACGCTAACCAATGCGGATATCTACGCGGCAGATCAGCTGTTTGCCACCCTGGACCCGACCACTAAGCGGCTAGCAGTGGTCGATCCGCAAACCCATGAAAACCGCTCTCTGGTATTGACCGATACGGTGGGCTTTATTCAGGATTTGCCGTCTTCTTTGATGGATGCGTTTCGGGCCACGTTAGAAGAGGTGACCGAAGCCGATGCGCTGATGCATGTGGTGGACTTGTCCCATCCGGCCTGGCAGGAACATATTCGTTCGGTGATGGGGATTTTGGGTCAGATGCCAACAACGCCAGGGCCGATCTTATTGGTGTTTAACAAGCTCGATGCCGTTGATAGTGACACGCTGGCGGTGGCAAAAGATGAGTACCCCCAAGCACTGTTTATTTCGGCAGCGCAGAAACTGGGGCTGGAGACGCTCAGACAGCATTTAGTGAAGCTGGTGGACTATGCGATCGCAGCCTAATCATTCACTAATATCCTGATTCCCGGTTAAGCCTGCTATTTGGGATAGGTGACTGAGAAAAACTCAGGCGGACAGCCGATCAAACTCTGAATGGCTCTGATTTTTCATCGAAGTGTAAGGGTAAAACACTTTCAATATTTTCCGTTGGGTGGGGTACGGTGTAGTGGGACGTAACTTTACCGTTATTAGGGCAGGCATTAGCAGCGTTTATCCCTGCTTCCATGGCCCTATCGACCTCAGCCACACGCCCTCGAATCGTTACAAACTGACGTCCGCTATCGGCCTGATTAATCCCTAAAAGAGATACATTACCTGCTTTGACCATGGCATCCGCTGCTGCTAGCGAAGCTGGAAATCCGTGGGTTTCGATTACACCGATAGAGTAAAGCATAGGACAGTGGGTTTGGTGATGAAGCTTTCTCTCTCAATATACCTGAGCCCCGACACCCGACACTCAATCCTCGGCACTTGAAACCCGAGATCCAATGTGGCTTACATCAGATTTTAGGCAACCTAGCCTATCTGGGTTGCAAGCCACCAGGTGACTTCTGGACTTCCACCGTTTTTTCGTTTATCGCTTTCCAGAGAAAGCCCAGCAGGATGAGGTCGTTTCTGCGTTACAAAACCAGATAAGAGGGTTGCATATAAATAAGCACTGATGTCGTTTCAGGTATACAAAGCACCCCGCTGGGTACTGTCTAGAGCCGAGTGCATTCACTAGAATTTCATCAAAGTTGATGTACTTCAGCTTTTCAAAAATCTTTTACTTATCATCAGTTCTTAACTATAGGAGACCTTGACTGGTGAAGCGCATTACTCTGCTCTTTTCTATTGTTCTGATTCTTTTATCTTTGACTGTGTTTTCGGTCGCGCCTGCATCGGCGGCAGTGCGTCGATGTGATGCCACCTACGAATGGCAAACTACAGGAGGATCTATCGGACCCATTCGCTTTGGTGAGTTTACCGCAAAAGGAGAATGCGGATCGACAGTGCCAAATAGGTGTCGTGAACGTGCCCGTAGCGCTGCAAAAAACTGTATGGAGGACCATTGGTCTAAAAGGGGACTGTCTAGTCCTGTTTCTAGAGCTTGCTTGAGTTCTTCTAATATTGAAGACTACGATCTCAAAACGGTGTGTGTCAAAGAACGGGGAGCGCATCCTCGAGATATTTGCTTTTATTCGATTGATTCAAGAGTGGCGGCCCCGCCGCTAACGCTAGCTAGCAAATGGGATATTAAAGCGGCGCTACAGGCTGAAGTGTGCTGTATCTATAATCAAGGCCAAAATAAAGGCCAAAATCAGTTTTCAGATAATAAGAATGTACATGTGCGTCTTTCAGGTCGTACCTTTAGTAGCAGCGGCAACAAAAGTTGTCGTAGCAACCAGGTGTTAGCCAGTGATTACACGATCGATTGTACGAAGGTACGTAAAAATATCTGTAAATTTTAAGCGATAAATTTGAACGATTTTGAGCAACCTTATGAAGCTACTTGTTGTTACGCTTCAATCAGATTGAGGGATACTTCAAAAGATATAAGGCTCTGCAAAAAATGCTTAAAGACTTGTATGCTCGGCTGGATGTCCTTCTTTTCTCATAAATTATGAAAGAGAACATGTAAAAACCAGCCAGGTATACAAAGCAGAGACATTTTTTGTGAGTAAACAGTCAACCATTAGCGGTCACATTGAAAATTAATTATGGGTAGTATGAACCGTATAAATATGCCGTTCATGAGAAAAATTTTATGCATCATCACGGTCGTTTACTTGATGATAATCGTACCGTCTCAACCAGCTTATGCTCTAGGATTAAAGGATAAAGACCTGGAATTAAAGATTATCCAGGTTCTAAAAGACCATCCAGAGGTGATTCTTGAGTCGGTAGAAACCTACCAACAACAACAATATGAAGCCCAACAAGAAGAGCAGCGTGCCTATCTCAAAGCAGTACAATCAAATCCAGAGCAGCTGATCGGTCAATCGCCTGTGACAAGCGATGTGAAAGGCAAGGTGCTGATGGTAGAATTTGCCGACTTTCAATGCCCCTATTGTGCTGTTGCCCATACCGATCTGAAGGCGTTTGTAGACGATCATGCTGACGAAGTCGCATTGGTTTATAAGCATTTTCCATTAGTTAGTATTCATTCTGAAGCAATGCCTGCTGCACAAGCTGCCTGGGCCGCTGGTCAACAAGGAAAATTCTGGGAGTACCACGATTTGCTATTTAAGCAACAAGAGAACCTGGATAATACTATTGTTGTAGCTCTGGCAGAATCGTTAAATTTAGAGATGGAGCAGTTTAATCGAGATCGCACCAGCAATGCAGCTACCGAAGCGATTAATCAAGATATGCAACTAGCACAAAAGTTAGGGATTGATGGCACTCCGTTTTTAGTGATGGGCAATCAGGTCATGTCTGGCGCTGTAGAGCGAAAAGTTCTAGAAGAAACCTTAGCCAGTCAGATGTAACCAGCGTGCTTAAACTCTCAAGTTTGGAATCAATTTCTGATTAACTTTGGCCATAAACCTAGGTATGCAGAGATTGCTTCCGATATTGGATAGGCACGCTAGCGGATGAGATAGAGAACTAAGTTTAAAATTAACCTTGCTGTCCCTGAGCAGCATGTCTCAAAATTGATTTTTTCTTTCAAGATTGTTAGTGGCTGATAATTTTTTCCTCTGGGCATCTGTTGCAATCCGTACGTCACACTCACCTGGTGACAGCCTATGTGTGGTTACATAGGAAAATACAGATATATTTGAATTTGACAATAGTGTCAACTACTGCCGTGTATTTAACTCATCCAAGATTTTGTTCGCATAGTTCGAAAAAGACTCGTAATCGTCCCAGCAACAGTAGTCTGCTTGTATCTACTATGGTAGCCACTATCAACTCAGATCTGGCATGTAAGGTTTAACCAAGTCAATCGATTAAGAGTCGTCATGACATGACATGTGTGTCACGGAGAGGCTACGTTTCCAGGAAGTCGGTGGATTAGCGAGCATTCGTCTAATTCAACCTACGAAGACTATCTCAGAACCAACCGCTAATCGACCCTGACTCGTTTGGTCAAAATTGCCATCACCTTATTGGACCGCCCGGTGGGCAACGGCTTACTCCAATCATTGGGTTCAGTGTAGTGGAGTTTGTGTAACAGTTTGATGGTGTTTTGTAAGGCGGTCAGGGTGCCAAACAGAGTATGGCGAACAATCTCGAACTGGTGCTCAGGTAAAGGCGCAGGTTCAGATTTCGGCCTATCAGCGCCGTCGGATGGATATTGAAACATGGATTCTGATCTCCAAAACGTAGTGTTTGCGAAGGAAACCAGAACCGAACACCTTAGCAGACCGTATGCACACCAGGGATGCTAAGGCATAATAACCAAAAAAGCCCGCAGTTGGTGATGTCAGCTGTGGGTCAGCTGTCGGTTAGGTGGTGACGCACCTGCCGACAGTGCTAGATATTCAGTTCTGTAGTAGGGCCGCTTGGCGACTTGCAGGAAACTATAAATCTCTTTTAGAACCCAGTCAAAAGATGGATGCTGAAGCTGTTGCTAAGCGTTCTCTCTTTGCATAAAAGCCTTTAATCTTAACGGTTTGACCAATGTTATAGGGACTTATCAAATATTCTTGATGTTTGGAGCGATCACATCAGGACAGCCCTGGTAAGATGTGCTACTCCCAGACGGCTACTGCCTAAACCCTGGTAATATTCTTGAGCATGACTATTATGAAAACCGGGAAACCGGTCATGGTCGCTGAGAGATTCGTCGCGACAACAAAATTCACGATCTATGCCGCTTTCTCAAAAAATAATAGATGCTGCTGAGGCAACCGGTCGTCTGTCTTTAACCAGGTCAGCCCTACCGCCGCCATTTCCTTTTTTACTTGTTTCTCACTCATCTTGTGCAGCCGTTTGATCAGCACCAACGGATTCTCGGCCCGATACTCGGCCAGTACCACGCGGCCACCTGGCTTTAACGCCTTCACTACACCTGTCATCACCTCACGAGGGGCCTCAAATTCATGGTAGGCATCCACCATCAGTGCCAGGTCCACTTGCTCCGATGGCAAATGGGGGTTGTTCTCCTCTGCTTGGATCGTTTTGACATTAATGATGCCTTGTTTATCCCGCTTAGCTTCTAATAGAGCGATCATCTCAGGCTGCAAATCCACGGCCAGTACCTGCCCCTCAGGTACCTGCTGCGCCATGCGAAAACTCATATAGCCCGTACCAGCACCAATATCTGCCACTGTGTCGGTCGGCCTTAGTTCCAATGCCTCGACTGCCATGTCAGGTTGTTCATCCGTCGCTCGACCGGAGCGCTCTAGCCAGGCAGCTCCTCGATGGCCCATTACCTGGGAAATCTCTCGGCCCATATAGACTTTGCCAATGCCGTCGCTGCTGGGTTGTTTATAGCCGTAAATACTATCAGGGATAGTGCCTGCCTGGGTGCAGGCTATACAAACTATGGCAAGCAATAGAATAAAAAGGCGGCGTAGCGATATAAGCACCATAGAAATTTGGCCAAAAACAAAGAGAGCTAGACCAAAACGTTACCTAACTCCCTTATATAGTAAGAGGCAATCGAACCAAGAAGTAGGGTCGTTCCATGGAACGACCCTACTCAAGATTTCGGTTATTTAGCGTTTCGCTGCTGCCTTTTTTTCTTCCAGATTAAAGAGGACCTGCAGCGTTTCCATGGCCTGCTTGCGAGATACGGCATCTTCTTGCGCCCGCAGTTGGGTCATGGGGTCGTGCAGAATCTTGTTGACGATACCGCGAGACAGGGCTTCGACCACACTGCGGTGCTTGTCAGAAAAGTCAGCGCCTAAACGAGATAGGGCTTTTTCTAGCTCCTGTTCGCGGATAGCTTCTACTTTAGTGCGCAGGCTGCTGATGGTGGCGACGGTATCCAGGGAATTCCACCACTTAACGAATTGGTTTAGTTCCTGCTCCAGGATGCCTTCGGCTTCTTGGGCCATTTGGCGGCGACTTTCTTGATTTTTGGCGACGACTTCTTTGAGGTCATCGACGGTGTAAGCCTTAACGCCATCCAGTTCCTCAACATTCTTGTGCACGTTACGGGGCACAGAAATATCGAACAGGTTGAGGGGACGACCCGCTAAGCAAGGCTGAACATTATCACGGTGCAGAACCGGCTCATCTGAGGAGGTGCAAGTGAAGACAATATCGGCCTTGGTGACGGCAGCTTCCATTTTTTCCATGGTGCCGGTCTTGATATCTACATGACTGTACTCAGCCGCTAAGTCATCGGCCCGCTTAATGCTGCGGTTGAGCAGGGTGATGTTGATAGCGCGCTTTGAAACCAGGTGCTTGACCAGCAGACGACCCATTTTGCCAGCACCGATGATGGTGATGTGGCAGTCAGTGAAGTCAGGCACCTTCATCTGGGCCAGCTCCGCTGCTGCTGAGCTGACGGAAACGGCACCGGTACCGATGCTAGTTTCGGTACGTACTCGCTTACCAGTTTTGATAGCGTCTTTGAATAGGCGACTGAGGATACGGCCAACGCCATTATGTTTTTGGCTCTCGGCTAGGGCGTGCTTCACCTGGGCTAAAATCTGGCCTTCGCCTAACACTAGGCTGTCTAGACCCGAGGATACGCGCAACAAATGCATGATGGCATCCTGCTGCACAAGGATAAATAAGTGAGGACGTAGCTCATCAATGGGGACATCGCCGTACTCAGCTAGAAACTGGGTGACTTCGCGAATACCGTTCTCAGTGTCACCGATGACCACATGTAGCTCTAGGCGGTTACAGGTGCTGAGTATCGCAACTTCTTTAACGTGGGGGTAGCTGGTGAGTCTTGCGATCGCATCCTCAACCTTAGGCGTCGGAATGCTGAGTTTTTCCCGAACCTCGACTGGTGCAGTCTTATGGCTAAGGCCAATAACGGCAATATTCATTCTTCCTCCCAAAAAGATCCTTTATTAAAGCCCGACATGCCGGACGATCGCAGTAAAGTAATTATCGTTAACCGTGATGAAATCAGCGGTTTAGCAACTATATATTGTTGCTCCCTATTGAAGGTATGGAAAAACTGTCCCCTATCTCAAGGTTTCTCAACAAAAATCCATCAAACGGTGCCAACCGTTACCAAATGACACATAGATATGAGAACACTCTAGCCATTTGTCAATAGCTAGAGTGCTTTTTAAGAAAAAAAATTTTAAGATAATCCCCTCCTCGGAGGGATGCCCAACGGGCGGGGTGGGTCTCGATCATTAGCGCCAGCGATCGTCCCACCCCACTGCCCCTCCCAGGAGGGGACCCTGGAGGACTACTTCAGAGAAACGTAGCTAGGGTTGCCTTTCATGTGAATGGTGTCTACAAAGCGAGCAGTCTGGGACTGGTTGGAAATAACCAGAGATTGAGTCCGAGCACCGCCCTTAAAGAAACGGACACCGTTCATTAACAGACCAGGAGTAATACCACAGCCCGCAAAGAGAACAGTCTCACCACAGGCCAGCTCTTCAGCGGTGTAGATCTTGTCGGGGTCAGAAATACCCATCTCAGATAGACGGGCTAGGTTAGCTTCTTTGCTCTCACCGATGAGGCCAGTTTTGACAACGGCAGGATCGTAAATCAGCTGCCCTTGGAAGTGACCGCCCAAACAGCGCATAGCGGCAGCAGAAATCACACCCTCAGGAGCAGCACCGATACCCATCAATGCGTGGGTATTAGTGCCAGAGAAGCCACAGGAGATAGCTGCGGAAACATCTCCATCGCTAATCAGGCGAACACGGGCACCAGCATCACGGATTTCCTTGATCAGGTCGTTGTGGCGCTCACGCTTCATGACCACAACCACAAGCTCGTCGATACCACGATCGAGGCACTCAGCCAAAATCTTGAGGTTCTCAGTGGCGGACTTGCTGATGTCCACTTTGCCCTTAGCTGCCGGGGGAGCCGCTAGCTTCTTCATGTAGAAGTCAGGTGCAGCAAATAGACCGCCCTTCTCGGAAATGGCCAATACAGCCATGGAACCGGGCTGACCGTAGGCGCAAAGGTTGGTGCCCTCGCAGGGGTCAACGGCGATGTCGATTTCGATCAGCTCGTCGGGATTGCAAACTTCAGCGGCATTGGGCTGGGTGCAAACGCCCACTTCTTCGCCAATGTAAAGCATAGGAGCATCATCGCGCTCACCTTCACCAATGACGATTTTGCCGCGCATGTGAATCTGGTTCATGCGCTCACGCATGGCTTCTACCGCCACTTCGTCAGCAATATCCTTTTCTCCCTTGCCCATCCATCGAGCAGATGCGATCGCAGCCTGCTCAACGACTTCAATAATTTCTAACCCGAGGGTACTTTCCACTGCGTATTTCCTCCAAACTGCCTGCTGTTACGAAGACGACGCTGCTAATCATCGGTATGGCTGCGGGAGGCACTGCTAACTAGCCGGCTCCCCAGATCATCTTCAGAATCAGTAGCGGCGTTAAGACTATTTGAGCGCCTTTTATAGCTTCAGAATATCAGACCGAGGGTACGGTGTAGATCACGCGGAACAGCTGATTCAACGTCGATCACCCTCCCTGAACAAGTCGTGCACCCGCTATGGGAACCCGCCTCAACCGCCCCTAAAGCCTTACCTCATCAGAGCTTGAGAGTAAGCATTTGTACTTATTGCTCCTCTGGCAGTACAGTTTCAACGATTGGGTTTGGCATCAAAAAAAAATGATGCTGTGTATTGATGTAGGCTAAATGCCTGACACTATACTGACGATGCTAGTGTATTGAAACTAGCGGCAACCGCAGGCAGTACCTATGGAATGGCATGTTACCGACGCTCGGAGTTTGCGCATAATTGATCAAGAAATTGGTCAGCACACATTTGCTCCAGCCGAATATGAAATCGTGCGTCGAGTCATTTACGCCACTGCAGACTACGACTATAGAGACTTGATCCAGTTTTCAGATCAAGCATTGCCATCGGGTGCCGCGGCCTTAGCTGCTCGTACGACGATCGTTGTAGATGGTCCCATGGCCCAGGCTGGCATTACCCCCAGACTGCAAGAGACATTTGCTAATCCGGTGTACTGTGCCATGGACGCCATCACCCGACCGCAAAAGGATAAGTCCAGAGCAGCCTGGGGCATTGAAACCCTAGCCCAGCGATATCCAGAGGCTATTTTTGTAATTGGTCATTCTCAGCCAGCCCTAGATAGCCTAGTGCAACTGATCGAAACCGATGTGATTCGACCTGCTTTGGTAATTGCCACCCCAGCTGGTTTTTTAGAGGCAGAGGTGACCAAATCACGACTGAAAGACAGCCTGATGCCAAGTATCTGTATCGGGGGGCGCAAAGGCAGTACCGTCGTCGCGGTCGCCATTGTCAACGGCCTGATTGATTTGGCCTGGAAAGCCTATGGGGGCAAACGCAGTGGCACCGCTTAGGTGGGTCGACTAAGCGCGGTTTCCTAAGAATGGAGCTATCATTGCCAGCTGCTGACCTAGGGTCTGAAAGCGCTGTCTATACCAGGCTTTAGAATTTTCGATGGGACGGCCAATCCAGTACACCACAATAATGGCGAGGGCCGGTATTAAGAATGGAAATCCATACCCCCGCAGTCCTCCTCTAAGCAACAGCATGAGGGGTACATGGGTGAGATACAGGGTGAACGATACCCCAGCCAGGTGACGAATTTCTTGCGCTACCAATGTTGGTAGCGTTAACTGACGCTGGGCTGACCAGCTTTTGACTGCTAGAAAGTTTATTCCCATCAGACCGCCCAGCGCGAGAAAATAGGGGGCTGCCTGGGCATAGCGTAAGCTGTCGGCACTATCGATGTAGGTGGTGAGGGATAAAACGCTGTAGCGCCAGCCGCTGAGATATAGGCTGACCATCAGGCTCAGACTCAGACCAAACAGCACCTGGGCCTGAGGCAGTGTCAGGGTGATACGTTTGCTCAGCCTATAGATGACCGCGCCCGTGAGCCACACTGGCCACAGTAAAAAGGCATCCCAGCCCAAAAATACAAAAACACTAACAGTACCGGTGATGGCTAGCCACCGCCGTTTAGAAAATACCCACAGGGCAAAAACAACGTAGTACCAAAACTCATAGGTCAAACTCCAAAATGGGCTGCCGCCCGGCAATTTAACCTGATAGATCACGGTATTAAAATTCAGAAACCCAAGGGTAAATAGGGACTTTAGCCAAAAGTGTTCACCATCTCCCTGGTACTGGTAGAGCTGGGGCTCTAACTGCATCGTCAACAGGTAGCAGAGACCTAAGATGGCGATGGCAGGCACCATAACCGAATAAAAACGAGCCAGCCGCTTAATCAGGAACTCGCCAATGGAGGGGCTTCTGGTATCAACCACCCAGCTAATCACAAACCCCGATAGAACAAAAAAAGTGATGACGGCCTCTTGACCTAGGTGGGGAAACACTACCCGACCAAACTCTGCTTTGACCAGATGTTGGCTGTAGTGATGGAGCACAACAACGATGGCAGCTAAGGCTCTAACAAAATCGAAATATAAAGAAAGTGACGGCGTCATGGAGATCGCAAATAGAACGCCGCCGTAGTGTTCCCAGAGTTTAGAGGCTCCTTCTAACTCACTAGCACTTCCATGCGTTCTGCAATTACGGCATAAAAGGGGTCGCTGCTGGCAAAGCCCATCATTTGTAGCAAGGGATTAGTGGCGGGTCCCTGATTGGCAATTACCTCAGATTGGCTAAAGCCCTGAACTGATGCGAAGTAGCGTTTGACCAGAGCAATGTGGCTGGCGTCGCTGCTGTCTCGCCAGGCTGCGATCGCTTTTTGGTAAAACATCCGATTAGAAAAGCTGACAATGGCAATACCACCGGGTTTCAGCACGCGATAAATTTCGGCAAAGACGGCTTCGGGATGCTGTAGGTACTGTACAGAGACGGTGTTGAGGACGGCATCAAAGGTGCGGTCCTCAAAGGGCAGGATTTGGTCTTCGTTGAGGTTTTGAACAAAGTAATGGTCTAGTCGAGGGTTTTTGGCTAGCTCCTCAGCGTTCATGCCGTGGCCTTCGACTCGCTCAAACGCTATATCAGTGGGTAAATGGGAGACCCAGCTACTCATCAGGTCCAAAATGCAGCTGTTGGGTTGCAGTCGTTCTTGGTATAACTCAGTCAGCTGTTCAATAAAGCGTTCGTCGACGTGGGTGACCAAACGGGGAGCTGAATAGAACAGAGAGTCGTTTGATTCGTCAAGTTTCTGACGCTGACTAGCGGCAAGCATAGAGGTGTGGTTGTGTTTAGGGCAGACTACATTTATTTTTTACCCTAACCCACTTGTTGGCCACCTTTCTATGGATTCCCTACCGCTATTGCTGCTGATTTTTGTCGTTGGGCTAGCCACGCTGGTGACGGCTTCTGACTTTTTTACAGAGGCCGCCGAAAAAATTGGTCTGGCCATGGGGTTACCCCCCTTTATTGTGGGTGTCACCATTGTGTCTATGGGGACTTCGCTACCAGAGCTATTATCGTCTTTAGTTAGTATTTTTCAAGACGCGCCAGAGGTGGTGGCGAGTAACGTGATTGGCTCCAATATTGCCAATATCTGTTTGGTGGTGGGCACTGCTGCCATCATGAGTAAAAAGCTCTTGCGGGTGATGTACAACCTGATCAGTGTTGATCTGCCACTGTTTGTCGGGTCGGCTTTTTTGTTTGCCCTGATGGGGCGCTCAAGTCAGCAATTTACTCGAGGAGAGGCACTGATACTAGTGATCGGCTATGTTGTCTATCTGTTTTACATCCTCAAGAGTAGTGAGGAAACGAGTCAGCAGTCCGAAGAGATAGTGGGTGAAGCAGGGAGTGCAGTGGTGGAGAGCCCTGGTCGCTCGGGCCAGGCCGCTCACGTTATCAGGTATTTTTTGATTCTGGTAGTTAGTGGGATCTTTATATTTTTAGGAGCTAATTACACGATTGATTCGCTGATTCAAATTTCTGATCGCTTAAACGTGGGTAGAGATATTATTGCTATCAGTGCGGTTGCCATTGGTACATCTTTACCAGAGCTGGTGGTGACCATCAATGCTGCCCTCAAAAATAAAGCCGAGCTGGCGGTTGGTAATGTTGTCGGCTCAAATATCTTTAATATTTTTGTGGTCATTGGTATCCCAGGTTTAGTCAAATCGCTACCTGTTTCGGATACCATTCTGACCCACAGTGTGCCCACGCTGCTGGCGGCGTCACTGCTGATGTTTTTTACTGTACAAGACAACAAAATTACCACCTGGGAAGGGTGGTTGTTCATTATGCTGTATGTCTGGTTTATGGGGACTGTCTTTGGTCTACTGTGACGCGGTTAGAAGGTGACTCCTGCCGCTAGGATAGAGTTGAATTTCCTGCCGTGAACTAGCCTGATCTGCCATGGCGACCTTGCAAGACCGCTCCATTCAACAGAAGTCACAGAAGGCTACAGGAATCGCTTGGCAGCCCTGGGTACTGGGTGCGATCGCACTGCTCCTGGGTCTGGATATCATCACCTACTTTGCTGCGGAGGGGTTATGGTTTCGCTCGGTGGACTATCTGGCCGCGTTTTGGCTACAGCTGCGGACACAGATTATTTTGGGTGCGATCTCATTTCTAGGCAGCATCCTGTTTGCAGGTATCAACCTAGGTTGGGCCAGACGGTTGAGCTTTGACGATTACTGTATTGTCCCAAGCACTGAAAACCGCCGACGAGGTATTGGTCTCGGGCGGTTGCTACCTCTGGTGGTGGGCTTAGCGCTACTGCTTGCGGTAGCTGTTTTGTATCACGGTCAGTTAGCCCTGGCACAATGGCACAACAGCACCGGTAATCCCTTGCCTCCCTTACCCCTATGGCTCAACGTAGATACAGGCTGGCAAATCGTACAACAGGTGGTGACCCAACCCTGGCAAGGGGGACTGTTGCTGGCGATGCTGCTGAGCGTGTTAATTTATCCTCGGGTGAGCAGTGCAATCTCCGCAATTCTCCTCAGCCTCAGCTTTAGTCTTGTACTAGCTTCCCAGTGGTCGAGAGTATTGCCTGCTTTGAACCCTACTACCTTTGGTCAACGGGATCCTCTATTTAATCAAGACATTAGTTTTTATATTTTCCGATTGCCAGTTCTGGAACTCGTCGAATTTTGGCTATCTGGTCTATTCTTATTTACCTTGGTAGGGGTTGCTTTAGTATATTTATTAGCCGGTAGTAGCCTGAGCCAAGGGCGATTTCTCGGATTTTCAGCCCCGCAACAGCGACACTTATATATCCTTGTTGGGGCTCTCTTGATGACCACCAGTATGGGCCACTGGCTTAACCGGTATGAGCTTCTCTACTCCTCCCAGGGGGTAGCCTATGGCGCTAGCTACACCAATGTCAGTGTGGATTTACCCGTTCAAACAGCTCTGAGTGTATTGACTCTGACATTAGTACTGATGGCGTTAGGGCGCTCTATATTTGGGTTTAGTCGCCACCGTTCCAGACAACGGCTACCATCATTCATAATTCTCATTGCCACCTATATGCTCATTGCCCTCTTAGGAGAAAGTCTGGTGCCCTGGCTGGTTCAGCGGCTGGTGGTTCAACCCAACGAATTTCAACGAGAGCGGCCTTACATTGAGCGCTCCATCGAATTTACCCGTGATGCCTTTAATCTTACGGATATCCAAGAAGAGAGTTTTGATCCTAAAAGTAATCTCACAGCAGCAAAATTAAGCAACAATGATCTAACAGTTCGCAATATTCGGGTTTGGGATACTCGCCCCCTGCTGGAAAGTAATCGTCAGCTCCAACAAATCCGTCTGTACTATGAATTTGCCGATGCTGATGTGGATCGCTATACCTTAACCAAAAGTGATGGCACAACAGAACGGCGTCAGGTACTAATCTCCGCTCGCGAGCTGAACTACAAGCAGCTTGAAGACACAGCTCAGACCTGGGTAAATCAACATTTAAGCTACACTCATGGTTACGGATTTACCATGAGTCCGGTAAATACAGCTGCAGTGGGTGGACTGCCTGACTATTTCATCAAAGATATTGCCCATGTACCCAGCAATGAAGATGTGGCTCGTAGTATTCCCATTGGTCGACCCCGCATTTACTTTGGTGAGCTAACTAACAACTATGTAATGACAGGTACTAAAGTACCTGAGCTGGACTATCCCAGCACCGATAACAATGTTTACACCACCTATGCAGGGCAGGGCGGCATCAGTCTGAGTAGCGGCTGGGAGCGATTGCTCTTTGCCAAGCATCTGAGCGACTGGCAAATGCTATTTACTAACGACTTTACAGCGGATACTAAACTGTTGTTTCGTCGGAATATTCAATCACGAATCAAGCAGATCGCACCGTTTCTGCAGTTTGATGGCGATCCCTATCTGGTCGTTGCCGATGCAAACGCTCAGGCAGCTTCAGATGGGTCTAACCCCATTGACCCCGAAGGAAACTATCTTTATTGGATCATAGATGCTTATACGACTAGCGATCGCTATCCCTATTCCGATCCAGGTGGTCAGCCGTTTAATTACATCCGAAACTCAGTCAAAGTAGTGGTAGATGCCTATCATGGCTCGGTTGCCTTTTATATTGCGGATCCCACTGACCCAATCATTCAAACTTGGGCACGGTTGTTCCCATCAATGCTACAACCTTTGGACGCCATGCCACCAGCCCTCGCAGCCCACATACGTTATCCTGAAGACTATTCCCTGGTGCAATCAAATCAGCTATTGGTCTATCACATGACCGATCCTAGAATCTTTTATAACCGAGAAGATACCTGGCGAGCTCCCAATGAAATCTATGCCAACGAATCCCAGATTGTTGAGCCTTACTATCTGATCATGAAGCTTCCTGAGGAAGCTGAGGAAGAGTTTGTGCTGCTACGTCCCTTTACGCCAGCCCAGCGAAATAATCTGATCGCTTGGCTAGCAGCCCGTTCCGATGGCGATCAGTATGGCCGTATCCTACTCTACCGTTTTCCTAAACAGGAGCTGGTCTATGGTCCAGAGCAGATCGAAGCTCGCATCAATCAAGATCCAGAAATCTCCCAGCGGATTTCGCTGTGGAATACCCAAGGGTCTCGCGCTAACCAGGGGAATCTTTTGGTCATTCCCATTGAAGATTCGCTGCTATATGTAGAACCGCTATATCTAGAAGCAGAACAAAATCGGTTACCTATTTTGGCGCGGGTGATTGTGGCTTACCAAAATCGTATTGCCATGGCAGAAACATTAGACCAAGCCTTAGAAGCCATTTTTAAGCCAAGTAAAGCCAATAACTCCACTATTTTGCGCGACCTGGAAGTAGATCTCTTGAATTAGTTTAAAGCCCGTTTAAAGTCCCCCATGAGTCGCTATTAAATTAAGCGTAATGGCCAATGCAAGATGAAGTTTTAGATGCTAAGGCGACTGGCTCTGCCAAAATCTTTATAAACGTTAGAAGGAGAGTGTTCTGCTTTTAGGACAACACAACACCTGGAAGCCATAGAATAAAGGCATGGGACTTGCCATCATGATCTATAGTTTCAGTATATCTGTTCTACCCTAAAGTGCCGCACTCTGGCGATACCTATAGCGAAATGCCCGCCGCTTAACTATCCTCTGAAATGGCCCTATGAATCCGCTGGTCGTCTTAAATCTAGGTCAAGGTAACTGTGAAACAGGTTTGCCTGGAGTTACCGCACGGCTGTGGTTAGAAGGCGCTCAAATGCCTGTACAATATCGGGGGAGTTTGCCCCCTGCACCGGAGCTGGCTCAGCTGTATCAGCAATGGAAGGCTTTATATGAAGCCCTACACAGCTCCTATGGGTTTAGTCGTTCAACCCGCAGTTCTATTGAGTTTGAACCAGAATCACTTACTAACGTCTCCAGGTTAGACTTTCGCGATCTGTGTGAAAAACTAAAATTCAAGCTCAATCAGTGGTTAAACTCTCCTGGTTTTCGTAATATTGATCAACAGTTGAGAACCAAGCTGGGTGCTGAAGAAAGTGTTCGGTTTATTGTTGAAACAGACGATCGGCTACTACAAAAACTTCCTTGGCATCTCTGGCATTTTCTAGAGCACTATAACAAAGCTGAGGTCGCCCTCAGTGCTCAAGAGTATGAGCAAGTAAACAGACCCCCCGCCCTGACTCGCCGGATGAGAATTCTAGTGATTTTAGGGCGTAGTGATGGGATTAATGTGCAACCGGATCGTATGATCCTAGAAGATGCTGATGCTGAAACTGTTGTTCTAAAGGAACCTCCTCGCTCGGAATTGGATAGATGTCTGTGGGATAAGCAAGGATGGGATATTTTCTTTTTTGCGGGTCATAGTACAAGCCAAGGGCCGGGGGGGGAGCTTTATCTAAATGCCCATGAGCAACTATCCGTTGATCAGTTGAAAAATGCCTTACAAGCTGCGATTAAACGTGGTTTAAAGCTTGCTATTTTGAATTCGTGTGATGGTTTAGAGTTGGCCCGAGGACTAGCAGATCTCAATCTGCCTCAGCTCATTGTGATGAGAGAACCGGTTGTTGACCAAGTTGCCCAGACATTTCTTAAAAACTTTTTGAGAGCCTTTGCAGATGGAGAACCTTTTTATACAGCAGTTCGCCATGCGAGGGAACAGCTTCAGGGGATAGAGGGCAAATTTCCCTGTGCCAGTTGGTTGCCGGTGATTTTTCAAAATCCAACGGAGGTGCCGATTGCATGGGGGAAAGTACACTCCCCTCAAGCGTCTAATAAACGGCAGTTGTCGCCGCCGCCACAACCGCAAAAACTTCCTATTCAGAAAACCCACCAGCCTCTGAAGCTACATAATGTGTTGCTGACCAGTGTGTTGGTAACATTGCCTGTGGTCTTGATAAGAGCCTTAGGGCTATTGCACCCTCTGGAACTTCCAGCCTACGATCATCTGATGCGATCGCGACCAGCTGCATGGGATACAAGCCCTGTTATTGATCCACGTCTTTTCGTAATTGAGATTACCGAAAATGATACGGATCAATATGGTTATCCGGTGTCGGATGAGTTGTTAGCAAGGGCTTTAAAGAACATAGAACAGCATCAACCCACCGCTATCGGTGTCGATTTGCATCGGTACCAGCCAAATCTACCAGGACGAGAAAATCTGATCGATCAATTTCAGAACTCTCCTAATCTAGTGACAGTTTGTTCTTTTGACTGGGATAATCGAGCGATTATGGGGCATCCGCCGGAATTTTCAGCTGAGCAGGCTCGTAATCAGGTCGGATTTAGCGATTTAGAAACAGATGGTGGCTTTCACCGGGGACATCCTGTGGTGCGTCGTCAGTTACTCTCGTATGACAATAATTTGGACTCCATTGTTTCTGACTGCACGGCTCCTTACAGTTTAGGTATGAACTTAGCTTTGCGGTATTTGCAGACAGCAGGTGTTAAACCTTTGAGCCCTAATGACGAGCGCAACTGGCAACTGGGCCCTGTTGTTTTTGAACGATTGGTGGCGCGTGTGGGGGGCTATCAGCAGTTAGAAGAGGATATTAGTCAAGTCCTATTAAACTATCGGTTTACGCTTAAGCCAGCTCAGCACGCTAGCCTAACAGATGTGCTGGCAGGGAATCTGGATGATACTCTCATTCGCGATCGGATTGTGCTGATTGGTGTCACCGATAAGCCTGTGGGCAATGACTATCGAGAGACACCCTATGGCGAGATGCCGGGTGTGTGGGTGCATGCCCACGGGGTGAGTCAGATTTTGGGGGCTGTGTTAGATCAGCGCCCTCTGATTGGGGGCGTAGCCCAGTGGGGACAGCTACAGTGGGGCGATATGCTTTGGATTTGGGGATGGGCACTGGTGGGTGGTGTGCTGGTTTGGCGTATCCGTTCTGTCCTGGTTTTGGGAGTGGCTGGTGTAGTTGTTGTTTTAGGGCTGCGTCAGGCTTGTCTAGTGATTTTAGTACAGGGTGTGTGGGTGCCTTTAATACCTGCCCTGTTAGCATTATTAGGGACCGCTGGAGTTGTGTTTGCTTATAAACGAGGGTATTTACCTGTCACGATGGACGCACCGCTGACTCATTTGGCCTGGAAACGTTATTGATAACTAGGAATTAAGATATGCGATCGCAAAAACGTTTAGCCCCCGTTAGTTTTACGTTAGCACTAATGCTGAGCCAGATCGGTGCAATGCCATTTGCCTCAGCGATTCCCAATCCAATTGACAATGGCAATAAACAGACATTACCGGAGACAGTCCCGCCCACAGGTCGACCAGCGCCGGGTAATCGCACCCCAGGTGGGGGGCTAGGCGAGCCGTCTATATGTCCTACCAAGCCCCAGGACCTGACGGCCATAACTCCAATTGATGTGCATGGCAATACGCTATCCGCATCTCCCACATTTTGGTTTTATATACCCTATACGGCAGATGAGGTTGGAAGTGGCGAATTCTCAGTTTTGACTGAGGATGAATCGGACCGGGTGTATAAAACTTCGTTTAAGCTACCTGACCAGCCTGGTTTTGTCAGTATTACTCTACCCGAGACTGAGGCTTCTAGATTGCAAGAGGGGACCTATTACCATTGGTATTTACAGCTTAACTGTGCTGCAGATGCAGATGCTAAGACTGCTCTAAATATTGATGGTTGGGTGCAGCGTATTCCGTCTACCCCCAATCTAGAAGAGGACGTGATGAATCTATCTTCTGAAATTTGGTACGACTCACTTGATTATTTAGCAAAGCAATTACAAAATGGAACCGGCTCGAGACAAGCTTGGGATACCTTGCTAGAGTCCGTTGAGTTGAATGAATTGATTCAGGAGCCGGTGATTGGCCCAGTCATCCTCCTTGAGGATGAACCAGCCATACCGTAGAGAGCCTAACCTACAGCCAATTGCCCACTAGTACGTATGTAGCCCAAAGGTGGGGAGCTTTGTATCTCTTCATCAGCGCCAGCTGAGCTTTTTGCAATGCCTGGGCGCGGGTAGTACCTGATTGTTTTAGCTCCTCATAAAACCGGATCATCAGCTGCGTATTGGGGGTATCTTGAGCTTCCCACAGAGTGGATAGGGTACTGCGTGCGCCTGCTCGTACAGCAATGCCAGCTAAGCCTAGGATGGCGCGCTTATCGCCTGTCGCGGTGGAACAAGCACTCAGCACTAACAGATCGATGGGGGTTTCACCGCGCAGACTCGCTGTTTGGATCAGGTTTCCCAGCTCCTGCCCACGGATCAATTGTTCGTAGGCTACGATAAAAGTCTCTTCTGGATCGGAACTAAAAATACCGTGGGTCTTAATGTGAATACCTGAGAACTCCCCCGTATTCAACTGTTCCTGTAGCGTTTTTGGTTGAAATTGCTCATCGGTCAGCGGGGGTGGAGAGCTATACAGATCGCTAATTTTATCTAGTTCATCCGTTAGTAGTTGAATCGGTGGAAATGTGCGCTCATCTATTTGCTGAGGCTGCCCCACTCCACCAGTAAAGACTTTCAGGTCTTTGGGTAGAGGCCTCGGTGTAAAGAGTTCAAGCTCCGGGGCAACTGCGATCGCATATTGTTCAATCAAATATTGCTTCCCATCATGCAAGACCGCCATGGGAATATTCCGCAGAGGACCATCCAAAACAAAGACAAGATTTTTAATACCGTAGTGCTGTAACTCTGAGTCAACTTCTCGGATTAACCAGTTATAGATTGTTTGAGCCGTTTCTTTGACCTCAGGCGTTCGGCTAGGAGACTCGCTCAAATCCTGCCGTAACTGCTTTAAAGCTGCCTCTACGGTTTGCTGGTCAACGGGAACCTCAGTAAAAATTTTCTTATCCTTGAGCTGTAAGATCACGGCTAGACGCTGCTGCAAAATGATGGGATACAAAATCGCTGTATCATCGTCTGCTTCAAAGTGGCTAATGGCGGTCGTTGTAGCCAGGTCGCAGCGCAGAAAGTTTTCTAGCTCGCTAAGCTGAAGGCTATCAATTTGCTCAATCGCCAACTCTAACTTTTGATTATCTGGTTGAGCCTCATCACTGTGGCTGAGCAAGAGTTCTACCAGCTCTCGATAGATAGGCTCAACATTATCTCGAAACGAAAACTGTACCTCTGCATCAATAAAAAGCAGATTTTTACGAATCGTTTTGAGCGTATTAACCGCATTTCGATAGGACTTAATCGCTTCATCCTGTTGGCCTGCCTGTTTGAACAATCGTCCCTGCTGCCATTCCCAGCGATAGCGACCATTTGCATAGGACATCGCTTCAGTCATCTGGAGTGCTCTACTGGTCAGCTGCTGAGCCTTTCCCCATTGGCGAGTAATCTCATAAAGTTCGCCACGCTGACCGACACCATAGGATTCGGCAATAGTATCTTGTAGCTCTTGGGACTGTTCGATTGCATCTACCAAAATAATGTCAATATCTTGCTCCGTAGGTGAGCATGGCTGTTCATGACAGGTCTGTTTTGTGGCCAGTGTTTTATTCTGCTCGATATCCTTCTGTAGCAGCTGCATTAAACTTTTAGCTAAGTTTAGTTGGCTATAGATAGCCGTACGGCTAGGCTCTAAACGGTTAGCTTGCGGCAGCAACGTTTTCCAGAAAGCTTGGGCATCAGTCCATTGTTCAGTTGCTATTAAAAGACTGAGCTGATTTAAACCTGCCTGCAGTTGGGTAATAGATGATATGGATGATTCACTGGCCACCTGCTGATATAGTTCTAGAGCAAGATTTTTATGGGCCTGAGCCTCATCAGTTTTACCAATGGCGCTGTCACTATCACCGAGGGCTCTTTCAGTATTGCCTAAATCTAGTAATACAGATCCTTGCAGTGTTTCTAACTGATACGTATCAATAATCTCTAGACTCTTTTGCAAGTGCTTTTGAGACGGTTTGAGCGCCCCAACCTGTCTTTCAGCATTGCCCAACTGCCACAACCCTCTTGCCTGTTGCTCAGGTTCAAGCTCGTCCCGTTTGAGTACCTCGTAGATATTATCCAAAATTTCTTTTGATTGCAGATGCAGACCCAGGGTCTGGAGAGCCTTAGCTTGATTGAGCAAGCTGAGTAATATACCTCGCTGATGGCCAGCCTGATAGTACTCAGCTGTTGCTTTTTGCCAGGCTGCCAAGGCCGCTTGTGTCTCGCCTGTGGTCCAGTGCAAACGCCCTTGGGTATTCCAGGCCTTGGCCAGAGTTTCGGCATAGGCTGGGGACTCTTTTAACTCTGTTAAGCTCTCTAACAGGCTCAGACTTTGTGAGACTGACTCATGGGCCGCCATCCACTGCCCTAAGTGTTGATATGCCAGAGAAAGATTACTCAATATCAGAGCCCGATCGAGGCTGGTCGAGCCCTGTAGCGCTTGGTTCCAGATATTGACCGCAGCTGTAAACTGTTCTGCCTGATAGAGTCGGATACCTTCTTGTAATGGAGAGTATGTTTGAGCGATTAAGGAGCTTGAGGCAGGCCGTGTGTCACCATGGCCCAGAGTTGCTAGTGCTGGACCATTGACCGCAATTAAAAAACTGAACAGTGCTGATAAAAAACAGCAGAGATAGTAGCGTCCTGTTTTTGAAAGTTTCGTCAATAGATACTTCTTCATGTCAGGAGGCTCCGGTAAATGTTCTCTGACAGGCACCATGATACGTAGGATTATCTGTGACCAGAACAATGTCACCTTGAGCATTTTCACTCCAGCCTTGGGCCTCTACAATGGTCTCAGGTGAACTTTCTAAGGCTGTCTGTTGTGTCGTCGTTTGACCAGCTGGAAAGATATCTTCTTGAATGCCATCGCCACTGAGGGGCTCATAGGGATTGCTAGGTAGTCCCCCTCGACCTGCGTTAACAAATTGACCATTGACATCGCCCCCTGCTTGGCAACCCTGGCTAATTTCAGGATCGGCAAGACCACTCGGTAGTCTAACCGTGCCCTCATCCGGATCCACTTCGAGGGTTTCAATGATGACCTCGCCGTCAATGCCAGTCCCGGAACTCGCATCCAAGTCATTGGTCATGTTGCCAGCCAGGGCAATGTTTTCTTCGATGTTAAACAGAGTATTGGCTTGGATAGTAATGCGTCCACCGTTACCGTCTACAGCACTAGCTTGAATATCGTTGCCGTCACTACCTGTCCTTGGAAAAAGAGCAATAATAAACGGTGTAGAAATATCGACATTGCCACCGTCAGCATCATTAAACGCCTCTGCGGAGACTAGGCTATCCTCTCTAAGCACCAGAGCATCATCTATCTGGAGGCTGATATTACCACCTTCGCCCGCTTGGGTGGAAGCAAGTAATCGTCCATCATTAAGAACGGCGGTTCCTGCTATGACCGCTAAAGTGCCACTATCACCCGTGCTTTCGCCACTGACCTCGACGCTTGCACTATCTTGTACACGGAATTGCCCATTGGTTTGAATGGAGACATCGCCTGCTGGACCTGGCCCCGTAGAGCGAGTGGATAAACTGCCATCACCCCTGAAAGTGACTGCTTCAGGAGCGATGACCCGTATTTGTCCGCCATCACCGCTACCGCTAGTTGCGGCGGAGATATCGGCTCCTGCTTGAAAGTTAATAGCCAGCGTTTCGCCACTATCTTGAGTGCCCAGGGCAATAAAGCCTGCTGCTGCCTCTCCTTGGGTTTCTGCTAGGAGACCCGTGGCTTCACCTGATAGGTTAATGCGGGCAGCATCTACCGTGACATTGCCGCTTCGCGTAGATGCCGAAGCTGTGGCAGTAGCCGTCGCAGATATCTGGGCTCCTGCATCTGCGGTAAGTTGTTCAGTGCCAATAGCAATATCACCACCAGCACCCGCTGCACTTGTTTCAGTGGAAATTAAACTATTGGAAAGGGAAACCAAAGCAGCGTCTTCAACTAAGATGGCACCAGCATCCCCTGCTCCAGAAGTGCTGGATGTCAGTTGGGCATTATTTTCTAGAGACAGACTCTGCGTTCTAATGTCAACGATGCCGCCTCGCCCCGTAGCATCCGAATCAGGTCGTCCCTCTTCATTAACAGCTGCTGAAATAATACTGTCATTGACAACTAATACTGGTGTGATAATTTCTATGTTACTGGCGTTTGCTTGTCCGAGAGTTTCACTAGTAATCGCGCTTTCACCAAATAAGGAAATAGAACCTTGAGCCTCAATATTTAAAGTCCTGGAGGACTCTATGTCTAATGCTTCACCAGAGGTAAGAATGGAGACTGTTGACTCATTATTGAGAGAAAGCGTAGTCGTTCGAATCTGTATTTCACCGACTCTACCAACTGCATCAGTAAATGAATCAGCATCACTAACAAGATTACTGTCCATGTCCAGGAAAATAGCCTCAGCGTCCAAAAAAAGTCTTCCTGCATTGCCCATCCCACGGGTAGTGACTGATAAAGTGGCATTAGTCAGGGAAATATCTCCTGTAATAATTTCTATATTTCCACCTGCTCCAGAACCAAAAGAAGTACTAGAGATACTAGTCCCATTTTCGAGAGTCACAGAGTCATCTGCGCGGATAAAGGTATTGCCAGAATTTTCTGATCCAAAAGTGTTACTTAAGAGTGCGCTTCCGTCGAAAGAGAGAGAGTTTGAACTAATCGTAATGTTCCCCGCCCTATTATCAGAGAGACCAGATACATCTAAGTCGGCATCTTTAATAACGATATCTGCCAGTAACGCATTGTCTGCATAGTTCAAACTCAGACTGTCTCCATCAATATCTAGGCCTACAACACTTGAACCCCTGACTCCACCTAACTCAATGCGTCCGCCGGGAGCTCGTACTGGCAGGTCAATATTAAGGCTATTAGGAGCACGTTCTAGTATGACGTTACCCCCCAGTAATATTAAACTTTTGCCTTCTTGAACCCTTAAACCATCAATAAGAAAAGGTAAGGCAGGATTAGGCGCAATAGATTGATTGACGATGGGTTGAGCACCCTGAGTCAAGAGAAAAGCAGACGGGCTGACGGTCAATAGTGCAGGATCGCTGTTGGTATCAGTAGCACTAAAGGTTCCCTGATCGCCAAACTGGATAGCATCCGCTGTTGTGGCAACAAAGGAGCCACCGATATCTAAGCCACCTCTGGGACCAAAGGAGATACCGTTGGGATTAATAAGAAAAAGACTAGCATCATTACTAGTACTGCTAGTGCGAATCAGTCCATCAATGGTGGAGCTACTCGTGCCAGTCACCCTGGCGAAAATATTTCGAATAGTTGGACTATGCTCGAAGATAACTATTCCACCTGTGGGCACCGATAGCTGCTCAAAGCTGTGAAAAAGATTTGTGTTTGTCTGGTCAGTCGTACCTCCCCCAACCGTACAGTTAGGTAGACACAAGCCTGGATCTGGTGTAGGAGTCGTACCATCGGGAATAACCTGGCCCCAAGCTGCCTCGGAAATTAGCAAATTACAGCCGATAATTTGAATGGCGGCCCAGACCCCAAATACATACTGTTTGCTAAACAAAGATATGCCTCAGCGTTCTAACATGTTTCCTTCATAAGGATACATGTTATGCACAGCTATCAAGTGGCTTTTGAGAATATTGATGAAAATTTATCACTGAGTGAAGAGATCCAAATACTTTCACTCAGTGATACTTGTTTCTAACAACTATGCTTAGCATAGGCTCTCAGCTGTAGATAGAAAGCTACAGCTGAGTGACAACCCTAGCGGTTGCAACTGTCAGCTTAAGGCTCTGTCACGTTGAAAATCACGGTGAATGGACCATATGCACAGGTAAGGGTCCGTTCTCCATTGGTTTCTGCTGATGCACTAATGGCATGACCACATGTATTAACCAGTACTCCATTCCCCATATAAAGTTTTAAATTCCCAGGAGAACTAAAGGTTCTGGAGTTAGATGCGAAATTTTTCCATTGGTTGGCCACAGGAAAAGTAAGAGTCCCCATGGAGTAGTTATCAAAGCGAAATTCTGCTGTTGTGTTGGCGGGAAAACCTGGATCAGTCTTGGCTTTTACAAGTGTAAGCGTAGCCATTGTGTTTATCTCCTTGTGTTTTGAATGGATAAATTCTGATGGTTAAGAGAAGAGCACTTTTCTCATTGGTAGGGCAAAATCAGGAATTTTGCTGCTGCATCCTGTCTCTCGGTGACGATTGCTTAGTTATATGATGATTCTCTTTTAGTCTGTTGTGCCAGTACCCCAGTGGGTACTTTTTGATACCTATTAAGTATCAGTGTATAAAAACTAGACAACAGGTGCAAAATATTCTGCATCGAGTGAATATATGCATCTGTTCCCATGGATTTGAACAAGCTGGTTACTTTCTCAGCTGGCAAGGTTTTCCAGATAAATATTTTTAGCTGTGGAGACCACGTGCTGCTTAGCATAGGTGTTTTTCATATGCTTTTTCACTGTATTAAGGGCAATGTGCAGCTCTGCCGCGATTTCTTGATACGTATACCCAATACGATGTAGTGTCCAAACATCTGCTTCGCGAGGGCTTAGGCTATATCTGATGGCCTCTGTGACCGCCAGATTTTGTTTAGAGTACTTTTGGTTTTCCAAGATAACCAAAATGTGGGGATCATTTTCCCGCCTCGTATTAAACCACTGAGCTCGAATTCGAAAGTGGTCGTGGGACGGCTTAAGCCGAAGCTCTGATTCAGCCGTGACTAGATGTTTGGGAAAGTCCTTCCGGCTCTCTATGAGAATCTGACAGGCTGTCCAAATCGCTGGAGGTGCTTGCCGATTTCCTCGATTGTCTGGGGCGATGCGATCGCAAATCTCCCTACCAAGAGGATTGCTTCTCAGGCATTGACCCTCCTGATTCAGAATCAAAATGCCATCGATCCAGTTATTGAGGACAGAGTCCCCTAGAGTATCGGCGGAAGTTTGAACAATATAAGGCAACGTTGGCGATGGACGATTAATCCGATTTAAAGGGAAGCTTTGACTAGTCATGGTCCTCTCACGATTTTCAAAACTGGGGAACAAAAACTTGGGCGTTGCTGATTGCCGATGCGACTTCATCTGTTAGTTATTGCTAACCAATCGTTAGCAATACATTTCACAGATTGGTTCATCCCTTAAATCAGGCATAACCTGAGATTCCATTCCCATGTGGGGCTATCGGCTGTCGTAGATGCGAGGTAATACTAGTTAATAAGGCAAAGTAGTGGAAAATATGCGTCATTCATCCGAATCCTTACCGTAAACTTTTGTATTGCCTGATATGAACTCCTATCGTGTTCGTATGTGTCCACAACCAGATGATGAATATAAATGATTCTTTATAGCTGACTGCCAGTGGACATATTAATTACCCAGCAGTGGCCTCGGTTGCTAGTTCGTTAAACCACTTGCGGTGTAGCTGTTGCAAAAAGCCTTGCTGCTGGTATTCCAAGATCTGCTGATCGATAGCCTCCAGCAGCTCCGTATCTTGCTCTCGCACGGCGATACCGTAGCCCTCATGGGTCAGTAAAGGTCCGGCTAACTCAAAGGTATCGGGATTGAGGTTGATAAAGTGCTGTAAAGCGGGGGCGTCTTGAATTAAACCTTGAATTTTTCCCGTTTCTAAGGCATTGACGGCTGTTTTAAAGTCAGGGTAAGTGACGAGTTGTACCGGCTGACTTTGGAGAAATATGGCCCCGGTGGTGCCTGCGATCGCACCCACCGATTTGCCGCTCAGTGCTTGTAAATCCACCGTGCTTTCGCTCAGCTGATGCACCGTCAGTGACGCAATAAAGTCCGCCACAATAAAAAAGCTCAACCCCATCCACAGCGTGGCAATCAGACGCCCGGCAAACTTGGTGGGCGTCACATCCCCATAGCCAAATGTGCCCAACGTCACAATGGCAAACCAGATACCTTGGCTGACTCCCTCAATGGCGTTACCTGAAAAATGATCGTTATGGTTGCGTTCCACCAACCAGATTAATCCACCGACAATAGTACTACTGGCAAAAATCAGAAAAATAGGGCGTAGGTGACGCCATTGCAATACGCCATTGGCCAGGTTGGTGACCGTATTCTCTGACTTAGGCACCATCAGTTGCAGGCCGGACTGGTAAAAAGGATAGGAAAAATCTAATCCTTGGGATTCTCGCTGGGCCGTGATCGAAATACCAGCAATAGCCACATCTACCTCGCCAGTTTGGACTCCAGCTAGCAGAGCACTGACCGATGGATAAGTAACCCATTCTGTCTGAATATTTAGATCATCAGCGATCGCCTGCCATAGATCGATGCTGTAGCCATAGGGCAGGGTGGAGGGTTTGATAGAAACAAACGGCGGTAGCTCCTTGGTACCGACCCGGAGCACCTGATCTGGTGACGATGGCTGAGTAGATAGCACGATAGGCGCTGGGGACTGCCCCATAGCTGGGTACGTGACCCATAGCCCGATGACGATGGCAGTAAGCGCGCTTAGGTGTCTGATCATGCTTTCTTAATGTCGTTCCGTAACCTCGGTTCAAACAGTTAGATGCATCCCAGAAAAAACAAACTCTACCCTTATGCCTCATTAAGTAATTCTTCGGAGTCATTTAGATTTGTATCATGCTGCTGCTTTTTCTTTCCGTCAACCGTTTAGGGCAGATAACTTATAAGTCATACATGGCTGGGAGAATGGGCTGAGTAAGGAGACAAGGATATTTCACATCGCCGAGGCGTTTGCCCTGCTGGTAGTGGTAATGCATGAGACGTTGCAGCATATCCGGCGCAGCGTCTACCTGCACTGGCTGCAGCTGGCCGAGTAAACGGGCCTGACGATAGTGAAAACTCTGAGAGAGTAGCTGCTCTAATGGGGCTGCCAGGTTATCGCTGGACGGGGGGGCGCTGTAATCTGTGAGGAGGGCGTAGTGGGGCTGGGGAGATAGGACCGGAGCTAAGCATTTGAAAGCTGTCGTGGGCAGATGAAGCTGCTCTATGACCTGGCTAACAAAGTCCAGTGTGAGTTTTTCTCCCACCATGTCGCTGGTGGTATGACTGCGACTTAAGAATTTTAAACAGGGGGTAGCCTGATAATAGTGGGTGACTTGAATGAGATCGCACATCCGATACCGATACAATCCACCCTTCTGGGAAATAATCACGCTGTAGGTTTGCCCCAACTCTAGCTCATGGAGCAAATAAATCTGGCCCTTGTCATCCTCAAACTCAAAAAATACTTCTGTCACTAGTGGAACACAGCCGTTAGCGGCAATCAGAGGTACGGTCATGGGTGCTTCGGTGGCCAGTAGTCCTTTGCCCTGAATTAGGGTATTGGGAAAGCGAGCCTTGAGACTACTAGCCTGGTCGGCTGCGATCGCACTATCCCAACAAGAAATCAACTTTAGCCGTGGCCACAGAGCTTCCCAATCGATGGTGTCACTTTCGAGTAATTTGGCTCTGGCTGGCGATAGCTGTAGCTCGGTGCGCAATGCCTGACGGTGAGTCTGGATATAGTCCAGTTGCACACTCAGAAAACTAGGACTCCAAATAGAAATAGTCTCTAAATGTTCTTCCAATAGCAGAGTTTTACACAGATTGGCTTGAAAGATCTCAGGTAGCTGTGGTTTGTGGGCATCAACCGGTGACACCAGAAACGGCTTTAGCAGCCAGCGTAGCCATCGGTTCAAATAGTCAGCGTCATCCTGTAATCCCTCTGGGTACTCCCCTGGTGCCAGCAATCTGGGAGAGATGCACATATATAACTTGCCAGACTCAAACCTGGGTCCGTGGGTGATTAAATCATAGGCCCAGATGCAAAACAGTGTATTAAAAGACTTGCGTAAAGCGCGAGTGTAAGGAATATGTTTTGCCGGGCCACTGCTGCCCGAGGTTTTTGCATAAAAGAGAACAGGATCGGCGGTCAGTGATTTTTCCTGCTCGATCCAAGCAGATAGATCGTCATAGGTGACAATAGGAATACGATGCCAGTCTTCAATAGAAGAGATTTCCAAAGACCGGCCATAGTCACTCCGCATTAACTGCTTAAACAGCTGTTTTTGTAATCTTCTCTGAGCTACTTGAGGCTGGGAAAGCGTGTGAGAAAAACGCTTAGCCGTCGGTGCCAGCAGCATTCCTAAAGATTTAATCAGCCAGCGCATGGTGAGTCTCCTGGTCTGCAGTGATGGCAACATTAGGATAAATCTCGCTCCTGGCGGTTAAGCAGCTCCCGGCGGCAATAGTTGCTCCCGGACCAATGTAGGAGCCCGCTCCGATAAAGCTGCCGTCACCGATGGTAATGGGTTTAAGATATAGCATCAGATTGTTGCGGCGAGGTTTAATAATATGGCTAGACAGCCCCACACGATGACCAAAGACCACACCGTCGCCAATGGACAACAATCCTCGATCAGCGATTTCTAATCCAGGTGTCCAGTACACCTGCTTACCGATGTCAGCCCCCCACAGTCGCAGCCAGGCAGAAAACAAACTAGGAACCAGCCTTAATCCCGTTTCTAACGCTGGAAATGCCACATAGATCAATTGAAACTGATGGCTACCCCACCAGGGAGAATAGTCAGATCCCTGGAGATAGCTAATCCCACTTTTGAGTGGATAAATCCGATTGTGGAGCCGATAGGCCAGCACAGGCAGACCATAAAGACAAAAGATACCCAACAGCAAGCCCCAAAGGCTTCGCTCCCAAAGGCCATAGCCAAAAGAGAGCATCGCTAAGCCAACACAGAGACTTGGAAAAAAGGATAAAAATTTACTTAATAGAGTCATGGTTAGAAGGACGGCGAGGACCCACCCAGATGGCAGCCCCTGTCACTAGCGGAATCAGGGCAAAAACTCCCCCAAAAATGAGAGGATAGGTTTTAGCAGCAGGGACGCTCAAAAGAGTAGCGAAGACAAGACCGCAATACAGCAAGGCGGCAAAGGGAATGGCGCAGATGATAATCAGCATCAGACGCTCATTAGATTCTATGGATGGCATCAGCTTAAAACCAGGTAACGACAATCCAGTGTAGCGAGTTAATAGGGATATAACAGCTGTCGCCATAGGGGTAAATGACTGGGCTGCCCCAGAGTAGCAGGCCACTGGGTTGACAGGTGCAGAGTGCCGTGAAGGCGATCCCAAAGCTTAAGATTGGCTCCATAGTTGCAGGCAGTACCTTGATGGTGCCAGCTATGGTCCTGGGGGAATATTAACCATCCCGCTAGCCACCGATACAGCGGACTTTCAGGCTGAGGGCTAAACCGACTGTGTCGCCATAAATCAAGGGCTGCGGTCAGACTAACGCCCAGGACATAGATAGTCGGATCCGCCAAAAGGTAGATCAACAGACCATGCACCCACAGATATACAATCAAAAAACTGCTCCACAGGGTGTTTCGCGATGTCCCCAACACATCCATGGTGCTAACCGTATGGTGCACCTGGTGAGCAAACCAGCCCCAGCGACTATGGAGAAATCGGTGATTCCAATAATAGAGATAGTCCACCGCTACAAAGCTGAGGCCAAAGGCGAACACAGGATGTAGCTGTATACCATGTTGCCAGGTGGGAATGAGTTGTTGATACAACTTTTGGAGGAGGGTGAGCTGGAGGAGGGGAATGAGGAGCCCCTGCACCCATAACCCAGCTGTGTCTAGAATCCAATCGATCCGGTTTTTTTGTCTGAGTTCTTCCCAGCTATGGACAGCAGTCAGGGTGATGAGAAGGACAAAGGTACCAAAGATAATCATGAGCTAAACCCAAAAGGTAATGTCGGTGGACTTGTCGGGCAACGTTCGGGGATTTTTGCCTGCAGCGATAGCGTCACGGATGGATTCGACAAATACATGGATGGTGTCGGCCGGGGTGTGGTGAAAATGGGTACCATATTTTGAGATCGCATCCCCCTGCACCCCCAACGCCTCAATATCCTGGTCAATAATCCGCTGAGCCGTCCACCGCACCAAGGGTTTTGCCAGCCTAGTCCAAAGACCATAGTTAAACGTGACATCGGTATACACCAGGGTAGAGTTCTCACTTTCTGGCACAGACTGGCTGGTGATTAAGCAGCGACGATGGGGACCCATGGTGTACTCTACGCTCGTCACATTGGGCATATGGAAAGAATCGCGATGATAGATTTCATGCCCCTGCGGATTTAGAAACCAGCGAGACCAGCCCAAATTGTCGGTCTCATTACGGTAGGTGGCACTCACCGTCCCTTGATGGCGTTCCACCGTCATTTCTAACCGCTGTTTTCGAGCAGTACGAAAGATACCAGAATGCACCGAGACCGTATGGGGAATGTCGATAAAGTTCTCGGCACAGTTAGTCACACTATTAGCAAAACGATTGATTACCCGTACCGTTTCCCAGCCCAGCTCACGGTAATGGGGCATCGCAAATGGCTGTGTGTCCAATGCTCCCCGCAGTCTCACATAGACATAGCCATCCTGTTCGCAGGTGTCATAGGTCTTAGCGCAGCGGTTGGGTGTTGCTGTAAACATGTCACCCTCTGCCGGAACATTAACCACCCGTCCAGTTTGATCATACTGCCAGCCATGGTAAGGGCACTGAAGCCGTCCCTGAGAAACCTCGCCCCCCGATAGTCGCGTATTACGATGCAAGCAGTGATCCCGTAGTGCCACAGGTTGGCCATTAGCCCCTCGAAAAATCACCAGCCACTCATCTAGCACCATACGCTGCAAAACGGTCTTTGGCTTGAGCTGTTGACTGGAAGCAACAATGTACCAAAAGTCTTCAAACTGAATCGGTATGGTGATGGGGATTTCCATAGGAACAAATCTTCAGGTCATGGGTAACATCAAGCTGACAGGCCAGACGAGCATTGGGACACTCAGGAGCCAACAGATCTAGCAGCTCCTGCTCATCAGGCTCAGCCGGTGGAACATCTCCGGTTACCTGGACTAAACAAGTGCCACAAATACCCGTACGACAACCAAAAAGAATCGGAGAATTCTGAACAGTCAGCACGTCAGCTAAAGGAGTCCGGGCAGAGAGGATAATTGGTTCATGATTGCTATTTAAAAAAGAGATCCTATAAGACATCTTCTAAACTTCCACATAAGGCAATAAGAGAAAAATATGATTGAGACAACTTGTATAACTGTCCCCACCGTAACCCCATCCCAACCTGAATTTTAGCCATAAGCGACATCCTACTTTCGGGGGGTGGGGGGGAGTTGAGGCCCCCACGAACAGGAGGGTTTCAGGGAGGAAAGCCCTGAGCAACCCCCTCGCTATTCTCCAATTCCTGAAACCTCGACCACCTTGACGCCATCAACCCATTCACATGCCTAACATAATGAACAATCGGCTCATCCACCGGCAACAACCGCTCCGTGCTAAACCGAATATTGTCATAAATTTTGCCATCCTCCCCCCGCAAAGCATAGTAACTCAGACGCGTCAGCCACAGCAGCAAATGAGTCACCATCCATCCCAGCAAACCCGTTCTCTTCTTGGTAACATAGATCGGCTGAATAAAAGTCTCCCCTGACTTCATCGGTCGATAAGCATAGAGCATATGTAACGGCGGTATCCAGCGCACCTCTTTCATCATAGTCAGTAGCCCCAAACAACCATAGGCATAGCGCATAGAGTAAGCATAGCGCGGCCCCAAGATCGCACGCCCCAAACGCTCTCGCCAGTTAGTATCAAGAAACTCACCACTCAGGGTAAAGTCAATCTGCTCTCCTGTTTGCTGAAGCGCGAGTTTCAGATCTACCGGCAGATGATGCACCGTTTGCAAATGCTGTACATCAATACCGTTGATCATACAAATATGATGATGACACTGACGGGTAAGAGGCCGATCGGCAGCCACTGCCAGCTCCTGACCCTTCAGCTCATCAAATTCAGTCACCGCTGTAGGAGCCACCCGATCGGGATAAATCCAGATAAACCCGTACTTTTCTTCAGTAGCATAGGACTGAATTTGCGCTCCTGGTGGAATCGTATCCTGACAAGGAATATCCTGACATTGTCCGTCTCCATCAAAGGCCCAATGGTGAAAAAAACAGCGTACCTGGTTGCTATCGACGCGGCCAATGCCCAGGTCGGTGCCCATATGAGGGCAGTAAGCATCTAAGGCGCGGATTTGGCCGTCAGTGCCGCGAAAAATAGCAATCCGCTGACCGCAAATATCAAAAGATTTAACCGTCTCTCTAGAAATCTCACAGGAAGCGGCCACTAAATACCAGCCCTTGGCAACAATATCCCAGTTGTTAAATAGTGTGGTCATGGCCGTTGTTTCAACTCCTGAAAAAAGCGGGGCAATGCTCTACGCTGGGTGTGCAAATACTGCTCAATCGAAGCCTGTTCCATAATGTTCATAGTTCGATTACTGGACCACACATAGTCCAAGGGGGCTAAGTAGGCCCGGTATGATGCCATGGCTTCTTGATGGGTGCGATAGCTGTGGTGCAGTCCGTCGGATTCTTGGGTAAAGCAAGCCTGCATCATGGTTTTGGCCTCGATATCGTCCATGGTAAAGATGTGCGATCGCAACAGCTCATACACCTTTAAATACAGCGCCGGATCGTGCCAAAAAATCCCATTGACCGTCACCGAAAACTGACGATGATCCTGCTGGCAGCCTCGAATGCCTAAATTTGCTATAAACGCCTCAAACTTTGTTGGTTTAGACAAGCACCGAATCACCTCATGGGACAGCAGCGTCGAGCTATTAAAATGAAAACTCTCATCCATAAAATGATAGAATGAGACTTTAGACGGTATCGGTGCATGGTCTTGATCAGCATCGTTCTGGTAATAACGGCTGAGCTGGTGCTGAATAAGTTTCCCATTCAGGGTACGCAGACCTCGCACGGTAAAATATTGACAGGCAAGAAAGCTGTTATTTGAAGAAATTAACCCAAATGTCTGCAGCTGGATCTGTTTCCACCAGCGCTTGAGCTGAGTAGTGTCTGCAAAAATCATCGTCTCTGTAAATGGCCCTCGCATGGGATAGCTAAAGAGCCGATGTCCTAAAAGAGTCTGCTCTGTTTTTTCTACTACCGCTCGAAACGCGCTAATGTGGGTTCGCTCCTGAGAAGACTCTAGATCAAGCATGTCGCAGATGGTCCGAAACCCTTCGTGAGCATAGAGTGCAGCTGCACTGGTCTGATTAAAAAAGATAGTGGCAATCTCCGCAGAAATAATTTGCGAGTAATAGGCCACCCAGTAAAACTGGTTAAGGACAATGCGCTGATAGTCGCTAGCCTGATCCCATAGAGGGGTGCCATACAATAGCGAGAACGATTCAGGATTCCAGTAGCTATCGCTGCAGTCGGCGTAGCAAAAGTCCTGTCCCGCTTTATCTAACAATTGGGTATGATCTTGCCGCTGATTGCGCCGATAGTTAATTTCCAATCGGCGCTGTAACGCCCGATCTAACGACTGAGAGTCTGAAGCAGGTTCTTGGCCCTGCTCCGTGAGCGTCTGAGTCTTGCAAATGTCTTTAACCATAGCTGGCAGCCTCCTCCGGACTCAAGGGGGTAAATAGACCTTTATGCTCTAGTTCACTCACAATAGAACTCTGTGTACTAGCCATCAGGGATTTGAGCAACTGCAGCCGCTGATGACTGTGGGTGACGGTGTCTAGCTGTTGTAGGATTTGGAGTCGCTGGGATCGGGAGAGATGACCTTTGGCGGTTGCGATCGCACTAACCACCCGCTGTGGACCCACCCGCACCATCTGTAAAAACGAGGCCAGACAGTCCACAATCGCAGTTTGACTGCTGGGTGATAGATGTGACTGATCATAGGATTGCTTAAACAAGGTGACTCCAGCCCCGTGATGTCTCGATTCTGCCTGTAGAAAACTGCGAAACAGTTCTCCCAGTGGATGATCCCTACACCCTTGAGCCAACCTGCGATAGTGGGTCAGCCCCCACCCCTCTAACACTACCTGTAGTACAAACAGCAGCAGAGCTTTGTCTGTGCTTTCTACAATGTCAGCAAGCAGCTGTAAAAAAGGATCATGGATTTCAGGCGGTGCCCCAACTGATGGCCTATAGGTGGCTGCATAAGGCTGTAGCTGCACTAAATGGGTGGTCTCATCCGCCGTAAACAAACTGTACAGTAGTCTTTCCTGGCTACTGTCAGCCATCAGTACCATTTTGGCCATGTAGCCTACACCAGCCTGTTCAATAAATAGAGACTCCTGTAATAAATCCTGATTTAGCTGTTGTAAAATCTGTTGCTGTTCTAGCTCACTGGCCGCTTGAAAAATAGAGACTCGTTCTAAATCAAAATAGTCTGCTTGCCAGTAGATAGAATTGCTATCAGCGCGTGCCGTATGCCAAATATCTCGCTCTCGCAGAGCCGCTGTCAACACACGACTGACTTTATTGTTTGAGGTGAGATTTGGTAGGCCAAAGCCTGATACCTGAGAGAATTGATCTGTTATCATGCCGCACTTCTCCAATTGCCCCATCTCAACGCCTTTTGATGATTTACATGGTGAATAAAGTTTAGAATTGATCGATCGGCTTGCAGGGGCGTCTTAAAATTAAATCTGATTCCTTCAAAGACTTGAATATCGCCAGTGGCAAAGTAGGCTGCCACCTGTCGAGTAATCCATAAAACGGCAAAATTAATCGGCGCTAGTCGTTTGGGCGTGATCAACAGGGTCCAGCCTTCGGTTCGTCCTCCCGCCATAGGACGTAGGGCAAACATAATATAAAAGTGAAAAAAATCTGGCCCCAGCGTGACAGTGCCCGTGCTGCCATACCAATAACACATCTTATAGGTCACTTCGTTGCGGTACAGCGGACGAATCAGTTTTACAAACCGAGAGGCGTCACCACCGCGAGTCATGTTGTCGAGACAAAGGGCGTTGCTATTGATCGCCTGAGATTTGAACTCGATCTCTAAAGGAAGATTATGGACCGAATTAAAGTGATGGGCATCAATGGCATTAATCATCAACACATTCGGGTGACAGCTGCGCTCAAAGCGATAGCTGAGGGCTACATCACAGTCAATGTTTGCTAGCTCAGGTACATATGGGGGCGGATAGGTGGGTTCTGTTCCCGTCCAGACCCAAATCATGCCATAGTGTTCAGCTGTGGGCCAGGATTGAATCTTTATATTAGCCATTCTCTCGGTATGCTGGCCTTCAGCAGGAATCTCAACACATTGCCCCCTATGGTCAAACTGCCAGTGATGAAGCGGACAACGCAGCTTCTCTCCCTTGACCTTACCCTGATGCAGCGCAGCGCCCATATGAGGACAGTAACCGTCTAACGCAACAACTTTTTGAGAATGAGTCCGGTAAAAGACTAGATTCCGACCCATGAGAGTGAGTGCTTTGGCCTGCCCTACCTTCAAGTCGCGGCAGGGTATTGCCCAATACCAACCTTCAACAAACCGATCGGCACGATTAAAAACAGGATTTTTTTCTGATTTCATCTGAACTATGCCACTAAGGTGCAATTACGTCCAAACCACATGCGCCGTCCCGCAGCTGTCAGATTGTCGACACAAATTTCTGTGAGACAGACGAGTTCATCTCCCTGAGCGTGACCTGGATTTGCCTGCTCAAAAAAGTGAATATGAGGATCGGTGCGTCGCTCTGGCGTTACAGTCCCGAGTATGGGGGACAGTCTCTGGGGATAGGGAAAACGAACAATCCCTGTTGTGGGATCATAGCCATGGCCAAACTGTTGTCGGGCTAGCGTATGCATCAGTTGTTGCATGGCTAACGGGGTGGGGCGATCATAATGAGGATAAAACCTCTGCCAAAATGTGGGCAGAAGTCGATAGGTGCGAAACCCCGAGGAAATCAGTAGCCAAAATAGACGCTTGTTAGGACGGTGCAGCTGATTGATGGCTTGAATCCAAGCACGTGGTAGCGTAGCGCTGCTCCAAGCCGTTGGATCAACAATAGTATCGCCAGAATAAACAACACTTAAACATTCACCCTTGACGATGACATCATAAAGTCGCAAGGTGGAGAATCCCTTGAGGTGTCCCATCTTATTTTTGATTAAGATGACCCAGTTTTTACCGGCTAGATCGTTAGCAAATGTACCGGGTGTTACACCACTAAAATGATGTGTTAGTAAGCTATACATAGCCTCGCGATCGTCAGCATCTAAAGTTAAAGTAGAGACTAGCTGGGAATGTATCATGGCGTTCGTCTAAGTAGTGTGTGATTGCATTTAGCCTGATTTCTTTGAGAATATGCAATGAGCTGGATGAACTTGTCATATCCCAACCGTCTTCGTGCGAAGAGGCAGGAAGTACCCCGAAGTTTGCCTATAATTCCTTAGCCATTAGTGATTTATGGGATTAATCTTTATGGGATTAATCGATCTGTCCCCCTCTACTAGCCAATATTTAGCAGATGAAATCATTGCGGGGAACAGCAACGCCGGTTCATAACTATTCAGATCGCAGAGTTTATTTTTATAAAGCTTGTATAAACTGACGGAAGCTATTTAGTGCTTTTTCGAACAACTCGCTAGGGTTGGGAGTAAGTCGGTTGCCGTTCATCCTTATTGAAAGTCACCCAAAATTGCCATGTATTCACTACGCTCTATCCAGGCTCGCCAAAAGTCCAAAAAGACCCTAGGGAACGCAGTGATCGTGATGCTATTTGGGTCGATCTTGGCGGTCGGTACATGGGTCGTGCTTTTCACCAGCGGGACTATTACCCTAGGCGGCGTGCCCTACTCCGTAATTATGAAGGTGTGGCAAGATCCAGCGGCGCGTTCTGCCGCCTTAGGCGGAGATGAAACCGAGCTGCACGATCTGATGGGGATGATGGGGATTGAGTACGATATTAAAGAGTACTATCGCGATCGCATCCAGGATCCGGTAGAGCTAGACCAGCACATTCACCAAATCCTGTTTGAGCGCACTGGCTACGTGGGTGACGCCTATACCGTCAAGGGGCGCACACTCGTACTTAAAGATCCGGCCACCGCTGAAAAGCTCCGCAGCTGTCCCAACTGTTAGCTTTCCCATCGCTGCTCACTTCCGCAGGGATAATTAAAACTATCGTCTCAGCAATTTAGCCTTGAGCTGATCGACTAACATTTTTGCTTCCGGGATACCTGAGGCCAAAGTAACAGCAGCAAACACTCCAAAACTCACGGCTCCAGCTCCGCATAGCACGATCAAATTGGCTACAAAGCCGTCTGCTCCCAACCAGGCTTCCAGCCCTAAACGACTGCCCCAGGCGGCGACACCAGACAGAGTACTGCTGAGAATGAGCAATGCCAGAGGGCGCGCCCAGTCAAGCCAGGGGAGACCGTTAATTTTGCGCGATAGTAGGATGAGTAAGGCCACCATGGACACCAGGTTGACGCCGACCGTGGCTAGGACCAGACCAGGGGCACCGTATCTGCTAATTAACAGAAAATCCAGCAGGGCGTTCAGCCCAATGTTAAACAAGCTGATGCGAAACGGTGTATCACCATCGCCAAGGGCATAAAACACACGGACCAAAACATCCCGCCCCAGGTACACAAACATGCCGACGCCATAGGCGATCAGCACCGATGTGACCAGTTGGGATGCGTTTTTATCAAAAGCGCCCCGTTCATAAACCACCCTAACCATGGGCAGCGCCAGGGTGATAAATATGGCGCTTAAGGGCAGCATGGTCAATGCCGTGAGCAACAGCCCCTGACGAATACGCTGTTTGAGCTCATCCCAGTGCATTGGGTCTGCCAGTCGGGCAAAAATGGGGAGAAACGGGACCAAAATTACATTGGAAATAATGCCCAGGGGGGTCTGCACTAGCAGATTGGCATAGTCTAGAGCGGCGATGGTACCAGGGATGGCAGCGGCAAAAAACAAGTCCACCTGCACATTGATTTGCATCATGCCGGAGGAAAAGGTGGCCGGACCCAGCACATTAAGAACATCTTTGACCGCCGGATCTTGGGTATTAAACCGCAGCCGCAGACGTCCCAAGCCCTGTTTCCATAGCACCGGTACCTGCACTAGCCATTGCAGAACGGCCCCAGTCAGAGTACCAACCGCAAGGGCCGCACCTCCCACCAGGGCATAGCGAGGCTCGGCAATTTTGTCCCCCAGGGTAAAAAACACCACTCCCAAGGACACGATAACGGCACTGCTGGAAAATAGGGGGCTAATGGAGGGTAACCAATAGTGGTCGGCCGCATTCAAGGTGCCAAAGCCAATGCCGATCAGGCCGGCAAACATGGCCATGGGGGCCATGATGCGCAGCTGCAAAATGGCGATGTCACGGGTAATGGCCCCGGCTTCGGCGTTTTCACTCAGACGATTGCCCAGGATACCAATAATGGCTGGGGCAAAGATGACAATGGCTAATGTGACCAGTAGCAGACCAACGCCGACTAAGGTGGTAATGGTCTCCACCAAGGGGGCAATCTCGCCTTTTTTCCGATTGGCAACACCACGTACGATGGCGCTGTGGAAGGGACCGTTAATACCCCCTAGGAGCACTAGTAAAAAACCAGGAATGGCGTAGGCCAAACCGTAGGCGTCAGCCACAGGCCCCACGGCAAAGGTGGCCGCAATTGCCTGGGTACGTACCAGACCAAATACTTTGCTGATCAGGGTTGCGATCGCAACAATACCGGCAATACCGGCTAAGGATCGTTTTGTCACTGGCTACTCACACCGACTCTCAACTACGCTATGCCGTGCCCAATCACAACACAGCCGTCGCGGAGCTAACCAGCAAGAACACTACCGAAATTAACAGATAATCAAAAATACTAAACCGAGAACAACTACTCTGTCCCACTGCTGTTAGTATTCCAAGATTTCACAGGAACTAGAGAGTAGCAAGTTTTGCATCACAGTTCAATAGGATTCAATAGGACACATCTTCCATGCCCCACCCACAGGTCCACACCTTTCCTCCACTGCTAGAAGGTACCCTGCTCAAACGCTATAAACGGTTTATGGCCGATATTGAGCTGGCATCCGGAGACGTGATCACCGCCCATTGTCCCAATACAGGGCCGATGACCGGA
>JBCCHX010000065.1:0-42174 GCA_039028535.1 Cyanobacteria bacterium P01_B01_bin.77
ATATAGGATCGTTATTAGAACAGAAAACCGAAGCCTTTGAAGAACAAGAAATAGTTTCAGATGCGACAGTGAAGAATCGTATTATCGTTCCAACCTTAACTGTTGATGAAATGATTAAACAGTCTTCCAAAAGCTTTTCTGACTTGAACTTCTTGTATATGAATATTCAAGGATCTGAATTGTCTGCTTTAGAAAAGGCAGAAGAAACCTTGACTCATCTTGACTATATCTATCTAGAGAAGAATATTGTCTCTCGCTATGAAAATTGTCCTTCGCCAGATGAAATAGATAATTTCTTGTTAGAACATAATTTTATTAAAGAGTGGGAATATATCGATCAACGTTGGGGTGGTGGTTTTAGCTTTTATGTCAAACCTTAAGAGACGAAGTTTCCAAAATCTTGGGGGTCTTTAGATGAAAATTTTACTCTGTAGCAATCGTGCAGCACAAGCAGTAAAGTTACTAGAGTCACAATTATTAGACCATCAAATTATCAGTTGCTCTCCGAAAGCTATTACTCAGTATTTGGAGGGTATAGATATAGTTATTCCCTGGCACCCTACTAGCATTATTGATGCCTCTATTATTCAATCTGGAAAATTTGGCTTAGTTCAACAGTTTGGGGTTGGTTTAGAAACTGTGGATATTGAAGCAGCAACTAGTGCGGGGGTATGGGTTGCACGAGTCCCTGGAGGCATTTCTGGTAATGCCAATTCTGTTGCTGAACATGGTGTCATGCTAATGCTCATGGTATCGCGGCGTTTAGGATTAGGACAACAAGCACTCAACGATAAAAACTGGAGTGAGCAAATAGGGACTGCCTTGTTTGGTAAAACTGCTTGTATTATTGGTCTAGGTGATATTGGTACGGCATTAGCAGTACGCCTCAAAACTTTTGGGGTAAGTCTTATTGCCGTTCGGCAACATCCTGAACGAGGGGCACCACCAGAAACAGAAATAAGAAAAGTATACGGCTCTAATGCTCTTTCTGAAGCATTATCCATTGCTGATTATGTTATCTTGTGCGCCAGCTATAGTAAAAGCACTCACCATATCATTAACCAGAACACACTTGCAGCAATGAAACCTGGAGCATTTCTCATCAACGTAGCAAGGGGTGGTTTAGTAGATACGTATGCTTTAGAAGCAGCACTAGGGAAGGGAAAGTTAGCAGGGGCTGGTCTTGATGTAGTTGACTCCCCCAATGATTCTCTTTACCTGCATAACATCATTATTACTCCACACGTTGCTGCAATCAGTGACATAAGTTATCAAGGCATTGCATCTGTAGTGGTCAAAAACATTAAACGCTACACACGAGGGGAACAACCACTATATACAGTTAATAAACCTAATCACCCAAGAAACTTTGTTGAATGTTGTATGGGATGATCTTGTGCATCATGATGCCCCGCAAATTATCAAAGGAGTGGAAGGTTCATCCAGACACTCTATATCTAGGGCACCTCGATTAATTCAAAAATGGAGTCTCAATATGAGATCATAGTCAAGGATTAGGATTCGCAAGCAGTTATCTCATGGGACAACAAGGATTTTGGGATTTTGAGAGTCGTCATCAAAAACTGGAGTCTAAAAAAGATCTGTTGGTTTGCTTGGATGAGATGATTCCGAGGGAAGAGTTTCGACCCATTTTAGACCGGGTGTATATCAGGCCTCGCAAGAGTAACGCCGGTCGTCATAGCATTACGGGTATAAAGACCATATCAACCAAGATGCAGGACATGGATTTATTCGTCGTCATGTCGTCATCGATGCCTCGGTTCATGATTCTCAAGTGTTGGGTCAACTGCTCGATGCCGATAATGACGATGATGAGATTTTGGCGGATAGCACCTATCTATCGATAGCCATCGTCACGGTGTTAGAGATGATGGGCTTTGAGAGTCATATCAATGAACGTGCCTATCGCAATCGTCCTCTGAGCGAGCAGCAGATAGTTGGTAATCGGGAGCGGTCCAAAACCCGTGCCAAGGTCGAACATGTGTTTGGCTCGATTGTCAATAAAATGGGGAGCAAAGTCTTTCGCATCATTGGGTTAGCCAGATCCACAACGATGCTCGGTCTCAAAAACTTAACCTACAATCTCAAGCGATATGTCTTCTGGCAAAAGCAAGACATGGCTGAATCAACTCCCTAAATTGCAGGATTACCAGCTCTAAAACGGAAAAATGGAGCGGGGTTGTTTGTTTTGTAGCCCGATTTTCCAGTAATGAGGCTGGATAACAGTCTCATTTAAGACTCGATTCTTTAAAGATCTAATAAATAGAGGTGCCCTTTATTTTTCTGGCCAAAAATACTTTTTACACCTTTTCTGACAAAAAAGACTTTTTCAAAATCGATGAACCGATTGATATATTTGAATTTTATTTAACTTTTTAGGATTTAGTTTTTCCAACAATTAGTGTACTATGTGAGATATATTGATTCGCAGAGAATTTCAGAGCTTAAGTGTGAGAACATTCTGCTATTTACACATTTACTAATCGTGGTGCAACTCTTTTATTACTCTGTGAGTCATTGTTAGAAACATATTGTTCCTTTTGCAACAATGTTTAGAGGTCAATAGCAATGACAAGTTCAACTAGAGAAAATTTGTAAGTTCACAGTGTCCTCAGGAACAAACAAATGGAATCAATTCTCTTGGCTCAAAAGGAAATCGAAGTAGCATCTCAGGTATACGGAACTCCTCTGTATCTATATAATCTCAACAAGATTACTTACCAGTTTGCCAATCTCTTAGAGCATTTACCTTCTAACTTTATAGTGCACTATGCGCTTAAAGCGAATAGCAGTCTTGCTATCTGCTCTAAACTTGCCCAGTTGGGAGCTTCCGTAGATGTTAGCTCATTGGGAGAGTTACACACAGCCTTGAAAGTTGGATTTTTACCTGAGAATATTGTTTTTACAGGACCAGGCAAAACTAAGCAGGAGCTATCTGTTGCTTTGAACGCTAAATGCGGCTTGGTTGCCTTAGAGTCGTTCAATCAAGCCCAGATACTAGATGATTTAGCTTTTCAAGCCGGTATCAAGCAAGACGTTATTATTCGCATTAACCCAATCTATAGAACTACACAAAGTTGTGAAAGTCTACAACAATGCAGTATTGGATCAGACAAAGCAATTAGCTCAGATACAGCTATTCAGATAATTACTCAAAGTGCCAGCAAGTTTGGTGTGGATGAGGAAGTAGCTGCCGAAACTATTGACAAAATAAATAATCTCAAACATCTCACTCTAAAGGGTATCCACATCTACACAGAAAGTAATGTGCTCGCCTATCAAGATTTGCTACAGTCTTGGAAAAATACGGTCAGTATTGCAGATCGTCTCAGAGATCAGGGTTATCCGATATCGCTCATTGATTTTGGCGGAGGGATAGGAATTCCCTACAGCTCTACGAAGTCTTCTTTTGACATAGTTCGTTTTGGTCAAGAAATCCAGAAACTTTTAGAAACATCACGTTATAAATATCGCTGTCTAGTTGAGATTGGTCGCTACTTGGTTGGCGAGGCAGGATGCTATATCACAGAAATTATCGACATTAAGCAATCTAGAGGTCAGTTGTTTCTGATACTCGATGGAGGTATTAATCATCTATTAAGGCCCTCTAGCTCAATGAAAGAAGCTACTAAATATCTGGAGGTTTTATCTAAGAAAAGCGATAAGACTAAACCCGCTACGCTTGTAGGCAAATTAATGACGTCTCTGGATGTTCTAGTTGAAAATGTTCAAGTCCCTGAGAATATAGAGATCGGTGATCGGATCGTTATCTACAACTGTGGTGCCTATGGCTTTAATCATAGCCTGACCAACTTTCTACTTCATAATTATCCTGCTGAGGCAGCCTATCAAGATGATCAGCTGTGTTTGATTCGCGAACGTGGAAAAGTAGAAGATTTTTTTGTCAACCAAAAACTACCCTTTAATAAGGCATTAGAACCTATTAAGTAGGTCTTTTTATAATCTTGATGATGTCGAGATTATTTGCACTAAAGATGTTCAATCTGATGGCAGTTACTAACACTAGAGACTAAGGCCATGACTCATAATTACCTTACTGTCAAAGGTCGTAGATTTCACTATATTTGGCTACGAGACAATTGTTGCTGTCCTGCCTGTCGTGAGCCAAACTCTTTCCAGAAGATTTTCCAGATAAATTCTCTTAAAGAGCCACCACAACCACAATCAGTTGAAGTCACAGACAATCAACTAAAAATTACTTGGCAAGAAAAAGAGCCTTGCCATCAAAGTATATTTTCTATACCTTGGCTATTAAGCCATTCCTATGACCAACAAAATGGTTATGGAGACTTTCATCAGAAAATATCTAGGCGTAATGACTGCCAAATTCTTTGGGATCGACCGTGGCTGGAAGCAAATTTTCCCAAAAAATATGACGTTCAGACTGACAATTCTGATGGATGGAAAAATCAGGTTATCACCCTAGGCTTTGCACTGCTTTCCAACACTGATGACTTAACTAGCCTTGCCCATAGCATTGGCCCCCTAAATCAATCTGAGGAAGGAGATATCTATCGCCTGATCAATCTTCCAAGAAGTGACGATCTTGGCCAAACAGGTGCTGGTATTTCTGCACATAACGATAATGCTTACAGGGATACAAGCAACCTTTTGGCTTTCTTACACTGCATTGAAAGCCAGGCAACTGGTGGTGAATCGATTTTGATGGATGGATTTCGAGTTGCTGAGGATTTTCAAAGGGATCATCCCAATTATTTTCAGATTTTGGCTGAGACTCCCATCCAGTTTCAAAAATTTAATACAACTCAGGAAATTTATCATCGGCGAGAAAGTACTCTTTTTGAACTTAACTCCCAGGGCAAGGTTATAGCCATTAATTTTCATCCTTTCCGTGCCTCAAATTGGAATATTCCTTTTGAGAAAATGGAATTATATTACGAGGCTTATCAGGCATTTCTAAGTTATTTAGAAAACCCTGATTACACCTATTCTTTTCGACTAGAACCTGGTGATTGCCTGGTATTTCAGAATGTTCGTCTTTTTCATGGGCGTCGAGCCTTCGACCCCACATCGGGAACTCGGCACCTACAACTAACCTATGTCGAATGGGATTACTTTTGGGGTAAGGAAAACTATAAACGATTCAAACACTTATATCTAAACTCCTAGTACGTCGCGCAGCAGTAACGAGTAAATTGGAGAGAGCACACCATGGAGCCAGTCAAATTTACAGAGATGAAATATGGCACTAAAGAAGAATATTTGTCTCTACTGCCATTGTGGGGAAAAGTAACACAGCAGCTGCCAGAACAACTGCTAAGCGCTTTAGACCAGCTCAAGCATTCTTATGAAGGGTTTCAAGTCAATCGCTACGAACATTCGCTACAAGCAGCCACTAGAGCCCATCGCAATGGAGAAAAGAAAGAGATGGTTGTGGCTGCTTTATTTCACGACATTGGGGATTTCCTAGCGCCTTACAATCACGGGGAAATGGCGGCTGCGATTCTGAAGCCCTATGTGTCAGAGAAAACTCATTGGATTATCAAACATCATGATGTGTTTCAGAAATATTATTATGCTCACCATTTAGGAGGGGACCGTTATGAAAGGGAACAATACCGAGATTCTCCCTATTATCAAGCCACAATAGACTTCTGTGAAAACTATGATCAAAACAGCATAGATCCCAAGTATAAGTCTTTGCCTATAGAGTTTTTCGTGCCTATCGTCAAACAAGTTTTTGCCCAACCTCCATCTTCTTGATCACTAGTTTCTTCTAGCTAAATAGACTATTAACATCATCATGCAAACCTTAGAACAAGTGAAAACAACGACTAATATTGTGGCTCTCTGGGCGGCACCTCGGTGTATATCGACAGCTTTTTTGAAGACATTTTCTCAACGTCCTGACACTACAATAATTCACGAGCCATTTTGTAATATTTATTATTTTAGTCAATGGCGAATCTCGAATCGCTTTGGTGATGCGAAAGAACTCCATAATTATGACGCTGGAGAAGCGATGAAAAAGATTATGGCGCCGAACAGCAGTTTGGTTTTCTTTAAAGATATGGCTTATCTTGCTTTACCTTATCTTGATCTACAATTTTTGCCCTCAATAACCAATACTTTTATTATTCGCTCGCCCCGAGAAGCGCTGGCTTCTTGGTATAGAGGAAATGAGTTTCCGACCGAAGATGAGTTTGGATTTACCGCATTAGAGAAAATGTGGCAGATTGTTGCTGAAAAATTAGGACAAGAACCTCTGGTAGTTGAAGGTAATCGCTTTCGTAGTCAGCCAGAAAAAATTCTTCAACGCTATTGCCAAAATATTGGAGTAGAGTTCGACAATAAAATGCTCACCTGGCAAGACGGTAGGTTACAAAATTGGAATAAGCAAGAAGCTGAATTCCATGCTATCTGGCATAGCACTCTAGATAATAGCAAAGGAATCATCCCTCCGCAGCAAGAAGAAATCACGATTCGGCCTGAAGATTTAGCAATGGTTGAAAGAGCAGAAGCAATCTATCACAGGCTGAGTAAGTTTGCCTTGTAAGCACAAAAACTGAGGATGTTTAATCAGTTACTACATACCATGATGGAAATTTTGAAAAGATACGATCGTGAATCACTTATTGGTGTCCCCACCTACTGGAAAGTCTCTAACTTGGGAGTTGTACAATATCGCCATAACTACGAGCCTTCTCTGCTGGCCACTATTCGGGAAAAAGCATTAGCACTAAAAGGTCAACTGGCTCACAATATGCATAAAAATCACACCTATATTCGAGGTGCGCAAAGTTATATTCCTGAAATTCTCGAATTACATTACGATTCTCGCCGCATCGCAAGATTAGAGGAACTGGCACAAACACCGTTAGAGCCGTATCATATTTCTGTTATCACCTCTAGTTTGACCTATATGAGTCCTGCTGACGGTGCCATTGACTGGCATTCCGATGGCACGCCCATAGCCGAAATCGTTCCTTTAATAATAGAAGATTTAGAAGGAGGCGAGCTTCAGCTGTATAAAGGTCATTCTGATATAGGGTTAGGAGAATTAGAAAGAGACGGTGAAATTTCATCAGAAAAAATCATGTCAGTAGAGCATAAGGTTGGCTGTGCTGTTTTTGGACAATTTATGGGCTTATTACATCGAGTAAACCCTGTCACTAAAGGTTGTCGGATTTCTTTAAATATGACTTATCGATCTAAGGAAAAACCCTATTTTGATCACAATACGATGTGGTATTTAGGGGCGGATAACCCAGGATTTAAGTGGCAAGATGATTACATCAATGATGTTAAAAACAATCAACTGCCTGCTTATTTAAAGAATGAAAGAAAGCGAAAATCTCTTGTTATTAGTTAGTTGTCTTTAGTGATTGAACACAAAGTCTTTTTATCTGAAATAAGGTATCAATGGGATAAGCCATGTGCGGCATAGTGGGATTTTTTGGTTCAAATTTACCTGATCACGATGAGGTGACAAATATCTTGTCTACCATAGTCCATCGCGGACGGGATGATAATGGTAGTATTCATCAAGAAAATTTTGTTTTGGGCCATAATCGCCTTTCGATTATGGATGTGACCGGAGGGCATCAACCGTTGCGCGATCGCAAAAGCCAACTCTTCACCATCGCCAATGGGGAAATTTATAACTACCCAGAATGGTGCGATCGCTTGAGGGATACCTATGAGTTTGAAACCCATAGCGATACAGAAATATTACTGCCACTTTATCAGCAATTTGGCAGTGAACTGCCCCAAAAGCTAGACGGCATGTACAGCTTTATCCTAGGTAACGAGCAAGAGTTTTTAGTGGCCCGAGATCGCCTGGGAATTAAGCCCTTATACTATATCGACGATGGCGAAAATTTAGTCTTTGCCTCAGAAATCAAAGCGCTGACAAAGTACAGAGGAGAAATCAAAGAATTTCCTCAAGGACATTATTATCATTCCGACAAGGGCCTACATTCCTACTACACGCTTCCTGAAACAGATTCTTCTCTTCAAGATCTCGACCTTATTTTAGAAAAAATCCGTCAAGGCTTATCAGCGAGTGTGCATAAACGGTTGATGTCTGATGTTCCCGTGGGCATTTTTCTCAGCGGTGGACTTGATTCTAGTATTATTGCTTATTTAATGAAGCAAACTGTCGAGGAGCTTCACTCATTTTCGGTTGGCTTCGCCAATTCTCCCGATCTCAAAGCCGCAAGATTGGTTGCAAAGCAGTTAGGTACAATTCACCACGAATACATCTACACAGAAGCAGAAATGCTGGAGATTCTGTCGGATGTAATTTATCATCTTGAATCCTATAATGCATCTCTAATCCGTAGTTCTATTCCTTGCTACATCGTTTCTCGTCTGGCAAGTCAACATGTCAAAGTGATTCTTACAGGAGAAGGGGCCGATGAGCTATTTGCTGGATATAGCTATCTGGCAAATTATGACGAGGGGAAGACTCTACATCAAGAATTAAGATTTTTGATTCAAGGATTACATAATCTCAACTTGCAACGGGTAGATCGCATGACCATGGCCCATGGAATTGAGGGAAGAGTCCCTTTTCTAGATATGGACTTTGTAGAAATGGCGATGACTATAGAACCGAGTCTCAAGCTGTATCAAACGTTTGGCATTGAAAAATGGTTGCTCCGTAAAGCCTTTGAGAGCTGTTTACCAGCGGAAATCGTGTGGCGAGACAAAATGGAATTTGCCCACGGCTGTGCGTCTTCTAAATTTTTAGAAAGCCATGCTGAAAACACTATTTCTGACCAAGCTTTTGCTGAAGCCCAAAATCGTGGTGCTCCCGTTAGTACTAAGGAAGAATTGCTTTATTTTAGAATTTTTCAACACCATTTTCCCGATCCTAATGCCCTTGCATTAGTCGGCATGTGGGATAAAACCCTCCATTAATCTTAAACAATCAGGAGAAAATAATGACTCAAAAAACATCATTTATTGCTCAGGAAAAGAGTTTAGAGAATCCTCAAAGGGAAGCCGATCGCTGGATAACAGTTAATGGTAAACGCTTCCACTATATTTGGTTGCGTGATAATTGTTTGTGTCCAAAATGCCATCATCCCACCTCATTTCAGAAAATACATGATGTTAGCAAGCTGCCCCATAGACCTGAACCTTTATCTATAGTTGAAGAAGATGATCAGCTAATCATTACTTGGAAAGAAAAAGACCCTTGTCATCAAAGTGTGTTTTCGATTTCTTGGTTAATGGATTACGCTTATGATAAAGGAGCAGGATGCGATAATCTTCATGAAAAATTAGAGTTACGCAAGGCTCAGGAAATTCGTTGGGATAGAGCATGGATAGAGGCTAATGTACCTCCACAATATGAAGAGACTCATAATAATTTTGATGCTTGGATCGAGCAAATTTTCACCTTGGGATTTGCAATCTTAAAAATCGAAAATGTTCGAGAATTACAGAGCCTGATCTCTCAAATAGGGCCAATCCACAAGATGGAAGAGGGCGTAGAAGTGTACGCAGTTAAGTCTCAACCAGACGCAACTGATTTATCGAAAACTGGTCATAGATTAGATCCCCACACTGACTATGAATCATATATGCATGGTCCTCACTTACTACAATTTATCTATTGTGTTGAGAACGAAACTACTGGTGGTGAATCACTGCTAGTGGATGGATTTAAAGTAGCCCATGATTTTCGGTTGGCACATCTCGATTATTTTAATCTTCTGGCAGAAACAGCCCCTCAGTTTCAACAGATTTATACTGATTCACAGTATTATTATCGTCGTTCCTGCCCAATTATTGAAGTAAATTCTCAAGAACAAGTTACCGGTGTTTATGTGGGTCCTTCTCACGCTTACAATTGGAACTTACCTTTTGATAAGATGGAAAGCTATTATGAAGCATACTTAGCTTTCTTTAGTTTCGCAAATAGTCCTGACTATCAATATTCCTTTCGTCTAGAGCCGGGAGATTGTATAGTCATGCAAAACTTCCGAATACTTCATGGAAGAAAAGCTTTTGATCCTACTTCAGGTGCTAGGGAATTAAACGTATCCTATCTCCCTTGGAGTTATTTTATCGGGCGAGAGAACTTTAAGCTTTTTAAGGATTTATATCTCCAGGAGCGTTAAAGCAGTGATAAATCCGAAAAATCTCTATTCTATCGGTACTCCCCCTAATGTTTGGGAAGTCAATACTGATTTTGCTGATATTACCCGTCCACCGCTCAGCTTAAAACCACTGACGCTGATAACTGAAAGCAAAACCGTTCGTTTTGACTTGGCCAAAACGGCTTTTTTGGTCATTGATATGCAGAATGACTTTTGTCATCCCGATGGTTGGGTCGGCCACACAGGTATTGATGTGACTCCTGCCCGAACACCCATTGCCCCCTTAAAGAAGCTGCTCCCTGGAATCCGAACTGCAAATATTCCCGTTGTCTGGGTCAACTGGAGAAGTCGCTCTGACCTGTTGAATATTGCTGCGAGCCGTCGCTATGCTTACAAGCCAACTGGAGTTGGCGTAGGGTTAGGAGACCCTGTACCCACTAACCATTCCCCTGTCTTAATACAAGGGAGTTGGGGCGCAGAGGTGATTGAAGAGCTAGAGCAACGACCAGAAGATATCAGTGTAGATAAGTCTGAAATGAGTGGCTTCTGGAATACTTCTTTAGACAGTATTTTACGAAACTTGGGTAAGACCACGCTCTTATTTGCCGGACTCAATGCCGACCAATGCGTGATGGCAACACTACAAAACGCTAGTTTTCTCGGTTATGACTGTATTCTCATTCGAGATTGTACTGCCACCATGTCACCAGATTTCTGTTTGCAAGCCACATTTTATAACGTAGAAAAATGTTTTGGTTTTGTTGCCAACTCTCAATCCGTTTTAGACGCAATTAACTAAATAGCCCACATAGTAATGAAAGTCGCCTACATTAAGCCCAGTTTCCTTGATGAAAAAAGAGTCGGTTTCTTGCCGAAACATTTACCCTGTTGCAGCCCAGACGATGAGCGTAGATTTGAAAAAGGCTATGGGGAAACGTTAGATATTCCTGATGCAGCCTATGGAGATGCTGGCGGTTATTCCAGGGAAAGTCTCTTTGCCTGGGCAGATGTCATTTACTGCATTAAAGTACCTCAGCCTCAAGACTATCAATACTTTAGAGAAAATCAAAGTCTGGTTGGCTGGATTCATCCCTTTGGCGCATCAGGGAAGCAGTTCACACAAAGTTGTGCTAAGCCGAAAAATCTCCGACTTTTTGATATTACCAATCGAATCTCTATTCGAGTTTATCAAGGAGACGTAGAACTTCTGGATGTTCCTAGGGATATCACCTATAAAAACAGTGTTTTAGCCGGTTATGCTTCGACTATGCAGGCACTCACATTGCGAGGGGGAATTTGTCAAACTGATAAAGTGGCTGTATTTGGTTCTGGCAATGTCGCCTATGGCGTAGTGAAGTACCTAACGAGTAAGGGAATCGAACCTCTATTACGTAGAAGAAGCAATGTCGATCTGCTGCAACAAGAGTTTAAGGATTATGACATTTTTATCAACACCGTAGAAATCGGTGAAGATGATGCCCCTATTGTCACCCATAAAATGCTCGAAGCAATGAAATCTACTGGCTGGATTATTGATGCTGCAGCCGATACAGGAAGAGCAATTTTAGGGACTCACGCAACTAAGATAGGCGATCCTATTTACCAAGATAAGCAAGGACATACCTTTTATGTCGTTGATAACTCCCCATCTTTACTTTATCGGGAAAGTAGCGAGGCCGTTAGTGAGGGGTATGCTCAACATTTTTGGTCCAAGCCAATGAGCTATTGGTATAGCGATCGCTGTGTTGCGAATAGAAGCTTATCCCTTGTTAGCTAACCTCTGAATGATGTCTAAAATAATTCTCATTACTGGGGTGAGTCGTGGATTAGGGCGAGCCATGACCGAAGAGTTTATCCAATTAGGACATACTGTAATCGGTTGCGCGTCGAATCATCAGGCAATCGCAAATCTGCAACAACAGTTTGCTCGTCCTCATCACTTTTCCCAGGTAGATATCGCTAATGAGGCTCAAGTAGCGGCCTGGAGTCAAGCTGTACTTAAGCAATCTTCCCCCCCTGATGTGATCATTAATAATGCTGGTGTTGTTCATGAGCTATTACCACTCTGGCAGATCAAAGGTGACGTATTTGATCGCCTCATCGATATTAATATTAAAGGCGTAGCCAATGTTATTCGTCATTTTGTACCCCCAATGGTGGAACAAAATAGGGGAGTGGTGATCAACTTTAGTGCGGGGTGGGGACGTTATACCACAGCTAATGCAGCTCCTTACTGTGCCAGCAAATGGGCAATCGAAGGCTTAACGAAAGCCTTTGCTCAAGAATTACCAACCGGGATGGCGACCGTATCCCTTTGGCCAGGGACAATCCATACGGATACATTGGAAGCTATCTATGGTGACGAAAAAGCCGCTAACTACATTTCTCCTCAAGATTGGGTCAAACTAGCCGTTCCTTTTTTACTGCAAATTGGTGCTAGTGATAATGGCAAGGCTCTGGCAATTCCAACAGGTTAGTAATCATTCAAGCATTAAAGGTAATCAAAATGAACCAAATTAAACACCAAGTTCGATTTCCCGAAGGAAGTAGCGATCTCAGAAATCAGGAATATTTTTTTGCAACTCATGAGGGGAAAGAGCACAAGTACCATCTACAGCAGTATGAGGACGTTTTTAATGTGCCTGGGCTGTATGAAGCAGTCACCACAAAGCTCAAGTATCAATCCCCTGCAACAGTTGCCATGCAGCTGATTGCCCAGGTAATCAAAGCTAAATCAGACATTGATTCTTTGATAGTATTAGAAATTGCTGCAGGGACTGGTTTTGCAGGTAAAGAGCTAGCCAGTTTAGGGGTCAAATCAATTGTAGGTGTGGATATCATCCCTGAAGCTGCTGAAGCTGCCCAAAGAGACTATCCTGGTGTCTATGACAAGTATTATGTTGAAGACTTAGTCAACATTACGCCTGCCACATACAAAGCTCTGGTTGAGCGAGACTTTAACTGCTTAATGTGTTGTTCTTCTCTGAGCTGTCATTTCCCCGTTCAGGGATTTATCAATTCGTTTAATCTCATTCAGACAGATGGCTGGATAGTCTTTAACGTTAGCACTTACATAATCGAAGATACCGAGGATGAGGAGTCTTTTGAATATAAAAAAGCAGTTGAGTTTCGCCAGCTTTATCTTTACATGATTAAAGTTGGAATTTTAGAAGTCACTAATAAACACTATTACTTGCATCGACTACTAACGAATGGGACTCCTCTTAACTACGTTGCTGTAACCGCAAGGAAACGGTCTAACATTTCTGAAAATTGGCTGGAGTGTATTTAACGCCAAATAAGATAGCATTTAGACACTGATAAGAACAATAAAGGAAGAGGTTGACTTGTTAGGCTATTTCATCTTTAATAAGGTTTGTAGGATAATAAAAGAGTTTTTTAGAAGAGACTGAAATAAAAAATTGAGTTCACTCTTCTTGGGACTATCTCACACCAAACCTTAACTTGACACGCATCACTACAGGTTTATTCACGCCATATATTGGCATCTAAAAATTCAACTCAACTTACGCAAGAAACACCCTTGGAGGTAAAGCTATGTCGCAGACTGACACATCTATACGGTTCGATTGGATATACTCATTAAGGCTAGCTTTCCTTTATGGGTTAGCAAAGCTGACGTTTATCCATTCTGTGTTGCCAAAAAAATTGACTGAACAGTTGCCCACTGGATGGAATAATAAGATGTTCTGGACTGCTTTTTCATCAGGTGGAAAGAGTCTATACTACGACTATTACTGTAAGCTTAAGCAGCCTCAGAATTATCGTCCTAAGACCGCTGTTGAACCTCAGTATCAGCTTACTGAACAAGATATTCAATTTTTTCATGAAAATGGATATCTCGGTCCATTCGATCTCATTTCCCCAGATGAAGCTGAAGGAATGAGACAGTATTTGATTGATTCGGTCATGAGTACAAAATCCTCTCAGGCCCAAAATTATCAGCTCAAGAAAAGTGGGTACGTTTCTCAGGGATTGTTACCAAAAACAGAGAGTTCACAGTCTGATGATTTGAGAGAGTATAAAATTAAGCGTTTTGAGACATCTATAAATCGACATTTAGACGATGAAAAATTGCTAGATCTAATGAGCCATCCTGCTGTGGTAGAGCGATGTGCTCAGCTTTTAGGGCCAGACTTACTGTTGTGGAGATCAGGTTTCTTTAAGGTTGATCCCCATGGTAAAGGTACGGGTTTTCATCAAAATAGCGCCTGGCTCAATCAAAATGCTAGGGATCCCATTATTAATCCACCAAGGTTTGATGAGCTTTTCCAATTAACTTGCTGGGTTGCCTTAACTGAGGCCAGAGAAGACAATGGTGGCATGATTGTAGTGCCAGGAACCCAGAAAGAGATTTACCCGCTTAAACCGACAAAAGAGAAAACTGATGAATCTGGAGGTTTAATGCTGCATGGTAATAGCTATTTCCGGGATGTAGACTATCCGATTGACAGTGCGAAAAAAGTCAGCGTTAAGCTGAAACCTGGACAGTTTTTCATCTTCTGTGAGAGGGTAATTCATGGTTCTAACGATAATATAACCGATGCTGCAAGATGGGCGGTGAATTTTCGGTTTGTTAGACCTGACACTCGCGTTTTTACAAAAAAAATGTTAGAGCAAGGGCATAAGGATACCTTTTTAAATCTTGAGAACTATAGTCTTGATAATTGGGGTGCTGTTTTGGTTCGAGGAGAAGACAACTTTGGATACAACAGATTGTTTAAACGGACGTCACGACCAAAAGTTGAGCAGCTTCGTTAGAAGTTCAGGGTTAAGTTTTTGGATATTGGGAAATCACTGTTGAGCCGAATTTCTGCTGTGGTCCATTGCTAACTAATCCAAGCAATCTTTGGAATCTGCTAAACCTTGGCCACGTCTAGTACGTAATTTTCACACGAAAACTATGGTCTCAGACGTGGTTTAAGGAGTAGTGAGCTGGCAAGTAGCAGTGAGGCTCAACTCCTTTCAAGACGAGATTAATCGTGTTATTGAAGAATCTGCTATTGCGTACTAAGAAAACAATGAAAAAAGTTAGGAGTTTTGCAATGAAAGAGATTATTACCATTATGAATCGTAGATCAGTTTTTTTTGCTTCTTCAATCAAGCCTGTGCGTAGATTTTGGTTTACTCTAGTCTTAACGTTACTTGTAGTTGTCGGTCTAAGTGGAACTGTCGCAGCTACAGATTACAACGGCCAAAGTTTGGCTGGTGCTGATTTCAGCGATCAGGATCTGACGAGTTCTAGTTTTGTTAGGTCCGATCTTAGACGAGCTAATTTCAGCAATGCCAACTTGAGTGGAGTGAGTCTAAATGGCGCGCTTTTAGAAAATGCAAATTTAGAGGGTGCAAATCTATCTTACGCAACATTAGATGGCGCAGTCTTCGACAGAAGTAATCTAACCAATGCTGTTCTTGAAGGAGCCTTTGCTTTCGGCACACAATTTCGAAGTGCCATCATTAGTGGAGCTGATTTTACTGATGTCTTCATGCAAGGAGATACCGAGAAAGAGTTGTGTGAAATAGCCCAGGGAACCAATCCGATAACAGGCAATGAGACTCGTGATACCCTGTATTGTGATTCTTAGGGCTGCAGCGTCATTTTTTCAAGCAGTTCATCACGGCTGCACTCTCAGACTTTCTATCACCATTGAGTGAGTAGTGTCTGCGTAATTGGAGCACTACCCGCTTAAATCAGGTCTGTTTCTCTACAGATAGGATCCTCATCATAGAGAAACAGATCTAGCCTAGAGTAGAGTAGTCCTATGGCATCCAAAGCTAACCAAATCCATGACTCATGGCCCTTGTCATTGACAAAGACTCTTTTCTGCCTGAGAAACCGTGCTGTTTGTCTGAAGATAGTTCTGCACCCATTTACAGGCGTAATCTAGGGGTTGCAGGTCTAAAATAGCCGGAACATTCCATAGAAGGAGAGATCTATCGTCGCCTAAGGAGGCAAGAGATTGCCCATCAGGACTAAAAGCCAGGCTGCGTATGCCGGAGCGGTGACCTTCTAGTGATGTTAATAACGTGCCGTCCGGCTTCCAGAGTTTAACTGTCTCATCTAAGCTAGCGGTTGTCACGAACGTATCGTCAGGACTGAAAGCGACTCCCCAAACAGCACCTTGATGCCCTTCTAGGGTACTCAACAAGGTACCGTCTGTCTGCCAAATTCTTGCCGTCAGATCGCCGCTGCCAGTTACCAGAAAATTACCGTCATGGCTAAAGGCCACTCGCCAAACGGCAGCATCATGTTTCAGGGTATGCAGCAAGGTCCCATCGATACTCCAAAGTCGAACGGTACTGTCGTTACTCACAGACGCAAACTGTTCGCCGTCGGGACTGTAGGCAATATCTCGAATAGGGGCTGAATGCCCTGACCAGCGTCTGATCAGGGTGCCGTCAACGCTCCAGTGATATAGCTGTCCAGTGGCAGTACCGGTCACAATATCCTGACCATTAGGATGCCAATCAGTGGCTACGATGGCCTTATCATGGCCATCGTAGGTCTGTAATAGGGTGCCGTTCATGCTCCAGCGTTTGAGCGTTGTATCTTCAGAAACAGACAAAAATTGTTCCTCTTTAGGATGAAGCGCCAGGTTCATTACAACAGATTTATGAGCCTGGATTGCACGCCGAGTAACATTATCTGGCTGAAACAAAATCAGTTGACCGTTGGCAGCACTCATCACTAGAGTCTTACCATCGTGGCTGTAAATAGCTTTCAGCGCCACTTCATTGACATCATAGAAAGACTGCTGAAAGGAATTATCAGTCTGCCAAAGTATCACGGTATTATCGGCTCCAGCAGAAGCAATAGTCTGGCCGTCTGGGCTAAAGGCCGCTCTCCATATGCTTGCCTGATGCCCCTTGAAGGTGTTTAGGAGGATGCCATTGTTACTCCACAGAGAGAGGGTTTTGTCAAAACTGGCACTGACAAGCTGCTGACCATCGGGTCTGAAGGCTAATGACCGAATGGCTGCTTCATGGTGATTTATGGTGTGTAGCAGGCTGCCATCCGTTCGCCAGATGTTGAGCTGGCCATTTTGACTGCCTGTTGCCAGTAGCACCCCATCGGGACTGTAGGCTACTGCTCGGACGGGGTCCTGGTGTTTTAGTGTTTGCAACAGTTGACCGTCTGGGTTCCATAAAGTTACCGTGCGGTTGGTGCTACCGATGGCAATTTGGTCACCCTGGGGGCTGTATGCCAAATCACAGAGGCCCGGCAGGGTACCGTTGGAGTCAAAGTTGTGAATAAAGGTGCCATCAATCTGCCACAGCTCTGCTTCTCCACCTTGGCCGCAGGCTGCTAAGGTTTGACCATCAGGGCTAAAATCCAGGCCCCAGATATTACTAATCTGACTGTTGATCACCTGCTTTGGTGTGCCATCGTTCGTCCAGATGCGAATCGTGCCATCATTGCCCGCAGAGGCCATTAGGTCACCATTGGGACTAAATTTAACGTTATTAACGGTTGCTGTGTGTCCCTCTAAGCTGGTTAGCAGGGCACCCTCTTGATTCCACAAATTAATTGTTTTGTCTACCCCAGCCGTTGCCAACTGCTGGCCGTTGGGGCTAAAGTTGGCTGCTACTACGGCAGCCTGATGTCCATCTAGCCGATTTTTCTGCCTAATATTAAGGACTAATTGTTCTGTTACCCTGCTGGCTTGGGTTTTCAGCATTGGGTCAGTGTTCCAGAGTGTTTGCACTTGCCGCTGTCCACGAATGGCTTCGAGCAATGCGTCAAAGGACTGGTTTGAAGCAAATAGCGCCTGGGCAGACCGCACAACCGCCTGGGCTTCGCTGACGGCTGAGCGACGGTATTGCTGCCAAGCAAAGACACCTAAACCGGTGGCCACCAGCAGGGCTAAACTGACACCGCCTAGCAACCAACGCTGTTCTTTGGTGCGTCTTTTTTCCAGGGTAAGCCGCGCTTCAACTTCTTGCAGACGCTTCGCTTCGGCCTGAGTGAGAGACTCTTTCAGATTGAGTTCCTGACTGGCGGCTAAATAGCGATAGTCCAGATCGCTCAAGGTTTGTTGTTTAGACCAAGTCAGTGCATTTTCCAGGGTTTGCCCCCGCAACAGAGAGGACTCATCGGTAAACTCTGACTTTACCCAGGCGTTGAAAGTCTGGTAGTAGGGACGCAGGGTATTGAGCTGAGTCTGAATCCAATCGGTGGAAAAGATAGTCTGGTAGATACGATTTTTGACTTGAAGCTGTCCGCGCTGCTGATTGACCAGACCAGAAAGCAGTAATTCAGTTTGTTCAGGGCTACCGTCGAGGGGAATACAGCCCTGTTCTAGGATGCGTTGGTACAACCCTAGCAATCGAGGCGTACGCTGTTCGTCCATAAACAGACGATTGCGGATCGTGCGCAGGTGTTCGGGATTATCCTGTGCCTCCCAGTATTTGATGATGTGTGTGTGGGTAAGGTCTTTAATCCAGAGGATTTCTTCCCCTGGAGGTAAGTCACTTAAGTTTTCAATCTGAGCAGCGTTTGTCACTAGCTGGCAGAGTTTTTGGGTAAGCAGGGGTTGGCCACCTGACCAATCTAAAATGGCTTTAAGGATGGCCTCGGGTCTGGATACCTGGTCTTTGAAGCCAGCCATCAGGGGACTGGCTTCGTGGGGTTGAAAATCTTGCAGGTCGATGGCACGGCCAATGTTGAAGGGGGTGCGTTTGCGATCGCGAATCAAATCCGACGGCGTTGCCACCCCAAACAAGGCCCAAGTCAACCTATGATAGTCAGCCTGACTTTGTCGCAGTTCGTAGCACGCACGAATAAAGATAAAAAAGTCATTAACCGGAAACTCCAGATTGAGCACACTATCAATCTCGTCTACAAAAATAAATAGCCGAGTGTCAGGCAATAGCGTCAAAATTTCATCGAGCAACAGCCGCAACTGTTGAATCACAGGCAGTGTTTCCCAGGACTGCCAGCGGGCTCTAATATCCACCTTGCCCAGCAAGCCCAAATCTCTCAGCAGCTCCAGCATGACGCCGCGATACCATTGCTGATGCATCACCTCTTCGCTACCCAGCTGGGTCATATCTAAATAGACACAGCGATGGCCCAGATCTTCTAACTTTTGCTGCGTTTGGGTCCTAAGGCTCGATTTACCCATCTGGCGAGCATTGAAGACATAGCAAAACTCACCGGCTAGTAGCGCCTGATACAGAGTCTGGTCAGCTTGACGGATCACATAGGTTGCTGCATCAACGGATAAACTTCCTCCCACCTGGTAAATAAGTTGAGCCATAGTGGCATCCCCGATTTGAGCCCCGACTCAAATAATTTAAGGCAAAAGCGTACTCGATGCTTTGATCGGGCAGCAAGGAATATGTGACTTTTGTGACTTTCTCTAAAGTAACTAACTTCAACCCCAAAACCAGATGGGTTAAGCATTATTTCATTGAAGATATCAGTTTGACTCCATGTCAAATAAAAAGTCACGATACGGCACTTCACAATCTCAAGCTGAAACTAAGGCTTTGGTTAGACTAGCCATATCTCATCAGCATCATAAAAATCTCCTTGCTGCTCTAACTGAAATCCCCCCAGTAGCAACGCAATCCAAACTTCTATTAACGGCATCTGTAATTGTTGCTGTAGTTCTATCAATCGCTGAGGTACCAATTTACGTTTAGCAGAGATAGCAGCCACCAAAGCCGATACATCCTCAGAATGTGACACTGACAACGCTTTGTCCTTCGCTTCCTCTAAAGTCAACTCATCGGCTAACGCCAGGACTGCAGCTTTATCCACCTCGCCTACAACAGAATCATTATCAGCAACATCGTCCTGACCAGTAGCTAAACGATGCCTGGATCGCTGCACCAATTCCGAAAAATCAATTTCCTGAGTCTGTCGCGTCAGTCCTCGCAGCCAGTCACCATCCATCACTGGCCCATCACTATTATTCGCATCCTGCCAATCGGCCCATAGAACCTCAGACTTCGCTTCACAAATCTCTGCCAGTTGCGCCAAGACTGTCCCACCCATCCGCAGCTGTTCTCGCCAGGGCAGCTCATCCATCACCACTTCAAACTGCTGCCACAGTTCTAGAATATTCGCCTCTTCTGGCATATCCGCCGCATCCTCAAAAGCATCGCCCAGGTCCAGCTCTAGCTGACGCACATCAACCATCCGCCACCCCGCTAGCCCCAAAACTCTCTCGCAAGGGGCAATCCTTGAGGGGACATTCAATCGGCTCCAACCGAATCTCATTGGAAAAGTGGGTAATGCCAAAGCGCTGCTTTAAATAGGGTATGACCTTTTGCTCCATGTAGCGCTCTAGCTGACGTTTACGGTATCCGGCGCAATGGATGGGTTCTACTTCTAAAACTTTTTGGCCATTTTGGATAACGGTGGCTGAGATCGCATGCACCGGCGCATCCTTCCGCTTCTCCCGCCAAATATACAAATTCGCATAGGGCAACGAATTCTCAGCCACCTCTAACGACACCCGTTCCACCCCATCATCCGGTTTGGCCGCCTCCACCTGCTGACGATACTCTACCCGCCGCTTTTCATTCAACCCTTGTCGATTCCGATAATGAGATCGCCGCCGATGACATCGCTTCTCCACCCAGCAACCGTCACCAGACTCCCCATGGAGCTGCCGTGCTTTCGCCACGCTCATCTGAGCACAGGCCACACATTTTGGGTTAATCCGTCGAGCCATCCGCCATCAAAAATCGAGGTATCGCCGAAACGCTTTGATTTCAAGGGCTATGATAGCTCAAATTTAGCAGAATATTTTTGGGTTGGGTCGGAGGAAGTGTTACCACTTCGCCCCTCCCAATTAGATCCGGACGTGCGACTTTCACCGCATCCGGCTCCCGACTACCTGAGCTAATTCCAGCCTCTTAAGGAGAGAATTAGCGTTTGCACATATGGATATAATCATGACAAGATTCATGGACAGCTAAACGGTTGTTTATCGCCCAATTATTCCGGTCACCATCGATGTGATGTAGATGCACTCTTTCACCATCGATGAATGCAAGATGGCACTGTCCACATGTATGGTTTTGCCTGCGGAGCTGCTGAGCCGTCGGCCCATCATACAGCTTAGAATTTCGCTTACTCCAATAGACAACATCTCCGTCAAAGGGTGAGCGGTCGCCTTTTACTTTGACGTGGCCAAACTGCTTATATCCAATCGCGGGAAACGCCTGTTCCACCAGAGTCTTACTGCTATGGCGGTCTTGCTTTCGTTCACGATTGAATCGCTTAAAGGCTCGAAACTTCATTCCCCATAATGAGAAACGAGAACCACTCATATCGCAATATTTGTGGTAGTTTAGCCACCCTCTCACTAGCGGTGCTAGCTTGATAGCCTTGAGTTTAGCCCCATAATTCGAACTATTGACGATGGCCTTAACTTTCTTGCGAAATGCTTTGAAATTATCCTCTGAAGGGATGCAGACTAGCTTTCCGTCGGATCTCACCTTAAAGTTCCATCCTAGAAAGTTGAATCCATCGGTCGCGGGGACGATGTGCGTCTTGGAGGCTTTTGTTTTTAAGCCTCGTTTCTTTAGAAATGCATCCACTTCTTTCAGCACCTCTAAAGGGTCTTGGTCTGGATAGAGAATGAAAACCATATCGTCCGCATAACGAATACAGGTCTTCATCACCGACTTCCGATACCGATACGGTTGGTGTGTGCCGATAGTCTCTACACCATGTAGTGCGATATTCGCTAATAGCGGACTCACCACTCCTCCTTGCGGAGTCCCTTGATTTGGAAAGCTTGGGTCAGTGCCTGCTCGCAGACATCTTAGCAAACCTCCCTTGATCATTTGGGGGGCGATGGTTAACCGCAGCAACGCACCATGATCAATTCGGTCGAAGCATTTCTCGATGTCCAACTCTAAGATGGTCTTCTTGAGACCGTATTTTCTCCTGAGGAGGTCAAAGATTGCCTTTTGAGCATCCCAAGCGCCACGGCCTGGTCTAAACCCATAGCTGTGGTCCTGGAAAAGTGCTTCGTGGGCAGGTTCTAGCGCATATTTGACTAAACATTGCCAAGCGCGATCCGAGATTGTCGGAACCTTCAGCATACGAATCGTTCCATCCTTTTTGGGAATCGGAATCTGTCGGAGCTTTTGGTGTTGCCATGACGAGCCATGGCATGCCAATTGCTTGACTAATTCAAAACGTTCATGATGCTTCAGCGCTAGTTTCCCATCTACCCCAGCGGTCTTACGACCTTGGTTTAGTTGGGTTACCTGCCGAACTGCCAGAAATTGAGCACTGCGGCTTTTCAGGATCAGCTTTTGGAGCTTCCTGGCCCGTCTCCGGTCATTCGCCCGAACCGCTTTCCACACTCGCTTTTGAAGGCGGAAGAGTATCTTACGATATTCCTTCCAGGGCTGTTTAGCCCACGATTCACTATCCGCTTTACGGCGGAGGTGTCTAACCATACGCTTCTCCGGAAAATGTGTTCTGATAACCTCAGTCCAATTACGGACTGTCCTACCCGGTTCTAAGGGATTCCGCATCCCGTCTTGCCTACTGCGGTTTCGACCTGAGTCCGCAGACCTTAGAACCGTTTTTCTTCGTTCCCTCTATCGATTGTCTGATGACTTAGGACGATCCATTTCACCCCTCTTGCCATCTTAGGGAAGCTGCTAACTACGACAAATTGCAGCAAGATTATCGGCAATGTGGTCAGCATAGGTTATTCAGATTGCTGCCCCTAAATCGGATGCTTTTCTAGGATCTGTTTATCCATATCATCTCCCATTTGCCCCAGGGTACCTATCTGCTTCGGTTCCGTGATTGGGCGTTAGCGCCAACTTCACTCTGTAGAATTCCAGGTCTACTCGGTGTGGCCCTTGGAGTCAGTTATTCCCCTAACTGGTGGGACTTGAACCCACATCGGTAGAGAGTTAGGTCACCGGAAGGCCGGTCAACCCCTTGGGTTATGGGCTTTTCGGATATACCGTGGCAGCCTTTCGCCAAGAACGAATCGTTCGTCGTATTTTTAGTGTAAGTCAGATAAATGAATTTATTGGACATATAGTTCAATTATCGGAAATTGATAGCCTGTCCTGTCTCTGGGAAAGTTGTTTGTATAGAAGCCGAGAAATTTTGGTCGCCAAGCTCATTTGAGCAAACTTTACCAACGAGTTTTCAGTACTTTTAAGCTCTCGTTAGGTTCAGAATCGATTTTCGATAAGCAAAAATACTCAAAGCAAAAGCTATTGCTATGCAAGGTTTACAGCCCTAACGACCAAATTTTATCCATTGCTGCACAAAGGCCTAATTGGTACACAAAATCATAACGGCATACCAAGGGTTTCAGCCCCGTTCTGACCGAAGGGTTTAATTAGTACAAAAGTGATTACTGCTTATCGTATGTTTTGGGTCCGCTACTACTCAAACCCCTTAATCGTCTATTAAACTGGACGGTTTAGCGATCTTTTCTGTACCATCACTACTTCTATCCCGTTACTGTGCTGTACTGGTTTCCATCCTAAAGCATTCAGGGATTCGGGAGAGGCATAGAGGGTAATCCCTTTTCCTAAGGAGATACAAATAGAGCGGCCTTCGTATGGGATAATTCTGCCTTTTTCTTCAGTGTGTGAGCACTCAACCCATTGCCCTGTTTGCCAGTCCATCAGCTTTGAATAGTTCAACGAGCTTTAGCTTATCTGGAGTAGATAGTTGAAAACTGTTTTTAAAAGCTAGTATTTCATTCTTTTTATAGAGTTCAGATCGCAACCTAGACAGTGCGAAGTTTATTTCTTGAGTAATGATGAAAAATAAAAAAGAACATTCCCATCGCCAAGGATGCGGGAATGTCCGAAACTGGCTGCAACTGAACACTGAGTCCGTGGCCAGTGTTGTAATCATTTAACTGGATGAACGTAAAAATAAGCCTTAATGGTGCCATGACGGGAACCTGAAAAATAACGCACAAGTGGACGTCATTATGCCGAAGCCATGCAAATAGGCATTCTATCTGCTTTCTGAGAGATGTAACAGAAAAACTAGATTAAAACCTTGTTGGGCATAGACTTTAGTAAGCTTGAGGTATATAGTTAGTGTTGTAACACTAACTTCCTTTAAGGCTAATATGTGCAAACGTTTTGACGGTTTAGGTTAGTTTGAGTCTCCTAATTTAATGTTGGGTCAGACTCAGACATGCTCATAATTCTGGAAGGTTTGTCGTGGAGGCAATCTAGAACACGCTTCACAGGTATTCGTTGCCAGTCACGATCTTGCTTGGTTTTGTAACCTTGGGTATTCATCCAGTTGACAATTTACTGTAGCAATTTTCCAGACTTACGATAACGGCAAATAAGCTCAATCATATACTGTTCACTCTCATTTACAACGTTGAAGCTGCGTACAGCGCTTCAACATAAAGACGTTTTTTTTAAATAAAAGGAGGTTAAGACAATGATGGCAGCACGGGAAATTATGACCCAGAATGTGATCTCTATCAGTGGTTCAGCGACGGTCGCTGAGGCAGTTAAGCTAATGAAAGAGAAGGGGCTACGGGCACTGATCGTAGATCGTCGCAACGAAGACGATCCCTATGGCATGGTGACAGAAACGGATATCGTATACAAGGTGGCCGCCCATGGTCATGATCCAAAAGAGATGCGGGTTTACCAAATTATGACTAAGCCCTGTATTGTGGTTACGCCCGAGCTAGGTGTAGAATATGTAGCCCGTTTGTTTGCAAATACAAAAATTCGCCGTGCACCAGTTGTTCAAGGACGTTTGTTAGGTGTCATTTCTGTTTCAGATATCTTGCGCAAGAGCGATTTTGTAGAGAAGCCTAAGAAAGATTTCTACGGGTATGACTCCTCTATGGATAGAGAGATTTTACAACAAAGAGAGTATGATGTCTAACCTGTTGGAATAGCCTTCGCAAGGCTAAATAGTTAGAGGGTTACCTAAGAGATTCTCATACTAAGGGAATCTCTTTTATTTATCATATGTTGAAGAGGAAGGCAGAAAAGTTATGATGCAGGCCAAGGATATCATGACCACTGATGTGATTACGATTAGTGGTGCAGCTACTGTGGCTGAAGCCGTTGAGCTAATGAAGGAAAAAGGGCTACGGGCACTGATTGTGGACCGCCGCAACGAAAGCGATCCCTATGGCATGGTGACGGAAACAGACATCGTCTATAAAGTAGCAGCCTATGGTCTTAATCCTAAGGAAACGCATGTGTTTGAGATTATGACAAAGCCTTGTATTGTCGTGCCGCCAGATTTAGGTGTAGAGTATGTGGCCCGTTTATTTGCAAATACGAAAATTCGCCGTGCACCTATTGTTCAAGGGCGTTTGTTAGGCGTGATTTCTATCTCAGATATTTTGCGTAAAAGTGACTTTGTAGAGAAACCAAAGCGCTTATTTATCGAAGATGAAATTGATGTGGCCCGCCAGGAAGCCCGCAAGGTATGTGCTGAACAAGGGGGCACATCCCCAGCTTGCGCCGCTGCATGGGATGTAGTAGAGGAGCTTCAGGCTACGGCTTCTCATCAGAAGGCAGCGAAAAGCAACTGAAGCTCGTGCTGAGTGACTCACAGACAGATGGAAAAAAGATGACTGTGAGTCACTACCATACAATCAATAGCTGTGAGATCGCTATGAATGGTCCCAATCAGGCTTAATCAGCTTACGACTATTGAGATATCGGTCAATTGACATGGCGGCAATACAACCATCCCCTGCAGCTACGACAGCTTGCTTAAAGGGTGTATTACGAATATCACCGATGGCCCATACACCGTCTACACTAGTCTCCATCATCTCATTAACACTGACTCCACCCTTAGGCCCAAACGCCACCTGATCTCCTACAAAATCTGTAATCGGCTTCGAACCACTTTGGTAGACAAACACCCCTTCCACGGGAAGCGCCTGCTGATCTGACTGTCCTTTTTCCTTAAGTAGAACACTATTGACGCCACCGTTATCACCTTGAATCGCCATCAGACGAGTACGATTCCAATGTTTTAGATTTGACTTGCTGAGCAAATCTTGAGCATGCTGGTCTTCCTGTAGAGGATCTTTTTTAGTAATCCAGTGCACCATTGAGGCGAACTTAGTCAGCACTTGAGCTTCTTCTATAGCCTCTGAATTTCCTCCAACAACCGCCACTTCACTTTGACGATAAAACGCACCATCGCAAGTAGCACAATAACTTACGCCCCTGCCTAAAAACTCCGACTCACCCTGAACGGATGCTGAGCGACCCATTGCACCTGTTGCCAAAACGAGAGCTTTTCCGGTGAATGTTCCTTCAGGGGTATAAACCTTTTTTAATGGCCCATTAACGTCGAGCCCAAAAACCTGAGCCTGCTGGTACGTAGTCCCAAATTCAACAGCCTGGTCCTTCATGATAGTCAATAGCTCAGTGCCGCTCACTTCACCCGCAACACCAGGGTAGTTGGCAATTTTATGCGTGATAGCTAGTGCACCCACAGCTGAATTTTTATCTAGGATGACTGTTTTGAGGTCGGCCCGTGATGTATAGAGAGCACAAGAGCAGCCTGCTGGCCCGCCACCGATAATGACGACATCAAATTCGTAAGTATCCAAAATATGGCTCCCTTAAGAGTAATAACAGCTTGTCTCTGAATCATCAAATATCTCCAGTGGCAACATGGGCAATGTTCTGCTCAGAGGCAAGCGTTTCCGCTTGAGTTCCTTGTCCTGCACCTGGAGCACCCAGAAAAATTAAACACACCATTTTTTCTTTCCTTTTCAAGGACAACTTGTTATCAGAGGTTAATCAAGCTCAGACCTATCAACCTTTTGGGCTTAAACCAATTTTTATATAGAAAATGGTGTTAGGCCTTCAAGGCCCAACACCTCTAAACAATTTTGCAACTTGTAGTGTTCTAATCCTACACCTAAATGCGGCTTAAGTATTGAAAATAAAACACTCTAGACTCAAATTCGTTACATCCCCTTATGAAAGTAACTTAAGCAAGCTGTAAGTTACTTTCATAAGGGCAAAACTCTGTTTTTAGCTGTTTAACCGACTTCAGTTTTTCCGCGTTAATTTCTACATCAAACAGCAAAACTGCATCAACAACACAACCCATAAGCGTTCTTGAAACCAAGATATATTTTTCACAGAGAGTACACGGCAGAATAGTCCCCCTAGTTAGCAACTGGAAGATTTTTATTTCCACTATAGGGATAAGGATTTTATAAGATCCAAAAATAACTGCTGATACATTCTAAATTACGAACAGGAGTAAAAATTAAACTATCACCAGAGAATTATTAATGAAGTAAAGAGCCCAGTATTTGTTATCAAGTCACTGCATTGTGCAACCCTTCCATTTTCAGGAGATTGCACCACATTAGTAAGGGTATCCAAAGTTAGCGTTTGCTCGTCGATATCCACTATTCGTCAAGCTATCAAGACAAAATTGAATTACCTATGAAATATTTAGGCTTTATGCTGTAAGCTTTTGATGGATTTAGCTGTTACATCCGTCTTTGGGTTGAAAATTAACTAGCGGTTTAGGTATTTTCCCATGTCGCGATCTCATATTGAAGCGTCTATCCGAGAGGGGATAGCATTACAGCAGGCAACCCTTGAAACCTTGGTCCCTAGTATTTCAGTAGCGGCTTACTTACTAGCAAACGTTCTGGGGCGAGGGAATAAGGTGTTGGTGATGGGTAATGGCGGTAGTGCTGCTGAAGCCCAACATTTTGTAGCGGAACTGGTGGGTCGCTTTGAACAGGAGCGTTCGGCCTATGCGGCTATTGCCTTGGCAACGGACACATCAGTACTAACGGCTCTTGTTAATGACTATGGTGTTAAGCAGATGTTCTCTCGTCAGATTGAAGCCTTAGGGCAGTTTGGCGACCTAGTTGTCGGATTTAGTACCAGCGGCAATTCTCTGAATGTTGTAGAGGGAGCAAAGACCTCTCAGAAAAAGGGCTTAACGGTGTTAGGTCTGACTGGAGAAACAGGTGGAGAGCTAGCTAATTACTGCAATTTAATTTTGCGGGTACCGTCACGTCATACAGCGCGAATCCAGGAAGTTCATACACTGATTTCCCATGTGCTGTGTGAGAGCACTGAACAGTATTTACTTTCGGCCTCTCAATCAACGGATGCTGCTGTCCTCAATAATATGCACTCAGCTATACCCATGGTAGCGACAATAGACGACAGACTGCGTCGGATTAAGTTACTGATTCTCGACTTTGATGGTGTGCTTACTGATAACCGAGTTTTAGTCACCCAGGACAAGACAGAGGGGGTGTTTTGTCATCGAGGAGATGGCTGGGGCATTGCACGACTGCGGGAGCTTGGATTGGAGATTGTGGTGCTATCAACTGAGCCTAATCCAGTGGTACAGGCTCGATGTGACAAGCTCAATATTACTTGTATCCATGGCTGTGATGATAAACCTGCGGCCCTTCATAACTTGGCTCAAGCCCGTTCACTTTCGTTAGAGGAAATCGGCTATGTGGGCAACGATGTAAACGATTTAGGGTGCATGCAACAGGTGGGAGTTCCCATTGCTGTGGCAGATGCAGTACCAGAAATTAAGGCAACGGCCTGTTTCGTTACGGCGCAGCCTGGTGGTTATGGAGCTGTGCGAGAAGTTGCAGACCGCCTGATTGCGGCTATGACTAGGGTTTAGATTTCAGTTGAGAATAGGCATCACCAAAACTATCTTAAGTTCATGATATACAAACATTATTGTTGATTTAGGTGTAACATCCCTCTTGGGGTATGGGTGTAATAGCAGACTTTGATTATACGGAAGGTCAGATAAAGCGCTATGGGTACTTTTTTAGAAGAGTTATTTTCATTAAATGATCGTGTGGCCATTGTCACGGGTGCGTCTCGGGGGATCGGCTACAGCATTGCCCAGGGATTGGCTAAGGCTGGCGCGGCGACCTATGGTACTGGCCGTTCTGAGCAGCCTCGTTGGGATGAAGACATTCAGAATCTCCACTATAAGCAGTGTGACGTATCAGATTCAGCTGCCTTACAGGCTCTCTGTAAAGATCTTTACGATGCTCATGGCCGCATTGATATTGTAGTTAATGCCGCAGGGATTACCTTGCCAATTCAGGATACGGATACGTTAGAAGAACGGTTAGAGAATTTTGATCGCACCATTGCGGTGGATATGCGAGCGGCTTACGCGACCAGTCTAGCGGCGAGTGAATACATGGCAAAGTCTGGCGGCGGCTCCATTATTAATATCACCAGTATCAATAGTGTGATGGGTTTTCCTGGAAATCCAGGCTATGTGGCAGCTAAGGGTGGTTTGCGATTGATGACTAAGGGACTGGCCATGGACCTAATCAAACACAATATTCGGGTTAACAACATTGCGCCGGGCTATGTAGCTACGGATATGACCAAGGGAAGTTTTTCTAACCCTGACATGTATGAACAGCGTTTGCGGCACATGATTATTCCACGATGGGGAAAGCCTGCTGACTTTATGGGAGCGGCTATTTATTTAGCATCTGATGCGTCCTCTTATGTAACCGGGCAAGACATTTTTGTTGATGGTGGTTGGACATCGAAAGGGCTGACGTCCTAGGACAAGGTGAACATGGCAAACATTGGCTTTATGCAAGGACGATTATCGCCAGTGGTGGATGGAAAGATTCAGGCTTTCCCTTGGACCCATTGGCGAGATGAGTTTGAGATCGCACAACAACATAGATTTACCGCCATGGAATGGACATTGGATCAAGATTGTATTGATCACAATCCATTTATGATGGAAGCAGGGCGTAGCCTTATTCGTCTTTTGAGTAACCGTTATGGTCTCAAGATTTATTCCCTAACGGGTGATTGCTTTATGCAAGCTCCCTTTTGGAAAGTATCCGGAATAGAGCGAACTCGCCGATTGGAGAGACTGCGCACTGTCCTATTAGCGGCTGCCGATTTAGGTGTTTGCTTAGTCGTACTGCCATTGGTGGACAACGGCAGCCTAGAAAATAATATTCAAACGAATAATCTGTTGACTGGCTTGGAAACGATTCAGGATGTATTGACTCGATACAATCTAAAAATTCTGTTTGAGTCTGATTTTCCGCCTCAAAAACTACAACAGTTTATTAGTCAGCTAGAGTCAACCCATTTTGGTATCAATTACGATTCTGGCAACAGTGCAGCACTCGGCTACGATCCACAGGAAGAAATTTCTGTCTATGGGGAACGGATCTACAACGTCCATATTAAGGACAGAGTATTAGGCGGAACCACGGTGCCGCTGGGTACGGGAGATGCAGACCTGCCTAAGGTATTGAACTTACTCACAGAGAATGGCTACTCAGGTCAATATATTTTACAAACAGCTCGGGCGACCAACGGTAACCATATGGGTGTGCTGTGTCAGTATCGCGACCAAGTTTTGCAATGGCTAGGTGAATCACCGGGTATAGACTATGGAGTTAGAACTTAAAGGTAAAACAGCATTGGTGACCGGGTCAGGCCGAGGAATCGGGCTAGCGATTGCTTGGGCGCTCCATTCTGAGGGGTGTAATATCGCTCTCAATAGTCGGTCAAAGCCGTCACTTCAAGCAATTTCTAGTGATTGGGGAGAGAGAACAAGCATTCATGTAGCTGATGTGACCCAACCAGATGCCTGCCGAAAATTAGTGCACTCAGTGGTAGATCGCTGGGGAGGGTTAGATATTCTCGTGTGTAATGTGGGCAGTGGTGCATCGGTGCCGCCTGGTCAAGAAACCTCGAATGAATGGCAGCGGGTGTTTGACCTGAATCTGTTTTCAACGACCAATATGGTGGAGGTAGCACGCTCTGTTTTACAACCCAACGGGGTGATTTTATGTGTGTCGTCGATTTGTGGGCTGGAAACCCTGGGGGCACCGGTGACTTATTCGGCGGCGAAAGCGGCCTTAAATCACTATGTCAGCGGGATTGCTCGACCATTGGCCAAGGATGGTATTCGGATTGTTGCGATCGCACCCGGTAATATATTGACAGAAGACGGTGTGTGGCAACGCAAACTCAAAGAAAATAAGACTGCCGTCGAAGATATGCTGACCACAGAAGTCGCTCTTAAACGGCTGGGTAAACCAGAAGAAGTTGCAGACGTAGCCAGATTTCTAGTATCTGATCGGGCCAGCTTTATCACCGGTACCGTCATCGTGGTAGATGGAGGTCAGGTACATGGCTAATAACAGCAATGATCTGACCGGTAAAACAGCTTTGATTACAGGGGCTGCGGGGCTATTAGGTGTGGAACATGCCATTGCCCTGGCCGAGTTAGGAGCCGCCGTCATTCTCACGGATGTGAACGAGGTCGCCCTGGAAAAATCTGTTCAGCGACTGTCCCAGGAGATTACTAATGTGCAGGTCAAAACCTATCGGATGGATGTGACCAATGTTGAATCCATTAACGCTGTTCAGTCAGCACTCTACTCCACCGAAGGCATAGATATTCTCATTAATAACGCGGCCATTGACCCAAAAGTTAGCAATGATGGTAGCGTTACCGAGATGTCGCGATTTGAATATTTTCCCATAGAACAATGGGATTTTCAGCTAGATGTGGGGTTAAAGGGTGCATTTTTATGTAGTCAGGTATTCGGAACAGCCATGGCCAAGCGCGGCAGTGGTGTGATTTTAAATATCGCTTCGGACCTGTCGATCATTGCGCCGGATCAACGCCTATATCAACAGCCTGATCTCCCCGACAATCAACAGCCCGTGAAACCTGTCACCTACTCAGTGATTAAAACAGCCCTAATTGGTTTAACTCGCTATTTAGCCACCTATTGGGCAACACAGGGAGTACGGGTAAATGCGATTTCACCAGGCGGCGTGTATGTGAATCAAGAAGCTGAGTTCGTAGAGCGATTGACCGAGTTAATTCCTATGGGACGGATGGCAGATCGGTCAGACTATCGTGGTGTAGTGCAATTTTTATGTTCTGAAGCATCTCGCTATATGACAGGACAAAATATTGTTGTAGATGGTGGCCGGAGTATTCTCTAGAACGTTGTTTTAGCTGTACAGGAGTCATAGGTATTATGGGTAACACAATTAAAATTGCTGATCGCCTTGTCGGAGATGATCAGCCCTGCTTTATCATTGCCGAGATCGGAATCAACCACAACGGCAGTCTAGATTTAGTGCGTGAGCTGATTGCTGGCTCAGCAACGGCTGGATGTGATGCCGTTAAATTTCAAAAACGGACTGTGGATGTAGTTTACACAGCCGCTGATTTAGCACGACTTCGAGACAATCCGTTTGGCACAACTAATGGAGATCTGAAAAGAGGGCTGGAATTTTCTAAAGATCAGTACAAGATTATTGATGGCTACAGTCAAGAGCATGGCATTCTCTGGTTTGCATCAGCCTGGGATGAGGCATCAGTGGATTTTTTAGAACAATTTAATCCACCCTGCTATAAGATTGCGTCAGCCAGTCTAACAGATGATAAGTTACTAAAACATCATCGGCAATATGGCCGACCGATGATTATTTCCACAGGCATGAGTACCCTAGATGAAATTGATCATGCGGTGGATATATTGGGTACTGAAAATCTCCTCATTATGCACTGCACAAGTACCTATCCGTCTAAGCCAGAGGAGCTTAACTTACAAGTAATTCACACTCTTAAGGAACGCTATCAGGTCCCCATTGGCTACTCCGGCCACGAATCCGGGTTGGCAACAACGATGGCAGCCGTGGCGATGGGTGCTTGCTGTATTGAACGACATATTACCTTGGACCGCAGTTTATGGGGTAGTGATCAGTCAGCATCGATTGAGGTTTCAGAGTTTTTACAATTGGTGAAAGATATACGCACATTTGAGATCGCCCGAGGAGATGGGGTCAAACAAGTTTATAGCAGTGAAATTCCAATCAGAGCGAAACTACGACGTGTCGGTTAGTTGGTCAATCTGAAAGACTTGAGGAATACTTCAGTAATGTTATTAGGGGGGTAAAAAATAGGAGAACGCCTTCGAGCGATGGTATCCAGAACTGGCAATCCAAACAGCTTAATCAAATAGCATTTGCGAAAAAGGGTAATTGAAGCATTCTTATAAGAAAGTACCGATTGCGGCGTTGTGTTGCATGGCTGCGATCAACGTAGCAATTACTAAAACACCTGTTAGTACAACAATTATTCTAACCGTGCTCTCAGATACAACAATCCTGCCAGTGATTGCAATCTCCAGCTTTACAAGCTTCCTCCTTACTAGCAATATCGATTTGCTCAAACCCCAAAGAGCAAGAACTGCAGAAACGCTTTCAGGACTAACTCCAGAGACAACTATTCAACCATTGAGCGACCAATAATAACTGTTTAGGTGTTTAACGATTCAAAAACTTCGACAAGTATCTGGTTGCAGCATTGCTTTGCACAACACCATCAATGGAAATGCTGCGATGATAGCTGGCGACTCATTCGTAGAATATGAAATCAGCCAAAAGCCGCTACTTAATTAAGCTCCTGCATCTATGCTATGAAAATCCTCAGATAATATGAAGTTTGATTTCAATTAAAGCCAAGCACTTTTTTCGGTAGTTTTTTAGGGATCTGCGCGTGTATACTCAAAGACAGATGTAACATAAATCAGTTCAAAATTCTTTTTTATCAAGAATCCTAAGCTTAAATGGTTGTACATCTTAGTATGGCGATTGCCCTCTAAGTATGGATTGCAGATGCTTGGGTATTTGTGTTCGGCTCCGTTTATCAAACTAGTTTAGTAAATTATGCAGCTTATCTTTCTAGGGCCGCCTGGTGTCGGCAAAGGGACGCAGGCGATTACACTCTCTGAGCGACTAAACATCCCGCATATTTCTACAGGCGATATTTTGCGGAAGGCAATCACGCAACAAACAACGCTTGGCCTCCAATCTAAAGCTCATTTAGAAGCAGGAGAACTTGTACCTGATAGGCTCATCATGGAGCTGATTCGTTCACGCTTTGGTCAGCCTGACGTAGCGAATGGTTGGATCTTGGATGGATTTCCGCGCACCTTATCTCAAGCAGAAGCACTTGATGAATTATTATCTATCCTTGGTCAGTCTTATCCAAAAGTTGTTTATTTTGAAGTACAAAGTGGAATTCTGATTAACCGCTTACTGAAAGTCGGTCGTCAAGATGACACGATAGGTGCTATTCGTCAGCGGCTGGACGTGTATGAAAAAATGACAACGCCATTGATTGAGTATTATCAAAGACGGCTCTGCCTTACAACCATCAACGGCAATCGGACGACTGCTGAAATTGTTCATGAACTATCCCAATTGGGAGTAGAAGAGACAGGAACAGCCAGCTTCATTAAAGACGAAGCCGAATTTGATGTGCTCATAGCTGAAGATCAACCTCTTATCGTTGATTGCACAGCCTCTTGGTGTGGCCCTTGCAAACTGGTTGCGCCACTAATGAACAAACTGGCCGCTGAGTATAAAGATCGCATCAACGTATTCAAGTTAGACCTTGACACTAATAAGTCATTAGCCAGGAAGTTTGGCATCAAAAGCATTCCTGCTGTCATGTTCTTTAAACGTGGCGAGCTAGAGGAGACTTTAGCAGGAGTCAAGCCTTATGAACTATTCAGCACCACAGCAGCGAGGCTTTTGCTATGAAAATCACACTCTCTTCAAGATCAAAATTAGAGACACCTTCTGAAAAACCTGTTGTGAACATTGTTCAAACTGTTCATTGTCCTAATTGCGGCAGTTTGGCCGAGCGTCGCCTGTTGAGCAGCTGCCAAACTTCAATCGGCGAGTATTGCGTCCGCACTGCCTGCCCAGTCTGTGACTACTTGCTGATATCAGGCTCACGCACTGGCCGAGTTCTAGAAGCCTATGCCCCAGGACGAACAAGGGCTTAAGTTCAACAACATTTTCAGTATATCTCTTCAAATATTATGAAAGCTACCGATATTATGACTCAAACATATTCACTATCAGCGGTTCTACAACCGTCGAAACTGCCCTAAAACTGCTTAGGAATAACACTAATCGCAGAATCTAGACATAGCAACGATCTCAGTTTGATTGACTGAGGCTGTTCAGTCTCTGATAATCAAGGACAAATCTGCTGAATAAGTCGAACGGCTTGCTGTAGTAGTGACTCTTGAGAGAGGCTTATCTGTGGCTGTTTGGCTGCTTTTTCAATACAATCAACAGCTTGAGAAAGCAGGACCTGAAAAGAAGAATCTTGTTCTAGCCGAGCTTCCGATTGTGTAGCAGAAATCGCTTCCCTCTCCGAATTTTCCGCAGCTTTAGCCTTTGTTTGGTTTACAGTTTGCTGCAAGCTGTTAATAATACTGAACATTTCGATTGGATCGAAGACTCGAAGCAGGCTGGTTTGAGTAACAATGCCAATGTCTTTCCCCCAGTTCCAAGACACCACTAACCGCCTCACTTTATGCTCTTGCATAGACTCATGCGCAGCCCACAGTGAGTCTTGAGGATCGAGCAAAAAGAGAGGTGCACTCATCACCTCTCTAGCCGTTAGAGGCTGTAGGTCAAGGTCTAGAGCCTTAAACTGTACGATATCTCGTTCGGTCACAATACCAATAGGCGGACAAATAAAGGGTTCACCATCGTCGTCTATTGCCATAGTATCGACTATAACAACGCAGCTAACGCGATGCTCTGCCATCAATTGAGCCAGGAAAATCACAGAAACATCAGCCGGTGCCTGAACAACGTCCGTTGTCATGACGTCTGCAACCCGACGCAGCTTTAGTAAGTTAGCGGGCTTTAATACCTTTCGAATACTAGCTGGAGTCACCACACCCATAAGTTGATTAGCAGCATCAACAATTGGCAGGTGTCGAATGCGATAGCGGCGAAACAAAAACAAAACGGCAAAGATATCTTGAAAAGCATCTACTTCCAGCGTTTTAACTGGTGTCGTCATCATCGTACTAACGGCTATCTCCGTTAATAATTGAGTTGACTCAGATTGCTTAGCCGCAAGACCTACAATATCGCGCTCTGTAATAATTCCAAGAACGACTTTCGAGCGATCAACCACAATGGCACAGCTAGCGCGTGAGCTTTCAGCACCGTTGCTCATACAACGAATTACATCAGCAATAGAGGTGTCTGGAGACACCTTAAGCACTTGGCGATTCAGAGCACTCATTATAGACGGTGCAACCGTCAGCGGTGGTTGAGAGGCCATAGTATGTTCATTGTAGTGAAGTCAATAATTTAACTACTGAATAGTCAATAGTTTAAATATCTAACTACTAGAGGCTTGATGGTTGGAAGCTTTTGGATTTTTTCCATACAGACGGTCTAGTACACGCTTTACTGAGATGCGCTTCCACTGACGACCTCGTTTTGTTGTGTAGCCATTAGCATTAAGCCAGTCTGCCACTTTCTGAAGCGATTTCCCCGACTTATGGTGACGGCGAATTAAATCAATGATCTGCTGTTCGCTAATATCTTTTACCAGCTGACCATCAATCGTACATTCCCCAAATGCAGGTGATCCGTGACCTACGTACCCCCCTTGTGCAGCTTTAGCTTGTCTACCCGCTTCTAACCGTTGCCACACTGGATTAAGATAGGTCAGGTTGGGTTCCGCACTCATAATGCTTTCTTGTTGGGTACAGCTGAACAGGCTCTTATGGCGATTTTATATCCAGTGAGATACGGTTCAAAATCTGAAACTCTATTAGCAACAGAGCATAACACACCTCATTAAAGTCTAAATCACTATAGTTGGGCTTCCATAATTTGTTTGAGCAACTCTATAAAAACTCAATTACCAGACTATCAAACCACTGCAGCTTCAATTTCAAAACAAAGACAATCTTATGGAACCAAAAATAGACTCTTTTCATCAGAAGACCTATGTCTACCACTCAATCACCTCAGAAATCGGGGACTTTCCTTGATCATGCTGAACACTGAAGCCGTACCCCTTATCGTAATCAGCAACTGAGTACTGGGAGCCTCTAGTCTCGGATACCGCATTCAAAGGTTTCTCTTAAATTCCCCCTTAGGTCGAAATACGTGTAATTTCTCTCACTTCGGGCTGAAAGTCGCATTCCATAGTAGCCGTTCAGCTACTGGCGATCCGAATAAACCGCTCTGTCTGGACTGGATAGCTGCAAGGCTCTACTCGCACCTTAGCCGGTGGCGTTCCATTGGTAATCGTCAGGTAACCTTCCAGGCTCGGTAATGCCTGGAGTTCTGCGGGCATTACCGCATGGGTTTCACGGATTTGTTCCGATTCTCTAGCTCCACCGATGCTCGGAATAATCGACTTGGATCGGGTGTGCTCTACTCGCTCCTGCTTGCCGATCACATTGGCCATCCGCTCGGCAGTGCCCTCATCCCGACAATTCAATATCAATTTTGTTGCGGTCCCTTGCAACAGAATCCGCCGATCATGCTCGCCGTAGACTTTATCAATCTGCGCCTCGGTTTGGGTGCCCAGAATCGCAGTTCCACCAAACTTACGCGATTCTGATAGCAGTCGGGCCAACGACGGCAGATGGTTTAAGGCTCCCAATTCATCAATCACCAGCGCTGTTTTGAGCATGCGTGACTCATTGGATAACAATCCCTTCAGCATCAGCTCAAACGCCATCGAATAGAGTGCTTTGTAGCGTTCTGCCGTGTCTTCAAACACGGGTAGAAACAACCAACGGGCATCGTCGCGGCGGCCCCACTCACTAAAACTAAAGTCCACAGCTGCAGGCAGCTGGCGATAGAACCGCATCGAGTTTACTAGCGTTGATATGACTGAGGCTCCCGTCTTTTCTGATTCAAAGTAGCGAGCACTGACGCCTCCTTTTAAGAATGTCCGCAACTCTTCAAAGCTGTAGCTGCTGATCACCTCCCATATCTGGGTGTTGTCGTTGCAGCGCTCGTAGATATCGGCCAACAAGGTTTTGGCCGCTTCACTAAAGAAGCGGTCCTTTGAGTCATCAGGGATGAGACTGGCGGCGATAGTCTCTGCATCAATGCCTTCGACCTGGTGGCTCCACAATACTGACCGGGCATCACTGGGATTAAAGATCAGGTCACGCCTGGGGTCGTAGAACGATTCCAGTAGCTCTCCATTCCGGTCCAATAGGATCGCGCGAAAGTCACGGCGGGCCTTCAGCGTTGATAGCACCCCCTTGATCGCCTGGGTCTTGCCGCTACCAGGGGAACCCACAAAGAAGAATCCCAGATTTTCTAATCGGTTGGGTAAGGCAATCCCACCTATTTCCAACAGTGGCTCCATCGGTCGAGTCTCGGCGGCCTGGTCCTTGGCCAGAATCCGAGCTAACTCGGTTGCTGACACTATTCGAGTCCCCCGATTGACTCGTGTTCCACTACGTCCAATAAACAGACAGAGGTGGGGCAAAAATGGAATGAACGGTATCAATAGATAGGCTAGCACCGAAATCACGATGGTCGAGGTGGTTAGCCGACCGGCGTCCTGACGCTTCTTGATCAACCAGATCCAGCTGCCAGTGTGAATGACAAAATAGCCAACGGCAAATAGGAGAAAGCCCACCCCATCCGGCATGAGCTGATACACCAGATAGAGGCCGAGCGCTAGCACGATGCCTAACGCGATTCGGGGGCTCTGTTTGACAAAGGTGGCTAATGGTTTGGGGAGCTGATGGGAGTGTGACGCTAATTGGTTGGCCATATGGTCATAGCGGGTCACCAGCTGCTATCTGGAACGTCGGTTGATCATGGCAGGGCAAATTAGATCATCTGTCTAGGGTACTGATGTGGTTTTGGTAGGACTCACCCTTTAAATCGTTTCCTAAGCTTCGTAAGAACGGCTAGCGCTCTAAATCCCAATCTCGTTGAGATCGCTCGGGGGTGGGGTGGAGCTGTTTTTTCGGCTGGGCCGGTTGAGTAGATGACTGTTCGAAAGTGGGCGTTTTGTCGGGGGCTGGTTCAGGTTCTGGCGAGACCAGCGCCGCTGCTTTCTCCGCTTCGATTTGACGCTGAAGCTGTTTATGTTTTGCCTGCTGTCGGGCCAGGTCGCGGTTCTCCTGACTGATGCGTCTCGACTCATCGCCCACACGGGTGCGGATACCTCGCGCTTCCATTTCCATCACTTTGGCCCCCAGGTGGATCTGGGGTTCTCGGTCGATGCCTTGAGCTTCTAAACTGCGGTGATCAATGCGAGCAGTGTGACCCGCTTTTTCTAAGGCGGCATTAGCATGGTCGGCCCACGCTTTTCGATGCTGCTCAATCTCGCTTTTTCGATTCCACTGCCGCTGCTTTTTACCAAACCCGGTTTCATCCACCGTGCGCATCGTCAGCATGATATGGGCATGGGGATTAGTGCTATCGAAGTCGTGATAACACACGTCCGCGATCATCCCCCGGTCCACAAATTCACTCTGCACATACTCGCGAGTGAGATCTTCTTTTTCCAAATGGCTCAACTCTACCGGTAGCGCGATCATCACCTCCCGACTCAGCTGAGCATCTTTTCGTTTTTCACCTTGCTCAACTTCATTCCATAGCATCGCGCGATCACCCAATCGCTCCGGTGCATTCTCAGGGAGTAAGACTTCGCTGCCATAGATCGCACTCTTGCCCGTGTAGTCATGAGTCTCGTCAGTGCGCTCATCTTTGATCTGCTCACCTGAGCGATACGCAGCCGCAGCCGTCGCACTTCGACCTTTGCCACGGCTGATCACCTGCATTCGGAAACTGTAGATGGCCATAACGACTACTGCTGTATGGGTGGGGGTCGAGGGGCGAAGCCCCAGCGCACGGCATCGCGCAGCGATGTATAAGTGCGCCCTTCCGTTCCGGGGGAACGCCGGGACCGGCTGCCGGAGGCAGCCAAGCCGCGACACTTTCGGCATCCCATGGACACAATCCCCGGCAGCGGCTTTAGGCCCTAAGCCGATCCAACCGACTGGGGCTTGGAGCTAGTGGGAAATCACGCCCTTGGATACGACGATTTACGTTTTGTTGTGCTTGCTTAACACGCGGGGATGCTCGCTGATGTCTGACGCTAGCCTGTGCGTAGTTCCACTGACAGCGCTATCGTCATTGCACCTCAGATGTCGAAAAAACTCGATGCCCTTTTAGAAAAAGAGAGAAAGCTTAAGGCCCAGATACAAAAGGCTAAAGCCACGGAACGGACCCTGGAGCGTAAGCGACAGACGCGCCGGAAAGTGCTCATTGGGGCAGCAGTATTGGCAAAAGTTGAGGCAGGCCTTTGGCCTAAAGAAGACCTCTTGGCAATGATGGATGGCTTCCTGACTCGGCCCCATGAAAGGGACCTGTTTGACCTCGATGGTGATGGGGGTGACGGTGACGCTGAGGCAACTCAGCAGCCGGTTAAGAAAACGGTCTCGAACAAGAAACAAGCATCTACTCAAAAACAGGAGGCCCATCGCCTTCCTGAGTCAAAACCGGGTTCTGGTTTTGACAACGATGATTTTGACCTTTAATGCTCTTGATTTTTTGGGTTTGAGCTATGGCCGATATTCATTTGTTTGGCGGCGAGAAAGGCGGCGTCGGAAAGTCCTTCGTGTGTAGAACTGCCATCGCCTACCATCTGGACCGGGACATCGATTTTGTCCCCTTCGACTCGGATCGATCTAACGCCGATGTTTTACGCATTTATGGGCAACCGGCAGGCTGCAGGCAGGCGATCTTGTCGGAGGCGGAACGCTACGACGATGCCGCCAACGGCATCTTTAATGCCGCACTCGAAGGGCATCGGGTCTTGGTTAATTTACCCGCTCAATCCATGCCTGCTTTGACTCAGTGGATTAACGACAATGAGCTGCTTGAGTTAGCTGATGAAACTGAGGTGTCCTTCGTAAGTTGGTTCGTGTCGGATTGCGGCTTAGATTCCCTCAAACTATTTGGGGAAATGCTCGATACCTTTGGCGATCGCGTGCAGCATGTCTTTGTCGCGAACTATGGCATGACCGAGCGCTGGGAACGGCTCAAGGATAATCAAACACTGATGGACCGGATGCGCGAAGCCGGGGTGAAACTGGTGAAGTTTCCGAAGTTTGTAGGCCGCGCGGTGCGGGACATTATTGACGAGCGTTCTCTGACCTTTGAAGCGGCTAAGGCATCCGATGAACTCGACCCTATCGGCAGGCAAGGGGTGAAGTCATTTTTGCGAAAGTCATTCGAGCAGTTTGATGCGGCGGGGGTGTTTGCCAATGGTCAGTAGCAACCTCGGAAATCGAGATAAGGACTATGGTGACGTCTTGAATGATGGTCGCGGCCGCGTGTCGATGTTAGACCGCGCATTGGAAGGGGCGACGGCTGAGGCAAAGGCCAGAGTGCGGGGGGTGCTCTTGCGCTATGGCATCGATGAAGACAATGAGTTTTTTATGATCTTTGTCGCCATCGGTCACCTCCTGGTGCTGGTGGAGGAAGCACCCGAAAATTGGCAGTCCTTTTTTGACGATATCTATGGGGAATTAAATCAATGGTCGAGCCAGAATCGAAAGAGTCTCGAAAGCCTCAAGCTACACACTCAGACATCCGCCGAGTTGATTCAGAGCTTGCGACTACTGATCTCCATTTAAGAGGACACGGTGAACGCGACAGGGACGTTCGCGAAGACGTATTGAAACATCGCAGCATTGCAGACTATTCGGCTGAAATGTGTGACCTCGCTTCCGCACTACCGCGGCCCTTGGTTGTCGCCGGCCATTCAATGGGTGGATTGATTGCTTTGGAAATGGCCTCCAAAGGATGGGCGGACGCGGTGATCCTGTTGAATTCAAGTGTACCCTACGGGATCCTTCCATCGACGGAGGATGAGCGCACGGTCGCAAAGATGTTGATGAGCTCGGGCGCATTCTGGGAACGCGTTCTTCGTCTGGACTTTTCGATTCAGGCAGAGTACGGACTCAACATGCTCTCGCTCGATGACCAGCGGAAAGTATTCGATCGATTGGATGCCGAGTCTGGACGAGCGATCTTTGAGATTTTCTTTTGGATGTTCGACGAAGAACAAAATGTTGTGGCTGCGAGAAGGTCGAAATATATGTATACAGACTTTAATACCTTATTGATCGGCGCGCCAAATTCGGTGCACATAATTTTTTCAGCAAAGCTC
>JBCCHX010000066.1:0-41305 GCA_039028535.1 Cyanobacteria bacterium P01_B01_bin.77
CAAAAAAGCGCATGGGAACAACAGCAATCCGGACCAGCCAACGAAGACAAATCTATCGCGCTTGAGCCAGTCATCGACAACGTCGAAGACGCCCCGATTGGCTCCAGCACGGCCCATTGCAATGGTCATCTCAAATCCTCTAGTGTGATCTTCTAAGAGTTAGTAAAGATAGAGTATTTCACTTATGAGGTGAGCGAGGGCACAGAAAATTGGTATGTAATCCGCAGTGCGGAATGATGCCTAGATGATTCGCCTACCTTTATGAGCAGAAATTTACTTATCTTTACCATTTTTCTCATTATAGGCGGATTTTTCTGAAAGGCTAGTGTCATTTCGCAAGCAGTACTTTCTCTTAAGATTTGGCTGTCCCTTGCTTTGCCTCAATTATTGATGCCTTACTTGGGGGCATTTTTGACATACTAGAGACCGGACTTCTCAGATAAGTAATTTTTCCCTATGTATATAGTTGAGCTTTCGCTAAAACATACAGCCCTACCAATGTCGGTCCAAAAAAAGACGATAGAGGCTGCGGATGAGACTTACGTTACGGTTTTGAATGCGCTTAAGACAGGGCAGCCTGTGATTCTTGAGCTGAGTTGCGACAAGCAGGAAGGCAAGAAGCTGGCGGTCTTGGTCAGCGAGCTGGCTGCAGTGCAAGTTTATGAGAAATCTGGTGGAGCTTCATCCTCGGGTAAAGCAGCAGGATTTTTTGCTATGGGCAATGATTAGTTCCAAGCGAGAACTAAAAACTTGAGTGAATCGGGGCGTAGGCAGCGGGCAGTGGAGGCTGCTTAACTGCCCGCTCAAAATGATGACAATAGTGAAGTGAGCTGACAATGGATGATGGGTGCTGCCGAGGGGTTTAGAGATGAGTCGCGCGATCGCAATTGACGATTTGCACTTTAGCTGGGACTCAGGGGCATCGGTGCTGGCAGGCTGTTCATTACAGGTACCAGCCGGGGAGTTTTGTATGCTGCTGGGCACTAACGGCAGTGGTAAGTCCACACTCTTGAGGGTTTTGGCAGGACTGCTAGACGCGCCCCAGGGCAGCATACAGCTGCAAAAACCGGTGGGGTTTGTCTTTCAAAACCCTGACCACCAGCTGGTTATGCCCACCGTCGGTGCAGATGTTGCCTTTGGTCTCGTGGATGAAAATATGTCCTATGCCGCCGTGCGTCAGCGGGTGGATGAGGCATTAGCTATGGTCAATTTGCTACATCTAAAGCGACGACCAATCTATGCTCTGAGCGGGGGGCAAAAACAGCGAGTTGCGATCGCAGGCGCTTTAGCCCAACATTGTCAAGTGCTATTGTTTGATGAACCTACAGCACTGCTTGATCCAGACAGTCAGTTAGAGCTAGTCTCCCAGGTACGCGATCTGGTCAAGGAGCAAGGGATTACGGCGCTGTGGGTAACCCACCGATTGATGGAGTTAGATTATTGCGATCGCGCTATTTTGCTAGAGCAAGGACGTGTAGCAGCCCAAGGAGCACCAGAGCAGGTCAAGCAAGCATTAAAAAATTTACATCTGACTTAGCCAACTAACATTTTAAATTTAGACAAGAAAAGATCCTCAATCCATTAGATTCCGGGGATAGTGAACGTTAAGCTAGAAGAAGAAATAGGCTTACACGTTACCCAAGCACCCAGAGATGACCGGTTCCACCTCGCAGGCAATTTTATTAGTCGATGGGTATAACATCATCGGTGCCTGGCCAGATTTAATAGAATTGCGAGATGCTCAGGGACTGGAGTTTGCCCGTAATGGCTTAGCCGAGACTTTAGCCAATTACAGCGCCTACAAAGATTTTGAGACATTATTGGTCTTTGACGCCTATGGCCAACCCCAGACCCACCGCAGTGAGCCCTTAACTCAACACCTCTCAGTGCACTACACCAGCTTTGGCCAAACTGCCGATAGCTACATAGAAATATCCTGTGCCAAGTTTCGCAATGATAGTCGGAAGTTTCAAAAACGCTTGATTGTGGCGACATCTGACCGGGCTCAGCAGCTAACGGTGATTGGGTACGGTGCCGAATGGATGTCGGCTCACCAATTAGCCTCCGACGTCACCCTGTCAGCCCAAAGTGTCAAACATCGTCAAAAACCCCAAAAGCATTCTAAACAGAGATTTTTATCCAAGTCACTAAATTCCGAAACCCAGGCCAAGCTGGCTAAATTGCGGGCCAATTTGATGCAATAGAGGAAAATTGGTAACCGACTGACGATGAAAGTAATCGTTAAATCCCTCGAACAAACCCTATTAGGATGACAACGCTGGTCTCCATCGATTTTTAAGAATTTCCCAGAAAGGTCAAAAAACACCTTGCACAACTGACATACAATTGCCTATATTTATAAAGCTGAACAATCCTCAGTAGCTCAGTGGTAGAGCGGTCGACTGTTAATCGATTGGTCGTAGGTTCGAATCCTACCTGGGGAGTTAAAACTTAAGCAAAATAGAAAAGGTATCTGTTCACTCAAGATATTTCTATCGGTTCTGACATTGAACTGATGAATTATTTTTTTGAATCGATTGAGTTCAATCGGGTTGGCGTTGCGATTAACATCGTAACGACTCCGTGCCAGACCTTGTGGAGTCTAATTAAGGCAGCCCCTATATGGGTCTTCACGCTTAGTCATAACGTGAATTAAACCTTAAGGTATCATCGTGTAACTGATTGTAGCGATACTATATAGTTGGGATAACATTTGTCTCCCATTTTTAACTTTGAGAGGCGAGTTAGGAGACTCTTAGTCAGGTTTCCAGTTCCGTATAGCAAAATCTCTGTTTTATAAGATGCCTCGTATACTTGTCATCGATGATGATCCGGCCATTTCAGAACTGGTGGCAGTTAACCTGGAAATGGCTGGATACGACGTTAGTCAGGCTGAAGATGGTGTTAAGGGGCAGGCACTGGCTGTGCAGCTCCTACCAGACTTGATCATGCTTGATCTGATGTTGCCCAAGGTAGACGGCCTTACCGTTTGCCAGCGTGTTCGCCGTGATGAGCGAACAGCAGATATTCCGGTGTTGATGCTAACCGCCTTAGGCCAAACCCAGGACAAAGTGGACGGCTTTAATGCAGGTGCCGACGATTATCTCACCAAGCCGTTTGAATTAGAGGAAATGTTGGCGCGAGTTAGAGCGTTATTACGACGTACTGACCGTATTCCTCAGGCAGCAAAGCATAGCGAAATCCTAAACTATGGGCCGTTGACTTTGGTGCCTGAACGCTTTGAGGCCATTTGGTTTGAACGTACTGTTAAGCTAACCCACCTAGAATTCGAACTGTTGCACTGTCTACTCCAACGTCATGGTCAGACGGTTGCGCCAAGTGAAATTTTGAAGGAAGTTTGGGGTTACGACCCGAATGATGACATTGAAACCATCCGTGTGCACATTCGCCATTTGCGCACTAAGCTAGAGCCAGATCCACGTCATCCTAAGTTTATTAAGACCGTCTATGGGGCAGGCTACTGTCTAGAGCTACCTCAAGATGATCAACTCTTTGCTAATCGTGCGGCCAGCTAGGACGTGGGCAATTTGGGTAAGCATTAGGAGAAGGCGGTTTGTTTAGGTTTCATCAGCGGCCATACTTCCAGATGTATGGTATTGCATCATCATTATTAATCAAAAAAGGGGCCAGTCTTGGCCCCTTTTTTATTTTCTGATATTTGCTTAAACAAAAGAGCCAGACACTAATATGTGTAGCTCTTCGATGAAGCAAGAGCAGCTATTTGGTAATCGGTTCAACCGGTAAGTACTCAGAAGGAGCCAATGCATGACCACGAATTAAGCTACCAATAGTTTTGGCAGTAATCTTCATCTGGGTAATAGGATTAGCAGGAACGACAGTTTTGTACAGATAGCTATCAAATGTAAGCTTCTGAACATCCATATCAGCACACATTTCAACAAAGGCTTCGCGGGTGGCGTCGGAGCGGTAGAAAACACGCTGCAGAATATCTAACACGAGGTAGGTAATGCCGTACTGCTTGTCCCACCGCTTTATATAGGTCTTGAGTTCGGCTTCAGTTAAGACGCGCTCACCGCTGTTGGATAATTCAACAATGGTTTCCGCACACATCCGACCAGATTTAGCCGCAAAGTAGATCCCTTCACCAGAAGACTTGGTTACCGTGCCAGCGGCGTCGCCAACTAGGGCAACTCGACCGACAACACGGCGCGGTCTTGGATGCTCAGGAATAGGATGAGCTTCTACCTTAATGATTTTACCGCCTTCAAGACGTTTGGCAGCACGCCCACGGATACCCTTTTGCAGCTGCTTGATCTTGGCTTGGTTACCACGCATAGTGCCAGTACCCACAGCAACGTGATCATACTTAGGAAATACCCAAGCGTAAAAATCGGGGGAGACATCATCGCCAACGTACATTTCCGCTAGCTCTTCGTAGTAGCCCATCTTGTCTTCGGGTAAACGAATGCGCTCTTGGAATGCGATCGCATAATTATAGTCGCCCGCATCAATCGCCCGAGCCACCCGAGAGTTGGCACCGTCAGCACCAATCACCATGTCTACCTGGAGAGTTTTAGCATCACCCTGAAGCGTGCCCTTGGAATGGTCAGCATAGTGCAGCGTGTAAGGGTCCTTATCATTGCCGGGAATCTCAAGCTTATGGACCGTACCATTGATCACCTTGGTACCAAGCTTCTCAGCCCGCTCACGCAGAAAGCCATCCAATACCTCACGGCGGCACATGCCAATGTACTCGTCATCCTTGAGAGTGCTACCGATATTGACCTCCACATTTGAAGGGGAGATCATCTTCATCTTGCGCACGCGACGGTCGATGATCTCGGGAGGCAAATCAAACTCATCAACCATGCAAAGGGGAATCGCTCCACCACAGGGCTTAGCGTTGTCTAACTTGCGCTCAAATAGATAGGTTTCAATACCTGCTTTTACCAGCGTCTCAGCAGCAGAAGAACCTGCTGGACCGCCTCCAACAACCGCAACCCGAAGTGCCAAGGTTTTTCTCCAAATCGATTAAAAGCTATGACCCGTATGCTATCACGACGATTTGAGCTGTTTTGCGACACTCTCATAGATGTAACAAAAATGAAACAGAAATGAACAATAACACCATTCAACAGAGGCTGTAGCCAAGACCTGAGCTGTTGATAAATGGGGCAAGTGAGCAGAAAACTGCATATTTCATCAACAAGTTAACTTTCTTAACAGCCTACGGTAGCTCAATAGCTTGATGAATCAACTTTGATTACCTACATCTTCTTAAGATTATATTAAATTGTTTCATTTACTTGGATTCAGCCGGCTGGCAATAGCAGACATGATATACCGGTATTGTCCGCAGTAACGTAACTACAAATATTGCAACTCAACTTCGCATTAGTTGCGTGATTTTACGTACTTCGAAGATATTTTCGGAGAGCACAATGTCTCACATGCATAGAGCTAGAGCCGACCTGAGGCAAATAAATCGCAGTAACTCTGGCCCAGGTCGGCCCGCCCAGATGGCAGAGTTATGGGCACGAAAATATTTGAGCAATCTTGCCGCCTGCGATCAGTCCTTGAAAACTGGGGCAGTAGCAACAACCCGTGCCAGCCTAGTAGACCAGCTATTGTCAGACTTGAGAGCGGCCAGTGTAAAAGCATGGAACTTAACAGAATCGCTTCTCGCCCATGAAGTTAAACGCCACTGTATCCAAGCAAGTTTAGTAGATCCGTGGCAGGTATCTAAAGATGTCTACGATATTTATGGCAAAGCCCTAGCAGCCTATGCCAATAAACTTTCACCCTGTCGGCTGTCTGTCAATATCTCGACAGAGCTGGGGAAAATACGGCAGCGTTATACCAGCGTTGACCCCAGACTGATTGGGTTTGTTAGCATGCAGTTCCACTATTCTGGGCAGATGCTGTTGGAGAGTATCCCTAAGTCGCAGAGAACGTTGCTTTCCGCCTATTTCAAGGTAGTTGACGATCACTTATATATGCCACTGCAGAGGGCCTATGATGCTGCAGCTGCATACGACTATGGTGATGCGCGCTTAAACATTGTTCAAACATTACTGCCCCACATAACAACCATTGCTAATAACGTCGTTAATCGGGTAAATCAGCTTTACCCAACCTACCGCTGTTATACAGATTGTCTAAATAGTCACCCGGTTCGTATATCCAGTATCCGCGACACTGAAATGTTTCAGGTCTACCTGTGGACCTGTGTTTTAGAAGGGCGTTTTAATGCCATTCAAGAGGAGCTTTTTCCTCTATGTGTCATGCTTTATCCCACGCTAAAGGTGAACTGGGAGCTGGTTAGGCAGATGTTGCACCTGTTGGCTCGAGAATTTCGCCACCATACAACAGCGGAGCAGGAACAGTATTACGCCCCCTATCAAGACGCTCTTTGGCACATGTTTTCCCCTGATCTATTTCCTGAGGTAATCGAAGTCGCTTAGGGGCTTTTTGAAGAATCTGATTGTTGTTGCCACACCTCAGCCGCCAGAGATTGAATCTCTGGCGGCTAGTCTGTCACGACATAATTTCATAATTTTCCGTACCTTACGCCAATTGGCTGAGTAAACGGCATTCCTTATCTATGGACATTTACTTATTATTTATAGAGGTAGATAGCTATAGAAAATCCGAGCTTTTGTTAAGATAAGTAAACTAGTTAACTCAGTTTACAATTCCTCGTCTATGGAGCCACTTATCAAGGGCTAAGGCTAGCTCCATGGCCAGTGTAGCTTTGTGATTTTCTCACTGGCTATTAGGGGGAAGGTGTTCACTAACTGCCTACATTTGCTAGCCCATCTCCAATATTTAGAGTGTTTCCTAAGAAGAGTGTTAGATGCATCAGACCAATAAAGTGCAGGCGGCTGGGCAGTGTACTAGCCCAGCTCAACTAGCTCAGCTTTGGGCTAAACGATATGTTACTTCTGTTGAAACTTATGATGAAGCTCCGAGCGATTCAAGGTTGGAGACAGAATCCCGTGCCGCGATTGTTGAACATTTGACGTCAGAGCTACGGTCTGCAAGTGCAGGAGCCTGGAATTTAACGGAGGCATTACTAGCTCAAGAAGTCAAAAGACATCGCATTAATGCTAGTCTGATTGACCCATGGAGCATAGCGGGCGATGTTCACAGGGTTTACGCGAAAGCACTAGCCGCATATGCCAGGCATATCCCTCCCCAGCAACTATCGGTAAAGATTGCGGCTGGTTTGGGGATAATTCGGAAGCGCTATACCTCTAGTGATCCGCGGTTGATTGGGTTTGTAAGTATGCAATTTCATCATTGCGGTCAGCTCTTGATAGAGTCTGCCCCCGAAGATGAGAGCGATACCTTGGCTTCCTACTTTAAGGTGATTGACGATCACCTCTATATGCCACTGCAGAGGGCATACAACGCTGCTGCAAAGTATGCCTATGGGGATGAACGATTAAAGGTGGTTCAAACACTTTTGCCCCATAGTACTGAAATCGCAACCAATGTCGTCGATCGTGTTAATCAGCTATATCCCAACTATCAGTGTTACACCGAGCGTCTAGATAGTTCGGTAGTGCGTGTCTCTAGCGTTCGCGATACAGAGATGTTTCAGATTTATCTTTGGACCTGTGTCTTGGAACAAAGTCTGGACTCGATTCAACAGGAACTTTTCCCGTTGTGTGTCATGCTCTATCCGACTCTAAAGGTGAATTGGGAACTGGTTAGACAGATGCTGAATCTGTTGGGGCAAGAGTTTAAATGGCATGTGACCCAGGGGCAGGAACAATACTATGCCCCTTACCATGAGGCGCTATGGGAGATGTTTTCGCCGAGTGTTTTTCCTACCGTGATTGAGAGTAGGCTTTGAGCATATGGACCGTCTACACTGGCGATAAGTGTATGGGGTGAACCGGTCCAAAACCAAATTACGCCTCATACTTTACCGATATTTTTACGGACCTGAGTTTGGAGGATCTGTAAAGTTAAGACTCCAGCTAGGGTGCTCACTATCAACCACAGCCAGAATATATGGGCATGGTTGTTGTCTAAGGCCCAGCCTCCTAAAGGGGGTCCGATTAGATAACCGATGGCCCAACACATAGAGTTGACAGATAGATAAACACCTCGCAAATGAGATGGAGCGATACCGACGACTAGAGTTGAGGCAATAGGAGTATAGGCTACGGTGCCTAGGGCCATGGCCGTCAGACCGACTAGGACAAATATAAGGGGGGTGATGAGCTGCTGCCCTACGAGCCAGGTGCTGAAAAATGTAATTGCCCAAAAAATCAAAGCAATCATCAGGGCATGGGACTGAGTAAATCGCTTGAGCCATCGAACCATAGGAAGCTGACATAGCACTGTAAGAACAATGGCCCAAGTAAAAATTCCGCCCACGGCTGCGTGGTTGTCAAGGCTGGTAAAACGGTTGAGATAGAGGGGAAGGGTGCTCTGAGACTGGGAGAGATAAAGGGTAAAAAGGCAGTTGACTAGAACATAAATTTGGAGGGTGCGATCGCAAAGCGCCACTCGCCATCCCTGCCAAAAGCCCCCCGAGGCGCGACTATTGTTGAGAGTCTCAGTAATGGCCATAGCCACAATGGCGTAGAACACGATAAACGTGATGCCATCTAGGGCAAAGAGCACTCGGTAGGCTTGAAATGCCGTAATTACCACCCCGCCCAGTACCACCCCCAGACTCAACCCCAGACTATCGGCCAAACGGGCAATGGCAAACGCCTCGTTGCGATTTTGTTCGGTGGTGATGTCGGCCACAATCGCTTCAGTAGCGGGCCAGTATAGGCCTACTCCAAGCCCCATAAGTAGGTTGGCAACCACAAAGCCCAGAAAATCATGGGTGATGACAAAACAGCCATCGGCCACCGTAGAAATCGCGGCAGATAGCAGCAGCGTGCGGCGTCGGCCCCAGCGAGGAGAGTCAGCCATGGAGCCTCCGGCAAATCTCCCCACCATGCCAGAGAGGGACTGACTGCCCAGACCTAACCCAATCGCCGTCGCCGATAGACCCACATCATCGGCAAAAAATAACGGTGCATAAAACAGAGTAAAGCCAATGCCAAGCTGGGAGAGCAAACGACCAGCAGCGAGAATCCACAGGCGAATATCAAGTTTAGGAAAAAGTGTCACGATAGGTAATGCTTTTGTACTGATTGTCCCAGACTGGCTTGAATAGCTCTTATCCCTATGGAATGAGATCAGTAGTAGAGGGCTGGGAGTTGCCAATCACGCTGATCTTGTTTGGTTAACCAGCAGACTTCATTCGGTAGAATTCAGTGGACCTGTTTAAGCAGGTGAATTTTGTAATTAGTTCAGTACTTGCAACGGTGATGACAGAAACAGTTCCAGCGGATCGGCAGCAGCGGGGAAAGGAGCTGAGATCGCAGCTGCAAAAAGCCAGCTATGCCTACTATGTCTTGGATGCGCCCGATCTGCCCGATGAAGTCTACGACCGGCTTTATCGCGAACTGCAAGCACTAGAAACTCAATACCCGCAACTGGTTACCCCTGATAGTCCTACCCAGCGTGTGGGAGAACAACCAGCCAATCAGTTCACCGCTGTAGAGCACAACATTCCGCTCTACAGCCTGGAAAATGCCTTTGACATTGGCGAATATCGCCAGTGGGAAGTCCGCTGGCAGCGACAAACACCCGATATCAATACAGCCCCCGTTGTTGCTGAACTCAAAATCGATGGCAATGCCCTCGCCCTCACCTATGAAAACGGCCTGCTCACCCGAGGAATTACCCGAGGCGACGGCATTAGTGGCGAAGATATCACCCAAAATGTTCGCACCATCCGCTCCATTCCCCTGCGGTTACAAATCGAGAATCCCCCGCCTCGAGTGGAAGTTCGTGGAGAAGCATTTATTCCTAATGATGTGTTTGAGCGCATTAACACCGACCGCTTAGCGAATGATGAAGCACCCTTTGCCAATCCTCGTAATGCAGCTGCAGGCACACTCCGACAGCTAAACTCCAAGGTCGTTGCCCAGCGTCGGCTGGATTTTTTTGCCTATACCCTGCTGCTGCCTGAGGGGGAAGGCGGACTGTCATCACCTCAGACTCAAGCAGACTCTTTGGCCACTTTGCAAACCTTAGGATTTAAGGTCAATCCCAATCGTAAGCTTTGTCCTACCGCTGCGGATGTTGCTCAGTTTTACCAATATTGGGACCAGGCTCGCACCGAGCTGCCCTATTTAACCGATGGTGTCGTCGTTAAACTCAATGACCTAGCACTTCAAGAACGACTCGGGTTTACCCAAAAATTTCCCCGCTGGGCCATTGCCCTCAAGTACCCGGCAGAAGAAGTCCCCACTATCTTGCAGGACATGACAGTACAAATCGGTCGCACCGGAGCCGTTACCCCTGTGGCTGAATTAGCGCCAGTGCAGCTAGCCGGGACCACAGTTTCCCGCGCCACATTACACAATGCCGACCGCATTTCTGAACTCAATTTACACAAAGGCGACACCGTCATCGTCCGCAAGGCCGGTGAGATTATCCCAGAGGTGGTAAGGGTGCTCCCGGATCTGCGACCAGCCGGAGCCGAGCTCTGTCAGCTCCCCAACCATTGCCCTGAATGCGGTGAGACATTGGTGAGGCCAGCCGATGAAGCGGTTACCCGCTGTATCAATCCCACCTGTCCTGCCATTGTGCGGGGCGACTTGATCCACTGGACAAGTCGTCAAGCCTTAGACATTGCGGGTCTCGGTGAAAAATGGGTCTACCAGCTCCTAGACAAAAAATTAGTCAGCTCCGTGGCCGATTTATATGAATTAACCATAGAGAATTTATTGCCCCTGGAACGCATGGGGCAGCAGCTAGCTCAAAAACTAGTGGATGCGATTCAAATGTCTAAGTCACAGCCCTGGTCACGGGTTTTATTTGGTTTGGGTATTCGCCACGTGGGTGCAGTCAATGCTCAACTGCTGAGCCAAGAATTCTATACAGCGGACCGTTTAGCGGCAGCAGCCCCCAAGGAAATCGAGGCCGTGTACGGCATTGGTCCAGAAATAGCTTATTCGGTCCATGAATGGTTTCAGGGAGCTGCAAATCAGCGGCTGATAGAGCGTTTGAGAACCGTAGGGGTGCAATTAGAGGGACCACCGCCAGTTGATCAACCGATGGAGCTACCCATGGCTGGTAAAACCTTTGTGCTCACAGGTACCCTGCCCACCCTGAGCCGTCGGGAGGCCAAAGCCACAATCGAAGCAAGCGGCGGTAAAGTGACCGGGTCAGTCAGCTCAAAAACAAGCTATGTTGTGGTCGGTGTAGATGCCGGATCAAAGCTGGCCAAGGCTGAAAAACTAGGTATTCAACGTTTGAGCGAGGATGATTTGCTAGCGTTGTTGCAAAAAACGACATCCCTCTAAATTTCCTAAGACATGCCTCTAAATTTCCTAAATTTATGTTCTAGGTGTGTCCGGCGACAAAACAAGGTTATCTATGAAACGAGAGTGCATATCGGCTGCGATTAAGTCTGTTCAGCGTTTAACCCTGGGCTTAGGAACAATCTTGGCAACGGCTTTACCAGGGGAGGCTGCAGAACGCATCACGTTTGCCTTCGGTCCCCTTGAGCGTTCCATTGAGGTGGCAGATTTAGAGCAGCTGGTGGAGGATGGGGTGCTCAGTGAGGATTTGGCCTACTATGCGCAGTTTTTACCCGATGACTACGACATTGAGGAGATTAGACAAGCTCTGACGTGGCGGGTAGAGCAAGATATCGACACCATTGATCTAGACGTGGTGTTGTTAGATCGATTTTTTTATACCAAGCAAGGGGAATATCTCCTCAATATTGCGGCTGACTTTATTCGAACAGAGGCCCGGCGCAGCGATTTACGTGCCCTGCGGGGAGCTATTTTAGTAGCTGTCTCTGATGAGCAAGAGGGTCTAACACTTTTAAATGCTGTGCGAAGATTTCCGTCTCCGGAAATGCGGATTGAGCTAGATCGAGGTCTGGGTTTATTGCGTGAGATCAATCGCGCCATTTATGAAACAGAAGCCTCGATTGATTTATTGGAAAGTCTGGGGACGCCCACAGAAGAAATCTCTCCTGAGCGCCAAGCAAGTCTGCGCGCTTTGGCTAACCAAGCTCGGCAGGGGGGACGATATGGAGTAGAGCGGCAGGCACTGTCAGAAAATGCCCCCATTCCAGCTGATATTTATTTGCCAACATTGCAGGGACAGCGCCAGCGGAATCGCCCCACAGTGATTATTTCCCACGGCTTAGGGAGTGAGCGTACATCTTATGCCTATCTAGGGAGGCATTTGGCTTCCCATGGTTTCGTGGTGATTAATGTCGAACACCCTGGCAGCAATGCTGAGCAGATTAATGCGCTACTGGTGGGTCAGTCGGCTGATGTGGTATCCAATGAGGAGTTTATTGACCGCCCTCGGCAAATTTCTGCACTGCTTAACTATCTAGAGCAGGGGGCAACTCCATACAGTCGTTTGATTAATTTTGCCCAGGTAGGATTAGTAGGCCAGTCCTTTGGAGGCTATACGGCGCTGGCCTTGGCAGGAGGCAACATTAATTTTGAGGTGTTGCGAGACAGCTGTCCACCCAGTTCTCTGTCGTTAAATGTGTCATTGCTGCTACAGTGCCAGGCTAGTCAGCTGGGGGAGCCGAGTGATACGACTCTATCTTTACAGGATGACCGGGTGCGGGCTGCGATCGCAATCAACCCCATCACCAGCGTTCTCTTTGGTGAAGAAAGTCTGGGACAAGTCACCCCCCCCACCATGATTGTGTCCAGCGGCGCTGACACCGTCGCCCCTGCCCTCCAAGAACAGCTTGTCCCCTTTACCTGGTTGACCCAACCCGATCGCTATCTGTTGCTCATGCGTCAGGGCACCCACTTTTCGACGATTGCTATGACCGAAACCGGCAATGAAGCCTTTGACCTGCCCACCGAAATCATCGGTCCCGATCCTGCCCTGGCCCAGGATTATCTCAAGGCATCTAGTTTGGCTTTTTTGACCAACCATCTCACTGGAAACACTACCTATCAGCCATTACTCACAGCAGAAGGTATCACCCAGCTCAACGAAGACCCCATTAAACTCACCCTGATTCGAGACCTAACCGGACCATTCCTAGCTGATGGCCTGGGAAGACCACCGCGCTCGGCAACAGACGCAATTATTGATCTCCCTGCCGATGATCTCCCTGGCGAACCTGATGACGCGCCCCCCACCGTCCCAGAAGTAATTTTAGAAGAAGCACCGCAGCCCGTATTTTCTAACCCTGCCCCTCAAGAGCCCTGATAGGATTTAGTAGCTCTAACATTAATTTCCGCAGCCCATGCCCGACGGCTTTCTTAACCTCCACAAACCAGCCGGGTGGACATCCCATGACTGTGTGGCCAAGCTACGTCGCTTGCTCAAAACTAAAAAGATTGGCCATGCTGGTACCCTCGACCCGGCGGCAACGGGTATCTTACCTATGGCCGTCGGTCGGGCTACGCGGCTACTGCAATATTTACCCGGCGAGAAAGTTTATCGAGCCGTTGTACAGCTAGGGACAACCACCGAAACAGATGACCTAGAGGGTGCTGTTCTGACTCAGACACCCGCAGACTATCTAACCCAGGCCGCTGTGATGGAGCATCTATCTCAGTTTCAAGGAGAGATTGAGCAAATCCCGCCTATGTACAGCGCCGTCCATGTAAACGGTCAACGACTTTATGATTTGGCGCGCCGAGGTAACACCGAAAACGTAGATGTCCCCAGGCGTCAGGTGGTTGTTCACCATATTGATGTAGTCGCTTGGCAAGCGGGGCAGACACCCCAAATAACCTTAGATATTGCCTGTGGTGCTGGGACTTATATCCGTTCCATCGCTCGAGATCTAGGTCAAATTCTCGGGGTGGGGGGCACCTTAGCCTCACTGTTACGCACACAAAGCAGTGGGTTTACCTTAGAAACCAGTATTTCCTTGGAAGCCTTGATTGAGCAGCCGGAACAGGCTCAGCTGATTGCTCCGGCGGTGGCCATGGCGCATTTGCCACAGATAGCACTTTCTCCTGAAAACGCTCGACGCTGGTGTATGGGACAAAAGTTGCCCAGCGACCCTACCATTACACTGGAGCAACCGTTGCGAGTTGTCACTGAAACCTGTCCATTTCTAGGCATTGGTGTTTTTAGAATTAAAGATGACACACCACACTTGGTTCCCAAGATGGTGTTTGCTCAACTGTCTAAGATTAGCTGAGGTGAACAGCTGCAAAATAGCTTTTGCCCCGTTACTCATATACCCCCATAGGTTCAAATTGTTTCAAAATCCGACCACACTGTAGCGACCAGCCTGTTCTATCAGCAGTGTTACCGGGCGTTCAGTACCGTTATTTGTCAGGGCTAACAAGCTCTGTTGTTGACCAATGTCGCTATAGAGTAGGTCTCCAGCATTGGAAAAAATCAGGGTCTTCCCCGGCGTGAGGTTGAACTCTGGTGGAAGTCCGTGACCTATGGCAAAAAGATGCTCAGGGGTGGCATCTCCACTCAGGTCAAGGGTGATGTATTGCAAATAGGGATAAAGCTGTAACGTTTGCTCAGGGGTTAGCCCCAGCTGGCGACCCAGGGTTTCTGACATGCGGGTTTCTGGCCCAGGGGCATAGGCCGGAGATGGTGTCGATTCAGCATCAGTATTGATTGAAGAGCCTTCTGAAATGGGGACAACAGGCGGCGTTGGTCCGGTTCGCCAGGGCAGTGTAGTCAACCATTGCAGACTATTAGTTGTAGCAACTAGGGCGGGACCCTCGATTTCGGGACCGATCGCCAGCAACGATAGCCCAGCACTTGTGGCTTTGACACCGTGGACCGTGACCCCAGCAATCGGCTGACGATCTCTAAAGAACTGCATTCGACGCCTTAGAGCTTGGGACTCAGCCCAGAAATTGGCCGCCGTTATGAATGCTGGGGGCGTTCCCCAGCCTGTATTTTCCTGGAGAAGTTGCACCTCGATCTGATACCAAGTCTGTCCAGGTACGGGAGTGGGCAGGGTTTGAGATCGCAACCAGCTGCCATCGGGTGTTGTCGTCACCCTAGCCTGACCCACTAACCCCAAATAGCGTCCTGTGGCCGTCGTCGTGGGTAGTGAACCGGCGACCGTGGACTCTTGACCAGCCGGTGCGATCGCTAGACTACCGTCAGTACTTTTGTCAGCTATCATCGGACTTCGGCCCACGGCCCGCAGACGTTTCAGGGTTTGCTTAGACCGCGTCTTTTGCTTTAACCACTCCTCACCAGCGGTTGGAGATTGGCGAGCAGTCACCAGTAGTGCCCCCCAAATCTGGGTGGTCACATCCTGGGGATGCACCTTTAGATGCACGGTGACCCCTCGCCATAGGGCCTCAAAATCTCGTTCGAGACGTTTTAGAGTGGACTCATAGATGATGGGTTCAGCTTCTAACACGCTGAGGGCCTGCTCCCACTGACCATCAATTAGGTATGTAAGAATGTGTTGCTCCTGACTAGACCAGGTTTGCGTAGTTTGAGCCTTCGTTTTTTCGGCATGTAACTGAATCAGATCGAGCTGGCCTTGAGCCTCAGGGGACCAATCCTGGGCCAGTGCTTTTTTAGCCGATTGCATCATTTGCAGGCTGTGGGACCATACAGCTCCCTGGGCTAGCTGCAGCGCTTTGTCATAGAGAGACGTGCTGAGATTGTCGGTATAAACAGACCGATATAGGGAGACTTCTTTGAGCTGTGGCGGGTCGTTGGGCACCAGCTGATACAGCAAAAAACTAGGCCGCAGTCCCACAGTTTGATCAACTACTAGCTGCCGGTCTTCGGTTTTGCTGCGTTGCCACTGGGGTGGTTGCCCTGCCGAGCTAGACCAGTTAAGTAATCGATGCAATCGCTGGGAGTGGGGCTGATAGCTGAGAATCTGACCGTAGCTCATGGTGGTGTTGCCATAGCGCCGCTGGCCTTCTAACAAGATCCAAGGGTCTGATGCACCGGGCATCAGCTTGACAGACGACAGAGGGGCATCGCTATCTACACTGGCCACCTGGGATGCCTTGCCCACCAACGGGGTGGTGATAAAGGAGTCTTTCATGGGCAAAATGGCCACCTGATCGACTCGCTGTAGGAGATCGCCTCGCACTCGATAGACCCACAGCTCCTGGGGGGTACTCCCATCGCTACTCAAAATCGGATAAAACCAGGCTTTGGGCTGGTCAACCCGGGGCCAGGGCAGCGGCTGACCGGCAACCAGGTTTTGCGATCGCAGCTCTGCGCGAATATCATCAGCAGTTTGGGGGGCGGCCTCAAAGCTAGTAACCAAGCCAGGAAACGCCCGCTTTAGCCAGTTAGGACTGTAGGGGTCAACAATCAGCCGGGCACCAGAAACAATCACCGCTGTCAGCAAAGCCGCCCCACTGCCCAGAGCCAGCCAGCTGAGCACTGACCAGGGAATGCGTCCTGAGGGGGGACTCACTAACAGCTTGACGTGGGTTGTGGCTGGCCTAGATTTGCTCAAACCCATGGCAGTTCAATGCGATCGCAATTTCCTAGGAGGATAGCACCTGAGCGTATTTTTGCCCGAGGTACTCCCAGGTAAATTCAGCTTCAATCATCCAACGCGCATTTTCGGACAATTGCTGGCGTAGCGTCGCATCTTCAAATAATCGACCAATGGCCTTTACATAGTCTTCCGGTTGGTTGGCCCGCAAGGCTCGTAGCGGAACGTCCTCAGTATCTACCTGCATGCCTTCGAGACCGCGATCGCTAGCCACCACTGGTACACCCACCGCCATGGACTCCAGGGTTTTTGTTTTAATTCCTAACCCCGCCCGCAGGGGCACCACACTCACCGTTGACTGCTGCAAACAGTCTGTAATCGATGGCACCCGACCCGTCACATTTACACCGGGGATGCTATCGAGTTCTTTCACCGCCGGGACAGGACGTGTTCCCACCAAATTTAATATCGCCTCAGGATACCGCTGTTTCACCAGGGGAAAGATCTCTCGAGCCAGATAGCGCGCCGCATCAATATTGTGGGACGAATCCATAGCCCCAATAAAGATCAGCGAATGCCCCCCCGGATCGTGAGAGCGATAGGGCGATGTTTCCAGGTCCACACCTGTAGTCACAATGTCGATCTGGGCATCGGGCACCAGCTTCTGCAGATGGGCTCGATCATCTAGCGTAGTGGCGACCAGATGGGTGAACTTAGCACAGTAGCGTTTTTCGTAGCGGGCCAACAGCGGTAAGTACAGCCGATCTCGCAGGGGATTTTCAGACGCTCCGGCCTCCAAATGATCTAGCACCCAGCCATAGACAGAGCTATGGATATCGGCCACCGTTTTAACTCGCTGGCGAAACTTAGGATGCACGTACATCTCATTGACACCGTGCTCGCAGACCACCGCATCGTATTGGTCGGTGTCCACCTGCTGCTTGACCCAGGTATAGACCTCGGGAGAAAAACGAAAGGTAACGCTGGGGGGGGTGCCGGTGATCACAAACTGAACTAGTCGCAGCGCCTGCTTGAGTGGAGTTCGATCCTGATGAGGATCGGTTTGATCAGGCAGGGGGAAGGTTTTAATCTCCTTGACCCACTGCTTTAATGTCTGGATGTTTTCTTCGGTAGCGTTAGGCGTGTCATGGGCTACCAGCGTAATATCGTGGAGCGGCCCAATTTGTCTGAGTAGGTTAAAGGTGCGGACCTCGGCAGCTCCATGGCTGGGGGGATAGGGAAATGTATTGAGAGAAAGGACAAGCAGACGCATGGTGAATGGTAAATAAGTCGTAAATAGACATAGAGCAGCAGACATAGAGCAGCCTGAAGAAGGCTGCCCACTGTTCGGATTTAACGCTGTTAATCGTTCTCTAACCAGGCAATTTCTGCCGCATTTTCTGGCAGCTTTGACTCTCGCTGACCCAGGGTACGGGCGCGGAAGCAATATAGTCCAATGGGAGTCATGGCTAAATCAAGCAGGTCGGCGTTCCCCCTCATTAGCTTGATCAGTCCAGCGGGAAGCTCCTTGATTAACCAGCGAGCCAGGGAATAGCGAACTTCGTAGGGCAGCAAAGGACGGGTGAGCTTGACGCCATGGAGCTGATTTAGATAGCGATTGGAGCGACCATAGCGATACCACTGTTTGTGGAGTTCCTTGAAGGTAGTGCGATGGTGGTGCTGGACCACGGCGGTTTCGGCATAGTGTAGCTGCCAGCCGCCTTGCTGCAGCCGCCAGCAAATATCGGCATCGCCCCCGGTGGTCATGTGGGGGCGAAACAGTCCAATCTTTTCAAACACACAGGCGCGCACGGCAATGTTCGCGGTTTGACCATAGGGATAAAACGGATGGTTGAGGGTGTCCTGCTGGGACATGATATTTTTACGCTCGGCGTAGCGTTCGAGCCAGGTGGTGCCGGGTAGGGCGATAATTTCTCCGACGCACAGTCCTACGGCGCTGTCTTGAAATCCCTGGACTAAGTGTTCAAGCCAGGTAACAGACGGATAACAGTCGGCATCGGTAAAGGCTAAGATTTCTCCTGTGGCGGCGCGGATACCGGTGTTGCGGGCGGCATAGGCACTTTGGATATCGGTTTCGCTCAGGTGTTTGAGGGTGAGGCCACGGGCCTGGGCCTGGGTGACGGCAGTTTGGAGAATCTCGGGGGTGCGATCGCAACTACCATTGTCCACCAGCAAATAATCCACCCGATCAGTTGGGTAGGTCTGCTCGAGTAAGCACTCGATTAAGCCAGGTAAATCAGTTTCGCCGTTGTAGATCGGCACAATGACCGAAACCGTTGGGAAAAACTCTGTGGCCTGGGCCGGTATGTCGTTGGCAACCATAGAAATTGGGGGCATGATCAGCTCATATCGACATCTACAGGTAGTTTTGCCACTAACCCGTGGAGAATTAACATATGGCGGCTCTTTGGTGAGGGCACCAAGGTTCGCCCAGCTGCCTTAATTTTGACAGTTCATAACAAAGTCAACATGGTTAGTGCCAGGGATCTTTATGTAATCCTTACTGAACTTAAGTCAGTCCATCGGTCAGTAAACTAGCCAACATACATCTAATAAACTTTTATACCGAACCGTTAGCGTCGTGCCTCAAATTAGTATTTGCATTCCCACCCATAACCGGGCTCACATTTTGCCCTACGCGGTCAATAGCGTCCTAAATCAGACCTACCGTGATTTTGAGCTAATCATCTGTGACGATGCGTCTCCTGATAACACGGCTGAAGTGGTGGCCCAGTGGGACGATGCACGGATTCGCTACATTCGGCATCCACAAAATATCCAGCGGAGTCGCAACATGCGCTCAGGTTACGAAGCCGCCCAAGGTAAATATTTCATCAAATTTGACGACGACGATGCCCTCACCCCCACCTTTTTAGAACGCACAGTGGGCGTCATGGAAGCAAAGCCGACAGTAGACTTTGTCTGCACGGATCACTGGGTGATCAATGCCCGCAATGAACGCGACGAAGCGGCTACCACCGCCAACTCGGCCAAGTGGGGTAAAGACCACTTACCGGCATCGGTGATCCACGATTTACTCAAAGAAACCTTTGTCAAACAGAGTTTGCAGGTCGGGTCAACGCTCTTTCGCAAAGACTGCTTAAGCGATGTGGATTTTATGCGATTTGAGGCCGACGGGTGCGAAGATTTTGATCTATTAGTACGGTTAGCCACCGCTGGCAAAACCGGCTACTTTATCCCCGAGCGCCTGATGGAGTATCGGTTTCATGGTGGACAAACCAGTCTTAAACAGGATATTCACTTTCTCTCTGCCAAGATTTTTTGTTTGGAAAGCTATCACTTTCCAAAGCGGCCCAAGCTAGAGACTATCCGTCACGCCAAGCTCACGGATCTAAAACAAGTATTAGCGATGCGACTAATCGAAAAAGGAGATGCCGAGCGAGGCCGTCAGCTGATTCAAGAACTGGCAAACAGGGGTCCTCTATCATCTAAAGCAAAGCTAGGTCAGATTTTGTCCTACCTGCCCTTAGGACTCAGACAGCTAGCCTTCAAAGGATTTCGCCAACTGCGGGCGGAAGACTATAGTGAGCGTGTGCGTAATGCAGCTGGATAAAAAGCTCCGTTCCATTGGAAAACTATGGGTCTGCTCAGGACTATTCCCGGGGCTGCTCGTTAGCCTAACTCAATGCGCCGCCCAGCCGGCCATTACAGACGTCAACAGTCCTCCACCGAAATTGGAAATTCCCCAGCCCGCGTTTACACAACAAAGCTGGCCTGACAGCCCTACACCTGTGGCTCGTGTGAGCATAGTGGCCATTCCCTTCAACTATCCGGTAGACATAGCCGCAAGTGAAGAGCTAAAAACGGTAAGTGACTTTGCTGCAGATCTAGATGCTCTTGCCGTTCTCAACGGTGGCTTTTTTGACCCCAACAATGCTCAAACCACGTCATTTGTAACGGTGAATGGTTCCCTAGTGGCAGATCCGCGCCATAATCGACGGCTAGTGAATAACCCTGATCTCGCTGTCTATATGGATCAGATTCTCAACCGCTCTGAATTTCGCCGCTATGCTTGTGGCGGTGGCATTCGCTACGACATCACAACCCACAATGCATCCTTGCCTAGCGGATGTGAGCTGCATAGCGCTCTGGGAGCTGGCCCCCAGCTTTTACCCCATGACACCTCACAAGCAGAAGGCTTTACCGACTATACCAATGGCACCCTCAGCCGGGATGCCATTGGCACTCAGCAGCGCAATGCTCGCAGCGCTATCGGCATCAAGCTAGACGGCACCTTGGTTTGGGTAATGGTGACCCAGGAAGATGCTGCCGGAGGTATGACCTTAACTGAGTTAGCCGCATTTATGACTACCTTAGGCGTTCAAAAAGCACTGAACTTAGATGGTGGCAGCTCATCATCTTTACATTTTGGTCAACCAGCCACCACCGATTCAGACTCCGGCAGTGTTCAGCACTCTACCGAGCAGCGACCTCCGCAACAATTCGGCCATCAGCGTCCCGTCAAATCGGTTCTGTATTTGCAATCACCACAGCTCTAAGAACTGCACACTCTCGGCTCAGACCAAGACAGGTTTAACTGTCTTGGCACATCAATCGGTTCTACGTTGAGCGTGGTACCGTAACGGCTGATAACTTTGATAGTTTCGCCAATGGCTATGATGCGATCGCTATTGGAGCGAGCAAACCAATACACACCACACAGGCGAACACGGCCCTTTTTACCAATGCGAATCGGTGATTCAACCACACCAACGCTGTCTAGATAGCTCATCACATTAACTGATGGTGTCGTCTGTTTAGGTGCGATCGCACCCAAATCTAGAACCTGCTTCAGTAAGTTTGCTAATAGCATGGGACGGGAATAACTCATCAATGCCATCAGCATGCCAATAGAAATACTGACAGAACTGTCATTGTTTATCTAACAAGTCTGACATCCTACTGACATCTCTCAGAGGTCTCTGACAGGGCAACAACTGTAGGCAACAAGCAATCATCAAAACCATGATTTAGTTAGGGATTGAGGCAAAATCACAACACTATCTAAATCGAGACATACCAGACTTTAGTTGTAGCCACAGCCCATGATTTAGTCAGAACCCAATAACCAAATCAATTTTTATAAATATGATGCTATAAACGAATAAAGTGTCTACTCATCTGAACATGCCCGCTTCATTGCCCACTGAGTTTTTAAGGAAAGTAGCTAAGCAGTATAAGCTAACGGAATTTGAAAAAGATGCATTCGTAGCACGCTTATCCAATATGGATAAAACGGATTTAATCGTTGCAAAAATCCTGAATATCTCTAGAGACCGATATAGCAGTCGAATGACGGGAGTCTATCGAAAATTTAATATTGCTGGCAAGGGTGCAGGCAAAGCAAATACCCTTTTTTTTAAGGTTCTGCCTATATATGAAAAGGATGACCCTTATCAATCCTACGGGCTTGAAAACAGTGCTCTAGAAAAACTAGTCTGGGATACGCAAAACAAAATCCAACCAATGCTCGAAGCAAAATGTGCAGTCATGCGCATTTTGGATATGAGCAATCCAATTTCAATCAACGATATTTTTACCGAGGTTAAAATTAGAGATCAAATCAGATCAAACAGGCATATAGACATTTCAGAATTGTTTGATGACGATCAAGACTTTTTTGATCCGAGCAGTGTCAAACATCAGATTGAAGAGAAATCTTCAGAAGAAAAAATATTTGGCGTTGATGTTATTAATCAGCATCAGCGTTTAATGATTCTAGGAAAACCAGGTGCTGGAAAAACTACTTTTCTAAAGCATATTGCATTACTACTCAGCAATCAGTCAGAAAGTTTTTCTAACTATATACCAGCCTTTGTTTCTCTAAGTGATTTTTGTGCCGGAGATGAAAACCGGGACTTAAAAGACTATATATTTAATGATTTTTTGGACTATGGCGTAGAAGCTAACGATCTAGAAATTTTAGCCAGCAAAGGACGCTTTATTTTTCTTCTAGATGGTCTTGATGAGGTCAAAGAATCTCAACTTAGTCACGTCATTCGACAAATTAGAACGCTAGATCAGTCATTCAAAACCAACAAATTTATCATTACCTGTCGTTTGGCAGCTCAGGCTCAGGAATATAAGTTTGAAAATTTTATTGAAGTTGAAATCTGTGATTTCAATCAAGGTCAAATTCATACTTTTGTCAATAATTGGTTTACAGAAAAAGATCAGCCCAAAAAGGCAGAGCGTTTCATGATGCGTATCATGAAAGATGCCAAAATCCGTGAGCTATCGACTAGTCCACTACTTTTAACTCTGCTGTGTATTGTTTTTGAAGATTCTGGAGATTTTCCCATTAATCGATCTGAGCTATATGAAGAAGGCGTAGATGTTCTACTCAGAAAGTGGGATGCCAATCGAGATATCTATAGACCTCAAGTTTACAAAGAGCTATCTCGCAATAAGAAAGAGGACTTACTTAGCGATATCGCATTCAATAGCTTTGAGCGAAATGAGTATTTCTTTAAGCAAAAATCAATAGAATATGAGATTAGAGACTATATTTATAATTTACCAAAGGCTAGTCAGACTCCGACTAATATTGATATTGACTGTCGTGAAATTCTTAGATCAATCGAAGCAAATCATGGTCTTATTATAGAGGTCGCCAAAGGTATTTATTCATTCTCACATTTAACATTTCATGAGTACTTTGTTAGTCGAAAAATCGTCAAAATCATGGATCCAGATGAGCAAAGGCAGGTACTTAATTCTCTGACTTCTCACATCTATGAACCTAGATGGCGAGAGATATTTTTATTAGTGTCGTCTATGTTGCCTAAAGCAGACTTTTTTATGAAGCTGATGAAGGCTGAGATTGACTCTGCTGTAAAAGGCAATACAAATCTAGACAAGTTCTTCTCGTGGCTAGCGGCAAAATCTTGCTCCGCTGCTGGTCCTGGTGAATTGATAAAACTAAAGTCTGCAGGGCAAATTTTATATTTTCAATTAGCAACCAGACATCATGATTTAAAGGGTGCTAAACACATTGAGAATAGGGAATTTAAACTCGACTCAGATTTGAGTATCGTCCTAAGTCAAAGCTTAGTAGTCTATGAGAATATTGAGCTTTCTCAGGGGCTTTTATCTAGCAACAGTTCAGCAGAGTTTCTAAAAAAGATAAGAGCCGATCAAAACTTTGTAGCATCAACTCTAGATAGCTGTATTGAGCAGGTTTTTGAAAGTCAGCTAAAAAAGGAATTGCACACTTTGCGCCAAGAGTTAAATCCTGATACGGCATCGCTTCGCTGGTGGTTAGAACAGGGTAGAAGTTGGATTGTGCGGCTAACCTCTACGATGAAAAGATTCCGAGATATTGGCCATGACTGGAACTTTACCCAGGAGGAACGAGTGCTCCTAGAGCGATATTTCTATGGCAGTAAGTTATTAGAAAATTGTCTAAATAAAGTTTGTTATGTCAAACGTGAGCTGCGCGATCTTCTACACAAAAATATTCTTTTGCCGATACAGCCGGGTTTGCTATAAGCGAAGATTAGTGACTTATTCAGCTTATTTATCTATGGCAAATATCTACGTGTTCTCTTGCTTAAACATCTGCATGATGCAGATAGCCTAATTGAATGAGTAACCAGCAAAGCACACCATAAACGGCTCCTGCTGGAATCAAGATTCTATAGCCCGGATCGACGACAACTTGCATTGATGGCGGCGTTAAAATCAACCCTGCAATGCCAGCAGCTGTGATCGAAGTTAAGACAAACGTAAATGAGCTAATCACTCGCTGAACTCCTCGGGGAGCTGCGTTTTTCGATTGTTTAGCACGTTTTAGCAGTGAGCGACTGTTGTCGAGTATTGAGCAGACCCAAGGCCACAAACGCATCCCAGTCATAAACGCAATGGGAAACATGAGAAAACCAACAAGGCCACTAAACTGTGAGTATGGAGCGACAACAGCTGTCAGGTGCGTGCCGCCAAAGCTACCGCCAAAAAGAAGGGTAGCTGAAGTGAAAAAGTTTACGGTCGGTTGAGGTGATGAGGACGATGACATAGGAAGCTGAATAGTGCTGTCTGTTTCTGTTTGTTACGTTTACAAACAAAACTCAGGCATGTACGGAAAACCATCATGAACTTATGGAGAAGTGTTTTTTAGAGATGGGTTTCCTATAACAGTCTCAAAATAAGCGGGTACTAAGGGCATAGGGCATGGGCAGCACAATTAGTACGAGAAGCGCCATTGCAATTAGGCCCAGGGTGTCACGTACACCATCTAGCTCACTTAGGTCATCTAGGGCTGGCTCGTCTTGGCTGGGCATAAAGACCAGTAATAGCGCCCACAGTAAATATTCTGACTGAATAAAAACCATGGCTGCGACCAAAATTCGGGCAATGTTGCCAATGGCGGCCCCACCCCAGCGGCCATACATAGCATGGACAATGTGCCCACCATCTAGCTGACCAACAGGCATTAGGTTTAGAGCCGTAAGTACAAGTCCTAAACACCCTGCGATCGCAACCGCATGCAAATAGATAGCCTGATCCATTTGCAAATTATTTCCTAAAGCCAGCTTACTCAGCAGAGCTAGCAAGACAGACCGGCTTGGATCTAGCGACTGAAAGTTTAATAGGCTCGACTCTGCTGTTAGATCTACGATCTGCGAATGGGCCAATCCCCACCAAACAATAGGCAGACTGACAATAAATCCCGCTAGCGGACCTGCTAACCCCAAATCAAATAGAGCCCGACGGTGGGGAGCTGGTGCTTTAATCCGCACAAACGCACCGATGGTCCCAAGAAAATAAGGCACCGGAATAAAAAAGGGCGGAGAGGCTGGAATCCGGTGGTAGCGGGCAGCAGCATAATGCGCCAGCTCTCGCACAGCCAAAATCATCATCACCGCCAAACTGTAGCCCAGACCTTTGACCAAAATCACCGGCTGCGATCTCAGTTCCGGCAAAGATAGCTCCCCCACTAATAGCAACCCTGCCAGAGTCGTTGTTCCCAAGGTCAAAATAAACAAAGCTAAGGACAGGAGCCAGCCACTGCCCTTAGCTTTGGCGGCGGGGGCCCGATTAGGGAGCAGGGTAAATATCGGCTGGCCATTCCGCTCCTGCTGCAGCACCACCAAAAATTGATCACCAAATTGCGATCGCACATTCTGCTGAACTGTACTGTGGGCTACAGCAGGTGTTGCCTTGAGACGCCCACGACAAATCAGCTGCTGCTGACGACGCTCAATTGCCTGCAAAAAATAAACAGACCACGGAAAACAGGTGCGTAAACGCTCTTCGTCTTCTTTTGCTACGAGCATGGGTGGGGGCGATGCTGGATTGGGGCGTGCGGCGGCGGCTGATTTTTTTGATGCCGTCTGCACCGGAGGCCGTCTGCCCAGAAGGACAACCCAGGTATATACCAGGGGACAAATAATAAATAGCCCCAGGATTGCAACATGAGGCGGAGCATACTTGCCATACCTTAGAACCCATAGCGTCAAAGCTAAAATCGGCGTCATGATAATCAGCCACAGCAGCCAGACAGGCGAGCTCGTCATGGTGGCCACGCCCCGGCGAATGACCCAGTAGGTCAAAATTCCCAGTAAAATTGACAACAGTACAAATGTCATAACCCCACTATGCCGCTGCGGCTAGAACCCTGACTTAACATTCTAGACAGGTCCATCGGTCTAAGGGGGCAGGTTTTTTTGGAGATATCGGTGTCTAGTTCACAAGCAACCAGCAGCCCCAAACCCGGCGAACCTAGTCGTTCGCATACAAAATTGCCCCAGCCTGTATTCACCAACCAAACCGTCTATTCGTTTTCACCCAATCGTGAAACCTTGGGTGGTACAGCATACTTGATCCTTCATACACCTGCACCCGATGCTCTGACCAGGAACAATATATTAATCGACTGTCCTGCCTGGACCGAAGCTAATTTGGACTTTATTGCTCAGCAAGGCGGCGTGCAATGGCTGATCATTACCCACCGTGGGGGTAGTAGCCGGGTGCGCGATTGGCAATCGCGGTTTGAATGTGAGGTGGTTCTACAAGAGCAAGAGGCCTACTTACTACCTCAAGTCGAAACCCGATCATTTCATCGCGATCTGGTTTTGACCCCCTACCATCGACTGGTGTGGACCCCTGGGCACTCGCCGGGATCACTGTGCCTTTATAGCTCGGACCAGGGAGGAATTTTGTTTACAGGACGTCACCTTTTGCCCACTCGCCAAGGTGGTGCGGCCCCGCTCAAGGCGTCTAAAACCTTTCACTGGCCACGCCAACTCCAAAGCATCCAACGATTGCTGGATGAATTTAACGCTGAAAATCTAAGCTATCTCTGTCCAGGAGCCAATATTGGTTTTCTTCGAGGCCAACGCTCCATCGAGCAGGCTTACGACAAACTAGCTAGCCTAGATTTTCAAGCACTCGCTAAGACCCAAGCGCTGCTATAGAATCTCAGCCACTGGCAGCTCCGCCGGATGAATTAGCCAGGTACGATGACACGGTTGAATCAGCGTTTGGACCAAGGGCGACAGTTGACTAATTTCTGTCAAATCGTCAGGGGTTTTGAGTTTAATCCCTCGCTGGTAGAGGGTATAGCCTCGATTACGGATGTGGCGTAGCCCCACATAGATATCCGTATCTGTGACTAAACCGTAGGCCTGACATTGGGCAGCGGACAAAATTTCCTTTTGCCGAAGATATGGATAGTGACTAATTTCGGTGGCCTTGAGCAATTGACGATTGACAAATCGTTGGCATAGATCAGCCAAGAGCGGATCGCGATGAGTCTGCCATTGCTGCAGATGATAGTGCAATACATAGTCATCCTGGGCCAAATACTGCTTGAGGGATAGATCGTCCACTGCATGGGTTAACCAAGCGGTCATGGTGGCGTCTGCTTTTAGGCTGCCAGCACTTAAAAGCTTTTTTGCCTGGGTAACGGCCTTCTCTAACACCCAGGTGGCCACCAAGTTTTTGGGATGGTTATAGATCTGAGCGTACATAAAATAACGCACGACTAGATAATGTTCGATCGCTCCTAATCCTTTTTTGGCAACGATTAGCTGCTGACTGGCCGGGTCATAATCCAACGCCAGGATAATGCGATCGAGATCTAGCTGGCCATAGGAGGCTCCGGTAAAGTAACTATCGCGCATGAGATAATCGATGCGATCGCAATCCAGCTGACTCGACACCAGCTGCCATACACACGGCACCGGATGCTGATGCTGATAGATTTGCTGAATTTCGGGCCGCAGGTCCACTGAGAACCCATCCAAAAGGCCCCGTACTTCAGCCGATAGCTCTAAGATCTGACCTGTCCAATATTCATGATGGCAACCAAACACCTCCTCAGCCGTATGACTAAAGGGACCATGGCCAACATCATGGAGCAGTGCCGCACACAGAACTGCGGCCCGATAGTCACCTAATTCTGGATAAATCGCCGCCAAGCGGTCAAACGCTCGGCGAGCAATCGTCATAACCCCCAGAGAGTGCGTAAATCGGGAACTTTCTGCCCCATGAAAGGTAAGACTCGCAGGCCCTAGCTGACGAATTCGACGTAACCGCTGAAAGATCGACGTATCGATCAGCTCAACCAACAACGCCTCAACCGGATCGGCCCTATCTAGAGTGATAGCACCATGGAGCGGATCGTGATACGTACGGGTTTTCAGCGGCACGGGTTATGTCATGGCTGGCATCAGGGACTGCTGCAATAGTTCAACCGCCGCCCGATACTGAGGATCTTCATCAGTCGCCAGCTGCTCGCGAGAGAGGGGCTCAGTTGGCACAATTCGATCGGGAGTAATCCCAAGCTTATTGATATCGTGATGATTGGGGGTCTCATATTTGGCCACCGTCACCGCCAATCCCGACCCATGGGTCAAATCAAACAAGGACTGAATCAACCCCTTCCCAAAGGTGGTCTCCCCCACCAATTGGGCTCGCTGATTATCCTGCAGTGCTCCAGCTAAAATTTCACTGGCACTAGCAGTACCGCCATTGACAAGTAGTACCAGCGGCTTTTGCGTTAAGGCCCTATCACCAGCCTCAAAGCTCTCAAATATACCCTGGCGATTCACGGTATACACAATAGTGCCCCCATCTAGCCAAAGCCTAGCGATTTCAATCCCCGCTTGCAAAAGCCCGCCCGGATTATTGCGTAAATCCAGAACATAGCCGACCGCCGCCTGCTGCTCTAAGTCCATCAGGGCTAAACGAATATCTTCAACCGCATTGCCGTTAAACTGACCCAGCCGCAGATAGCCAATCTTATTCGCCCCCTCAGACCGCAATTCGGAAAATACAGGATTGAGATTAATACGCTCACGGGTCAAATTGACTTCAAAGGCCTCAACCGCCGAACGTTCAATTTTTAGCGTGACAATGGTACCCGCCGGACCACGCATCCGAGCAGCCGCCTCATCCAATGAAAATGACTTGGTGGGCACACCATTGATGGCCACAATTTCATCCCTGGGGGATACCCCAGCCCGCTCCGCTGGCGAACCGACAATGGGGGCAATGACCCGTAAATGCTGATTATTATCGTCTTTGGCAATCTGTAATCCCACCCCTAACAGTTCTCCAGAGGTATTAGTCTGCAAACTTTGATACTGCTCTGGGGACAAAAAACGCGTGTAGGGATCATCCAATTTTTGCAGCATACTCTGAGCTTCTGTGTAGGCATCTTCCCAAGTATTCAGGGAATGTTTCAGTGCCTTTTCACGGATAAACCACCAGTTTTGGTGGTTGAAGGTTTCATCCAGATAAGCCCGGTTGACAATCCGCCAGACTTCCATAACTAGCTTTTGCCGGTCGGTAAACGCAAAAGCCGGTGATGGCACCATCCCCAAACTCAGAACCATGGCGATGCATACCGCGCAGACACTCTTTAAAAGAATTAAGGGTAGCAGCCCAGTTTTTCTCATTCTTTGCAATAGCTCAAATAACACCGTCGTCCAACCGACAAAGAAGTTCTTCGTCAAGCTCACTCGGAGGTATGCAACCGTCCTTTTTAGCCAGCATAGCGGCTTCCTCAGAATACTGTGATCCTCCCCACAGCTGCGACGAGATTTTCTGATACGCCTTAGCGGGGAAACAGAAAGTAAAGTTATGTAAATGAACTTAAGGCGATTATTGCTCGAGCGACAGCACAGTTTGTGAGTACACAAATGACCCATGAGGCTGATGATCAATTGCCCTACAAGCCATTGAGCCACCAAGGCAATGATTTAAAGGGCGAGTTTAGGGGCAAACTGCTCCATTTCCTCAAGGTGGTTGTGTTACATTTTTTAGTAACGGCATAGATCTTTTTTATATCCGCGCTTCATGTTTACTAAGCAAGTCACCGACTCTAAGACCTACCAGTGGTTTAATGAGCGTCTTGAGATTCAGGCACTCGCCGATGATATCTCCAGTAAGTATGTTCCTCCCCACGTCAATATTTTTTATTGTTTGGGTGGCATTACCCTAGTCTGCTTCATTATCCAGTTTGCTACTGGATTTGCGATGACCTTCTACTACAAGCCAACTGTCGTAGAAGCTTTTAGTTCAGTTCAGTACTTGATGACTGATGTAAGCTTTGGTTGGCTCATTCGTTCTATCCATCGCTGGTCTGCCAGCATGATGGTGCTGATGATGATTCTGCATGTTTTCCGGGTTTACCTCACTGGCGGTTTTAAGAATCCCCGCGAGCTGACTTGGGTCACTGGCGTCATCATGGCTACTATTACAGTCTCCTTTGGCGTAACAGGCTATTCCTTGCCCTGGGACCAGGTTGGTTACTGGGCTGTGAAGATTGTTTCAGGTGTACCCAGCGCCATTCCCGTTGTTGGCGGCTTGATGGTCGAATTTATTCGCGGCGGTGAAAGCGTTGGTCAGTCAACACTGACTCGCTTCTACAGTCTGCATACATTCGTGCTGCCTTGGTTAATGGCTGTGTTTATGCTGACTCACTTCTTGATGATTCGTAAGCAAGGCATCTCTGGTCCTTTGTAGAAAAGAACTATGGTTGGTTTGACCCTGTTCGAGATTGGGAATTAGAACCTGGCTCAGACTGAATGTTTTGGTTGATTGCCAGATGTAGCGTCCCGCTAGGTTCAGGGTTAAGCTAGTTATTACCAGGTCATATAGTCTGTTTAGAGGTAAATTAGGAGACGATTTGAGCTATGGCAACGATTAAGAAGCCTGATCTCAGCGATCCTCAACTGAGAGAGAAGCTGAAAAAGGGCATGGGTCACAATTATTACGGTGAGCCTGCATGGCCCAACGATTTGCTGTATATCTTTCCCGTGGTTATTCTGGGTAGCATTGCCTGCTGTGTAGCACTTGCAGTTTTAGATCCTGCTCTCGTAGGGGAACCTGCGAATCCCTTTGCTACGCCCCTGGAGATTTTACCTGAATGGTATTTATACCCCGCATTTCAGATTTTGCGGATTGTACCAAATAAGCTTTTAGGTATCGTTTTGCAAACCGCTATTCCCCTAGGGTTGATGCTGGTTCCCTTCATTGAGAGCGTGAACAAGTTTCAGAATCCTTTCCGTCGTCCAGTAGCGACAGCCGTATTTTTGTTCGGTACTGTGACTACTCTCTGGCTAGGCATTGGTGCAGCTCTTCCCATCGATAAGTCCTTAACGCTAGGTCTTTTCTAGACATTGATTGCTCTGTCTAATATCGGAAAATGTTAGCTTCTTGAAGATTCATCCTATGTGTTGGGATCTTCAAGAAGCTTTTTAATGTGCCAAGATACAGCTAAGACATCTCTCCTCCTGGGCATATCTATCGTTTTTTCAGTTAAATTCGGGCAAACTATTGGTGCGAACGTGCCGGTTAGTCGGACATGTTAAAGCAAGATCAGTTGATAGTTCAAAGCAAACTAGAAGACTTAACTCAAGTCCAGCAGTGGTTTGATAATTTCTGTTCTGTATCACAGCTGCCATGGCTTGAGGCTGTTTTTGATCAGGTTAATTTGGCTTTGGCAGAAGGGTTTACAAATGCTGTCAGGCACGCCCATGCTCATTTGCCAACGGACACTCCCATTGAGATAGATTTACTGCTTTGGCAAGAACGATTGGAAGTGCAGGTATGGGATATGGGAAAACCTTTCGACCCAAGTAAGCTAACGGAACCAAAGCCAGGCACCCTAAAAGAAGGGGGCTACGGTTGGTTTTTGATGCGACGGTTAGCCGACAATGTTAACTACGAACGTAACGAGTTGGGCCGTAACTGTCTGCGAATTGTCAAATGCTCAACGTCTTCCTAGGGTGATAAAACCTACGGTAGCCTCTATACTCTCAGGGTCAAGCTTGGTTTATCTATGCGGTAGATGATGGGAATCCTAGACAATACATAATACTGGAGCTTTGCAGATGCAATTAGCTCACCAACCGCAGGTAGAAAATACATTTGTTTTTATTGAAGTATTTGGTTGTGAGGGAGGAATTCAGTCTTACATCAAGGATGTGCTAAGGGCCTATGGAACACTACAGACGTTAGAAACAACAGCAGAAACGACGCATGTTTTTTTGCTGCGTGACTGCTTAGAGGATATTCCCACTGAGTTTTTATCTGTCTTCAGGTTTCATTGCTTCCAATCAGATCACCCCATGTTGGACCGCATCCGGCTGACGGTGTCTTTGGGCCTACACTTACTGCTGAAGCGACCTCGACGTCTCTTTTGTGGACATATTAATCTGGCGGCCATGATTGCTCAGCTAACACGTTGGCTCCGTGTGCCTTATATCGTGCTTACCTATGGTAAAGAGGTTTGGTTTCCTCTCAAACTGGCTGAAGGAAACGCGCTACGAGCTGCTGAACAGATTTGGACCATCAGTCGCTACAGTCGTGATTTAGCCTGTAAGGCAAATCGATTAGAGGCTAATCGTCTGAAGATTTTGCCTTGTACCGTGGATGAGCAAGGTTTTACACCTGCGATCGCGAACCCCAATCTACAGCAGCGCTACGCTCTCTCTGGTGCGCGCGTCTTGATGACAGTGGCCCGGCTGTGGAAAGGCGATCCCTATAAAGGCGTAGACGTGACTATCCGCGCATTACCTGCGATCTTAGAGACCTTCCCCAACATAAAATACCTGGTCATTGGCCGTGGTGACGATCAGCCCCGACTTGCCCAGTTAGCTCGTGATTTAGGGGTGGCTGAACGGGTCATATTTGCGGGCTTTGTGGCCAATGAAGACCTAGTTGAGCACTATCGTCTTGCCGATGTATATGTCATGCCCTCCCAGGAAGGATTTGGCATTGTATATCTAGAAGCGATGGCCTGTGGTATCCCAGTAATTTCCGGTGATGATGACGGTTCAGCCGATCCACTACAGGATGGACGATTAGGCTGGCGTGTTCCCCATCGGGATCCAGCAGCAGTAGCCGCCGCCTGTATAGAAGCACTGTCTGGAAACGATCGTCGCTGTGAGGGTTCCTGGCTGCGGAAACAAACCCTGACCAAGTTTAGTAAAGCCGCCTTAAATCATCAGCTTCATCAGCTTTTAGACGATATGGCCACTGTAGCTATCGATGCAGCGGCCGATAGTCTACAACCGCCAAATAAGAAGCGGCATTCAAACACATTAGGGCGCATTATCGATTAATCCGGCAGTAATTTGAGGCATGTAGCGACCGCCACAACTAGACTAAATTAGAGCCTGTCTCTTGTTTGCATAAGGATTTTAACTGCAATTGATAACAAGCCCTAAATTTGAGCAGTGAGAGCAAAGCTATAGAATATAGATTCAGTGGCCATAGGAGGCGGTAGCATGGCTCCCAACGGGTTTAGACAGTTACAGCTCAACTTTTCGGGTATGGGGTGTTGGTTATCCCTTGCCCTTGTTTTTTTGCTCATGACCACTGTTGGGATTGGCTGGTTACTCAAGTCATTACTGGTCCTGATCGTTCTGCTATTTTTAGGGCCTATTTTATTGATAGTTGGTGCCCAGTTTTGGCTCAAACGCAACTTGGTAGAAGGCCCTTGCCCGTCCTGTACACAACCGTTAACTGGCTTCAAGTCCATTCCATTAACTTGCCCCAACTGCGGTGTGGCCTTACAAGCAAATAATGGTGCCTTCGTCAGAGCTACCTCCGAAGGCACCATTGATGTTGATGTCGTTAATGTTGATGCCGTCAGTGCCGATGTAGAAACTACGGACACGGTAACGATTGTTGACGTAGATGTTTTACCGCCTGCAGATTAGTGGTTTTGGCCAACCGTGAAAGCCCCACTACTTCTGAACGCTCAGAGTAAACGGAGAGCCAACACCATCGACATCCCCAACATAGAGGTGGTAAGTGCCTGTCTTGTACAACCCCCGAGACTGAATTGCACCCCCATCAAAATCATGGGCTAAAATGCACTCCCGTGAGTTGTTGTCAGGACTCACCATCAGCAATGTGTAATCGTTGCTGCCAGACACAGCAATAGACACTGAAGCAGTCGGCTGAGTGATGGTAAAAGAATAGTCGGGCTGAGCAGGCAAGAAACCGCAATCTGCAGATGTTTGGGGACCACCACTGGTACCATTGACTGCCGCTGATGATTGACCATAAACAGCGGTGGTGGGTGCGGCGACAGCAGCAATGAGTAGAGCAGCGGCGATATTTTTTGTGGCAATATTTTTCATCAATAGCACCTCGGCAACTTATGGGGTAGCCTTACGAGAACACTAGGTCTTTATCTGACTAACATCCCTGGAGAATGTATATCTCAATACTAGAGACAGCATACAGCTAACGCTATTGCATGTGTGCCAGTTTGCTAATAATTTACAAAGTGGAATTGTTGTATAGCTTGCATTATCTAAATTAGAGGTTTTTAGCAGAAGTGCCAATTTGGGATCTGACTAAATCAGATTAGGATAACCCCCGCTGGATTATTAAAAACATCAAGGTTGTGCCATGGCTCAGCAAATCATGAATGCTCAGAACTCAATAGTGCCTGTTCCTAAAATTCGGGCATTGACATTGGCCTGTAGACGTTTGGTGGCTTGGGGGTTGGAAGTTGGGCTAGTAGCGATGAGTGCGGCAATCCCTTGGGGTATGGGGCAGTATGTGCTGAACACTCAAACAGTGTTGCTGGCACCGCTGGAGGAGCCAGCAAAGGAAACGACTATGGCTATACAGACAGCTCAGCTAAATCAGCTGAATACTCCAGTGCCGCTCAATCCTTTAGTCCAGAAGACCCAACAGGGATGGGCTAGAATTGCGCAACTTCCCCCTTATCGGCTATACCGTACTGTGCCACGTCTGACCAATATTCTGTGGACTGCTGCGCTGATTGCCCCGATTGTGGTGGCCGGGGGGCAGTTTATCCAGCTGAATTATATGGGATGCACATGGCCCAAACGATGGCTAGGCCTGCGGGTATTTTCCATGGCTGGTGGGTCCCTCAAGCTGCGTCAGGTTTTAAGCCGTGAACTCTGGCGTTGGGGAGTGCCTGTTGTGGTCGTTGGGGGAGTGGCTCTGGCAACGGAATTTTCATTGGGGGTGTGGACGCCCGCTGCAATTGGTCTGTTGGCCATGGTTGAAGGTGTTAGTGCGATCGCACCTGACAAACGTGCCTGGCATGATCGCATCGCCAAAACCTATGTGGCTAAGATGTCCATTGGCTATTTGCCCATACATAAGGGACATCAAGATGCCACAGTGCCATCACTAAACGGTGATCTTTGGCTCCAGGAAAATAGCGCTGCTGTTCAACTCTACGGGGAAACCAGCGATGAAGATGAATGGTGGTTGACGGAGGCAGAAGGCAATCTCACATCTATGGTATTGGTTCCTCGCGCCAGCCTGGCTAAGACTCAGCCACGCGGGTTCTTGGCGTTACGGTCATCAGGGGCCAGGCGGCGGTGGTGGCTAATAACCAGTGGCATGGTAGTCGCCTGCGCTGCAGGATTTGGCATTGGCCGGATCACGCGCTCACCCAGCGCCCAAGCAGGAGAGGATGTCTTTTTAGAGACCGTCCAAAAGCTCACGAACCAAAATCCCTCCGAGGATAACTATGGCGCGGCTATTTTGATGCTCGCTCAGATAGATGATCCGCGTGCCGCCCACTATTTGACAGATCTGCTCAGTCAAAGCTCACAGCCAGAGGCATTAGCGACAATTCAACAGGCATTGATTAGTCAAGGCTTGGATAGCCTACCGTTTTTGCTGGCTTTGAGTCGAGTATTAGAAAGCGATCTCCAGCAATCTTTAGATGATGACATACGCCATATTCGTTTAGAGCAACGCCATGTAGTGCAGGATGCGATCGCAAAGTTGCTGACCATCCACACTGGTAATTTGGTCGGGACACAGCTAGATCGAGTTAACCTTGGGGCCTACCATGATGCAGACCGAGCCTTTAAGTTGATTCAGCCTGGATTATTAGCAGCAGGTACAAACTGGCAAGGGGCCAACCTCAACCAGGCAAAACTAGCCGGTGCTAGTTTTTTTGATGTAGGTGCCGATGGTAAACCTGATACCTATGACGACATCAGCAGCAACCTGAGCGAGAGTGAGCTTGTCGCTGTCAATCTAGAACGGGCTAATCTACAAGGTATACAGTTAAATAGGGCAAACCTGAGACAGGCCGACTTGAGCGACGCCAATTTAGTCTATGGCAGCCTAGAGAGAGCTCAGCTGACCAATGCGCGACTTATCCACATCAATGCATCCCAAAGTCAGTGGCAGGGCAGCAATTTAGTTGGTGCGGATCTCACCCAGGCAATTTTTAACGGAGCCGATTTAAGTCAGGCTAGACTCAACCGTATTGACGCTTCCCACAGTCAGTGGGCAAAAGCAATCCTGCCACAGTCTACCTGGGTAGGGGCCAACTTAATGGGAGCAGATTTTAGACAGACCAACCTTACCCGCGCCAACTTCCAAGGGGCCAATCTGGATAGTACCAATTTTGCTGGGGCAGATTTGCAGCAGGCTAATTTGCAGGATACCGATCTCAGACGCGCTACGTTGACTGGGGTAAACCTGACGAATGCTGACCTATCTGGGGCTGTTTTTGACGATGGACGCAGTATCAATGACAGCTTTATTACGCCCAATGCCCAGTTAAATGCGACCAATAACCTACAGGGAGTTAACTTTAGCCGTGTACGCAATTTGGATGGTCGCCAGTTAAACTACATTTGTGCTCAAGGGGGGATTCACCCAACCTGTCCAAAGGAGCGGCATCAAGATTAAGGTTGGTTGGGATAGTGAGTAGTGGATGGTGAATGAACCATGCAGCGAACTCGATTAAGTACGTTAATAGATCAAGCAGGTCATCGATTTAGTCAGTGGGTGTTTAATCCTTGGCGACGACTTTCATTGGCTATTATTAGCCTGTTATTTGGTAATTTTTTTGCCACGGCCATCTCTGCGACGGCGGGGCAAACAGCAGAAATAGATATTTTAGTGGCGGCCATTTTAGTCGCCATGGTAGAACTCATCAGCTGGATATATCACCGCTCTCGCACCAATGAGCAACGCACTGCACTGCCTGAGCTGCTCAACTCATTTAAGCTAGGTATGATTTACGGACTGTTTGTTGAGGCCTTTAAACTCGGTAGTTAAGGTCATATCGTCAATGGATTGGCTCAGTCGAGCCGCTTGAGTCTGGATGGCTTGCCAGTTTTGATGGTTCACATGTTCTGGGGCAAATAGCCCGCTGGAGACGCCCACGGCTGTCGCCCCAGCGGCAAGTAGACTAGCAGCGTTGTCGACGGTGACGCCACCAGAGGGAATCAGGGGAATATGTCCCAGGGGACCCTGCAAACATTCGAGATAGGTGGCTCCCCCAAAAGCTTTAATCGGGAATATTTTGACACTACTGGCTCCGGCATCCCAAGCGGCAAGTATTTCAGTGGGGGTCATGGCCCCTGCCACTGTTGGGATATGTACTGTACGGCCATGATGGAGCAGGGCCGGTGATGTATGGGGACTAAAACAAAACTGTGCGCCGGTTGCGATCGCAATCCGTAAATCCTCTTCTAGCAAAATTGTCCCAACACCCACCGTACAGTGGGGCAATGCCTGCTGAATTGCCTGTAACAGAGCCACAGGCTGATAGCTATTCCACGTAATTTCCAGGAGGTGAATCCCCCCTTCAGCCGCGGCCAAGGCCATATTTAGTCCACTTTCTACCGTTGCCGCCCGAATCACAGCGATTACACGATGGGTACGCAATGCCTGGAGCCAGCGTTGCTGATATTCAGCAGGATGTCGTAAATTTGAATGCCGGACTTGGTGTAGGGCTGTCATAGTCGATGAGGTGGGTCCATAAGAATGCCTACGCCTATTTTGCAGGCGTCCACCATTTCTGTTCACACCTCTTAGGCTTTTAGACCAATTTGCAATACAGAAATTGGTGAATTGTAAGCAGCGCTAACAAACGCAACAAACCATGTAACAAAACGTGACATAGGTCCATATAGATAAAAGCCGCAGGGAAGCCTGCGGCTTTTATTTTCGAACAATTTAGGAATAAGGCCGAGAAACGCTGACTAGATACTTAACCTAGGCAATGCTCGCCATGCTGACATTATTGTCAATCAGCAATCGCTGTAACTCATCCGAATCGACGGTTTCCTTGTCTACTAGCATGTCTGCTAGCTGATCTAGAACATTCCGATTCTCCACCAAAACCTGCTTGGCACGGCTATAGGCCACATCTACTAAGTCACGAACTTCTGAATCAATGACAGCAGCTGTCTCCTCGGAGAAGTCACGCTCGGTGGCAATATCACGACCCAAGAACGGATTGCCCTGCTGACGTCCCAAGGCAACTGGACCCAGCTTTTCGCTCATGCCGAACCGGGTAACCATCTGGCGAGCAACTCGCGCTACCTGCTGTAGGTCATTAGAAGCACCCGTGGTAACTTCCTCATCCCCAAAGATAATCTCCTCAGCCAGACGACCGCCCAAGGCAACAGCCATCTGATTTTGCAGGTAAGAACGGGAATATAGGCCCGATTCTAAGCGCTCTTCACTGGGGGTAAACCAGGTTAGACCACCCGCCTGCCCACGGGGAATAATGCTGATCTTCTGGACGGGATCGTAATCTGGCATTAACGCTCCCACTAAAGCATGACCAGCTTCGTGGTATGCCACTAGCGACTTCCGCTTTTCGCTCATCACCCGATCTTTCTTCTCTGGACCTGCCAAGACCCGATCAATCGCATCGTTGACTTCATCCATAGAAATTTCAGTTAGGTTACGACGAGCAGCCAAAATAGCAGCCTCGTTTAGCAAGTTAGAAAGATCAGCACCGGTAAATCCAGGGGTACGGCGAGCAATTTTCTCAAGGTCGACATCCTTGCTAAAGGTTTTGCCACGGGAGTGAACCTTAAGAATCTCCAAACGGCCAGAGTAGTCGGGGCGGTCGACGACCACCTGACGGTCAAAACGACCCGGACGTAGCAGCGCCGCATCCAACACATCAGGACGGTTAGTAGCCGCAATGATGATGATGCCAGTGTTCCCTTCAAAACCATCCATCTCTGTTAGAAGCTGGTTCAGGGTTTGCTCACGCTCATCGTTACCACCACCAAGACCTGCACCCCGCTGACGACCTACGGCATCAATCTCATCAATAAAGACAATACAGGGGGCATTATTTTTGGCTTGCTCAAACAGATCGCGAACGCGGGACGCACCCACACCCACAAACATTTCTACAAACTCAGAACCAGAGATAGAGAAGAATGGTACCCCTGCCTCTCCAGCCACGGCCTTAGCCAGTAGAGTTTTACCTGTACCTGGAGGACCGACAAGCAGCACACCCTTAGGAATTTTTGCACCAACGGCGGTAAACCGGTCGGCATTTTTGAGAAAGTCAACGACCTCGGTCAGCTCCAACTTGGCCTGATCAATACCAGCTACGTCGCCAAAAGTGACCTGAGTCTGGGGCTCCATCTGCACACGAGCCTTTGACTTACCAAAGTTCATGGCCTGACTGCCAGGTCCATTTTGAGCTCGTCGCAGAACAAAGAACAGTACAACCAGCAGCAGTACTGGAATGAGCAACGTACTCAAAACTTGCAATAACCGATTTTCTTCAGCCTGTCGCTGAACTTCGATATCGACAGAGTTATCCGTCAGAATATCGACTAAACCAGGGTCGCTGGGTAAGTTGACGACAATCCGACGCTCTTCACCGGTGGGGTCAGGAAACTTGGCCTGACTGCGGTCAGCACTAATATAGACCTTCTCAATGGAGCCATTCTCAACTTCATTGATAAAACGGCTATAGCGCCATGCCTCAGTTTCAATTCGAGGCTGTTCAAAAAATGCGGTGGCCAGTGCGATGACGACAACCACTAATAATACGTAGAGTCCTGCGTTTCTCCAGCGCTTATTCACAGGGAGTAAGCCTCCTAAAAGTTTTTATTTTCAGCAATTTCAGCGAGCCTACCTATGCTGAACTGAGAGTTGTTAACTTATGTTAACGCATTTCAGGATTCTGCATCGGTTACTCCGCTTAGCAGTTGTGCTCGCACACCGAAGATCTGGCAAACATTTGCCTGAGGACGTTTAGACCTTCGTGGGTAGAACTATAGTTTAGTTTAATATTCCCTAGCAGAACTGTGTGAATCGGCATGATGTCCACAACACAGTTGCTATAGGCGAGGCATTCGAATGTTTTAGCCAAATCGACAGTCCAAGGCGTGTCGGTAATGGCTTGTTTTTTTAGGGTCTGGAGCAATTGAGCCCGACGAATACCCGGTAGGAGACCAGACTCTAGGGGGGGCGTCCACCAGTACCCGTCCTTGTATCCCCATAGGTTACCAGTACTGGTCTCTAGCCATTCTCCAGCAGCAGTTGCCAAGATAGCGTCGCGGGCTCCGTGATTGTTGGCGGCCTGCATGGCTAGCCAGCAGGGGAGATAGTTACCGGTTTTATGCCTAGGCAAACTGCGTTGATACTGTGGGGCTGGGGCGACCCAGACTGTGACGCCTGAGGCTTGCTGCTGTTTTAAACTTTTGGGGAGGGGGCGACCGGTGATTAACTCGCGACCATCCGCCAGGATAGACAACCGTAAAACGGGATAGCTTGTCATCAATGTCTGACAACCTTGAGCAATGCGTCGCCAGTCCGGTTGGGGCCAGTGAAATGCTTGAAGGGATTGGGAGATGCGATCGCAGTGCCACCTCCACGATGTCAGCGGATGCTCTAAGCTATTCTCATAAACTCGCATCGTCGTAAATACGCTAGCTCCGTAGGCCAAAGCCGGACTCTCAGATGCTATTGAGAGGGGCACATTCTGATATGGCTCCCCCGCAAACCAGTAGGTCGTCACTTTCATTCACCATCACTAACCCACACCTTCAATCATCGGATGGAAAAAGAAGGCAAGACCGATAATCGTATAGGTAGCCAGCAGCAGTGTCCCTTCTAACCAGTTCGAATTACCATCACTGCTAATGGAATTAGCAATCAAGATCGATACGGCCACGGCAATCAGCTGAAAATTATTAAAGTCTAGGTCCATCGGTTGCCCCATGAGCCAGCCAGCAATCACCAGTACCGGTGCTACAAACAGAGCAATCTGCATGCTGGAGCCCACGGCCACAGATAAGGACAAGTCCATCTTATTTTTTAGTGCCACGGTGACAGCCGTGGCGTGCTCGGCGGCGTTACCAATAATGGGAAGCAGGATAACGCCCGTAAAAAGTTCAGAAAGCCCTAGCTGTTCTGTAGCTATTTCCAAAGATCCCACTAACCATTCTGACTCGACCGCCACGACCAAGGTAGCGACTAACAGTACCCCAATCCATAGGGGCAGATTTGGCGCTTCGTGGGGCACTGCCTCGATGCCATCTTCTTCAGCGGTGCCCACATCGTAGA
>JBCCHX010000067.1:0-40757 GCA_039028535.1 Cyanobacteria bacterium P01_B01_bin.77
CTAGAGAGGGCCGTTTCAAAGCTACATTCAATCCAAAACGACAGGTTGTAAATGGCCTGAAATTGCCGCTTCAGCAAGTAAATGCCTTCCAGCAAAATGACATCAATGTCCTCAAATTGATAAATGTGCTTGCAATACTCGAAGGCCGTTTCTTCGGCATAATCAGCCTCTAGGTGAATCGAACGGCGATCGCGCAGTGGCAAGACCAGTTGAGCGAATAACTCATCAAAACGAATGGCATGGTGATAGAACTGCTTGGCGGGTTGGGAGGGACTAAAACGCTGGTCGGGTAGATTTAGCCAGCCATCAATGTTAATCGTGGCAATATTCAGATTTTGCTGGGCCAACAATCTTGCCATTTTGCTGGTGATGTAGCCCTTGCCGGAACCATCAATCCCGGAAATGGCGATCAAAAGCGCTTTGGTCATGGACAACAGGGTCCGTTGGTGAACCACACTGTTAACTGCTTGGTTAAGCGTGATGGGTCTCATCATGGCTGATCAAGAGAAGGCACACAACCACGCTTGGGTGATGAAGACACCGACATAGATGGTATGAAATTCACTGATTGCATTCTTTGGAGTTCCACTATGCCATTGGTCAAGTAAAATCGCTGCTAAAATTTAGCTGTCTTCATGGTTGATTGGGCTGTTGTTCCATTTTAATTGTTGTTCCACACTCCGCATACACTCTGAATCCTAATCGCTCGTATAAACGCTTAGCAGGATTATCTTGAAAGGTAGTAAGACGAATGACTGAATATTGATATTTAGTCAGAAAGTTTTCCAGAATTTTTGTTCCGATTCCACAGCCCTGCAGTTGAGGCAAAATTTGAATGTTATCAACATAGATCGAATCTTCATTGAGGTGATAACCGAAATAGCCAATTCGTTCACCACTGTGCAAAATCATCTGAACATTGTCGGGTGCAAATCCCTTGCGAAATTCTGAATCAACCCATCCGCCCCAATGACGACAAAACAAATCATACATATTCTGCTTTGTAAGGCTATAACAAAAGTCATAGTCATCTTCACTTGCTGGAATTAAGCTGTAATCCATTGAATTAAGCATTGCCAATCTTAGCCTTTCCTCAAGCTCAATAATAAAGAGAGAACATAAGCCACATGTACTACCGCAATGTTACGGCTTGATATCTTCCACACCAAGTGAGGTGATCGACAGCAGTGGTTCAAGGGTAGTACCCGGAAAAAAGAGATACCGATAATACCTGCCGCGCTCTGGTGAGCCGAGAGATGGTGCGAACCCCTTCTCGGTAAACTTGTCAGCCAGATAGGCACAGATCGCAGCAGCTTCGGTAATAACTGTGTCGCCATCGACGAGGGTGGGAACTTTGCCCATGGGGTTGATGCCCCGGTACTCGAGTGAGTTTTGCTCACCAGCTTGGATGTCGATGACAATCCGTTCGTGCTCGGCGTCGAGTTCCTTGAGCATCCAGTCGGAAGTTAAGGCCCGGCTCATCGAGTTGAAGTAGTGCTTCATCTGTGTAGCTCCAATGTGGTACGCAGAATACGAGTCGTTCTCATAGTAACCTCCAAATTAAGCTTCCTGAATGACTGAGTGCCGTTTGGGCAACGGATTGCGCCACCGCCATGCGGACCAAATCACGGTGGATAGGGCCGCGACCTCCATGATCAGATGAAAAGTATCATCCAGATCGGTGGTGCCAAAGGCCGGGACTAGCACCCCATAAAGTATCGCGACAATCATGTTGGTCCAGCGATTGGCACCATAGGGCAATATGCGAGATAGCAGCACCATCGCAATCGGCACTTCAATCATGACTCCACCCAACAGCAACATGTGTTCTGTAACGGGGTTGCCGTTCACAGTGCCGGTCAGAACCTCTTCAATGAATCCGGGCTCAACAAATTCATGAATATCTCGAAAGATGATGTTGAATAGGAAAAATATCCACAGAGTGGATAGCTTGGCTTTCATTGATAGGGCCAGCATTTGTCTCTGTACGTTGATGTTCTGTGCGGTCATTGTTCATGCTCCTTGGTTTGACTCTTTTGATTGTTTGGGCCGGATCGGCATTACCGAAATCAGCGGTAGCCCCAAATCGCGAACCTTAATCAGCGCGCCGTAGAGGGCAGCCTGGTCTATGACCGGGCCAGACAGCAGCGTTTCTCCGTTGTCTTGGGGTGCGATGGTCCAAGACCGGCCTTCGGCCATCGCAAATCCCTCAAACCAATCGCTCCAATGGGGAGCCAGATGTCCCTTGACACAAATTTCGTACTGGGGACGACTGTCAGCGGAACGGCATAGTTGATTCATGGGAGTTGAGATCGCCTGCAACGGCTGCTTGCGTTAACAACTCAAAATTACAAATGGACGTGGGGAGCCGTAGTCCCCACATGTGGGGATTGCATGTGGGGATTTAGTGATGTTCAAGCATTAGGGGCAATCACGACCTTGCCTTGATGCTGGCCTGCACCAAAATACTGAATTAGCCTGGGCACCTCATTCAGAGGATAGGGACCATCGACTATCGGTTTCAACTGACCCGTTGCCAACAGTTCGTTGACGTAGGCTAACTCTTTATTCGGTTGCAGACTCACCAAACGCACGGTCTTCCGGGTCAACCAACGAATTATTGGCGCAAATAACAGGATCTGAAATAGTCGTGGTGTTAGACCGCCAACGGTCACGTACGTGCCGCCAGGCTTGAGCACGGGTAAATATTTGAAGGGAGAACGATTCGTCTTGGTATCTAAAATCAGGTCGTATCGTTCTTGACCTGCCGTGAAATCAGTTTGGGTGTAATCGATGGTGTGGGTAAACCCAACTGAGCGCATCAGGGCAAACTTGCTGGCATGATCGACGCCAGTCACATCTTGAACCCCCATTGCATTGGCAATTTGCACTCCCAAAGTACCTACACCGCCACCCGCCCCGTTAATCAGAAGTTTGTGACCCGGCTGCAGTTGCCCAATCAACCCCTGTACGGCTAACATCGCAGCATGGGGAATCGCCGCCGCCTCAGTAAAGGTTATATTTTCAGGCATTGAGGCCAGGGCGGTTTCCGGCACACACACGTACTCCGCAAAGCCCCCAAAGCCGCACTCGGAAATGTCGCCATAGACCTCATCCCCCGGTCGAAACTGGGTGACGTTTTGACCTACGGTTTCCACACGTCCGGCTATTTCTGCACCGGGGATTGGGATGTTGGGTTTGCGCCAGCCACAGAGCAACCGAATATAAAAAGGAGTGCCCCTGACAAGGCACCAATCCCAGTCGTTGACAGTGGTGGCATGGACGCTGACTAAGACCTCATCATCTTTGGGCACGGGCTTTTCAATATCTGTCAGCTCAAGCTGCTCCGGAGACCCATAGCGGGATAAAACAATCGCTTTCATCATGATGTCTGCATCATCAACTCGTCTGCCCTCAATTTAGGAAAAGCATGACAACCTCGCTGCCTAATTCCCGCTGCTCTAGCACATTCTTGCTACCGTTTTTTTCTAGAACGCTAGACTTGGGTGATAAGTCTCAGACTGGGGCACCGCCAGTTTGCGCCCGCTCGTTGTATATGCCCATGTCCCAAGCCCCATTATCATCCTCATCAAAAGGGTCTGATCCAGCAGAATGGCACCGAACCCAACAATGGGGACCGTTAGCGATTCGCCATGCTCGCCATATCTGCCGCAATGATGGCAGCGCAGATGCTTGGAGCTATCCGGACGAACATACGGTGGGGCTGTTTCTGTCGCCGCGCCCGTTCAAATTTTCCCATCGGCAAGATGGCCGCCCCCATGCCGGACTCTACAGCAAGGGTGATTTGCTGATTACCCCAGCGGGTACGCCGTTGACAACCCAGGCCGAGGGCGATGTCCATATTGTGCAAATGCGGCTGCAAGATACATTTATGGGTCAGGTGGCGGAGGAAACCCTGGGGCAGAATTGCGATCGCATCCAGCTCATCCCAGCCTTTCAAACCCGTGATCCACAAATTGATGCGATCGCGACAATGCTCTTGGCCGAACTCCAGGGTGAGTCATTGGGCAGCAATGTATATGTTGATTCACTGACCAATGTGTTAGCCGTCCATTTGCTACGGCATCATGTGACCAGTCGACCTGAGCTACCGACCTATGAGGGTGGACTCCCTCAACGTCAACTTCTAAAGGTTTTAGACTATATCGATGCCCATTTAGGTCATGAAATCACCCTAGCTGACTTGGCCGCGTTAGTGGATATCAGCCAGTTTCATTTCGGTCGTTTATTCAAGCAATCCCTGGGGCAATCTCCCTATCAATATCTGATGCTGCAACGGGTGGAACGGGCTAAGACGCTATTGAAACAGACCGATCAACCCATTTTGGAGATCGCTCTGGAGTGTGGGTTTAATAGCCACAGTCAGTTTGGTCGAAAATTTCGACAGATGACGGGGATAACACCGAAAGTCTATCGAGCAGGTTAGGGAGGAACTCCCTTAGCACCCTAAACTTTTGTTACGGCCCTCAGTCTCTTCTTGATATAGAGATTTGATTCATGCTTCCTTATATAGACTACAACAAGTCTAATCAGGTAATACTCCTCCCAGAATAGCAAGGTGGGTAAACGTACAGAGTAATTACGCCAATTAGTCCCTAAATGCGTCCTAGGAGACGCTTAACCTAGCCAGATGTTTACGTAATATGCGCGTTTTCTTGTTTATCTGTTGACCACTTGTTCAACCATTTATTCCATCAACACAAGGATTCCCTATGCCAACTGTTTCTGTTGTCTATTTCTCAACCATGGGCCATACCCAACTTATGGCCGAGTCCGTTGCTAAAGGAGCCGAACAGGCTGACGGTACGACTGTTCAAGTCTTGCGAATTACGGGTGAACAAATTACCCAAGGTCGCTGGAAGGATGAAGCGATTGTTGAGCAACTGAATCAATCAGATGCGATTGTATTTGGTTCCCCCACTTATATGGGCGGTGTAGCAGCCCAGTTCAAAGCCTTTATTGATGCGGCCAGTTCCATTTGGTTTCAGCAAGGTTGGAAAGATAAAATTGCTGGTGGCTTTACTCATTCTGGTTCCCCCAGTGGTGATAAACAGGGTACACTCCTCTATCTTGTCATTAATGCCATGCAGCACAGTATGCTCTGGGTGGGCACAGGCGACATGGCAATGCAAGAGAATGGCGTGAACCGTCTGGGATCGTTCTTAGGGCCGATGGGAAATACACCGCCAGACTTCAGCGGTGGTCCCCCGCAAGTTGATCCCGGTGATTTGTTGACTGCCGAACGCTATGGAGCCCGAATCGCCGAAGCGGCTAAGAAATTGGCAGGATAACTTCCGCAAGTAGTCAGCTGCCCCCAAAACCATACTGAGGAAGCATTAGAGTAATTTCAGCTCTAATGCTCGCTTCACGGCAGCTCGACGGTTGGTGACATTGAGCTTGCTGTAAATCCACTTGGTGTGGGTGCGCACGGTACTCAAGGCCACAACCAGTTCACGGGCGATTTCTGGGCCAGAAAGTTCGGTGTTGAGCAATCGCAGAACGTCCAGCTCGCGTTGGCTGAGGGGTTCGATGTATGGATCGTTAAATCAGAAATACGCATGATCACTCCAGATACTCAAGCAGGCGATCAATTTTTGGAGTTCCTGCTGTACGCAGGTTTTTCAAGCAAATACCTGTTGAATTGCTTGTTTTCTAGCGTGACTGTTCCATGTTGCCGAAATCCTAGTATTAAAAGGCTGTTGGCACTTTTTCTGGTGACCGGCAGAAGCGCTGAAATTGCTTTAAGTTTCATTTCTCCAAACGCACGTTGGACAATTTTTTTATAGAGTATGTTGCCGACTCCCCAATAATTGGGGTGCAGGGCTAAGGCGAGATCAGGATATCCATCTTCAGGTTGCAATCCACCCCAGCCTGCGAATTTATCATCAATAAAGAAAGCCCAAGGACCGTATCCGTATTCTGTCCACAAAGCTTTCTTTTTGGACAGAAAAGTCTCACATTCACGAACGCCAAAGTTATCGTTTGATAGTGGCATGTGCCTACGGACTAATGGGTTGTTCATTAGTTCGACTAAATCCGATATTTCGACTGTGCCTAACTCTCTAAATTCAATATTCATATTCTGGTCTTGATACCCAACGTTCCTAGTCAGCGGTTGCAAGAGATTTTGTGACCCCACAGGACAATTCAAGCAATCCGCTGCACTAGGGTTGTTAGATTATTTCTACAATAATATTCGTGTCAATGTTGGCAGGGTACTGCCCACCAATATTTATTTCATATAACCATCCTTTCTCAATCATATGTTGAGCTGTTTTCAGAGACTCTTTCAACTCAATCTGGGCTATTTCGATTTTTCTTATGCTGGCGACGTTTCCCCAGTTGCATATTCATAGGATTTTCTGACGATCGCCTTAACTATCTCCAACTCTCCATCATCACGCGGCGAAAACACCATTACTAGCCCCACAGGATATTGGCCTTGTGTGACTAAGTAATGATCCTCTCCCCAGCCTTTTCCTGTCACCTCTAAAGCATCTTCTGGCAGTAGCTTTACATGCATACTGCCATTGTCTGGGTGGGGATGTATGTGGGCAAATTCCCGACCCACCATAAAAGCTGCATGATTGCATTTCACACTGTCATGCATGACCAAAGCGCGCGCGCCAGGTACAGAGATGCCGCTTGACTCATTGGCAACGCTCGGCAATGAAAAACACCATGCATGCAGCTTATCAATCACATGGTCAGGACCGTGCTGAGTTAGCTGAGAATGTGGCAGGCGGCTTGTTGTCTCTGGCTTCTGACCAGAACGCAGGGTAAGACTTAGCCTGTTGCTCATGTTGTCTTCTTAAAAAACGATAACTTTAGGTTAGCACTAACTTTAAGTTAGTGCTAACCTAAAGTTAGTAAAATAGCTCATGCAAAGCAACTGGTAGCGATCACAACGGCTACCCCAAGTACTCAACTTAATTAGGAAATGGGATCATGAAACGACGCGTCGATATCGAGACTCGCTCTCTAGATGAACTCTATGTTGTTGCTCAACAAGAGGGCGGTAATTTTGTTCTTAGGGCCGGTGGCGACAAACCAGACCAAATAGACTATTACCTGGATATGTTTAAGGCGCGGTTTCCAAAGATCAACGTCACCCACAGTGTTGACTTAAGCTTTCATCACGCGTCACGCTATGACAATGCACGTGAAACAGGTGGCAAAGCCAACGTGCCCGACGTACTTCAGTGTCAGACCATACATGACTTTGACTACTACGCAGAGCATAGTTTGTTGGAACCCTATAAACCAAAAAACTGGGACAAAGTCTTTCCTGACCACAAAGATCCTCATGGGCGTTGGACAGGTCTTTATTGTGTCACTTTCAGTAACTACGTCAACATTGATGCGATTGGTAAAGACAATGTACCGCGTGATGCCATGGATTACCTCAACCCAGCCTTAAAAGGAAAGGTGATCTTAACCTATCCCCATAGCGACGATGCTGTCTTATATCAGTTTTGGAATCTGAAAGAAAAGTATGGATGGGAGTATCTGGAGGAACTGGTTGCCACTAGACCAACATGGGTAAGAGGTACAGCGATGCCTTATGTCGCCATCAACAATGGCTGGTATGGTGCAAGCTTTACAACATTCTGGGCATTCGCACCGCAGCCTGACAGTGATACGCGCTTTATGTTGCCGAAAGAAGATTACTTCCTAACCTGGTTTCAGACGGCTGCTATCCCGACTCAGGCAAAAAACAAAGCGACGGCTAAGCTATATCTAAACTGGATGCTCTCGAAGGAATTCCAAGGTAAATGGCTTCAATTTCCAGTACGTATGGATGTTGAAGCGCCTGGTGGTTATAAGTCGGTGCAGAACCACAACACATCACCTGCGGATTTCCATCGCTTTATGTTGAAGCGCGACATGCTTGAGCGATTCCGGTTGCAGCTACTACAACTTGTTGGCGAAGTTGAAGGTACTCCACCCCTCAAAATGGAATACAGCGTTAAACCTTAACACCTAATGTCACAGTTTCAATGAGTATGAAAACAATCAATTTATCTCAACAGGCTTACTATCGGCTATGTTAGCTCATTTCTAATGACTAACCCTGGGCCAGTTGGGGGTAAATCCAGGATGATAAGAACAATATTATTTATTGTTCTTAAGGTATTGTTCCCTCGCTTTTTGCACAGTTGCACCGTTGTCTTTATTCCACTTTTCAAGTGCATCAAATATAGGTTCAAGGGTCTTAACAAGATCAGTCGCCTCATATTCAACATGCGGTGGGATTGTATCGTACTGGGTCCGTTTAACCAGACCGTCACGCTGCAATTCACGCAATTGCTGAGCCAGCATTTTTTGTGATACTGCTCCAATGGAACGGTGCAACTGATTAAAGCGCATACAGCTATCTTTAAGGTGCCAAAGGATTTCAGGTTTCCATTTTCCTGCAAATACGTCCAAGGCAGCTCCAATCGGACAAGATGGTACGCGTTTTTCTTGGTTCATATGCTCGGTCAAGTCTAACTCATCTTTAAGGTTACCAAAAGGTAAGTGACTTACTGAAGTATAGTTATCATGTTTTGATAAATCCGAAGGTGAATGCTAGAACCTTCCTAAACACTATTGAAACCGTAGCGAAGCTTGTCAGACATGCCGATAAGCTGTATCCAACCTGAAGTCTGTAGCTTTCTCTAAGGAAAACTCCAGTTCTGGAAGTGGTCAAGGTTGATTTCAAAAAGCGTTTAAGCGATGGCCAGGATTGTCTTCAAAAGTGTATATAACAAAACGTTCCAAGGGTGATGCTCTGTTTATTGTCACGCTATTGCAATCCGTACTGACTCAAACTGTGGATTTCCCAGAAACGCGCAAATACGCTATTGGCTAACTATTATGTAGAGGGAAAGTTCCAACCTAAGATCCTGATACGGGATCTATTGTAAAATATTGCTTTGGATGGTTTTACGCCAGATACGAAGTATTTTTGTCGCATTTATTCAATACGAATATCCTGAAACCCCATATTCTTGATTTTAGAAACTGCCGTATCAACAAATCATGAAACTAAAATACACGATCCTCTATGTTGAAAATGTCTCGAAAACATTAACGTTTTACGAGCAAGCATTTGGATTTCAAACAAAAATGTTGCATGAGGGGGGTGATTACGGCGAACTCGATACGGGTGAGACCACCCTGGCGTTTTCATCGCTGCAACTGATGTCTGACCTGGGAAAAAATCCTGTCAAGGCAAACCCGTCAGCACCTGTCTTCGAGATTACCTTTGAAACTCACGACGTTAGAAAATGGCTGGATCAGGCCATAAAATCTGGCGCAGTCTTAGTGCAAGATCTCCGAGAGGAACCATGGGGACAAACAACAGCCTACGTATCTGACCCCAATGGATTCTTAGTAGAAATCTGTTCACCTGGAGATGCTTGAACAATAAAATCACGACAGCCATCGGGAATAATGGGTGTCTGACAAAATATATAAGATTTAAAAGTCCACTCAGTCAGAGCAGCTCCTGCAGTAGATGCTTGCGACGTATAAGTGTATGGATTCATCACATTAAATATTGCAAGTCTTTACGCGAGCAAAAAGAGAGATAATACTCATCGAATATGTAAAACAGCTAGTGCCAGGCTCTCTTTTTCCACATTCTCCACCATATGGAAGATGTCCGGTTGGAGCATCAATATCAAAGATTACCTCGGAGTATTTAGTAAATTCTCTATCTGTTCGCCAGCCAACTTTATCGATAAAACAGGTCCAATCACCGAAACATTCGTCTAAGTAAATCCTGGCCTGGGTACTAAAGCCAAATTTTCCATCACTGGCATCCAGCCAAAGCTGATCCAATTTCCTCAAATCTCTGCATGGGAATGTCCTAGGCTCTTCCTCTTCTAAATATCTCTCTGATTCGCGATCAGCGATTTTCAGCATCAAGTCCAGTGTCTCTGCATCAGCTTCTTTCCATTTTTTTGCCTTTAGCAGCTCTTCTAACTGTGTATATTCAGCTTCCGACAGCTGGCCGTCATCGGGGACTGATTCATTAGCAGCAGAAAAGTGTCTGATACCCGAAGCTGCAATTAATCCAACGCTACTGAATCCTCCCCACTTTAGAAACTGCTGCCGCGAAATACTGATATCGCTAATATCAGACAGGCTTTTAGCCTTGACTCCTGTGCTTTTCTGTTGAGCAGCAGGCTCAAAATATTTCTCCAAACTGTCAATTAAGCGGCTTATATCGCGATGAAAGTCAGGATCTGGTCGAATCTCGCGACAATTTCTATAAGCCAAATCTTTTAGTCCATCCGGTAACTCATCCCCCCTGGGCATATCGGCATGACTAACTAGCAGCGGTATCACTAAGGTATCGCTACGATTGAGCGCTTCTTGAATTTCTATACGCACCCAATCGGTAGAATTATCTAACCGACGCCGACCTTGCCCATCCGTTGCATTGAGCCAGGTTGGACCAATGATGGCTACGACGACTGAACATTGATTCAACATGCTGCTGAGATAGTCACGAAAGTCTACCCCTGGAGGAATATCGTCTACATCCTTAAAGACAGCGTTTTTTCCAAAATGAACTGCCAATCGATCATATATCCGACCAGCATCTGCTTGGCTATCCCTACGCCTGTAGGAAATAAAGATTGAGTGCATCCATTAAACCTGATTGGTCAGCTTCAAATATTAAAGCTTGATTACTCCCTGTGTTACAAGTACTTGCCACCTCATTGAGGATTTTAAAAAGAAATGCAAAGACTCTGGGCAGAATCCACTCACTTATAAAACAATGTCAGAGCTGAAGTGGATTCAAATATTCTGATAGTTAAGATGTCAGACATAACGAGCTACTGACTACTTGCTTCTGTATTCTGCATTTCAGCACGTTGCATCCACCAGCCAATCAGGGGAAACTGAATCCAGAAAGAAAAATAGAAAAATGTTAAATACCAGTATGGAATCACAAAACTAATTCCAAGTCCTTTGTGTAAGGCTAGTAGCAGGTAGTCATAGGTAAACAACGGAAGTGTTAGGTATAAAGCCAGCCAACATGAGTGGGTGAAATGCTTACCATCAGCCCAGTACGTTTTGAGAGTGTATTGGGTAATGGGAAAATAGATCAGGGTGACAATGACACAGATTACAATTTTTGACCAAAAATACCACTGTTGATAATAGTCAGGAAGACCAATCAGGTAAAAACTAAGCCATGTAATAAAGCTATAAATGAGCAGCTCAAAGTGTTTCTTAGGAGTCATGTTCGCTATTTAAAAAATCTTGACTCACTGGCAGCTCCTAGATAGTAGCATTTAATCTCTCCATAGAATTTCCTAGGAGCTGCCATTTTTATATCATGGGACTTACACCGGCAAAGCAATCACACCAAGCTGTTGAAACATCGTCAACTGATCTAAAATTTCCCATTCTTCGATAATCTTGCCTGCCTTAAACCGGCTGAGAATCGTTCCATGGACATTTACCGATTTCCCAGTTGCTGGGATTCCCATTAGATTTCCCCTGTGGGTCCCCGTTAATGTAAAACAAGTCACGGTTTTGTTCTCCTCAGTCGTTAAGTCATCTACCTGTATTTTCAAATCAGGAAACGCCATACGAAACATACTAATAAAGCCTTTTAGCCCATCCAGACCGTGAACCTCTTCGCCAGGACTGCCAAAAATATAGTCTGGATGAAACAACTCATCAAAAACGAGAAAATCTCCCCTATTGATTCCCTCCTCGATATAACGCCGGATAATTGTCTGGTTAGTATTAGCCATGGTTCTTTCCTGGTTAAAGACAAAGTGAAAGCATAAACATACCTGCCGATAGAAATGCAGCGACTGTGCGTATATGGTTCCAAAAGGTCCAGTCGGCCAAATATTGCGTCCATAGGGTAGCCCCATCCGCACTGCCTGGCCCAACAATCGCCAGGGCATCATTTAGCGGTACATTGCCAGCCACCGTCACACCGATGGTGCCAATCAGATATAACAAGCTCCCCACTACCCAATAGAGAGAACCGGGCTGTTCCCACTGTCGTAGTGCAGAAATAGTCAGAATCAGACAGGCTACCCCTGGCCCAAAGAAAGCGGCCATAAACCACGGGTTAATGACCGTAATATTGATCGCCTGCATTGTGGCAATGCCGGATGCGTTGGGCTGCTGACCCAGGGCCTGCATAACAAATGTAGAAAAGGCGAAGAAAATACCGGCGGTGAGGGCACTACCGATGGCGGCAAACAGAATTAAGGGTAAGCGAAAGTTTTGAACAATAGTCATAATAGTGTTTGGTGAATTAGCGCTAACGATCGCGACAACCAAAGTTAGCGGTAGGCGGAATTTTTGAACATTAGCCATGGGGAGCCTCAGTGAATTGTTGAGGCTTGAAATTGTTAGAGATGGCCCTTGCTTATGGAAGTTTGATGGCTGAGACATTGGCTTTAGCTCAGCCATCGGTGCAGGTGCTCTCTAGTAAGACAAGCTAGGCATCTGACGAAGATAGGTATTATCAGACAGCTGCTTCAAAATAAAATCAGCGATATCCCCACGGGTAATCTTTAGTTTTAACGTTTTATCAGTACCTGGGAAGCCATGGCGGTACTCACCTGTCCGCTCACCATCAACAAAGGCACCCGGTCGCACAATGGTCCAGTCCAGATTGCTTTGCTGCACGTAGCTTTCCTGGAGCTTATGGTCAGCAAACACATGCCGCAGGATAAAGCCAAACATGACATACTTCCAGAAAAAGTTTAGGTTACCCCAGCTATCCCCTGTGCCCAAGGTGGACTGACAGATCAACCGTCGCACGCCAGTGTGTTCCATCGCTTGGATAATTTGTCGGGTACCTTCTGAGCGAATATTACTTTTTAGCTGACCCGCCCCGAGGATACATACAACGGCATCCTGACCCTGGACGGCTTGCTCTAACGATGGCAGATCCATCACATCGCCCTGAGCCACTCTAAGATTGGGATGCTGAATCTCTAGCTTGGTAGGGGTGCGGGCAAATGCTGTAACCCTATGCCCCTGTTCCAGGGCCTGCTCTACCACTTGACGACCGGTTCCACCTGTAGCTCCAAAAATGACTAGTTTCATGATGTTTGCTCCTAAGCAATGACATCCTTAGCCTATGGAAATGATTAATTCTGCGCTTTCCGTTTCTTGCGGTACTGTCATAATCTTGCGGGTATTTATAATCAAAACGCAAACGAAACATTTCCATGCTAGTTCTCAATTCTTTGCCACCAGTTTTTTTCTAGATCTGGATACAGCCAGGTTGCTTGATTCAGTAATTCGTCAACAATCTTGGCAGGCAACAACCGACCATCGATCATATAGCGGTAAAGTCTCTGCTTACTTTTGGACATGGTTTCGAAACTCATGGACCGACATTTCAGCGATGCCCCAATCTTCAGTAGCCACCTCATCAATCACTACAAATGTGATGTTAGGAGATTTGTTCAACACAGTAACGAGAAGATCCGTAACTCCTTTGATCAGGGCGGTCTTTTGCTGAGGTGTGGTTCCCTCTTGAGTGATTTTGATATTCACGTAGGGCATGTTATTTCTCCTGCTAATTCAGTTGGGTTACTGGGCTGTTTAGACCTCGCATTAATCTGGTGTGTATAATGGAAAACTTTCGAGATGATCTGCCATTTGCCATCGATTTTTATCAGGGCTAAGAGATCGATATAGTCTTTTGAAAACAATGAGCTGCGCATGCGAGCAAGAGCGGTTACATTAATGTGCGTGAACTGGAACAATCACTCAAAACTCAACTCATACAGCGGACCACCCGACGATTGAGCCTGACAGAGACCGGACAGCTCTATTTCCAGAAGGTTTGTTCGATTTTGGATGAACTGGCGACGGTTGAAGAGACGGTGGTCGATCTCGCGGTTAAGCCCCACGGACTGTTGCGGGTGACGGCACCGATGTCGCTGGGATTAACCCATGTAGCCACTGTCATCTATCAAGTTCAATTGGAGTATCCAGATATTCAGTTGAACCTAACTCTTTGCGATCGCTACGTTGATTTGATCGAGGAGGGATTTGATGTGGGGATTAGGGGGAGCGGCGCTACCCCAGATAGCAGTCTGGTGATGCATCGCATCTGCGAGTTCCCACGTGTGGTCTGTGCGTCACCCGCTTATCTTCAGCAGTATGATGAACCGAGATCGCCGGATGAGTTGAAGCAGCACCAGTGCGTCATTTATAGTCTGGCGCGATCGCCCTATAAGTGGCGTTTTTGGCAAGGGAATCAAACCATCGATATGGGTGACGATGGGGCGGTAAAGGTGAACAATAGCCTAGCGGCTAGTCAAGCCGCTGTCGCCGGACTCGGGATCATTTTCCTACCCATCTTTGTGGCATCAGAGGCCTTACAACAAGGGACGTTGCAAATTATCTTGCAAGAATGGTCTACAGAACCATTGAGCTTGTATGCGATCTGTCCCAAACATCGTCAACGCTCTAGGAAGCTACAAGCATTTGTAGACTTTATATCAGATGCACTTGCATCAATTACGAGGAAGGGATCAGCTGCTAAATCAGCTCTAGCTCTGTCGCCCGTTTCACCGCAGCCCGACGGTTAGTAACATTGAGTTTGCCGTAAATCCGTTTGGTATGTGTGCGTACGGTACTCAGGGCCACCACCAGTTCACGGGCGATTTCGGGGCCAGACAGTTCGGTGTTGAGCAGTCGGAGCACATCCAGTTCCCGCTGGCTGAGGGGTTCGAGGAGGGGGTGTGGAGAAGGAACAGCAGCGGTTGTAGTATCCTGTGGCTGGCCCCAGGTTTCTAATGCAGCAATTAGCCGATTAGTGTAGATGGGTGTGATGCTGCGAGCCATTGCCTCCTGCAACAGGTGCATCGTGCTTGTGCCAGCTTCTGCAAAGATACGAACATAACCCTCTGGTTCGGCCAGGATTAAGGCCCGTTCTAGCGATGCGATCGCACCTGCTAAATCTCCTTTTGCTTCATACGCTAATGCCTGGACCACCAGAATTTCGATGATGCTGCCGATTCTCTCCTTTACTTCAGCAGCTTCTAGAAGTCGGGCAAGGAGTCCGATCACCTGAGCAAGATCGCTGTCGATGCCATCACGTTTGTACCTGGCGATCAGAATTATCGCCAGGGTGAGATGCTCGTACTCATGGGGATAGCTCAGCTCATCGTCTACCAACAGACCGCGATCGCCTACCCAACTCAGGGCATCAGTCAGTCTGCCTTGCCTCACCCACAGATGTGCCCTCAGTGCTGCGATCGGGCGCACATCTGGCACTGGCATGAGCGTTCGGTCGTAGAGCCGCTCCGCCTCATCAAGCTGGTTGAGGGCAGTTTCTAGATCGCCCTCGGCGGCTTTTAACCGTGCCTGCACCACCCACCAAAGATATTTAACCCCCGACAGCGAAGCCTGCTGCCGTAGCGTTTCACCGCTCAGTAACAGCTGGCTAGCAGCCGCTAGATCGCCTTGTTCATAGCGCAGTTCGCTCAAGGCTAAATACAGTTCTGGAGTGCCAGCCAGCACCGGGCCGCCCTGATCTGCCGCTAATTGTAAGGACTGCTCACAAATATCAATGGCTCGGTGGAGGCGTCCCTGGGCCATGCTCATCTGTGCCAGTATCGTTGTGCCACCAATGGCCATCTGAGGGAGACCCATCTGCTTAAAAACTGCTAGACCCTCAGCAAAAGAACGATACCCAGCTTCTGGCCTGCCGCTGGTCCAGTAGGCCAGACCCAGCAGGGCGGCTGTTGTGCCTCGCTCGTACTGCTCATCTTCTGGCAACAGTTTGAGGGCCTGCTGAGCATAGTTTATGGTGCTAGACACATCCCATAGCGCTTGAGCCCGATAGGCACGGGCATTGGCAATGGAGGCGGGTAAAGACCGCAGCTGTGCGTCGTCCGTTACCGTCAGCAGCTCCTGTGAATCTGCGGCTAAACAGCGTTCTGCGTCTTGCAGACGGGCTTCAACCGCGTCTAACTGGCCATCGTTCAACAACACTAGGGCGTAAGCAACGCTGAGTACGGGACGATGGCGAATCAGAGAGTCAGGCAGTGACGTGATCCAGCCTAGCATCGTGGTTTCTCGCTGACGCTGACGCATGGTGGGCCACATCCGTTCGATCAGACCTGCCGCTCGCTCAAACTCTTGGGCCGCCAGGGCATGACGAATCGCCTCAGAGAACAAATCATGCTGTTCGTACCATTCACTGGCGCGTCCGTGCAGGCTGGATATCTGTTCTGGCCACTCCGCATGGGCCTGAAGCACATCGGCAAATAAATGATGATACCGGTACCACTGACGCTTGTTATCCAATGGAATGAGAAACAGATTGCCCCGCTCCAGCATTTCCAGCATTTCCTGTCCACCGGTTTGGTCGGTAACCGCATTACATAGAGAACCGCTCAGTCGCTCCAAAATGGCGGTTTGCAATAAGAAGCGACGAACGTGCTCGGGCTGCCGCTGCAGAACTTCTTCTAGAAGATAGTCCACAATGTAGCGATCGTCCCCCGAAAACGCCGCTACGAAATCAGTAACATCCTCACGTCCCTGTAGAGATAGCGCCGCTAGCTTTAGTCCAGTAATCCAGCCTTCGGTCCGCTGCTCCAAGGCAAACACTTCGGTCGTCGAAATCTCTAATCCCATCCTCTGGTGCAGAAAAGCGGCTGCTTCGTCCGGCGTAAACCGCAGATCGCTCACCCTCAGCTCGATCAAGTCTCCGTGAGACCTTAAGCGAGCCAGGGATAGGGGTGGGTCGGCCCGGCTGGCGATAATCAGATGCAATTGGGGCGGCAAATGGTTGAGCAAAAAGCCGATGTCGCGGTGAATTGCCGGGGTCTCAATCCGATGGTAGTCATCAAGAATGAGGACAATATCTGCTTCAACGGCCGTGATTTCATTGAGCAGCGTCATTAAGACTGACTCAATGGGTGGAGGCTGGGGTGATTGTAGTAGTGAGTGCGATCGCACCCCCAAACCAGGTTGAATTTTCTGCAGAGCGGTGATCACGTAACTCCAGAAAACAGCCGGATCATTATCGCTTTGATCTAGAGAAACCCAGGCAACAGGTCTGTTGGGCACAGCCGCTACCCATTCCGCTAGCAGCGTCGTTTTGCCAAACCCTGCCGGAGCTGACACCAGTGTTAGTTTACGCTTCGGGTTGATGCACCCTAGCAACCTCGGACGCGAGACCAGGTCAACAGACCATTTGGGAAGATAGAGCTTGGTTTCCAGCAGAGGAATTCCAGCAATCATAGGCTCATGGTGGGCATTGCCCACCATATTGATTTGAGCAGTACTTTTCTAGGCTTTTGTTAGACCAGGAATCAGATTATCAAGCATTTGTGTATACAGTCGAGCATTTTTGCGAACACTGTTTCACCATTTTGCCGATGGCTTTATATCGAGTCATCACTCCTCATATGATCCATAACAAAGTATGAAATCACCCAGCAGAAAAGACTAGGGATAATCGAAAAACCGAAAAGAATAGCGCTAAGCACCAGCACGATGGTCACCCCACCCCACTTCTCAAACCAGTCATTAATAATCGCATCCATTGGCTCCGATGGAGAGTAGAGCACCCCCACAGACTCTCCTTTTTTATAGGTTGGCTCATTAGCCCAGTCCGCTGGTGAAACCTGATAAGACTCTTGCTGCGGCCCCTTAAAGGTAACCACTGGCATATACACCGTATCGCCATAGTCATCCACTTTTTCCATCACCTTGGTAACTGTTCCAGTAGCTGGAGACAAACCAGCTAACCAGCTGCTACGACGATGTTGCCAACCCATGGACCCCAGCAGCGCCGCCATGGGAATCACCACTAGCGATAAAAATCCGATGGCGGCTCGTTTTAATTGATTTTCTGGTCTGTCCCCCAAAAAATCAATGGTCAGGGGATACTGCCACACATTCCCTTTACTCGCCTGAATCGCGGCAATAATGGGAAAGACAAACCGCATTCCCCACAATATGGGCAGAACGATAGTCCCCACTAACGTAGCGAGTAAAATAACGCTATAGAGTGTCGATGAAATCAACCAATTGAGTACATGCCTCGCATGGGGATCAATCTGAGGGTATTGCCGTCGGGTTACTTGCCAAATGATAATAGGCAATAGGATATCGATAAAGGGAATAGGCACAACCCAACCCAACAACAGTGAAAGATGCAAAAAAAGTTCCCATGAAGGGGAGTTTTGTGCCTGATCCATGGCGATTGTCAGCCTTTGATAACCCTTTTATTTTAGGGCAGCGATGGCTGATTGTTACCTGTGGTTACGGGCTCCCGTAGCCAATAGGTTTCGAGTAGAGCAGCATTGTTGGCTACATCTGTAATACTTGAAAAAAAGTTATCACGATTGGTGATTTGTTCTGGGCTCCAGGTCCCATCAATACGAATAGCAAACATGGTTGCAACCCGGTTGCCGGGCAACGGCTGAGGTTCTTCTTCTGTGCCACCTAATGGAACAATCTCAAATAAATCAGGATGTGCTTCTATTGTTGTTTTGGCCAGATGGTAAAACATGAGACCAACATCGGCCTCGTTGTCAGCTAATGCCTGTGGCAGGTCGCGGTGATGAATCCGATCACCCACCACCCATTTTCTTCGGAGGCCATTGCCCTCACGATTAAAAATTCGATTAAATAGGCGACTGGCCTGTCTAGCTGCTTCATCAATATTGCCTGTTTTGGCTTCAACCTCGCGGAATGCAATATGAAAGATACTAGAGCTGTAGTTACCAAAGCTACCTGGCTCGGTTTGCGGATTTGACGTTACAACTCTCACGTCTGTTCGCCCTAGATCCCAAATGTCTTCAATATTTTTGGGATTACCTTTATGGACGAGCAGCACATTGCCAAAATTACTTAACACCTTTTGTTTCTCGCCATCGGCATACCCCCCATCAACAACAGCATTCATTACACTGTTGGGACCCATAACAACCATTGGCATGCCCAGAATTTCCATATTGCCAAAGGCCAGGCGACCGCCATTGTTTAATTGTTGAATGGAGACAGGGGGAGAGGTAGAATACCCCCACTGCCCATTGGCTACCAGAGGATTGACGGGCAAATAGCGCTGACGATAAAACGCGTTGAGAAAGCGGTTAAAGTTACCAGCTGTGGACACCAATAAATCCCAATCATCTCGACTGGTCTGCATATGCCAATCATCTAAAACGTTAGCTTGTCCAGTCAAATCGGGATAGTCAAACGAGCGTTGAGGAATGACGTCGGTGTCACCTTCACGCAGCCACACCAGCGTCTTTTGACCCAAAACAACGGGCTCGGTCTCAATGTCAGGAATCGCCACTGACGCTGCGATCGCAGCACTTGGCATCAAACAAGCTGCAAACAAGATAGATGCATAAAACTTCATGTTAATTTCCGCGACTAACGTCACGGTTTTCAAATTCTCTATTAGTTAATATCCCTCGACGCTTGAAAATTCGCTCAAAAAGGTCAAAAAACTTAGTAGAGTGGTCATTTTCTAAAATTTATCTGAATTATGCCAACCTAGGTTTTCTCTTTTAACAACTGCACAATGGGATCTGCAGCCCCACGCCGTAGGGCATAGTCCAATGCAGTTCGATTCCATTGGTCCCTAACGGTGGTGTCAGCCCCCTGATCCAGTAACAGCTGAACCAGCTCAATATGGTTTTTGAACGCTGCCAAAATTAAGGGAGTTACGCCTTCACCATCAATCCAATCGACATCCGCACCATGGTCAATCAGCAAGGTCGCAATCTCGATAAAGCCATCACGGGCGGCATAGGTGAGGGCAGTGTTGGTGTGGTAAACCAGGTTTGGATCGCTGCCCTGCTGTAGCAGTTCCCTAACAGTGTCTACATTCCCGGCTAGAGTAGCCTCGATCAATGGTGGTCTAGTTGCAATGACAGTGTCAGCTGCCGAGCCAGCTACCATATCAGCGGCGTCGATGGCGACTGGCGGCTCGGTCAAGCCACAGCTACCCAGACAAAGTAGCAACAGAACGGGTAGCCTCAATACATAATGCCTACCTGTGGAATTAATCGTTAACCAATCCATTACCCCTCTCCTATGCCCCAGTGTGAACTTTGCCAGCGCGACTGCCCTAAGCTAACCGAACATCATTTGGTTCCCCGCCAGCAGACCAAGCGAAAAAAACAAGAACCTGGACCTACAACGGATATCTGTGCACCGTGTCACAAGCAGATTCATACGCTGTTTTCTAACAAAGAATTGGCACAGGAATTAAATACGGTGGATCGATTGAAGTCCCATCCGCAGATGGAAAGGTTCCTAATCTGGATTCGGAAGCAGGACCCTCATAAAAAGGTACGCACCTATCGTTAGTAGATGCTAAAGATAGATGTGGCTCAGGGGTAAGGATACAAACACACAGACAATTCGAGGATGTATATCCTTACCCCGATAGAATTATCCGCCTCATTTGGCAAGCGGGTAATTCTCAGGGTCAGAAACAACTTCTTAAATCACAAAATTGTCAGCGGCACTTAGCTCAGTTGGCGTCACATCGTAGGCGATAGCCAGGGTTCTAGCGCCACGACTGCCGTTTAGACCATCGATATCAATGCGGATACGGCTATCGTCACGCCCAAAGGAGGTAATTCCCAGATACCCCTGATTGATGGCCTGATCATAACTGTCGAGACTGACACCAAGGTCGTCGAATAAATCAGTCAGCATGATTTTGTCAGCAGCAACTTCAAAGTCGTTAATGCGATCAATGCGATCGTCTATCGATTGGAAAACAAACTGGTCGCTACCGCCATTGCCTGTTAGCCTATCACTACTGCCTTTGCCGATAATCATGTCATCGTTTTCGGTCCCAGTTAAAGTATCACGTCCATCTGTGCCCACAATTAATTGATCGGGAGCTACCGGTGGTGTATTGTCACCAGGTCCAGGTCTATCGATTAATTGAGTGTTACCAAAGTTGATATTCTCAATGATGTTACTATCTTCACCGATCTCAACAGTATGGAAACCTGCATTTGGTGCAATTTTGACCACAGACACATTATCAATGTTAGGACCGTAAGCTCCAGGCACTAAACTTCTGAACGTCAAAACAGTTTGAGAATCGGTTGCTGTAAACTCCAATGCTGTTGGCACATAGTCTAGGGAACTAATCAATTGTCCAGAAATGTCATAGGTTAAATCAGCAGTAATGCCAGCTACTTCAACCTGACCCATTTTGATAGTTGGTGTACCTCCGGGATTACCGGCCAAATCAAAGGTGAGTAGATACTGTTCTCCAACAGTTGTGTTAATCGTCTGTTGAATCTCGCCTGTACTATAACCATTCAAGTCTAAACTGACAGCTCCAGCAGCAGCTGGGTAGGTCAAATCAGCAACCAAATCAACCTGTCCAGCGGTAACAGCCCAGTTTGGGATAACAGCTGAGCCGCTTGTAACGTTGATGATTTCATTCCTTATGGCAGGCCCATCTTCAAAGCCGCCGTTGAGGACCAAATTATTGCCGACTACTCCATTATTTGGAAATGTCTGCTCAAATCCATCGGGTACCACTTCACGCACAGTGTAGGTTCCTGGAGCAAGATTCTCAAACGCATACTGCCCTGTTTCATCAATATTTGGTGTATTCGGATTGTCTTCAGCTGTTATCTGTGTAGGCTCGCCAGCGTCAAGGACGCCATTGTTATTATCATCCAAATAGACGGTAACGCCTGATAGACCACTTTCAGTAATACTACTGGATTGGTTAATAATTCCATACTGAAGGTGATCGACTTCAAAGGCATTTAAATTTTCTATGGTGCCGTACCCCACAATGGCTGAAATGCCATCCACATGAACAGCTCCGAAGAAGAGATCGTCTTCTGCATCACCTGAAAAGTCTCTATCAAAAGTAGTTGGAGTCTCTATCTGCCCTAGTGAATTGCCATCAGCATCAAAGGCTTCAAATATCAGTGTGTCAAGAGGTGTACTTTCTGTCCATACTACTCCGGCATGGGTGGGTAAATAGCCCAATTCATTAGCATCAAAGGTAAAACGGACACCCTGAGCTGAAGCACCTCTACTATTATTTCTATCGACGAATGAAGAACCAAAGCTACCATTACCATCAATTTCTCCATCGTCTCCATCAACTGAGTCAACAATAGTTGAAAAACGCGGATCCTCAACATTGGCCACCCCTAAATCCATAGGTATACCGAGAAATCGTCCTGGTGATGCTGATACGCCAGGTGTGTTGAGTTCTAAATCTTCAAAATCTTCTAAATAAAACTCAGAAAAGTCTAGTCCATTAAAAGGACTATCTTCAAAACTGGAATATGGTTGAAGCGGCCCTAATATATCTGTTTCAAGACTTCCCGACTGATTGTTTCCATTACGGATACCGTCACCATTCAGATCATTCCACTTTGTGCCTTGTATCACTCCAGATTGAAATTGTGTATTGCCAAAGTTGATATTCTCAACAACATTACCGTCTTGACCAATTTCAACAGTATGGAAGCCCCCATCTGATTCAACGTTAACAACAGACACATTATCAATGTTAGGCCCCCAGCCTGAACCCGTTAAGCTACTAAACTGCAGAGTTGTTTCTGACTCGGTGGCAATAAACTCAAATGAGTGTTGATCATATTCTAATGTGGCAAAACTTTGACCTATACTGTCATACTCAAAGTCTTGTGAGACGTCCGCAACATCCACCCTAGCGGTCTTAATTCGAGGACCTCTTCCAACATTGCCAGCTAAATCAAATGATACTAAATATCGTTCGCCAATCGTAGTTTCAAAAGTTTGCGCAATGCCACCAGCTGCATTAGTAGCACCGTCTAAGTCGAGACTTGACAAACCATCGGAAGCTCTGTATTGAGTGCCGACAAGATCAACAGTTTCTGCGGTAACTGTCCAATCTGTTATCTCAGTAGATCCAGCACTGAATCTAAGAAAACCATTCCCTGGATCAGGTCCTTCCTCAAAGCTACCATTGGTAATCAGGTTAGTTCCCCCAACCCCGTTATTAGGAAATGTTTGCCTAAATCCGACGGGCACCACTTCCCGTACAGTATAAGTTCCTGGAGCCAGATTCTCAAACGAATACTGTCCTGTTTCATCAATATCAGGCGTATTCGGATTGTCTGTTGCGCTTATCTGTGTAGGCTCACCCGCATCTAAAATCCTATTATTGTTTGTATCAACATAGATAGTCACCCCAGCTAAACCAGGTTCGATAAAGCTATTGCCGCCGTTTGAGAGATCGTTAAACGCGTTTAACAGTTCATCGGTGGAGGTAAATTTAACCCCGTCGGGATCGATGGTTTGGATAATCTCTAGCTCAGCATCATTACCGACACCAAAGGCTTTAAGATTAGCGTTCCTATCTAATAATCGCTCTACTTCATCAGTAATGTCTCCCCCCCGAGTTTGTTCTCCGTCAGTGAGGACAATCACATTGCCATCGCCATCGGCTGTTCCCAGATCGTCAAACGTTTTTTCTACCTGCTGGAGTGCAGCTTCGGGATTAGTGGCCAGACCGGTTCCAAATGCACCAACGCTGATTGAACGTAAAATATCTTCGACATCGGCAATACCGTTACCGTCTGCATCTGCATTGGGTGTTGTGCTCAGTTGCAGGTCATCCGCCACCAGGTTCATGTCTGCATTCGCAGCAGATTCACCATAGGCAATAATTGAAACATCTACCGTGTCTCCTAACCCCAGGTCTATCAGCTGTTGATTCAGGGTGAGAAATCCAGCAATTTCTGCATCCAGCCGCGTATTGGCCAGAGAATCGTTATTGAGATCGCCAACGGGAGAGCCTGCAAATAGATTATTCTTTGTACTGTCAGACACATCAATCACAAAGGCAATATCTGGATTATCACCTCCAGGAAAGATAGAATCTCGTACCCCATTAGCGTTTAGATCATTCCATTTAATTCCTTGAATTTCACCAGAAATATCAGGAGGAGAGACTTTAGGAATCTCGATGATGCCCTGGGCTCTGCCGGTCCCGCTGACGTCATTCCAAGCGCCATTGTTACTTAAAATGACAAAATTTTCTTCCCTAAAGTTATTGGGCTGACCCGCCAGCCAGTTGGTATAGGCACTCGTGTCAGCAATCCACTTAAAGCCCTCTTGGGTAGTCGGATCGTATTCTTGTCCTGCATCGGAATAGCCGATCCATAGATTTTGCCCCGCATAGGTCTCAGCTAAAAATGTCTGCTCCTCTGCGCTATTAATGGTGACCAGATTGCCGCCAAAGGTGCGAGCCTGCTCCTGGGCTTCACCCCAGTTGCCCGGATTGGTTAGCAGGTAGGTACTATCACCAAAGGTAACGGTTTCTGAAGCTTCTCGTAGAGTAGCTTTGGCCTGGTTTCTACCGAGCAGAGCATTGGTTGGGGTATCCAGATTGAGAAAGAAGGTTTCTCCTGAGATAGTATTTGTATCCGCATTGATGGTGACGCTGATAGTCTTTTCAGTTTCTCCTGGGGCAAAGGTGAGGGTACCGCTGGTGGCGGTGTAGTTGGTGCCTGCGATCGCAGTATCATCAGCTGTACTATAGCGAACGCTGGCTGAGCCAGTGCTATTACCATAGCGACGCACAGAAAATACGGCCTGCTTAGTCCCATTCTCAGGTTCAATGATACTGAGATTTTCAATTACCAGAATAGGCGTTTCAGGATTTTTAATTTCGACAATGCCCTGGGCTTTACCAGTGCCTGCCACATCATCCCAGTTACCGTTACCGCTCAGGATAACAAAATCTTCTTCCCTAAAGTTATTCGGCTGCCCGGCTGCCCAGTGAGTATAGGTACTACTATCACCATCAACCCACCGAAAATCACCTTCTACACCTGCATCAGAGTAGCCCGTCCACAGATTGTTGCCCGCAAACAGACCTGCTAAGAAAGTCTGTTCAGCCCCATCATTAATAGTGACCAAATTTCCCTGAAAAGTCTGAGCCTCTGCCTGGGCAAGTCCCCAATTGTTAACATCCGAGAGGAAGTAAATACTATCCTCGTAAGTATAGATTTGTTTGGTAGTTAAATCGGCAAGGGGTTGGGATAGTGCTCCTGGAATTTCTACAATACCCTGGGCTCTGCCGGTGCCTGCCACATCATTCCAGTTGCCATTGCCACCGAGAATGACAAAATCCTCACCTCTAAAATCATTAGGTTGTCCGTCTGCCCAGTTTGTATAGGCACTGGTGCCGCTGACCCATTCAAACCCCTCCTTCGTTGTAGGGTCGTACTCCTTGCCAGCATCAGAATAACCAATCCAGAGGTTTTGTCCCGCATAGGCTCCTGCTAAAAAGGTTTGTTCTTCGGCATTATTAATCGTCACCAGATTGCCACCAAAGGCGCGGGCCTGTTCTTGAGCTTCGCCCCAGTTACCTGGGTTAGTTAGCACATAGGTGCTATCACCAAAGGTAATTGCATCGGTGGTTTCTAAAATAGTTGCCTTGGCCTGGTTGTCTCCTAAAATGGCATTGGTAGGCGTGCTCAGATTTAATACGAATGTTTCCCCTGAGGTTACATCCGCATCTGCATTGATGGTGACACGAATGGTCTTTTCTGTTTCCCCTGGATTGAACGTCAGGGTACCGCTAGTCGCTACATAGTTAGTGCCTGCTACAGCCGTGTCATCGGCGGTACTGTAGTTAACGGTTGTTTGCTGACTACTGTTGCCATATCGACGCACAGAAAAAACAGCCTGTTTGCTACCCTCAGGAGGTTCGATAATGCTGAGATCTGAGACTGTTAGTATAGGCGTTGTGGGATTCTTAATCTCGATAATACCCTGCAGTTTTGCAGTGTCGCTGATATCGTTCCAGCTGCCATTGCTATCAATAGCTACAAAATCTTCATTTCTAAAATTATTGGGTTGACCACTGGCCCAGTTGGTATACGTACTGCTGTCACCATCGGCCCACTGAAAATTGCCTTCTACTGCCACATCTGAATAGCCAGTCCACAGGGTCTTGCCTGCGAATAAGCCTGCTAGAAAAGTTTGTTCAGCACCATCGTTAACTGTAACTAAATTACCGCCAAAGCTTTGCGCCTCCGTCTGGGCTTCTACCCAAGTAGCCGCTGCTGATAAAAGATAGACGCTATCTCCATAGGTATAGATTTGACGGGTTTCCAGATTTGCCATGATTACCTCAGATTTTCTAGGATAAAAGGTCTGCGATGGGTTTTAGAGGAATTTAGATGCCGTAAGCCAGTTTTTTCAAAAAAATAATCTGAATTTTGACTAAAAACACCACCTGACCTATCTCTTTTAACAATTCACAAACGTTCAACTAGACGCCAAGCTTTGAAGGGCAACTGCTTCCGTAGAAATTGCACTTCAAAACCTCTTACTGTTAGTTTTTCTCTGAAATGCCGAGATTTTATACATATCGAATCGTTAAGCTATGTAATGTTGATATGGGCAGACCACCATCAACATCCATTACTTAGGTGGATAGGAGTATTCGACTGGCAGGCAATGGGAGCAAGTCGCTAGACCCTATCCAAATTTATTTTTCTAATACGTATAAAGTTGCGAATCTATGGAAGATTAATAGCCAGAAGCCCACGAGCATAATACTTATTCATTAACTCGCGTTAACACACTATGCCTCTACTTCCAGTCGACGAGCCAGAACGCTCAGCACGTTTAGACCAACTTGTTGAGCAAACCTTAAGGTATCGAAAGCTTGTCCGTCGATCTAATATGGACCAACCACCCTCGGGGATCTATCTTGAAATTCTTGAGTCACTCAAAGCTGCTGTTAGGAAGAAGATTGAGGACTATGACAATACAGTTAACGTCTGGACTACGAACATTATTCAAGAAGTGCTAACAAGCTGTTACCCAAAAGTACTTACCCATGCACGAATTACTCAATTAGCCATTGCTCTACAGCAGCAAACTATGAAAACAGGCAGTTGGGGGTATGCCCAACGCGAGCTGGTAGTGGCAATCTATGCATCTCAAAAGCTGATTTCAGCACAGGTACTACAGGTAAAGGAACGTTTTTATGACGATATCGTTCAAGAAATTATTATGGAATGGGGAATTCAAAGAATTCACAATTTTGATCCCAACAGGGCTGCTTTTATGACCTGGATTAATCGACAGCTCCAATGGAAGAAATCCGAAATCATGGGTCGCCTAAGTTCCATACACGAGATTAGTGCGGATTTTATGTTGGAAGGAAGTGATGATGGTTTCAGTCAAGCATCATCACCTCCCTTAGGTGATTTTTTAAGGACCTGTACTGATACTTGTGAGCATGGAGAGTGTCAAGCAGTGTTCGAGAAACATATGCGTAATCGCCCTGAGGTTACCTTTAGAGCTATGTTTAATGCGCGATATCTCCTGGGCAAAACCTGGCGCGAAGTCAGTCTTCAGTTTGATGTCAAAAATCTTGCTAGCCTAGAACATTTTCTTAAGCGCAATGTTCCAAAAATTCTCCCTTGTTTACAAGATTGCATAGAGGACAAAGTCTCACTTTGGAAGAGTCAACATTAGAATCGTCACTATTGATTAGTGTCCACAGTTAAACACAACTCAAATCCATGATTAGTCCACTCGATTCTCTATTTACTTTTCCAGTTATGATTCCAACGCTTGTGCGCCAGAGAGCCAATACGATTGCCAGGTCTTTTTCAGATCAAAAACAGGCAGAGCAGGTCTATGCTCAGCAAATTGCTCGCTACGCTGTTAAGTATTATCTGAATGGCCTTGGCTACGAGACCGTTGAGCAAGATAGTCTGACCCAGACTTTCCTCAATCAAGCACTATTGGGTTCAGCCGCTTTAGAACTCATAGGCTATGGGTCATTGGAATGTCATATTTTGCAAGAGGGCAATCAAAAAAATGAAGTTCCTTTAGATATTTACAATGATCGGATTGGCCATGTTTTCGTAGAATTTAAACAAGGCGATAGTGAGGCGGTGATCGTGGGGTTTTCAAAGACTGTGGCAAACGGTAATATCTCCATAGATGACTTGCGATCGCTAGCTGAACTGCCAGATTACCTAGAAAGTTTGCCCCCATCCATAGAAGCTGCAATGACCGATCTAGGAGATTGGGTCTCAGGAGCCTTTGATGCCAGTTGGCAAGCTCTATCGGATGTATTTTCACCTTCTCAGCTACAACTAGCCACTCGAACCCGTCGCCACAATATAGTGAGCCGCTGTAAGGTTATCGATATAGATAACGGTCAGTCATCAGTTGTTTTAGCCGTCTCGATACACAACTCTAATGACACCATCGAGATTTTGGTTGAATTGAGCCCTGGTGAAAATAATGAGTGCTTGCCAGATTTCTTACGAATGTCTGTGCTAGGTGACAATGATTCTCCGCTAGCTGATTTTCATCCCCAGCCCAATACACAGAACTTTCAGTTTGAGCTAGGTTGTGAACCGGGCGACAGTTTCCAAATACGATTGGATGCTGAAACAATGACGATCATTGAAAATTTTTTAGTTTGACTGATTTCTTATAAGCAATGTCTTCACTTACTGCTGTTTTAGATTTTCAGGGAGACCTTGAACAAGGATTTAAAATCTCCGTTATGATTGGTCTTGAAAATAGCAGACCCCACATTAGCGATAAGGGCAGCTTGCCAGCTAATCAGGAGTTAACTAAATGGCATGTAACATGGCGTGAGGCCTATAATCGCTACTACACCAGCAGCAGTTTAAGGGCCATTAAGCTCACATCCGCTAGTAGAAATATTAATCGGGCAAATTTACGTCAACAGTGTGTAGATGCGGCAGATAAATTAGTGGGTGAGTTGAATAGCTGGTTGACTTCAAATACTTTTTGGCCCATATACCAATCTCTACTATCGACACTCACCGAGCAAGGGACCACACGCATTATTCTGTGTGCCGATGATGAGCGGCTATGGCAGCTACCCTGGCATGAGTGGTCTTTATTTAAAGCATTTCCCCAAGCGATGATTAGTTTTAGCCAATGGGCGTATAACCAAACAACAGCTATTGAAGTCAAGCCACCGTCTAAACAGGTCAAAGTATTAGCGTGTTTAGCTGACGATGCTGACATTGATACTCAACCCGATAAAGAGTATTTGTCTGAGACTTTGAATGCGACTGTTTTAGAGCAGTGCGATCGCATCCACATGGGATTACACCTATGGGATGAACCTTGGGATGTGATGGTATTTTCCGGTCACAGCCGTACTGAAGGAGAAAAGGGGCGAGTTTTTATCGGTTCTGATGATCCAGACGGCGATAGTCTGACCCTAGATGAGCTACAGCGCACGTTAAAAAAATCGGTATCCCAGGGGTTAAAGCTGGTTGTTTTTAACTCTTGCCAGGGCGTGGGTTTGGCGCGTCAGTTGCAAGGGTTGAACGTTCCTCACATAGTTGTGATGCGAGAGCCTATACCCGATGGAGTTGCCCACAAGTTTTTGGAATACTTTTTTGATGCGTTTAAGGCGGGAGATTCATTAGATGCGGCCATTGAAGTAGCCCGAGGACAACTGGAAAAGCTACATTATGAATTTCCCTGTGCGAGCTGGTTGCCTGTTGTATGGCAAAGCCCCGCCACGAAAACGTTAACATGGAAAAGTTTAGAAGGAATAAAACAGCCTTCTCCGATATCAACACTGCCAATCTGGCGAAGAGCGTTGACTCTATGCGGTGTTGTGCTTATCATAACGACATCTATGCTAGGAGTTCGACATTTTGGTTTACTACAACCATGGGAACTATCTGCCTATGATCGAATGATGCGCCTACGTCCTGAAGCCCATGGTGCTGATGAGCAAGTTATTGTGATTGGTATAGATGATAAGGATATTCAATATCAAAAACAAAGCGGTATTGAAAGCTCATCCTCAATTTCAGATCAGGCATTGCTAGAGCTTTTAAAGAAAATCAATCCCCACAATCCTAGTACTATAGGGTTCGATATTCAGCATAATTTTCCATTCGAGGATACACTCAGTCGGTATCTTGAAAGCTATGAGAACTTGGTAGTTATGTGTCGCCACGAGGTTTCCAACACAAAACTGGCAAGTGTTGCAGCACCAGATAATTTTGCGCGTTATAGCTCTAACGGTGATACTCAAATTGGATTTACGAATATCCCCCAAGATGGGGATTTTGTCTTGCGTCGTCAAGCCATAGCGCAGGCGTCAGGTAGAGAGTGTAAAGCCGATTCCCCTAACATGAGAGATTTATCGTTTAATTTAGTGATAGCACTCAAGCATTTGAACCATCTAAAGGCAAGCATGGTTACTAATGAACGAAACCAACAGGAATTTAAGATTGAAGAAGTAGTGCTACCAAGGATGCTCAATAACTTTGGGGGGTATAACTTACCCAAAAAAGAGCTAGCTAATTACCAGCTTATGCTCAACTATCGTAAAGCCCCTGTTAGGGTCATAACGTTACGTTCCATCTTGGATGGTAGCTCTGATGCTGATCTAGACAATCTGTTTGCCAACAAGGTTGTACTGATTGGGCGTGATGATGGCAAAGAAGACTTACATTTGACACCTTATAGCCACAGCGCATATCCTCCTGAAAAACAAGCTGGAGTTAAAATACAGGCTCAAATGATCAATCAGCTAATAAGTTATATTTCTTATGATGGACAGTTAGCTAATCCAACCAGACGTCCCCTAATTCGTTCCTGGACAGAGTGGCAAGAATATCTCTGGATTGGATTTTGGGTTATGATAGGTAGCAGGCTAGCGTATTTAGTAGACTCATTTTGGGCACGAATCCTATCAGTTACCGCTGTATTAGTTGCTCTCTATAGTGTTTGTTTAGTACTGTTTAGCAATAGTTGGTGGGTCCCGGTAATAGCGCCCCTCGTAGGATTTTTAATTGCATTTCTGGTTGTTTCTGTTACACAACCTAAAATTTTTTCTAAAAACAGTGGATCTTGATGACAGGCTTTGAATCTATATACTATGCTTCTATTCAAATTGTTTAATAGAGCTGGCTAGTTGCAATATATATGGTTAAGTTACGTAAGATCTCCACAGGATGTATCGCAACTTTAGCAATCCTGAGTATAGAAAGTTTAGTCCCTCAAAAGATAGTCAATACGACTCACAGTTATCTAGAATATCCCTTGCCAAGTACATTAGCCTTCGCTAGCTCGAATTTAGATAGAGGTTCTGAGCCTCCAATGACCGGAACTCAGACATCCAATGATAGCCGTGGTGATTGCCCAGTTAGTAATGCACGACCTTTAATAAGACTGTCTCCTTTAGAAAGTAGTGAAACAGTTCAGACAACGCCAACAGTATGGTTCTATATCCCCTATGCCGCTGAGGATATTGAAGCTGGAACATTTGTCTTACAAAATGCTGAAGGTTATGATTTAGCATTTAGCAAGTTTTCTTTGCCTTCAGGTACTCCAGGATTAGTTGGGTTTGAGATACCTTATGAGCTAACTCCTCAAGACAGTTACCAATGGTACTTTAGTCTTTATTGCGATGAAGATGCTCCTCCTCTTTATGTTCATGGTTGGATGCGCGCAATAGAACCTTCTGCACAGTTGAACCGAGATTTAGCTGCAGCAGGCCCTATACAGAATGCGGTATATCAGGAGAATAGACTTTGGTTTGATTCCATTGATCAAACTCTTTCACGTTATTTAGAAGGTTCGGATAGTCCATCTTTATCAACAGCATGGGGGCAGTTTTTAGCGGCAGATGCTATTAACTTGGATAAATATTTTCAAGATTTGCCTTTAGGTAGTTTATCTATTGAAAAAATTGTTTTTGATAACATGATTGAATAGGAAAGTCTGAACAAACAGTTTTTGAGGCAAGCAAGAGCTTATTGGACCAACTCAATAAGCTCTAATTCATTCAAATCCTTATCAAAACTGATTACAGCCAATTACCGACTAAAGTAAATGGTGCCCACTCAAGCTTGGTACCAGTTTTTTGAATAATGGAAATTTGTGCTTTTTGTAGGGCTTCCGCCTTACTCATTCTTATTTCGGAGGTAGTGTTCTCATAAAACTTTTCCATTAACTCACTGGCAATATTGTCATAAACAGGCCAAAGCGTGGCTAAAGTGCTACGAGAACCTGATCGAATGGTTAAACCAGCCATTCCAAGTGTAGCGTGACGATCTCCATCAGCTGTTGAACAAGCACTCAAAACTAACATTTGAATTTCATTACCTTCACGCTCTTGCAAGCTAATTAAGCTATCTAAGTCCTCTGCGTATAGAGCACCATCAGATAATGCAATAAATGTTTTTTGGGGATCAGAGCTAAACTGCCCATGAGTAGCAAAATGTATGATGTCAAACTTGCCTTTTGCTAAACTCTTGGCAAGATTAGCCTTGGTAAAGTCTTGATTAAATATCACAACCTCACGAGGGCTAAATCGCGTTTGAATTGCGTCTTTTTCATCACCAACCTTGCTGAGTATAGGAAATGGCTTGTTGGTTAGAGGATTGACTAGTTGTTCATCTGAACCACCAATCAAGATACTGGCATTATCTGGTAACCGATTAGCTGTCAAAAGTTTTAAGCCCGGTGCTACTGCCACTGCATATTTTTCAATTAAATATGCCTGTTCACGACTATCCCATAGAGCTGCCATGGGAATGTTCCTCAGTTCGCCATCAGGGACAAAAACGACTGTTTTAATAGGGTGGTTAGTAGTATCAGTAGTGTTCGACTTGTTCTGATGCCGTAGTCCAGTAAATCGGGAAATAGTCTCTTGTTGCTCAAAGGGTTGAAAAATCAAATCGTAAATAAGACTACCATCTCTCTGGGCAGCACGAAAACCAGAAGGGGATTTTAAGGACTTTTCAAACCTTTGTACTAGCTGTCTGATAGTTATTGAATCTGCTGTTGAGGGTTTAATATTCAATGGATGTGAGTGATAATAAAATTCATTATCTTGTGTGGAGAGAATGACACTAAGACGATCTTTAAGAAAAATTGGATAAATAACTGCGGCATTTTCATCAATGCTTTGCTGGTCCAGTTTAGCCACCTGGGACAGATTACAGTTAAAGAAGTTTTCCAGCTCTGCTATCTGTAAGAAATCAACGAGGTTAACCGCATCCTGTAATTCTTTCTGAGATGGCTCTTGGGAGGTTAGTTTGAGATCAATTAGCTGTCGATAGACCGGTTCTACATTATCTCGAAAGGAAAACTGTGTTGTTCGAGTCGTTCCAATTAAGTCTCCACGAATCATGGAAAGAGTTTCTAAAGCTTGTTCATAATTTGCGATCGCATCTTCTCTATGAGCCTGCTTTGCCTGCAATCGTCCTAACTGCCACTGCCACTGATAGGCTACATCAGGAGCATCTGCGGGCTGTGCCAGAAGCAAAGCTTGTTCAGTGAATGAGATCGCCTGTCTGCGCAGGTCGTCAGTCTTGGCATGCTGTTTGGTCTGAGCATTTCCCTCTGCCAGGAAAGCACGATACTCGTAAAATCCACCAAGACTCCCTAACATATAGGATCTAAACCGTAAATTCAGATTAGATGAACCGTTGTTAACTCGATCCGTGGCAGGTTTACAAGCATTTGTTTGACTATCCAAAGTTAAGACAATGGCATCTTGGTCGGCTTTACACAACAGTGTCTCGACCGAATTCAAGTCTTGTCCATTATCAACGTATGCCTGCAAAAAAGCCCACTGTTTAGCCAAATTAATCTGCGAAAAGACTCGATCATACCCCTCGGGAAGGGTATCCAGCCCTTTCAATACTTGATCGATTAAATCCCTTGATTCACTAACCCAGAGCATATTTATATTGTTACCAGACAAACGCATCAGTTCTGATAATATAGCTAGCTGGTTCAGCTGTGTTTTGACTTCTAGACTTTTAGATGCACCTTCATTGTTGGAGGCTGCTTGTTGATATTTATTTTTAGCAGTTTGATAGTAAGCGACAACTTTGGCATAGCTTTCATCTTCGTGGTTGATCTGCGCCTCACAGGCGTCCCCTGCATCAGCTTCGATTTGGCTAATTGCACAGTCGGATAAAGCCTGGTTTGCATCTTCAATGTCATCTCCGTCGAGGGATGTTAGCTTTTCAAAGCGCCAGGGCATAGCATCGTAGTTGGGTGGGGTGATGCGATCGCGCACCAAATTACCCCTGGCCCTCAGCGTATTACCCAAACTCAGCAGCGTCGCCGCATCGTTTCTACCGAGTTCATTCCTCAGAACATGTTCTGACTCTTTTAAGCGTCCTAGACCGCGCAGTACCACACCCAAACTACGCAGCGTAGCCACTTTAAATCGATCAGGCTGCTTCTGAAAATTATCCCCGGTATTTAGCAGCAGATTTTTAGTAATCTCTTGATCTTGGCAAAGCGCCTGGGGCAAAAACGGTGCCGGTTCGCTACCTGTTTGAAAATCAATAATCTGCATCAGTAAGCCACAGGCCTGCGGATACAGCCCCAGCTGCTGCAGCGCCTCTGTCTGCAGCAGTTGACTGTACAACAGTTTAGGCATATCGTTCAGCTCTCGATAATACTGTTCCGCCGCTTGCCACTGTCTGATTGCATCAGATGCTTGCCCTCGCTGCAGCTGATGCTGACCTGCTGTTAACAACTCATATCCGCGATTAGATATTGTAGTCTGGGATAGGACCGGTACAGCTGTGCTCGTTAGCAGAAGACCACAGAGAAACAGCCCTAGCCAAAGGGAGAGACCTAATTTTTTAAAGTAATTTCCCATAGTCGCTGCCTCCCTTAAAACGGATTGTATTGCAGTGTGAAGTACACACCGTTTTCCTGCCATGTCCTATTCCTCGACTCAACCGATACCAGCGGAATGCCGTAATCCAACCGGGCCGTTAGCCGCTCTCCCTGTCGCCACTGCAGCCCCAAACCAATGGATGCCAGCGTATTCGGGTCAAGGGCAATGCCAGAATTGCTCCACACCGTACCCACATCCACAAACGGCACCACCTGCAAAACGCCGTCTAGTCGCGGCATACGCATCACCGGCACCTGTACCTCTGCTGAGGTAAAAATGCCATTGTCTGTTTGCAAAAAGTCCTGTCGGTAGCCCCGCACGCTGCCATAGCCGCCCAGGGCAAATTGCTCAGCAGAGAGCAGGGCTTGATCCGCCAGCTGCGTGGTGCCCCTCACAAGCAAAAACATATCATCATCCAACCGCTTCAGCCACTGAGCCTGACCTTGCCATGAGAAAAAGCGACTGTCGGGCACTGAACCTAAACCAAGAATAGATTCGTTTACGGTAGAATCAAATGCATCTAGACCTACATTGAATTGAGACCTGAGAGCAAAAATCTCATCAGAATTTTGTCGGGTCCATTCCTGAAAAAAGCGCAGTGTCGCAATCCGGGTTCGACCGTTTTCATCTGCGCCTGCGGCAGGAAAAGGTAAGTCCAGCAAGGTGCTCCAGCTATTTCTTAGAGAGCCGGTTAAGCCGATGGCAAATTCCTCAAATGTGCGGCGAGTGTCATTATCCTCATCCTGCCGGGTCAGAATACGACGACTCAGGGGCTGACGCAGCGTCATCTCGTAGGTTTGAGAATTGGACTCAATGTCTGGCCCAGAGCCATCTGCATCTACATCATCAAAAGGCGGTTCAACAATGTCGTTACTGGCGGTATTAAACCGAAAAGCCAGTGTTCCTTTACGGCTATTGATAGGTACCTGATAGCTCAGGTCCAGGGCATCGCTGCCTTCAGTGTTTGAGTATTCGGCGCGGATGCGATCGCCAAATCCAAGCAAGTTGTTATAGCTAACCTGCGCCTGCCGTTCAAAGGTGCCGATACTGGGCGAGCGACTGTTATTGAGGGTAACCTGACCGCTAAAGGGATTCGCTGCTGTAAAGTTGACCAGCAGCCGACTCTCTCCCCGCTGCTCGCCATCTGCTAGGCTAGCCGATACGTTTTGGATTAGCGGATCCAGTTGTAATAGCTGCAGTGTTTCCTGTAGCTCGTTGATATCTAAAGGGCCTGTAGTATCCGATAGATTTAGCTGAGCTCGGACATACTCGGGAGACAGCCGCTGATGTTGACTATCTCTCTGACGAGAAATCTGGATATTCCCCTCGGGCAGGTAGCCTTCAATCACCTGGATAGTTACCGGTCCTACGCGTTGTTCCTCAGTATCTGGTAGAATATTAATGCGAGCAGTCGAGGTTTGGTATCCTTCACAGTGGTAAAAAGCTCTTACAGCGGCCGCCACCTCCAGCAACTGCGAGAGCGAAAAGTACTTGTCCCTAACAGCTCCGATAGACTCCTGGTTATTACTGGTAAGACCTGGGCAGTCAATTTCTCTGAGACCTGCTTGAGCGTCTGCTTTAAATCTCAGACTGGTTGAAATGGCGTACAAGTCATCCAGGCTAAAGCTTAAAGAGCCTGCAGCTGCTGCACTATCCTCAATCAGGGGTTCAATTAAAAATTGTTCTACTTTTATCTCCCAGCCAGTTTCAGACTGAGGAGGCCTTTCAAAATTTTCAGGAAAATTTAGAACAGGTAAGTCTACTGCAGATGGTGGGGTATCGGGCAGAGGAGACAAGTCAGAAGGGCTATCCTCAAATGTCCCTTGTTCGATACGCTGAGCAATTTTCACCTGCTGCGCAAGAGTAGCCTCTGGTAAAAGCCACAGACCGGCTAATGTCATTAGATATAAAAGCTTGTTTCTATCCCATTTAAAGAAATTCTCTAACCATGGTGAAAGTAATTTATGTTTCATGGCTAAGGTGTATCTGCGCAGGCTGGCAAAGGAACAAAGCTGACTAGCTCCCATTGGCTTGGCGATAGGCCTTCTACTGATTCATCAGAACTATCTGCCGCTGCCGGTATGGAGGCACCATTAGGCTCAGTCTCTCTAACAAACAAGTCCTCCTCCAGCAAGAAGTCAAGACCAGCTTCTGCTACATCATCAGGTCTAGGAGGAGTCCCCCCTCTGCCCACATCATAAAATTGAACCGCGTCGGCATTGCTACTTACCCGACAAGTATTGTCCACCTCGGTCTCACGCGGTTCTGTAGGTAACGCAGTTAAACCTTCAGTAGGATCAAAGTTAGGTAAGTTCAGGGTGATAATGCCAGTAGCAGTAATATCACTAAAAGGAGTTAGATTCTCTCTGGCTTCAAGGCCAAAAATCCCCTGCGCCTTAATGTTAATATTTCCCTCCTTAAATGCGCTAGCAATAATATCGCTATTGTCGCCAGGGGGTGAAAACAAAAAGCTAGTATCGATCTCAATATTACCGCTATTACCCAAATCACTATTTGATTCGGCTGAGATAATACTATTGCCTCTCAACAAAATTATACCTAAATTACTAATATCGATTAATCCACCCTCTCCAGAATCGGTGTCTGCTATGAGTCCTGCTAGATCTTCTAAGAAAATATTACGGGTATTTGCAATTAAAGTTCCCCCATTACCAGCTAATTCGTTGCTAACGTCCACTTGACTACGATTGGCTACCGTTAGTTGCTCGGCTGTAATCTCAACATTGCCAGCATCTGCAGACCCTTCACTGCCAGCTTGTACAACAGCTCCATTTTGAATAGCGACTTGTTCAGCAACAAAATTTACATTGCCTGCTGCGCCCTCTCCCTGAGACACAGCCGTGATCCGACTATTTGTGCCATCAATTAAAATTGAGTTGGCATTAACCGCTATAGTTCCAGCATTTCCATTAGTGGCAGTATTTTGGGAATCCAGTTCAATGGTAGCTACATCAGCGGATGCACCTTCTGTCACCTCAAAGATATTGGTATTGATTTCCACATTGCCTGCATTGCCCGAGGAGGTAGTCGCTGCACCAATTCCACTTGGGCTACGATTTCCCATAAATATACCGCTACCACCTAAGGAAACTGAGTCCGCAGCTTCGATTGTTATGGTTCCAGCGTTGCCAGCTGATGCGGTAAAAGCTTCAATAGTTGCGCCAGCTGAAATGTCTAGCGTATTTGTATTGATGAATACATTGCCAGCCGAGCCATTCCCACAGCCTGAGATAAATTGAGAACAAGAAGATACTACAATGCCGCTCTGTTCATTGTTTGCGATTCCCTCCAGCTGAATCCTGTTAGCATTAATGGTGACATCTCCCGCATCTCCGTCGCCAATTGTAGTTGCATTTATGTTTCCACCCTCGATAGCTACCAATACAGGAGTTGTAATACTTACATTGCCAGCATTGCCATTACTTATAGATAAAGCAGAGATTGCGGCAGGTAAATTAAAGGTTGAATTGCCTGGCCCACCAAGATTTACAGATTCGGTGGCAACTATATTGACATTCCCCGCATCGCCATCACTGAATGTGGTAGCAGTAATGAAAGTACTATCTACCAGAGATAAATTTCCGGCTTGAATATTGACATCCCCGGAACTTCCTTCGGCAAAAGACGCCGTAGTAATCTGACTGCCAGCACTTCTAAGTTCTAGGGCCTCCGTAACATCAATGTTGATATCTCCTGCATCTAAATCACTGAAAGTTAGAGATGTAACACCAGCTACGTCTCCTATAGAAAGAGAATTATTTTCTACAGAAAAAGAGTTGGCTTCTATAAAGATTCCACCCCCTTGCCGAGCAATTGATTCAGTGGCAGAACCATTAACAGCGTTGCTACTGGTGAGAGGATCAGGATTTGAAATATCACTCTTTAATTGAATATTTCCGCTAGTTTGTAAGGTAATGCGACCACTCTGAATTCCATTGGTATCTATGCCTGCACTTGACAAGAACGTAATATCTTTTTCTGCCCGTAGTGTTACATTACCCCCATCACCAAAGGCAACAGGAATGCCGAAGAAAGATTGTCCAAAACCAAATGCATTAATGCTACTGGCTACTTCTATTGCACCACGTGAATTAACAATTACATCTCCACCAGGGGCTCTAGTCAATACTGATATTGGTGTTGAAGAGACATCAACAGTATCGTTTTTCCCAATTACAATATCTCCGCTTAGAGAATCATCTGGTTCGAACTGATTTGTCAGTAATACAAATCCACTATTATTCTGAACACTGCCCACTGAAATATCGGCATCAGTCTGCTCAGAGAAAATAGGCGTACTTGTCAGTCCTGGACTTACGCCACCCACAGGATTTCCAGGCAAGCCTCCGATTTTATCCCAGTCAATACCGGCGCGCACATCTAATGTTGACTGAGCGCTACCGTCTACGGTAACCGAGGTTCCATTAGATAAAACGACATTGGCTAAACTGGCTAAAGTCGGATCAGGATTATTTGGACCTATTGTGTCGCCTGCATTGCCAGGTCCTGTAATAATTACGTTACCCAGGCTTATACTGCCACCTGCCAGTATATGTAATGAAGCACCTGTGTGGTTTGCCAGGTTTACATCACCTGCTGCCAGAATAATTGGATCCTCTTCACTGAGTAGATCACCTAAACCACCCTCTAACTGTTCAATTTGGAAATTTCCATTTACAACAAAATGGGCATCGCCATTAATCGGTGCATTACTACGTAGGATTAAATCACCCCCCGAGAAAATACTACTGTCAGGATGTTCTAGAATGTTAATATCGATTTTTTCAGCTCCCTCAACCAGCAAATCTCCACCACTGGTAGCAATAAATGCTTGCTCTGCGCTGTCACTAGCGCTCAGATTACCTGAAGCTTGTAAACTCAGAGAGTCTCCGGCCAATAATTGACCTTCCAGGTTTAAATCATTAGCGACCAGGGCTAAATCACTTCCAGCAGACAGTTGACCTTTGTTAAGGATATCGCCAGGAATTTCTCCAAATACCACCTCAATCGGAGTAGACACATCCACACTCAACAGTGGTGGACTTACAGGATTTAATGCACTAAATGTACTACCATCAGCAAACACAAGTTCATTCGCCGTGCTGGCTGTAAACGAACCCTGGATATTCAGGCTAGCGTCTGGGCCAAATAGAATACCGTTGGGATTGATAAAAAATAGGTTGGCATTGCCTAAAACGCCGAGCGTACCCAAAATATCAGAGCGACTGCTGCCGGTCACTCGGCTAAAAATATTCTCGATGCCTGCAGGATTGACAAAATTAGCCGTATGCTGCTGCCCTATCCCAAACTCTTGAAAGCTATGAAATAGATTGATTCCTCGTGCAGCTCCACCTTCAATATGGTCAGTAAGCGGATCGATCGGGGTAACGATAGCCCCCTCGCTACCCAAGGTGGTATCGGGTGTAATAGACTGTGCTACAGCAGAATATTGACCCAAGGTCGAAAGGAGTACAAAACCTCCAACCAGTTTTACAAATCGACAATCAATCATCTGCGATAACTTTCTCCCAAAGTCTATCTAGACAAGACTACAATCAACCTGAAAACTACTAAATAAACATCTACAATCAGCTAAATTTTTTACTTCCTAATGTTCACTAGCAAAACATCCATCTCTTGTAAGAAAAATATTTTTCTAGCAAAGATATATCACGTGCGTTTTTCTATTCAAGTTCAACTTCATATATATATGTGTCAGGTTACAAACCTACATGGCTAATGTACTGCGACATTGTCCCCTTACTTACTTCATCTGGTTTAGTCGGAATTTGTTATACAAAATGGGCAAACTGATTTCTAAAAAATGGAATGCTGCTGCTCTGAATTGCTGCTGCTATTGCCAAAGGACTTAAATTGAAAAATATCATTAACTCGACTTTATCCATTAAGCTGCATAGCAAAGTAAGTCAGTCCAAGTGTTAAAGAGGTCTCTTGGAACTTTAACCATCTCGTGTGTCTCCATAGACATCTGAAAAGTCTTCATTTGCCAAAGTCGTTGTCTGACCAA
>JBCCHX010000068.1:0-38713 GCA_039028535.1 Cyanobacteria bacterium P01_B01_bin.77
ACAGTTTGCCCCTGGAGCTGGCTAGGTCCGTGTAATGTCACCCGACAGGCCTCACGATCGACTGTGAGGTTAGCTCCGAAGGCGCTGAGCATGCGTTCGCTATGGTCTCGTGAGAGACTGGGCTCGGTGACTGTGGTATCGCCATTCACCGATAACCCTGCTAGCAAAATGCATGACTTCACTTGGGCTGAGGCAATGGGGGACTGGTAGTGGATTGGTGATAGAGTTTGTCCTTGCACTGCTAGGGGGGCTAGTTGGTTATGGTCACGCCCCCAGATCTTGGCTCCCATGGCCGTTAGGGGGGTAATCACACGGGCCATGGGGCGAGATCGCAACGAGTCATCCCCGGTCACTGTAAAAAACCGCCCCGGTTGAGACGCTAGCAACCCTAGCATTAGCCGCAGTGTTGTCCCCGAGTTACCTGCATCCAAAACCGTTGTGGGTTCTCGAAGTTGCCCTACTCCCAATCCTTTTACCGTCACCCATTCAGCATCAAGATCTGAAATTTTAGCGCCCATGGCTTGGAAACAGGCCGCAGTTCGTCGGGGATCTTCGCCTAACAGCAGTCCTTTAATCCGTGTCTCACCGCTGGCTAGTGCTCCCAGCATTAAAGAGCGATGGGAAATGGACTTATCACCGGGCACCTGCAACCGTCCCTGCAGCCCTTTCCCCCTAGATGATAGGGTCCAAGACTGATGGGCAGCGGCATCAGTTTCAATGAGCAAAGCGGCAGAAGACGTGACCATGACGCAAGATTCAGCAAGCAGCGCCTCTGATTCTATCGTGCGTCGGGTAGGGAATGGACCGAGTTATTGAGCTTCAGCACCCCCAGCAGGAGCTTCACCCTCCTCCTCGGTAGGGACCTCAGTATCCCCAGCAGGGGCCTCGGTTTCCCCAGCAGGTGTCTCAGTATCCCCAATTGGAGCTTCAGCGCCGCAGTAGGTATTGATATCACTGACTAATGTGGCCTCATCTTGAGAGAGGGTTTGTAGCTTGGTAAACGCAGTATTAGCCTTGTTTTGAAACTCCTCTAGCACATTGCTTAAGTCAGCTTCGGATTCTGCATCGGCCACCAGCTGCATTGCTTCACCCGCCACCTTGAGCTCTTGAGCCGAACCAGAAATAATGCCAGCGTAGCCATCTCGATACTCAGATAGCTGTTCATCAGCCAGATCCAGGTCGTTTAAGCTGGTGACCATGCCATCGATGCTAACCACCACTTTATCGACTGCGCCGATGTACTGGCTGGCTGCGGTTTGAATATCCCCTAAGCTTTCGGCCCCTTGAGCCTGTTGCGTAAAGCTATCAATCTCGGCTTCAAACTCATCCTTAAACACCTGGGCTTGGTTAATCACATCGGCAAACGCGTTGCACTGAGCTACCGTTGAAGGACCACAGCTAGTTAGGGTTAGGGCTGCTAATCCCAGCAAAATTGAGCGTGAAAGGCGCATTAGTTGATTTCCGTTGATCAATGCAGAACAGTAATCTCTTTTACAATTTACCCAGTCTGATAGTAAATACGTTCAGACCTGACCTGCACCGATCAGGAATGACTCACGATCTCCCAAAACGCTTGAGGCTACAGACAAAGTAATCCATACAGAATAGATTAAACTTGATAAATCTTTAACTGACGTGGTGATGCTTGCATGAATGTCAGTATTGCGCAATATCGGCAAACGGTCCCAGCCCTGCAAAACAAAGCCTACTTTAACTACGGTGGTCAGGGCCCTATGGTAGAGGCGGCTCTAGCAGCTATCCATTCAGCCCATCAAACGATTCAAACCCGTGGCCCATTTGGCAGTAAAGCCTACCAGTGGATACGCGCGGAAGGGATGGAGACCCGTCGGGTATTGGCAGACGATCTGGGTATTGCGCCCCAGACCATTGCCTTGACTGAAAATGTGACTGTCGGTTGCAGTATTGCTCTGTGGGGAATGTCTTGGTGCAGGGGCGATCATATTCTACTGTCTGACTGTGAACATCCTGGTGTCATTGCTACTGTGCAAGAACTGCAGCGACGGTATGGCATCGAGTTCAGTGTCTTTCCCCACTTGAGTCAGCTCAACTTTGCTGACCCGGTTGCTAGCATTCAAGCCCATTTGCGTCCTACAACCCGTTTGCTGGTCATCAGCCACATTCTTTGGAATACAGGCCAGGTGCTACCGCTAAGAACTATCTGTCAGCTCTGTCATGATCGGCCACGACCAGTGCGAGTTCTCTCTGATTCGGCCCAGTCTGTGGGAATGCTGCCGCTGCAGCTAGCGGAGACGGGTGTGGATTTTTATGCATTTACGGGCCACAAATGGTATTGCGGTCCGGCTGGCCTGGGTGGTCTCTACGTTAGTCCTGAAGCGATGGCAGAGCTATCTCCAACTTATATTGGCTGGCGCGGCATTACCATTGGGAAACAGGGACAGCCCACTGGCTGGGAGCCCGATGCGCGACGCTATGAGGTGTCCACATCCAATGTGGCGTTGTGTAGCGGACTACGGGTTGCGATCGCAACCCACAACGACTGGGGCACCACCGAAGAGCGCTACTTTCGCATTTGTCAGCTCAGTAGCTTTCTCTGGGGCAAGCTCAACAGTTTGCGCTCGATTCGATGTCTGCTAAAATCTCCGCCAGAATCTGGGTTAGTGTCGTTTCAAATCTTTCAAAACGGTGCCTCTACTCCGACGCTCCATCAAAAGCTAGTGGCTTACCTCGAAACGCGACGGTTCTATCTACGCACACTGTTGTCACCGAGCTGTGTTAGGGCGTGTATCCACTATTTCACAACAGAATCTGAGATTGATCGTCTCATTGATGTGATAGAAGAATTCTTAAAAGGTCATGCATGGTAACCTGGCAACAGAATAGCCTTAGCGAGTTATCACTACAGCGTTTGTTCAGGTGCATAGGATAGAGCAGAGCCTTGGTAAAGGATAGTGTCTCTATACTCCCTGATTCAGAAAATTATGGGAGCATAGCGAAATCAGGTTAACTCCTCACCAAAATTAACGCTCCCACAATGCTCTCAACATGGCAAATCAAGAAATCAAAGGCAAGGACTATGTTGTACATTACAATGCCGATACCGTCACCACTATATTTCAGGGTGAGCTGGCCCTTGGTGGACCTCAGGAATATGCATCGATCAATGAGCTGCTAACTGAGGTAGCCAACGGTGATGCTAACGTAATCACCCTTGACTTCAGAACATTATCTTTCCTCAATAGCTCTGGCATTAGTATGTTGTGTAAGTATGTCTTGGCCCTACGTAAAAAGCAAGACATACAGCTGGTGATTCTAGGCTCTCATGATATCCCTTGGCAGAGAAAATCGTTGAGAAATCTCCAAAAATTTCTCCCTAGCTTGAGGTTAGACCTGGAGTAGTCCAAGTAGTCTCAAGATATTTCGGTCTAATGGCTGTGATCTAACATGCCTGACGGCAAGATATCTTATCCTCCCATAGCCAACTATGGCTTAAAGAATGAAACGCTTAAGAAGTAGATTACCCAATAATTTTCGTGTTCCTATTCGACGGGTGCTGGTTGTTCCCTTTGTGCTTCAGATTTGCACGACGGTGGGGTTAGTGGGCTATCTTTCATTTCGTAATAGCCAGCAGGCTATCCAAAACCTTACATCCCAGCTTCGCATGGAGGTTTCGGCTCGAATCCAACGAGAGCTACAGGGATATTTTGAAACACCCCATGAAATCAATCGTCTGAATGCAACTGCGCTGCTCGAAAATGTTATAGATGTTCAAAATGCTACCCGTGGAGAAGCTCAACTATATCAACAGATGAGAATCTCACCCAATGTAGCATTTGTGTACTGTGGTAATAATCGAGGTGACTTTTTTGGTGTTTTACGAGACCCGGAAGATAGCTCTCTACAGCTGTCCTATAGTAATGCTGCGACTAAGGGAAAACGTCAGTACTATACATTGAATATCCGTGGTAAGAGGACCTATTTTATCCGTCAGCTTAAGACTACATTTGATGCTAGACAGCGCCCCTGGTATAAAGCTGCGACTCAGGCCCAGCAGCCGGTTTGGACTGACGTCTATATTGCTTTTACCACTGGGCTACCAAATATTACCGCCGGATTACCTGTCTACGATCAGTCAGGACAAAGACTTTTGGGCGTGTGCGCGGCAGATGTTGTGCTGCCAGAGGAATTTCGTAGCTTTTTGCAAGACTTAGAAATTGGTAAATCGGGCCAGGCGTTTGTCATTGATAGACAGGGGCGTTTGATTTCCAGTTCTGTCGATGAACCGTTGATGCTAGGGGATCCGGAGGACCCTAAATTTTTACAAGCTGTAGATAGCCAAGATCCGCTTGTGCGAGGAACTGCCCAATATATTTCTAGGCGGTTTAGCGGTTTGAATGAAATTTTGAGATCGCAACAGCTCAACTTTAAACTTCAGGGCCAACGCCATTTCGTCCAGGTCCTCCCCTTTCGCGATGGGCGAGGCCTCGATTGGCTAATTGTCGTCGCCATCCCAGAAGCCGACTTCATGGAGCAAATCTACGCCAATAACCGCAATACCATTGGCTTGATGCTGTTAGCACTCGGGATTGCCATTGGCGTCGGTTTACTGATTACCCGATGGCTAACTCAGCCGGTACTGCGCGTTACCCAAGCCTCTGAAGCCATTGCCAATGGTAATCTTACTCTTCAAAATATGGAAACCAGTCCCATCAGTGAGCTACGGACCTTAGCCCATTCATTTGCTAGCATGGCCAGTCAGCTCAAAACATCGTTTGAGACCTTAGAAGATAAGGTCAAAGAACGCACCGTTGAACTGGCCAGTGCCAATGCGCAAATTAGTACTCTTAATGACAAACTCAAAGCTGAAAACCTACGGATGGGAGCAGAACTCGACGTAGCCCGAAAAATTCAACGAATGATCTTACCTAAGGTTGAAGAACTAAAAAATGTGGATGGCCTTGACATTGCTGGCTTTATGGAACCTGCTGAGGAGGTCGGTGGAGACTATTATGATGTGCTACAGACTGAGGGAGTGGTCACATTGGGTATCGGTGATGTCACAGGTCATGGCCTAGAAAGTGGCATGTTAATGTTGATGACCCAAACCGCTGTCCGTACCCTAAAAGAGAGCCAAGAGCACGACCCCGTTAAATTTTTAGACACCCTCAACCGCACCATCTATCAGAATGTGCAGCGGATGGACTCCGAAAAGAATTTGACTTTAGCTATTCTCAACTATGCCAATAGACATGTCAGTATTAGCGGTCAGCATGAAGAGATTTTAATAGTACGCTCTGATAGCAGTATTGAAAGCATTGACACCATAGACTTGGGCCTGCCCATTGGACTAGACGATGACATTGCAGACTTCATCGATAATATAACCGTTGAACTATGCCCTGGAGATGGAATAGTCCTCTACACTGACGGTATCCCTGAAGCCTATAACTTAGGCAGAGAGCAGTATGGTCTCATACGGATGCATGAGGTTATTACTCAGAACTGGAGCAGTACTGCCGAAGAAATCAAGCAGGCTATCATAAATGATGTACACCACTTTATGGGTGGTCAAAAGATATTTGATGACATCACGTTGTTGGTTATCAAGCAACAGTAAATTTACCGTTGCTAATTTAGGAGAGGAACTGCTCGATGAAATGCATTACGAGTCAATAGATTGCAAATCAAATCATACCGGGGAGCAACAATACCTCAATGGATTCACCCATCGGTAGCAGTTTTACCAGTCAGGCTTATGAGTGAAAGGGCCTCTAACAAGAGCATCTATCGGCTCGTCACACAACGGTATCTTAGGAGAAAATCTTATGAATCAAATCTTTGGCGATTTTATTGAGATCTTTCCTAATCAACATAACTCTTTAGAAATAAGCTTTACACCCACATCGGAAGACGCTGAAAAGCTCTGGGAAAATCAACGCTTATCCGCTTATTTTTTGGCAAATTGTTTTATTGGATTTCTTCCATTTAATGAAAATCAGCCTGATCAGCAACAACGCATTGAGGAAGCCAAAAGCTCTATAAGTTATGTGGCCAATGAACTTATAGAGAACGCTGTAAAATTTAATCTTGAGACCGCTAATCCTCAGGTCAAACTAGGGGTGCATTTCCTCGAGGGGCCAGAACTGATCGCTGTCATGTTTGCCACTAACAGTGTCGATAAAGCCGGGGCCGAAAAATTACAGCGCTTTATTGAAAAACTGCTAGCCTTCGATCCACAGGATCTTTATGTACAGCAGATAGAAGCTAGCTCCAGCGATGAGAATATCAGCACATCAGGTCTGGGGTTTTTAACCATGATGAATGATTATGATGCGCGGTTGGGCTGGAAATTTGAACCACTGTCAACGGCCCCTGACATCATTATTGTGACCGTCACCGCTCAAATCAAAGTCTAGTGTAATGTTCCGTCTGAATAGTAGCATCTCAGCTCGATCGAGAAATAAATACGATATTTCCTAAAACGGACTACCTAAGCTGATGGGGAATAGCCTCAGATTTGTATCTATCGCGCAATAATGGCGCAGTAATGCTCAAGCAGGCAAAATTGGATACTGGCCGATGGTTGATTTTTACTGCATTTTTAACTCTTACTACTAACCATGTGCTAGCGTTTGATGAGATTTATTTTCGGCAGTTTAATCTTTTTTACAAATGGTTCTCCGAATATAATTCTGTGTACTTTTTCATGCTGGAGAATCTGTATGTCAATTTATGTGGGCAATTTGTCATATGACGCCACTAAAGACGACGTGACTGAAGTTTTTGCCGAGTACGGCACCATTAAGAGCACTCATTTACCTACCGACAGGGAAACGGGTCGGCCCCGTGGGTTTGCCTTTGTGGAAATGTCATCAGACGCCGAAGAAGCTGCGGCAATTGAAGCCCTGGACGGTGCCGAATGGATGAATCGTGTTCTCAAAGTAAACAAAGCAAAGCCCCGTGAGCCCAGGAGATAACCTCGACTAGTTGAGAGCTAACGGCTCTGCCTATCTACGCAAAGCTGTAGAGTATATTCCTCCCTCTCAACATAAGAGCTAATCATAAAAAACCATGCGGAGGATTTATCTGCATGGTTTTTTACATAATTTGTGATGGTTGCATTCAATGACAAGCAGGTGCTAACTATAGTGCAGTATAGTAGGCGATTTGTACTAACCTAGACTTAGCAGTAATAGTCGATAGAATCGAATTAAAGACACCTTGTGGCAGACGCAGGCAAATATTCTAAAAACTGACGGAAACATGCAACACTTGCTTTAGGTTCCCAGGCTACAAAAAGCAGATAGTAGCAGGACCTAGGCGTTGAGGCCAACCGTGCTACCAGAATAGTGTCTCAATAATGCTTGAGTATAAATCTAAAGTTGTTGTTATTTTTTGTTTTTATTTCAGGTGGATCAGGCAAATGCCATTCTTAATGATTTAAGCAATAAGAGAAGAAAGAGGTTTTTAGCATTCTTGTCCCTCGGGACAGCTTTATTTGCCAAATATTACTAGCAGTGCGTTCGATAGATTATTTTTCGCTTTAAAGGCAGCATTAGTAATCCTTTGCTAGCTCAAAATACCTTAAACGCGATTATCTTAGAAATTTCTTGATTTCTGGTATTTTTAAATATTTCAGGTGAAAGATATTTTTTGTGCCCTTAGAATGACACTTTTTAGGTTGGCACAGCTAGGAGAAGATTGAGTCACTTCATCTGAGCTTAACAAGATTTTTACTCAATGTGAAAAAGGATATGCAATACTAAGGCTGTGTTTCACTGTAGTTGAGTGTACGACATTAGACGTTCTCATCTACCTCTGTCGATTTTCTATTTTGGGATTTTTCAACGGAATGGCATTGATTATTCCCAGAACTGTTGAGTTAGAAAAACTGTGAACACAGCATTATTGTTTCAATTTACACGTTGGCATTTCCAAAATACTGATTGTTGCTGTGCAGTATTGTTGAATTATGTTGCCTGGTGGCAAAGTGATTTCAGTACCTACGGGTGGGCGATATTGTGATTTTTGCTCTAGCTGTAAAAATATAAAGAAAGATGCGTTGGTTGTGATGTCTTGGAGAATCTCTGTCGACGTCACAGCAATGTTCTGCCTGTTAAGGACTGATGTGTTGTTGAAGAAGATGAGTGGGGGCTGCGCTGTGTGAGATCGCAACTACTCTCTCCATTAATTAAACAATCTTTAGCCTGATCTCAGCTCAATTATTTTAGGGGTCGTGTTCAAAACGTTTGCCAATTAATGACCAAAGTAAATGCCTCTGGTTGTCTATGTTCGAGAGATAACTAGGTGCCTGCAACAGCATTAATGTCTACTCCCCTAGTACCTGGATCTCTCTCTAAAATATTCCGAACAATACCCTGCATCTACAACAAAATACTTATCCATCATTGGAGCTATCAAGCATGAATTCTGCTAACGCATCCACTGTTAAAATCACTGATGTCTATACGGTTAGCTCGACTATTTTAGCTCTTCGCATCGAAACAGGTGAGATTGTCAAAGGTCAACAAATTCCCTACACGCCTGAGCCGGGCGACGATATCAATCAGTGGAACATTCTGTCTAGAAACGGTCAGGTCATTGGCCACATGGCAGCCAATAACACCATGGTGCGGACATTTGATGTCTTAGAAGGACCGGAGCTGGATACTAACTGGGCCGACAATGCCAATAACTATACCCTCAAATCCAGTAGTGACAATGACTTTAGTCAGGGTGTGACCCCAATACAGGTATTCCGTAAGAGCAAGATTGGCGGTATTGCCGAAACCGGATCTTGGGATTTTGGTTGGCCAATGGAACATACGGTATTTTTAGAGTTGCCACAGCCGCTTGACCAAGGTAAACGTTACGAGATTGACTTTAGCGGCAACGGCATCGAAGATACGACCTTTACCTATGACCCCACGGGCGATCGCAGTGAGGCCGTCCATGTTTCTCATATCGGGTTTGACCCAGACTCACCGGCAAAAGTTGCATTTCTCTCCACGTGGATGGGGGCTCAAGGGCAAGGTGTCGAGTACAGAGCAGGACAAAAATTCTGGCTGATTGATGAGGCCACTGGTAACAAGGTATATGAAGGTGCCATTGAACTGGCCAAAAATAAAGATGTGGCCGAGGATAATCTTGGTCGCAACTATAATGGCACGGATGTCTACATCATGGACTTTAGTGACTTTGAGATCGAGGGGACCTATAAAGTTGCGGTAGATGGCGTGGGCACATCTTTTGCCTTTGATATTGGCGATCAAGCTTGGGCTGATAGTTTTTATGTCTCGGCCCGAGGTATGTACCATCAGCGCAGTGGTATTGAGTTAGGGAATCCGTATACCGATTATGAGCGTCCTCGTCCATTTCACCCTGACGATGGCGTGAAGATTTACCAGTCTACGACCACGTTGATGGATACCCAAATGGGGATCAATTCCGATGTCAATGTCTTTGAAGCATTGGTTGCCGGTAAAACCGATGAACTTGTTCCCGAAGCCTATGGGGGGTGGTTTGACGCCGGAGATTGGGATCGACGTATTCAGCACCTGGACGTGACTCGCTCGATGTTAGAACTAGCCGAGCTGTTTCCGGATTATTTTGACGATGTGGATCTCAATATTCCAGAATCTAACAACCGTTTGCCAGATGTTATCGATGAAGCACTTTGGGGCCTGGACTTTTTTAAGCGTTTGCAGTTGCCCAACGGCGGTGTTCGCGGTGGAGTAGAATCAGCAGAGCATCCAAAGCGGTTTGAGGCTAGTTGGCAAGAGTCTCTAGATGTGATGGTCTATGCGCCAGATATGTGGTCTAGCTATAAATATGCTGCAACGGCTGCCTATGCTGCCCACGTTTTGCAAGATATTGCTCCCGATAAAGCTAACAGCTACCAAGAGAGTGCTCTTAAAGCTATGGAGTGGGCCGAGCAAGAATTTGCCCAGATGCCTAACAACAATCAAACCTACACAGAAGTTTACGATGAGCGTAGTTTGGCTGCTGCTGAGCTATATCGCTTATCGGGGAGTGAACGCTGGCATCAAGTCTTTTTAGAGACTACGGTATTTGATGATCCCAACACCGCCCCCTACGTTTGGCAAAATCATAACCGTCGCAATTCCGCGTTTACCTATTCCCGTACTGAACGCTCCAGTATTAACAAAACTATTCAGGCAAATGCCAAAAATTCTCTGCTACAGTCAGCAGATGAGGAAATTGCCGCTATCAACAATACTGGATTTAAGTGGAACAAGGACCCTTGGGCTCCTCTGGGATGGGGAAGCTTGGGGCCTAATAGCACAAACTTGTTCCGTGCCCACTCTCTCTCTAATAATGAGAAATATCTCAAATCAGGTATTTTAGCAACGCAGTTTATTCTGGGGGCTAATCCTGACAATGTTAGCTATACTACGGGGCTTGGTCACCGGGTACCCGAACATCCGCTAATTGCTGATAGCATTGCTGTTGGTGGTGATGCGCCTCCGGGAATCACTCTTTACGGCCCTGTTGATTTTAGTGCCTATGATGATTGGTCCCTGGACTTATTTGATGATGTGACCTCTCCTCTGCCCCGTCAATGGCCTACCACAGAGGGGCATTTTGATGTCACTTATTTAGTCCCCCATTCTGAATTTACGGTTATGCAAACCATTGCGCCTATGTCCTATAGCTTGGGATATCTGGCGGCGTTGACTGAGAGTAGTCCCAGTACCCCGGAGCCTACACCCGAACCAGTGCCTGAACCAGACAGCGTTATTGGTGAATATGGTACCCTCAAGCTCAATCACAACTGGCAGACAATTTCTCTCGATAACGACTATATAAACCCTGTTGTTATTGTTTCTGATCCGACCTTTGAAGGCTCTGACTCAGCTGCTGTTAGAGTACAGAACGTGACTGACAATGCATTTCAGCTGCGTCTACAGGAACCTAACTACAAAGATGGTACTCATAAAAATGAGTCTGTTTCCTATCTTGTCATGGAGGCAGGAGACTGGACTCTGGCTGATGGCACCCGGATCTCTGCTGGTACCCATGGGGGGGATCGTCTAACATCTAAAGGCTTTGATACTATTAACCTGCAAGGCTTTCAAGCTACACCCACCGTACTATCTCAGGTACAAACATTTAACGGTAGCGACTGGGTGACAACTCGAATGAAGGCTCAGTCAGAGCAGAGTTTTCAGCTGGCAATGCAAGAGGAAGAAGCGCTCAACCGTGGGGCACATGTCAAGGAGACGATTGGTTGGCTAGCCATTGACCAGGGTGTGGCGTCCGATGGCGATACTTTATTGCAGGGAGGCACAACGGGACGCAGTGTGAATAATGATCGTACCCCCATCATGTTTGAAGAAGCCTTTGATGTAGCCCCATCTATTATTGCTAAGCTGGATTCCTACTATGGTGCAGATACCGCTAATTTGCGTCTTGATGACATCAGTACTGTTAGCTTTGGGGCGAGAGTTCATGAAGAGCAATCCCTAGATAGAGAACTCAACCACACCGATGAATCCATCTCCTTCCTTGCCTTGGAAGGCACGTCGGGGCTGTTGACCGGCATGGGGGTCTAACGAGACCACACGCTATCCCCATTCGCTAAGTGTTTCTTGATGAATGGGGGTAGCCCAGCACATATCCATCAGTGCCTATTGTGACAGTTCATCCATGCGACCCCATCAGGTCCACCAGGTATTGGTTCCTTTTACAGTAATGGTATTTGTTTAGCTGTAATAGGATGAGAATGGCTTGCCACCTTCTCGACGATAGATTGGGGCTGACATGATAGCGATAGATTATATACAACTCATTGAGCAGGGTGTAGATGCCTGGAATCGTTGGCGTTTAGAGCATCCTGATGAGTACCCTGATTTAGAGTCTGCCTACCTATTTGAAAAATCTCTGCGGGGCATCAACTTTAGTAAGACAAATTTGAGTCGGGCCTGTTTGATTGGGGCCGATTTGGAAGATGCGAATATCGGTGGAGCTAATCTCAGCGGCGTCTATGCCAATAATGCCAATTTTCAAGGGGCGAGTTTGGCGGGGGCTGATTTGCAAGAGGGTAATTTTATTGAGGCAAATCTGACTCAGGCTAATTTGTCTAAGGCCATTACGGATAATGCTAATTTTACCAATGCTTGCTTGCAGGGGACTTGTCTGGAAGATTGGCCTGATGTTGCGGCTTCATCTGCTGAGATTACTACACCTAGCCCGCCTCCAACTAAGCCCCTTGCTCGCCCCAAAACGGATTTAAGACCATTATTGCAATGGCCAGTGGTGTTTGGTGCGATCGCAATTGCCACCGCCTTATACTTTGCCCTGCGCCCCAAATCCCCTAAATTCGTTACCCCCGATGGCACCGTCACCATTCAGCTTGTGTGTAACGAACCCGACATCACCCCGCTTGAAGCGAATACCCCTGACCACACCTATCAAAACGGCATTCAGTTCTACGGTCAGTTTGATGATGGTCAGCCAGCCGATGGTCGCGGCAGTATGCTTTATCCCAATGGCAACCGCTATGACGGTGAATATCTTGGTGGTCAACGTAACGGCTGTGGCACGTTTGTATTTGAAAATGGTCGTCGCTACGTGGGCCAGTTTCACAATGATTTATTTAGCGGTCGAGGTATGTGGACTTTAGAAAATGGCGATCGCTATATCGGTGACTTTGAGTTCAACAAGTGTAATGGCGAAGGTGTGTACATATTTGCCGACGGCACTTCAAAATCAGGTATATGGCAACAAGGACGCTTAGTGGATGGCGATTTAACCTGCGATAGCGCAGGTGTGGACATGTCGGTTCGCCCGGTTGGCGTGCCGATGTCTTGACCTTAATAAACGTTGACATCAATATTCAGGAGCTGCAGCCATGGCTACTTTTTCCACCCATTTCTCAAAAATTCGTCTCTTACTAGCCACTCTCTCAGCGGTTAGCCTAACCCTAGGATCTGCCCCCCTCGTCTACGCCCAAGATATCCCCACGCCCACGCCCCCCGCTGATGGCGGTGATTTTGATGGAGCTCCAGACCCAACTCCCGGCCCTGATGTCCCAGAACCTGAACCACCTGCAACGCCCGCATCTGAAGCGAGTCCGGAGCTAGAAGAAACCGACCCTGGGGCCGCCCCCATCGGGGAGCCCACCTCTGATGTCAATGAGCCTGCCACGATCGAACCTGGCAGTGCTGAAACACTACCCGTAGGTGACGAGCCAGTTACCCCAGCAGAGCCAACGGCAATACCGGCAGAAACAGCTCCAGAATCACCAGGGGATGAACCTGCCACAGATGTTCCTACTCCTAATAATGATTCCTCTGTGACCAATGAAGCCCCTGCTAACAATAGTCCCAGAGGTCTTTGGTAAATACCTTGAAACCCTAATTCATCAGGCCCTGACTCAGGGGAGAACCGTTACTGATGTGCCGGGGGTAACCAAATCATAGAGTTCACGGATGTGTTCGTTATAAAGGCGCACACATCCGTGGGATGACGCTTGACCGATGGACCCACGGTTAGGGGTGCCATGAAACCCAATTTCATTCTGACCATCGGTCCAAAACGAAATCCATCGCTCTCCTAAGGGATTTTCTGGACCAGGTGGCAGCACCTCTCCCGTGAATGGATTGGTCCAGCCCGGATCTTCTAGCATATAGGAAACTGTAAAGGTTCCTGTTGGGGTTTCCCAGCCAGTTTTACCCACAGCGACAGGAAATATCGTTTCTAGGGTGTCACCTCGATAGACGTATAGCTGACGTTGGCTCAACTGCAATACTAATGTGACCGGCTGCTCGACCGGCACCGATGGCGGCGGCCACTTAATAATTTCTGCTGCGGGTGGTTTGCTGCTGTCAGCACTAGCTCCGGGTGCTGTGGATAATGGTGGCGGATTTGTTTCAGGTTCTGCTGGTTCTACTGCTATCTGAGCTGCACCTGGCAGTGCCAGTAGACCGCTCAACCACGGCACTGTCAAACCAACGATTAAACTGCGGACAGCTTTAGTCACCGATTATCTCCACATCTTTTGCGATGGTGACAAATTTTAGTGAATAAATGCAAGCGAGTGGACAGATATTTGTGGACAGATATTTGTGGACAGACCGATTGTCCTAGCCTCAATACCGGATTTGCAGAGTGACTCTAGCATTTACGGTTTGCTCTCCCCCTTCCACAGGCGTACTAGCATCTGCCACGGCTGATTCTAGCTGTCGCGCTTGGACTGCGTAGGGGATTGGTGGAGCAGCGTTGTTGACCTGGATGCCAACAATCTCTTGGGCACTGAGGTTGAGACTCAGCAGTACCACATCGGCCTGGGCTTGCGCATCGGCTGTAGCTGCCTGTAGAGCGGTATCGCGGGCATCTTCTAGGGCATCATCGGTGGCGACAAAGCTCACGCTATTGATCTGATTGGCTCCGGTTGCGATCGCATCGTCCAACAGCGTTCCCACCGTCTCCGTCGGCATCTGAAAACTGACGGTATTAGAGCCACTATAGCCGGTAATGCGAGGTCGGCTACCCTCATAGTTGTACTGCGGATTGAGGCGAATACCCGTTGTTTGGAGTCGATCAACATTCTTCGATTTTAATAACTCAATCACCGCTGTTGACCGTTGGGCGATATCTTGTTGTACCGTTTCCGCAGCCTCTCCTTGGGCCGTAACCCCAAGCTGTACCTGGGCCAGCGTAGCTGGAATACTCTCACTACCTTCTCCGGTAACGGTCAGTACCCTTAATTGGGTTTCCTGCGCTGCCACCGGGGCAATGGTGGCCATATTTATTGCTCCCACCGCAAGCGCCGTTACTCCCAGCACGATGCTTGCCGATGGCAGGATCCACCGCCCTACAATCTGTTTCATATTTTCCTCCTTTACATACACAGACAGATTAGAAACATGGTTCTAATCTGTCATGGGATAAGTACAGCGGTGGTCTTGTTGCTGTTTTTGTAACTAAACTTGTGGACTTTACCAGTCTCAACATCTGGCATTACTCAACAATTTCAGCGGCACCCAGCTTTGTTGCGCACATGTGCTAGAGAGACTTGGCAACCTCCAGACAGAGGGCAAACGGGGCATCTGTTTTAATCGCTTGGGCATCGAGATGGGTGCGCGTAGCCCGGTAGTGCCCGTGTGCTGGTCGATCGCAAATCCCGGCAATCAGTCGGTCCCGCGCTGGTATATCCATTTGGCCGCGGCGGCCAATTTCTGCCAAAGGATAATAGTACGGCGGCATCGTTGCTTCTGCCATCATCACCGCTAGCAGCCGCTGTATGCTCTGGGGCCACTGCCACTGGGCCGCTAATTTGGCCATCTGGCCCACATAGTCTATATCGTGCAGCGGGCCTAACCACATCGGTCCGCTAACCACTGGTGCAGTGCCACAGGCTTCACAGCTCAGCTGCCCCAGCTGCCGCCACCTCGCCGTACGAAACTGACCGCAGCCATAGCAGTAGGCCAAAAATCCGTAGTCCTCATCCTGCCAAGCCTGGGGCACAATACGGACCATGGCCCGATGAATAAACCCATTAAAAATCGAAAATACCGGCTGTATATGCCAGCCTCTGGCCGCTGCTTGCTGAGCAGTACAGCCCATGAGTAGCCGCAATCCTTGTTCATGCACAGCAGGATGACGGCGGGCACAGGCCCCATACATTTGCACACTTTTTTCTAGGGCGTGGCCTCCGGTGGTGCGTCCGTCGGTGCTGGTGAGATATAACAGCCCGCCAAATTTGATGGCCCATAGGGCGCTATTAATAAATGGCATCGGACTGCCAAAATTATCAATGTCGATCAGGTCGTAATAGTTCTGCTGCTGGGCACAGCGAAAAAATAATTGGTTGGCATCCTGGTGGGTGATGCCATAGGTTTCAGGGGGCATTCCCTGACGCAGGTTTTCCTGCAGCAATGCACGTAGCTTGGGGTTACCCTCGTTGGCCCACACCCAGTCGGCACCCGATTCGAGATGGTAGCGTAGAGGTCTTACGCCGCAACCGGTCATAGCATCGATTACCCGCAACTGCCCGTGGTGTTGGCGATAGATGGCCGCAGCCAGTACCGCTAAATCGCGGCCGACTTGGCTTGAGCTACGGTAAAAGGCATTTGCGATCTCAAACCGCGCCTTACCCTCTTCCACCCATCCGTCACAAACCTCAGGCTCCCTCAAAACTTGCCCCTTTACTTGACGATGGCCCCACAGAAAGACCTATAGAACCGCCTCAATCGCCGCCGTCAGCTGCTCAGCACTCAGGTCAGTAATCACAAATACTTCCTGAATTGACTTACCCTTACGGGCAATCAGTTTAAATCCTCCCAAAATCGGGACAGATATCTTCAGTCGGAACTTGGGCGCATGGGAGCGCCCCCGACTAATGACCGCTGGAGTCAAGGTTTTGATTTGAGGGTGAGCTGCTAGCTTATGGAGCATAGCAATCAGCCCCGGCAGGTGGGTGGAATGATTAAGGACCACTCGAGCGTCGTGCTTTTTGGCCTGCTTTTTGGCGGCATAGGCCATGGACTATGCCTTCTCCAAGGGGGCCATGGTCAAGCCAGCTCGAATCAGCTGACTGTGATATAGCTCTGCCTGCTCCAACGGACCCACCCAGACGATGGCCTGGCCCTCGTTATGGATCTGGTTAGTCAGCTTCCAAGCATGGTCCGGAGTCATATGGGGAATATATTTCACCAGCGTTTCAGCCACATGCTGAAACGTGTTGAAATCATCATTGAGCACGATAACTTTGTAATCTGGGTACGGTTGCCGAGTGGTTTGCTGTGCCTTCTCTTTAGTCACCGTCGGTGACGCAGAGGACGCCTGAATGGCTGAATTTAGAACTGTCGCCTTCATGGGGTATGTCTTAGCAAGGACAACGGACATAACGATCAAATTATCGCCTAGGGGCATGATTGCAGCGGTCTCTATATTCTATATACAGTAACAAAATCACCTCAGAGATTCAGCTGGGACCCCGTCAAGCAGCTAAAAAGAACTCGGGTCGCCAGGCGTAAACCAGTCTGGAAGTCGTCACCCCCACGTATGCCCTTGTGGATACCACTTTGTATGCTAGATAATCACCTGTGAGTCCCTGGGCTTGCCATGGTTGGGTCTACCTACGCAATTTGCTATCACCAAACGAACAAAGGAACGAGTATGAAACACTGGCGTTGGTTACAGGGTATTGGCCTCGGACTCCTGATGGCTGGTGGGGCTACCGCAATCCAGGCGGCAGAGGCACCCTTGCCAAAACCCTTACGACCTCTTCGATTGGCCCAAAGCTATACAGACTTAGTGGCCGTCTCCCTATTTCAGCACTACACCGCAGGGTATCCAGCCCCAATTTTGACGGATGGTTTATCCTCGCGGCAAATTGATTCCGTACATGTGACCTTTGTCCGGCGTCTGATTAACGCCGCCGGAGACTCTGGCTCAGTGGTCGGGTATAAAGTGGCGTTGACAAATCCCCAGGCCCAAGCCCAGCTGGGGGTGACTCATCCCCTCTACGGCTTTTTGCTAGAAAATATGCTGCTTGAAGACGGTGCCACCTTGCCCTTGGCCTTTGGCAGTCGTCCCCAAGCCGAAGGTGATCTAATGGTGCGGGTGGGTAATGCTGATATCAATCAGGCAGAAACGGATCTAGAACTGCTAGCAGGCTTAGATGCGGTGGTGCCATTTCTAGAGCTGCCTGATTTGATTTACCAGGAAAATGCCCTTGTTAATGCGGGGGCTTTGGTCGCGGTCAATGTGGGAGCTCGTTATGGCATTGTGGGTGATCCGGTGGAGCTAGAATCTGACACGAGCGGTTTAGAGCAGCTGGCGAATATTCGGGTGGTGTTGAATAATGCCCGAGGGCAATTCTTGGCTGAGGGTCATAGTACGGATCTTTTGGGGCATCCCATTAATGCGGTGCGCTGGCTGCGTGATACGTTGCAAACCCAGGGCGTGGCGCTCAGACCTGGCGATCTTCTATCGCTGGGTTCAATTACTTCCCTGGTGTCATTAGAATCTGGCACCGATATCACGGGTATAGAAGCTCGGTATTTTGGTTTAGAGTCCACGGAGCGATCTACCGATCTTGAGGTCTCATTTGAGGTGCCTGAGGAGGATAGCTAGCGAACTGCCGGATTTAAGGTAAAACTGGCATTACTATGCTGAATATAGTCCCATCCAGATAATCTCCACACAGGCTACACGGCATCTACACGTCTGTTTGTGTTAGCGATGACTCATGATGGGACATTGCTTTAACGCTAGAAGCGAGACTTGTGAACAGTCTACTTGAGAGCGTTGAGTACTAATTTCTATTGTTACTTTGACCAGACAGTTTTCCAATTGGCCTACTTCCAAATTGCCGAAACCAGTTCTGAAAAATGTGTAGTTCTTCTATAAGACAGTTCAAACGCTAGAAGTATTTATTACCGTTGCTAATTTAGAGGATGAATCGATCTGTTAAAAATGCCATAGAGCAGTATCTTGACAGAGCAAATCCCACGGAGAATCAGCAGCGCTACTTAATCTCTAGATTATTAAAGTTGCCAGAGAAGTCGTCATCATGCTTATTCATTCGCGCTGTATTCAAACATTGCTTGCTGTTGTAATGGTGGCCGCCGCCAGTCCCAGCTATGCCCTAGATTTTCCTGAGACTCGCGATCGCGGTGCTCCTGCTCGAGGTCCCTCTCTGGCTACACGGGGCCAAATTTGTCTAGACCCGCAGATGAGTCCTTCGCTGACATCCTTGCTGCCCCATAATGCGATCGCAACGGCTTTTGGGGCTGATACCGATATTCCCCTATCTTTATGGTTCTATGTACCTGAAACGGATGCTGCTGGGGCAGAACTAACCGTTGTGGATGAGTCTGGTGACGAAATTTATCAACAGAGTATTGACCTACCCGATATCCCCGGCACGATTCAGGTTACCTTGCCTAGATACCAGACCGACGGCACTACCCCTACATTTACCTCCGGAAATCTGTATTACTGGGATTTTGCCCTGATTTGTGACCCTAGCGATCGCGGTGATGATGTTCTGCTCGGCGGCGGCATTCAACGTCTAGATGCCAGTGCAGACTTTCTAGCAGAGCTAGACACCGTCGATAATGATCTCTTAGCCCGGGCCGAACTCTATGCCGCCGCCGGTGCCTGGCAAGAAACGATCACCTTGGCCGCTAGTCTACGCCCTCAAAATCCCGATGCTTGGGCTGAGCTACTCTCGTCAGTGGATCTAGCGGCTGTAGCTGCACAGCCCATTGTCGGGCAAAATGAGTCCGAGCCGTCCGAGCCTACAGCAGATGCACCGCTCGGTAGTCCGAATGCCCCTACGGCTGCCCCCAATGGTGGTACTTTAGATGCTTCTGGTACCGCCTCTGATAACTCTAATGATCTACAGCGGCTGCTAGAGGGCATCAATCAGTAGCGCTGACTCATGAATCCCAAAAAGCTTTGGTGGCGATGGCGGGGCATTGCCATGACCACGCCGACTATCACCCTATTGGTTGTGCTATTGAGGGGGATAGGGCTGTTGCAGCCCCTAGAGTGGCGTACCTACGATCAGTACCTCCAGTGGCGACCAGAGGAAACGGATTCGCGGGTTGCCATTGTCGGTATCGACGAAGAAGATATTCGACAGCTGGGGCAGGCGATCCTACCGGATGCGGTCTATGCAGAGGTGATTTCTAAGCTAGCTCAGCAAGAACCCAGAGCAATTGGGTTAGATATTATTCGAGATATTCCTGTTGAGCCCGGTCATGCCCAGCTGGAAAACGTATATCGCAATACCCCAAATCTGGTGGGTATTCGCACCGTTTTAGGAGACAGTGTCGACCGCGACTTGATTGATGCGGCCCCAACCCTGGCAGAACTGGGGCAGGTGGGCATTAACGATGGCATTGTCGATAATGACAACACGATTCGGCGGGGATTGCTGATGGTGACCACCCCCGAAGGGGACCAAGCGCCCAGCTTAGCTCTTTATCTGGCTTTGCTATATCTCGATGCGGAGGGCATTGGTCCAGAACCGGTGGGTGATCAGGATTTTTGGCAGTTGAATGGTGCTGTTTTTCGGCCATTGGAGGCCAATGATGGGGGCTATGTCCGGGCCGATGCTAGAGGCTACCAAACCCTGATCAACTATTTGGGAGGTAGTGAAGTCATTGAAACAGTTCCCCTAAGGGCTGTCCTCAACGATGAGCTGCCGGAGAATTGGGCAACCAATCGGGTGATTTTGATCGGGGCCGTGGCCGAAAGCCTCAAAGACAGATTTTTTGTGCCCCACAGCAGTAAGCTGATGTCCCTTCCCAAGACCATGGCCGGTGTGGAAATCCACGCGAATTTAACCAGCCAAATTATCAGGGCAGCGTTGGATGGACGGGCGTTGATGCGTACCTGGCCAGAACCGTTGGAAATTCTATGGATTTTTCTATGGGCCTTATTGGGGGCCACGATCACCTGGCTACAGCGTAATCCAGGGAAACGCACGCTCATACGACAGATGGCGTTGCTGATCGCCATTGCCTCGATCTTGGTGTTGGGGGCCTATGCGTTACTACTGGCCGGATGGTGGGTGCCTGTAATTCCGCCGCTGATGGCTTTAGTGGGAGCTGCGGCTGGAGTAAATACCTACCTGGCCCACAGTGCTAGCCAGATCCGCCGCACCTTTAGCCGCTATCTGAGTGACCAAATTGTTGCCAATCTGTTGGAAAATCCTGACAATCTCAGACTGGGGGGAGCAACCCGCAGAATCACCATTCTCACGTCTGACCTGCGAGGGTTTACGGCTCTATCGGAGCAGCTATCACCCGCCCAAGTGGTAAAGATTCTAAATCTGTATTTGGGCTATATGTCCGACATTATCAATGACTATCAAGGCATCATTGATGAGTTTATGGGGGACGGCATTTTGGTTATCTTCGGTGCGCCGAAAATTAAGGAGAATGATAATCATCCCGACCGGGCGGTGGCCTGTGCGATCGCAATGCAAAAAGCAATGGAGCAAGTCAACCAAACCATGCGCGAACATGGCTTCCCTGAGCAAGAAATGGGCATTGGCATCAATACTGGCCAAGTCGTTGTCGGTAATATCGGCTCTGAAAAACGGACAAAGTACAGCGTTATTGGCAGCGCTGTAAACCTAGCCTTTCGCATTGAGTCCTACACTACCGGCGGCCAAATTTTTATTTCAGAAGACACCCACCAAGCCCTTAACAACCATCGCCTGGCCATCCAAAGCAAGGTCGAAGTCTATCCCAAAGGCATCAAACGCCCGATCACCATCTACGATGTCACCGGCATCGGCGGTGACCTGTACAATCTTGCCTTAATGCCTGAAGAGACTCCCCTACAGTCCCTTCCTCAACCAATTGCAGTCGAATATGTTGTCCTAGAAGGTAAACAGGTGGGTGCAGAGCACCATGCCGGTAGTCTGCACAAGCTATCAGCTAAAACCGCCCTACTCCATATCAAGGAAACTGAGCCCATCGCACTGCTGACTAATTTGAAGCTCGTGATTCAAGCCCAGTCAGCCCCCGCAGATGTGTGCGAAACCGATATCTATGCCAAAGTGCAGCAGCGGGGGGCAACGGAACAAGACTATGTGATTACCTTCACTGCCCGCTCCCCCAAAGTCATCGCATGGCTCAATCAGCAAGTTGATTAGCTCAGAGCCCCTTTAAGACCATCAGCGCTTCATCAACATGCTTTTTCGGATTGAACTGAGAGTTAAATAGGTGGCGCACTGTACCTGCCTTATCAATCACATAGGTTACGCGCCCTGGCAGCAGACCCAGCGTAGCGGGTACACCATAGGTCTTGCGCACACCTGAATTTGGATCGCTCACCAGGGTAAATGGCAGGCTGTGCTTACTGGCAAACTTTTGGTGAGAATCAGGAGAATCACTGCTAATACCAATCACCTCGGCCCCCAGATCTTGAAACTCCTGAAAGCTATCTCGAAACGTGCAAGACTCCGTAGTGCAGCCGGGCGTATCATCCTTGGGATAAAAATATAGCACCACAGCTTTTTGCCCCTGAAACTTAGACAGCGTTATTGTTTCTCCTGCCTGGGACTGCAGTGTGAAGTCTGGAGCCGTGTCACCCACTTTAATCGCCATCGTTTGCGTTCCTTTTCTTTGTGAGAATAAATTGTTAACTTTTATTTAGCATACTGCTTTGGTAGAAAAATCAGTTTTTTACTAGCCCTCAATCGAATTCAAGCCCCATGCGCATTTTGCTCTGGTTTCGCAATGACCTTCGTCTCCATGACCATGAACCTCTCCATCGAGCCTTAGAGCAAACTGCAGATATTATTCCTGCCTACTGTTTCGATCCACGCCAGTTTGGTCAAACCAGCTTTGGGTTTCCTAAAACGGGTGCCTACCGTGCTCAGTTTTTGCTAGAGAGCGTTACCGACTTACAAGCTTCCCTGCAGGCAAAGGGCTCAAATTTGGTTATATGCCATGGCAAACCAGAGGAGGAAATCCCGGCTTTGGCCAAGGCACTTCAGGTAGATGCTGTCTACTGGCACGAAGAAATCACCAGTGAAGAACTAGCGGTTGATGCCGCCCTAGAAGAGCAGTTGACCCAGCTCAAAATTGGCTATGAAGTGTATTGGGGGGCCACCCTCTATCATCCTGAAGACTTACCCTTTGACATCTCTCAGCTGCCCAGAGTTTTTACATCCTTTCGTAAAAAGGTTGAGAAAAGCAGCTCGGTCTATCCCACCTTTGCCGCACCTGAGAATCTGTCACCACTGCCTGAGGTGGACTTAGGGAAATTACCTACGTTAGCAACCCTGGGTTTAGACAAGAAAATACCTGACTCGCGAGGCGTACTCCCTTTCAAAGGAGGAGAATCAGAGGCAATCAAGCGCTTAAAACACTACTTTTGGGAGGCTGACAAGCTGCGAGTATACAAACAAACTCGCAATGGTATGTTGGGAGCAGACTACTCATCCAAATTCTCTCCTTGGCTGGCATTGGGCTGTTTGTCTCCCCGTCGTATCTATGAAGAAGTGGGAGCCTATGAATCTGAACGTGTGCGCAATGACTCTACCTACTGGCTGGTATTTGAGCTATTGTGGCGAGACTTTTTCCGCTTTATCTGCGCTAAGCACGGCGACACCGTTTTTTATCCAACCGGGCTGCGAGGGCTGCAAGTAGCCTGGAAACAAGACTGGCAACGCTTCGGACAATGGACCCGTGGAGAAACCGGCTATCCGCTGGTGGATGCCAACATGCGAGAGTTAGCTGCAACCGGGTTTATGTCTAATCGGGGACGACAAAATGTGGCCAGCTTTCTCACCAAAAATCTCGGCATCGACTGGCGCATGGGGGCAGAATGGTTTGAGTCGCTGCTGATCGATTATGACGTGTGCAGCAACTGGGGGAACTGGAACTACACAGCCGGTGTGGGTAACGATGCCCGCGGATTTCGATATTTCAATATTCCCAAACAGTCAAAGGACTATGACCCTGAGGGCAAGTATGTAAAACATTGGCTACCAGAATTAAAGCAGGTGCCGCGTAGAAAGATCCACAGCCCTTGGAGGTTAGACGCAGAGGAACAAAAGCGCTGCAGTGTCAGAATTGGTGTAGATTATCCCAACCCAGTAGTTGATTTAGAAAAATCAGTGCGCTCAAATGAGGCGATCTATGATGCAGCTGTAGAGGTGTGACCCTGCTGAGAGACAATATGGCAGCTTCGCCTACAGATAATTTTTTGGCAGTTGAAAAATTTTTACATGCAAAAAAACTGTTTTTCAATATCGGACCAACCTTTATTTGAGACATAGATTGCAGAATATTTGCATTCGAATAAAAGAAGGTGCATATTCAAATACTCACAAAGTTTGCTAATATCTTTCGACTCGTTGTTTATGATGGCAATCGGCATCTCCAATATTTGAAACCATAGTTCTTGAACACTTCTGACGAAACCTTGCTTAACCTCAATAGTTGAAGTTAGAGGCTGATGGGATTCAAGTTCTTTCAAGCCAGAAAATATCATTCCATATTGACGATCAGAGAAGAAATGCATATCGTTCAGTTGTTGAGCCAGCTGCATGGACTTCGGAATAACATCCTCACATGAGCGTGCATCTGACAGTGTCCAAGCAGTATCTATTGTAAATGTAAGAATTTCTTTTAATTTGTCTACTCTTTGATGGTCGTCAATGATAGCGCTTGTTTTATCTTCTACAAAGCTACTCAGTGATGTCATCGTTAACTGTAGCTCTGATCTATCTTCACCAGTGAAATTGAATTTCAGCGCTTCATCTCTTGTTCTAGCTGTAGAAATAATCAGGGCACGACTCAGGGAAAGGGAACTAATAAGAATAAAATATACCAGTCTTATTTGGAATTGAGTATATCGTCGTCGTGCGTTAGAAGAGATACTTAAAGTACGAGCTTGCTTGATGAGACTTTCGACTATTCTAGTCCTACCGTAAACATTGAGTTGCTTTGCTATCCTCAATATGAATTCATCAGAACTATCGAGCAAGCCTGAAACTAATATAAAAAACTCTCGCCAACGCGATTCGTTAAGATGATTTTCAACAGAGTTTTCTAATATTTGGGGCTTGTTGTAAGCATATTTTGCAGCTAAGTATTCTTGAAAAGTAGAGTGTGAGAAAGAATAAAAATTAATACTGGGTGACGTCAAAATACCTTGCTGCTTGACAATGGCCTGCAATACAGCCTCTGCATCTAAATTTTTGGGAATTCCAGCAATAGCTGAGATAAATTCCTCTATATCATTAATGATTGATTGTTTTGAGAAAAATAAATTACCTTTTTCAAACCCATCGTAAGCAATTTGAGTCAGCATGAGCTGTTCTCTTGCTGAGTTCAAGTCTGCCAATACCCTTGGCTTTTCAATGTTTTTCTCGGCGTCCCATTCATCGAGAATAATATCTAACGCCTTACTGTAAAGCTGACTTCGATTTGGTGGTATCACCTTAGACGATTCATAAGCAAGACATAAAAACGTTAGTATCAATGGTGTGCGGGCTAGCTCCTTAACAGCGGAGTGTTGTGGGTACTGCAGCTCATGCCAGAGCTTTTTGGCAATTTCAATATTATTCTGAAACCAGTTGTTGATAAAGTCCTCTATCCTCACATCATCAAAGTCAGCGATGACAATACGCTTGAAGTCTTTAAAACTCTCATTGAAGTCAGCTATTCTACATGATAAAACAAATCGATTTTTACGATTTTTATTTGAAAACTCCTTAATATGTTTAACGATCTCAGCACGGTGTTCTTGAGAGACTTCATCCAAGCCATCTAGTAAAATCAAGAAGCTACCGCATCTCAGCATTTCCTCAATAATTTTTTCTACTTGCAATACCCCAAATTCACTTAGTCTTCGAGCTATATATTCTTCAAGATCAATTGGTTCATGTCCAAAATCTTTCAGTTCTATAAATACAGGCAGAAGATGACCTTCTTGGTTTTTCTTGTCTAGTTCTTCTAGGCCCAGTTTTTTCAGAAATGTACTTTTCCCAGAGCCGGGACCGCCAAGAACGGCTAGGCAAGGATGTTTTCTTGCAACTTCTATACCTGGAAGCTTCTGAGCCTTTTTAAATTTCAGCCCTCCCAGGGTTTGTTCACCGTCTACATCTTCTCTCAGACTCTTTATGTCTCTAAAAAAACTGTCCCCTGGGTACTGGAGAAGTTGAACTTGAGTATATGTCTTCTTTAAGGAGATCGTCTCTTGTCTGAAGCGAAAGAGGCTGGAGACTGTTGTATATTCTTCTCTATATCTTTTGGGATACTGTTGTATGGATTCAAAGGTTTGAACACCTTCTCGACTGTCTTTGATTTCCTTCAGTGTATGTTTTCCAAGATTTATGAGCCCGTTAAAAATTGGGCCTGCAAGTTCACTCATTGATTTTTAGTCGGATATTTCAGGTGATCCAAGCCTAACAAATTTAATTGAAACTTAGTTAGATTTAGGAAGCCCATACTGTTTAAAATTAGGCTTGTTCTAAGTCTAGAAAGTGTATTACGTGAAAACCTCGTAGTATCACTGAGTATAAAAATAACGGCAGTACAGCCTACAAAGCTGGATTAGAGTCATCAGGATAACTTAATCTAAATTAAAGAATGCCTGAATTGCTTGCTACCTCAGTTAAATTGGATAGCAGTACGATGCTGTTATGGAAGTTTCCGAGCGATAAAAGCAGCATGGGCTTTGGGTAGCTGATACTTACCATAGCTATGCATGGTCTGTATTTTGAATCCCACCTGTCTCAGTTGATGGGCTATGGTTGTTGAACTGTATAGCCGTACATTGTGGATTTCATCGTCCCGCCGATAGTATTCACCAACCTGACGTAACGTGATGATGCGACGTGTCAGTATGGATGACTCTGAATTTTCTTCTTTCTCTACAAGAACTAACCAATCATTACCTTCATTGAAATGTTGATGCTTGTTTTGGTTGACCTGTCCCGGTCCTGCAATATCAAAAATAAAGACACCACCTGGTATAAGGGCCTGATAGATCCGCTCAAAAAGTTGCAATAACAATTTATTATTGTTGCCTGGATCAAACAGATAGTTGAGGCATTCGCCAATGGCGGTCACTACCTGACATGCAGGAATCTCGGCTTTGAATAGCGATGCTACTTGAAAATTAGCGCTAGGGACACGGGCTCTGGCTAAACCAATCATGGCTTGGGAAATGTCAATGCCCAGAACACGATAGCCTGCTTTGACAAATTCTAAGGCTGATAGCCCGCTGCCACAGCCTAAGTCCACAATCAGACCATCGTGGACATTGTTTTCACTCAAAATAGTGAGAATACCTGTGGCTGCCTGACATGCATGATCGCTGTAGCCAACATCATGGATATAGGTAAGATCTTCCTTGTAGTAATCAGTCATAGCAACCTCACAGGCTACCAGCGGTCGTTGCGATAGTCTTGGTCGTCGCGGTAGTCTCGGTCTGGATACCTACGCTCCGGGTAGTTGCGATCTCGTCCCCGCTCACCATATCGCCGGTCATCATACCCACGGTCACCACGGTCACGATAGCCCTGGTTGTCATACCCTTGCTCCCGATATCGCCGGTCATCGTAGCCTCGTTCTGGGTAGCCTGAGTCTGGATAGTTTTGTCCATAGCCTTGATCTTGATAGCCTCGGCCATAACCTTGGTCTTGATAGCCTTGATCTTGATAGCCTTGTCCATAGCCTTGATCTTGATAGCCACGATCCTGATAACCGAGATCTCCATATCCCCGATTTCCATAGTCCCGGTCGTCATAGCCGCGACTGCCGTAGGGATCGCGATAGCCTCTATCGTAGGGACTGCCGTAGGGATCGCGCTGAGGCTTGCCACCGCTCTCCACATAGCGCTTGAGCTGATAGGCCATTCGTCGCAGCCCATCTCGCTCATCTTCTCGAATAAAGGGTAAAAACACCCCTGACAGCGGTCCCATAAAGATGTCCCGGTGCAGATAGCGGGTGCGACCAGGGGTAATTTCCTGCATCTCAAATGAATGCTCAGTCTTTAACCCTGGAATTTTTGATACCCAGCGAAGGCAATTACCAGGGCGCAGCGTCGTCACCACCGGCTGAAATTCTGTATCGGCATCGCCCTCAATACGCTGCATTGCCAGAAAAACCTCACGACCCAGCATAAAGTTTGAGCGTGGATCGCAATCGTAGAGAAATGTATTCCAGTAGCGCCAATCTTCTTTACGCACTAAGGCATCCCAAACTTCAGCAGCGGTGGCGTTGATTTCAATTTCGGCGTAAAGGCTAGGCATGGTGAGAAGGGCAATAAAAATAATAGGGAGACGTTCCATGGAGCGTCTGTACAAGGGTGAAGGAGGAGAGACGTTCCATGGAACGTCTGTACAGGGGGAAAAAAGAAATTATTTTGTGAGCGTCTTTCTATATAGAGGGTCTTCAGGGTCGCGGGATGATGCCGTCAGGGCTTAACATTTTTTACTACATATCCATTCCTCACTATCCGAGATTTTTGCCAATGGTCAGTTTGACGCCGAACCCTAGCTACAGTTTAACCATCCGTATGCATGTCCCCAACCAGACAGGGATGTTGGCAAAGGTGACCCAGGCCATTGCTGAATCTGGGGGAAATTTGGGGGATATTGATGTCGTTGAGCGGTGTCGTGAAAATGTTACCCGAGACGTTAGCGTTGATGCCGCTAGTGCTGAACATGCCGAGGAAATTGTTAATGCGGTGTATGCCCTAGACGCTATCGAAGTTGTCGAGATCCACGACCGTACCTTCAAACTGCACGAGGGGGGCAAAATCCATATGGTTTGCAAAGCGCCCGTACGCAGTCAGGAAGATCTGGCCATGGCCTATACCCCCGGTGTAGGACGGGTGTGTTCTGAAATTGCTAAACATCCGGAGCGGGTATACGACCTAACCATTAAATCGAATACGGTGGCGATTATCACCGATGGCAGTGCCGTACTGGGACTGGGAAATTTAGGACCGGCAGGTGCTTTGCCCGTTATGGAGGGTAAAGCCATGCTGTTTAAGGAATTTGCGGGTCTAGATGGCTTTCCTATTTGTCTAGACACCCAGGACACCGATGAAATTGTGGAAACCGTTAAGCGCATTGCCCCAGTATTTGGGGGGATAAATCTGGAGGATATTAGTGCTCCTCGCTGTTTTGAGATTGAGGCGCGGTTACAGAAAGAATTGGATATTCCGATTTTTCATGACGATCAGCATGGAACGGCCATCGTTAGTTTGGCTGCTTTAATCAATGCGCTTAAGGTAGTCGGTAAAGAACCAGGCGATATCAAATTGGTGATCAACGGGGCTGGGGCTGCTGGGTTGGCTATGGGACGGTTGTTTCAGAAAGCGGGAGTCAATCACATCACGGTGTGCGACTCGAAGGGAATTATTAGTTGTGATCGCACCGACCTCAACCCCCGCAAGCAAGAATTTGTGGTCGACCAAAGTGGCTCTCTGGTCGATGCCATGGTGGGTGCGGACGTGTTCATGGGAGTGAGTGCTCCCGGTGTGGTCACCGTAGACATGGTGAAGTCTATGGCCAAGGACCCAATTGTTTTTGCTATGGCCAACCCGGTGCCCGAAATTCAGCCTGAGCTGCTAGACGGTATTGTGGCTGTGATGGCTACCGGACGTAGCGACTATGCCAACCAAATCAATAATGTGCTGGCATTTCCTGGATTGCTGCGCGGTGCGATTGACTGTCGAGCCGAGGCGATTACCACCGGGATGTTTCTCGAGGCGGCCCATGCGATCGCCACACTTATTCCCAACAGTGAGCTGCGGCCTGACCATATTGTGCCCTCTGTCTTTGATCAGCGTGTGGCTACAGCCGTTGCCGCTGCGGTAAAACAAGCTGCTCGCGATGCTGGCGTAGCGAGAAACTGAGTCCTTCATCTGCTTAGAACATTATTTGGACAGGGCTGGAATACGGATGCTAGCCAGCCATACTGCACCTATCGCAGACATATGGCTGGCTAGTCAGTCAGACCTTCCAAGGCTAGTCCTAACCGTAATGTTATGAAACGCACATTCTTTAAATTTTGTACAAATATATGCAAAGTTACAGCAATTTTTTTAGACTCTGGGCATCGTAGGGATAGTCAGTGACGTATCGATACGATACGACGACCTATGAAAAAACGTTTTAATATTTCACTATCAAATAACAGTGCTACGTGCAGCCTGTGCCAAGACACACTCCTACGCCACATCAGTCACAGTAAGATGTTTTGGTATTGCCCCAGCTGTCGTCAGGAAATGGTGTGCGAAGAGCAACTTCAGCAGCAGCCTACCCTCACTCCTCACCTTGAACAAGCCAGCCATCATCGCCCGCTGACTCAAATCAAAGCTACTAATCGTAGTCAGCGAGTTAACATTCGAGCTAGCTAGTTTACTTAAAGGCTTTGTATAGGCGTTGTATGCAACGCCACAGCGCTGCTTCTATGGGCTGCTTAGGCACTCTCTAAAATCCATTGCACCAGCATGCGTACACCATATCCCGTTGCTCCAGGATTGTTGTACGCATTGTCTTTTTCACTCCATACAGGCCCAGCAATATCTATATGAGCCCAGGCCGTATCTTTGACAAACTGCTTGAGAAATAGAGCTGCCGTAATGGAACCGCCAGGGCGGGGACCCGTATTTTTCATATCCGCCACAATTGACTTTAGCCCGTCAAAGTATTTTTCTTCCATGGGCATCCGCCATAGTTTTTCCCCGGCAGAGTCTGCCGCTTTGGCCAAGTTTCCAGCTAACTCATCATCAGGACTAAATAGGCCAGCTAAGTCGGTTCCTAGGGCCACAATGCAAGCTCCTGTCAGTGTAGCCAAGTCTACGATGGCATCTACGCCTAGCTTGTCGGCATAGACTAGGGCATCAGCCAGGGTAAGACGACCTTCCGCATCGGTATTGTTAACCTCAATGGTTTTTCCATTGGAGGCTGTCAAAATATCCCCTGGGTGCATTGCGTGACCGCTGATCATATTTTCGGTCGCAGCACTAATAAAATGTACTTCCACATCGGGTTTGATCTGGGCAATGGCTTTGGCTGCTCCCAGTACGGCGGCAGCGCCTCCCATATCCATTTTCATTAGCTCGATCATGCTGCCTGCACCAGCCTTGATATTGAGTCCGCCCGAATCAAAGGTGAGACCTTTACCAATCAGGGCTAACTTACGTTTGGGAGTCGTTTTAGGGGTATAGGTGAGGTGGATAAATTTAGGCGGCATTTCTGAGGCCATGGCCACACCGAGATAGGCCCCCATACCTAGCTCTTCACACTCTGCTTGTTCTAGTAACTTGAGCTCAAGGCCGTAGTCCGTGGCCATGGCCTCAGCCGTTTCTGCTAGGGTGGCTGGGGTGACCACATTGGGTGGGGCAGCCACGAGTTCACGCGCTAAGATAACGCCATCACAAACATGGGAGGCTGTGGCTAACGCGTCATCGTATCCTGGTAAGTCCAGTAGGGCGACATCGGTGAGCACTACTTTTGGAGTTTCCGTATCAGATTTAAAGCGTTTGTCTTCGTGCAATGCCAGGGTGATGCCCTCAGCAATGGTTTGAGTGGTGCGCTCTGGACTGTTATTCCAAATGGGGAAGCTAATGCCTAAGGAGGCACACTTTTCGCTTTTGGCGAGTTTAGCTGCGATCGCAGCTGCCCGGCGCAGACTTTCTAACTTAAGCTCTTCGGCTGCTCCTAGCCCGACAATGGCTAGTTTGCGCACCTGACCACCGACTCGGATCACAGCAGAGCTGCCAGCTTTAGCCTTAAAGTCTGTTTCGTCGATGAGTTCTTGCAGTAGCCCAGACACACTCTTATCTAAATCAGCTAATAGTCCCGTAAGGGGGAGTGATTCTTCAGATAAACCAATAACAAGGCAATCTCCTGACCACGTTAAACAAGACTTGTCTGATGCTACAAACTTCATTCCCATCTCAGTGCTAATTCCCGTCTTAGTATCTAATGATTTCGGCGTCTTTGGTATTGACTGAACATCATATATGGCTCTCTATTATGTTCATAGTTTTTGGCATAGAACACGGCGGGTTTAGTTCGCTTTGACAGCACGGTAGCGCATCCTCGTCTTTTCTGTATTGTTTTTACACCACTGATTTAGCTGATCTACCATGGGAAAACGTCTCATAGACTTCGGTAAAGCCCAGTTGCCATTGCTGTTGTTGGGGGGAATTAGCCTGGCAAGTTTGGGGCTGATCATATTTTTTTGGCAAGTAGCTAGACAAGAATTGCCGACAGAGCCATCTAGTCAATCCCAGCCGAAACAGACGAATTCGACGGTTTTCCGGTTGGCATTACAGCCACCAGAGACACGCGCTGATATGTTGCAACAGGCGATCGCTGCCGATCGAGAGAGCCAAGATACGTATCTAGCTAGCTATCTGCTGGCAACGGATTTACTTGCTCAGGGGCAAGCGACTGAGGCCCTAACCGTCCTGGATAATCAGGATAAAGGCAATGCTAAAGATGTCCTTGCCCCCTATATATTGTTAAAGCGGGGGCAGGCTCAGAGTTTAGCAGGGGAAGCACCCACTGGCTGGAATGAGCTGGTGGCTGACTATGACACCCACAGCGCTACTGCAGAAGCTCGTTACGAACTGGGTAAACAGGATCCAGCGCAGTGGCAGGAGCTATTGGCCAAGCATCCGAGCCATCCACGGGCAGTAGAGGTGGCGATGGAAAAGTTAAAAACGGGCACATCCAAAGAGCTGCTCCTATTGGTAGCTGCCCATGGTCTCTATCGTGATGACTATGAGGCCAGTCTAAATCGGCTAACTAAGGACTATGGCAAGGAGCTAACGCCTGAGCAATGGCAAACCGTGGGCTTTGGATATTGGGAGACCCTGCAGTATGGCAAGGCATCTGAGGCCTATGCTCAGGCTTCTACCTCTCCTACCAGTCTCTATCGGACAGCGCGGGGAGCCCAGATTGCACAGAAAAAGGTGGTTGCGATCGCAGCCTACCAAAAACTCGCCCAAACCTACCCCAATGCCCCCGAGACCGGCCTGGGACTAATCAAATTAGCCGACTCCCTACCGGACAAAGCCGCCCTGGCTGCCCTGGATCAAGTCATCCAAACCTTTCCTGACCGTGCCGCTGAGGCCCTGCTCAAAAAAGCCAATATTCTCGAAAAACTCAAAAGTCCTACCTCGGCCAAAGACGCCCGCACCTCAGTCCTCAGTCAGTACAGTGACTCTGAAGCCGCCGCCGAACTGCGGCTAAGCCGTGCCCATAAAGCAGCTAAGGCCAATGACCTAGCCACGGCTCGCCAGCTGGTTGAAGACCTCGTAGCCGTCACCCCCCAAAGCGAACTGGCCGCCGAAGCCAGCTTCTGGTCCGGGAAATGGTCTGAGCAACAGGGGCAGGACGGCAGACCAGCCTATGAACGCACCGTCGCCCAATATCCTGAGTCTTATTTTGCTTGGCGCTCAGCCGTCATGCTGGGATGGGAGGTGGGAGACTTTGACAGTGTGCGTTATCTAGCACCGGAGCTACGGCTGCCACACCAGCGAGCAGAGCTGCCAGCAGGCTCAGACACTCTGCAGTTACTATACCGCCTAGGTCAAGATAAAGATGCCTGGAGCCTCTGGCAGACCGAATTTATCAATGCTCAAGACCCGTCGGTGGCAGAACAATTTACCGATGGTGTCATGCGCGTCGGTGTGGGGGACAATCTAGATGGCATCTTTATGCTCACCAGCCTGGCTTGGCGAGATGAAGCAGCCGAAAAAGCTGAGTATCAGCAGCTCAAAACGACCTCTACCTACTGGCAAACCGTTTACCCCTTTCCATTTTTTGATCTGATTCAAGCCTGGTCCCAGGAGCGTCAGCTCAATCCGCTCCTGGTCACTGCCCTCATGCGTCAAGAATCCCGATTTGAGCCCAAAATTCGCTCAGTTGCAGATGCCATTGGGTTAATGCAGGTCATACCCAGCACTGCTGACTGGGTTTTGACCCAAATCGGAGAAAGTAATGACAATATTGCCGCCAAGCTAGAAAATCCCAACGAAAATATCAAACTGGGTACCTGGTATCTAGACTATACTCACCGGGAATATAACAACAATTCCATGTTTGCCGTCGCTAGCTATAATGCGGGGCCTGGTAATGTAGCTGACTGGATTGCCAAGGGATACAGTGATCCGGATGTATTCGCTCAGAACATTCCATTTCCTGAGACCCACGGCTATGTGGAAGCAGTCTTTGGTGGCTATTGGAACTATCTACGGCTCTATAATCCCGCCATCAATCGCCAAGTCGCCCAATACGCACCCCAAGCTGTTCAATAGCAAGACGTTCAATCGGACCCCATAGGCTAGATCCGTATGACAGCCCTATGCGATTCGAACAGTTAACTCTACAATGTCAGGTAAACGCCGAGGATACACGTAGATCGGCAAATAGGGGAACCCATATTGATACAGGCTATGCAATTTTTGTAACCTGTTAATGCTTGAATCGCTCATCTCCAACACACAACCAGCAGAGTAACGTGACTAGCTACAGCACCGTTCAAAAGCAGCAACTGAGTCAAATGGGCGCTTACCTGCAAGAAAAGCGTCAGGAACAGGGCAAGTCTTTAGAGGACATCTCCCTACAGACCTATATTCGGGCCAAGTTGCTAAAATCCGTGGAAACCGGTGAAACATCCGATTTACCTCAGCCAATTTTTGTTCAGGGTTTTATCCGTCGCTACGCTGATGCCTTGGGCTTAGACGGTGCTAATTTTGCTAAACAGTTCCCGGTCCACTCCATTCCAGATACTCCACGTCCTGTGCCTCGACCGGCGACCCAGATAGACATGTCCTATCAAACAGCTGGTCAAAAAGCGCCGAGCCAGGCGAAGCCAAAGGCAAGTCAGCCAGCATCAATCAAGCCAAAGCCTCCCGTAGGGGCCCTGCCGCTACAGAGTGAGCCTCGTCCGGGTTCTAACCCAAGGGCGAACAGTGGGGTAGGGGCACCAGAGACTGTGCCGCTAAAGGCTGCATCGCCAGAAACTCCTCTTACAAAAGGCACGACTCCCCTGTCTCCAGAGTCGCTTAGCCAGGAGCCCATCCAGAAGCTCCCCTTGAAGTCTGAACCCGTAAGCGATAGGGAGCTAGCTGACCTAGGACTCAGTGATCTGGGAAATGGGAACAGTAGCACTGGCCACCCCAAGCAGAGCACTCCCTTGGGTCAGTCCATGACTCCACCACCTTTGGCTAATCCGGCTTCTTCCTCGCCTCTGGCGAGCGATGGTCCCCCCATGGAAGTACGCCCCATAGGGACAAGTCTTTCAAGTGACTCTGACACCAGTGTCAACTGGTTGCCCTGGGGAATTGGTGCGGCTGTGCTGGTGGGTGCGATCGCACTTATCGGTCCTAGGCTATTCGGTGGCGGCGCCGAGCAACCCACCGAGCCCACCGAAGCGACGGCTCCTCAACCTGAGGTGGTCGAAGAGGTTGCTCCTCCACCTGCGCCCGAGCCCGAGCCCGAGCCGGTTGTTAGCAGCGCCCCGGTGAGTTTAGAAGTAGAGATTACTGAAGCAGGTCCTTCTTGGATGAGCGTCATCGTCGACGGTGAGTCTGCCTTTGAAGGACTGCTGGACCCAGGCACCAAAGAACTCTGGGAGGGCCAAGAGTCAATCTCTATTAACGTCGGTAATGCCGGAGCCGCTATGATTTCAGCCAATGGGAGTGAGCCTGTTCCGGCTGGAAATCCTGGGGGAGCCGAGTTTTTGACCTTTACTGCACCGAGCCCTGGGGCTGAATAATTGGCTGACACCCCGTATGGCCGCCCTGGATTTGGACAGTCGTAGGCCAATCTCAGCGATACAATACAAAATATATCTATACACAAGTCGGCACCGCAGCCCATGACGTCCAACTTAGAGACGGTAGAGTCCACTGAGCAAGTCGATTACCTCGACGAAATGCCTGATGAAGTAGAAATGTCGCTCTTCGATCACCTCGAAGAGCTACGGATGCGTATTTTCTATTCATTGCTAGGTGTGCTGGTGGGGGTAATCGGCTGTTTTTGTGTCGTCAATCGCATTGTCTCAATTCTCGAGATTCCAGCCCAGGGCGCTAAGTTTCTACAGCTTTCCCCCGGTGAGTATTTCTTTGTTTCCATCAAGGTGGCAGGCTACAGCGGCATTTTAGTCGCCAGCCCCTTTATCCTGTACCAGATTGCTATGTTCGTTTTGCCTGGACTCACCCGGCGAGAACGGCGGCTGGTTGGTCCGATTGTCCTGGGTTCTAGCGTTCTTTTTGTCGTGGGCATCTTTTTTGCCTACATTGCGCTGATTCCCGCTGCTCTCAATTTCTTTATTAACTACGGCGAGGGTATCGTCGAGCAGCTGTGGTCCATTGACCGCTACTTTGAGTTTGTGCTGCTGCTGCTATTTAGCACGGGCTTAGCCTTCCAGATTCCAGTCATTCAGTTCATGCTAGGACTACTGGGCATTGTGAACTCTGAGACGATGCTGAAAGGCTGGCGGTCTGTCTTACTGGGTGCCGTGGTGCTAGGAGCAGTGCTCACGCCGTCTACTGACCCCATCACTCAGAGCCTGCTGGCAGGGGCTGTCCTGTTTTTGTACTTTGGCGGTATCCTGGTGGTCAAAGCTATTGGAAAGTAGTGCAGGGCAAAATGAACGACTGGGGCTGAATCGGTCAGCGAGTCCGCAGCACACGCAAGATGAAGTTTAATCGGGTATTACTGTTGTAGTTGTCTTTCGGCTAAAAGTTGCGTAGCCATTTCGGTACGAGAAGAGACTTCAAGCTTGCGGAATATTTTTTTCAGGGCTTGCTTGACAGAGTTCTCAGTGATCCAAAGTTCAGCGCCGACTTCTGCATTTTTCTTCCCTAACGATACCAGTTCTGCTATCTGACGCTCGCGAGCGGTAAGGCGCGCTGATAGCGGCGTTGTATCACTATCAGCAAGTTTTGTTGCGAAACTGGAAGCTTGTTGAGGAGATTGTTGGATACGCACGGTCGCTGCCCATACCGATAGGTGCAAACACATCGCACTCGCATCGGCTAGATCTTGGTTGTTAAATGCGGGCTGAGACTGCTCACGAGTACAGCCCAACACGCCGACTAGCTGTCCCTTGGTAACGACTGGGCCTGCCATCACATGCCAGTGATCTGGGCGAGGGCAGATGATTTGCCAGGCTTTGGGTGAGGTTACCAGGCTTTCATGAACTGGGGCATGTTGCTCGACTAGATAACGAGCAATTGGGTTGCGTTCAGTTGAAAGAACAGTGTTTACCGCCTTTTTAAGCGTGGGGTTGAGGTTGCGCTCTGCCGCCAGGATGCGGTCGAAAAAGAAGATGCCTGAGCGAGTTGCTGCGAAGTGTGCTCCAATTTTTGGCGCAACGTGCGATCTCAACTCATCTTCGTCCGCCGCTTGATTTATCGCTTGAAACAGTTTCTGCAACTGGCTTTTCATCTGGCTTCTGATGCTGACAGCAAACGAGTGCAATTTAAAGGCTACCCGAAAAAAGACTACCCGAACGTGGTCTAGGCGTTGTCCGAGCCTCTCTCTATCGTAGATGGCATAGATGCTTACTGGCATCGTTCAAGCCTCTCTAGTTTGGAGAAAAAAATGACTGAACTACCAACGAACTGGCCCCATTACGTCATCGGCATTGTCATATATCCCGGTATGACTACCCTGGACATAGTTGGCCCTCAAACGGTGTTCTCCGGATTGCCTAACGTTGAAATTCATCGCGTTTGGAAAACGCTAGCGCCTGTTACGGGAGACGATGGCATGGTGATCGTGCCGGATACTACGTTTGCAGAGTGTCCGCCTGTTGATGTCATCTGCATCGGCGGCGGTCGCGGACAGAGCGCAATTATAGATGACGCCGAACTGCTTGATTTTCTCAAGGCGCAGGGCGAAACAGCTAAGTTTGTGACCTCTGTTTGCGGCGGCTCTGAGTTTCTCGCCAAAGCAGGATTACTTGAAGGCTATCGTGCCGCTACTCACTGGGCAGCCCGCCCATTGCTAGCCAAGTTGGGCGTTGAAGTTGGCACAGAGCGCGTGGTTGTCGATCGCAATCGGATGACTGGCGGCGGCGTCACTGCCGGAATCGACTTTGGGCTAGCGGTTGCTGAAGCGCTCTATGGTGCAGATGTTGCCAAAATCAGTCAGCTTTTGATGGAATACGATCCAGCGCCGCCTTACGATGTGGGTTCGCCGGAAAAAGCTGGACCTGAGCTGGTAGAAAAAGCGATGCAGTACATGGCTCAGACAATGGGTGCCACGCTATGACGACACATCACCCTCCTGAAGGATTCTCCATCGCAACCGATAGCGGGAAAAGCTGGGGACAAGTGGGCTTCTTAGCAATGGCGATTCTATTCAACCTTTGCTTAGTTGCTCAGCTCCTAACCGTTGGTCTCGCCGTTTTTGCTGATGCAAGCTGGTGGCAGGTCCATGTCTGGCTTGTTCGCGGATATGGGGGCCTGGCCGTGCTACTCCTGACGGGGATTTTTGTAACGCCTTTGCCTAAGCGGGTGCAAACGCTAACGAAAGCGATCGCAATTCTGCTACTTTTTCAATTTGCGACAGCGCATATTCAGCAGCCCTTGCTGCTAGGTGTCCTGCATCCGCTCACCGGATTTACCTTGTTTACGACATCTACGACACTTGTTCATCGAGCAATGTCATTTGTGATGGGCCACTCGGAGAAGAAGAATGATGAGCTATAGCCACCCAGACAGTTTGATAGAGACCCAATGGTTAGCGGCGCATTTGAACAATGCCTCTGTGCGCATTGTTGAAGTTGATATGAGCCCAGAAACATGTGAGAACGCCCACATCCCAGGAGCCGTTTTCTGGAGCATTCCCTCAGATTTGATGACGCTTGATATGAGTATGAACCTAGATGCTGGGGCGCTCTCAGCCCTGCTATCCAAGTCTGGGATTTCTCCTGAGACCACCGTGGTTGCCTATGGCAGCAATCTAGCGACGAGTGCCAGTATTTTCTGGCTGCTACAACAGTTTGGACACGACAACGTATATGTGCTCAACGGTGGACACCAAAAGTGGATGGCGGAGGGTTGTAGTGCCCCCCTTATTGTCTTAGATGGTCGAACTATCTAAGAGGATGTTTTAAAAGGTAGAGCCAAGTATCAAATCATGCCAGTCTCCTCAACATCAAGCGAGTCATGGCAATGTAAATCATGGCTTCAGAGGATTCAGGCAAGCGCTCATAATCCTTACTCAAGCGCCGGTACCAGT
>JBCCHX010000069.1:0-38446 GCA_039028535.1 Cyanobacteria bacterium P01_B01_bin.77
ATTGTCCCTTCAGTGGACAACTCTCGATTAGCGGTGGGTTTTGAACCCGACGCGGGCTTTAGCCTCACAACCGACTGGGTGCAAGATCTAAATTGACCTAAAAGTTGTTTCAATGTGATTTTCTGTGATTCCGCAACTGTCTCAAACTCAGCGGTTAAAGAATTGCTAACCGCTAGGGCTTAAAGGGATTTTCGCCTACCTGCAGCGCGTCAATCCATGCTTGAGCCTGGGACGCCCGTTCGCTGATCCCTGACTGAATGTAGTCACGGTAGGCCTGGAAGTCTGAGATCGCACCCTCAATATCCCCCTCCACCGCATGAATAATGGCCTGACTATCGAGACTACTCTGAGCACCGGGAGTTAGGGCAACTTCGTTTTTGCAGGCAAACAGCACCGCCTCCACCTGCTGATTAACCGTGCCAAACCAGCAGAGCATATCCCAATCCTGCGCCGTGACTTCAAGATCGGGATCGTTCGCTTGGGCCATTCTGTAAGCCTCGATAGCCGCTTCGACGTTGCCATCTTGCACCTCTTGCTGAGCCTCGACAATGAGTTGAGGGGCAGAAAATTTACGAGCGATTTGCACGGGCTCCGTGTCAATGGCTGCTGTCTCAGGATTCAAGTCAAGACTGGGAATAAGCTCAAGGGCTTTTTGATAAAGGGGGATCGCATTCTCACTATCACCATAACGGGCTAAATTCTCCGCCTGATCGCGCTGAGATATGGCGACAAAATAAGTGGCAACAGCCTGAGTCTCCTGGTCTAACTCGGGGGTGCCAGGGCGCAGGTCGAGATCGGGGTTATGGTCAAGGGCCTGTTGTAGTATTGCAGTGACGGCATCCTGGTCGTCTGGTGTTTGGGCCTGGTTTTGGGCTTGGTAAACTAGTGCGATCGCAGCTCTTTTTTCTGGCACAATCTGCAAACGGCTATCCCACCGCTGAGCCTGCTGAAACTTTGCGATCGCTCCGTCAAAATCACCGGTTTTTGCCAGGGCATCCCCCTGGGCCAGTAGCGTGGGTGCTGCGGCCACAATCACCCGATCATTTTGGCAAACTTCCAGCTCTACCAGTGCGTCTGGATGAATGGTGAGATACTCCGTCAGCCAGCTACAGCCCTGGTTCATCAGGGTATCCAGGCTAAAATTCCACAGCTTAGCGGTACCATCTCGACTGGCAGACGCAATTGTTCTCCCATCGGGACTAAAATCGAGATCAATGGCCCAGTCCTGATGGCCCTCTATGGTAGTGATGAGCTTGCCATCTAGCTGCCAAAGGCGGATAGTGTTGTCCTCCCCCGCAGACGCCAGGATATTCCCGTCTGGGCTAAATCGCACCTTAATAGCATCATCTCGATGCCCCTTCAGGGTTTGCCCTAGCTCTCCGTCTAAGGTCCACAATTTAATTGTATTATCCTCACTAACAGAGGCTAACAGCTGACCATTCGGGCTAACCTGCAAATCATAGATACCTGCCGTATGAGCCTGCCAGCTTTTGAGCAAGGTACCATCCGTTCGCCAGGTTTGGATTTTACCTTTCCAGTCACCGGTAATGGCCGTTTTGCTATCAGGGGTAAACTGCACCCCATAAAGAAATTCAAAATGCCCGTCTAAATTTGCCACCAGGGTGCCATCGGTGCGCCAAAGCTTAGCCATCACAGGCTGATTGCGGGTATTTGTAAACTCCCCTGTCATAAACAATTTACCGTCGGGGCTAAATGCCATGGATGTCACTGAAGAGAGATGGCCATCTAGACTAGCGATCAGCTCACCTTTAGGGTTCCACAGGTGGACCATACGGTCTTCCCCAGCCGAAGCCAGCAGCTGGCCATCGGGGCTGAATTTGACCTGATAAACGGCCCCACGGTGAGCGTCAAGAGTAGAGAGTAGCTGTCCCCCACGGTTCCAAAGATTAACATCCCCGTTTGTGCTGGCGGAAGCTAACGTTTGGCTATCGGGACTGAATTCTAAGGTCCAAACCGAGTCTGTGTGGTCTTCTAGAGAATGCAGCAACTGACCCTTTTGATCCCAAAGTTTGATCGTTGAATCCTCACTGGCGGTGGCAACAATTTCTCCGTCAGGGCTAAATCTAACCGTCCGTAACCATCGTGTTGGGTCGTGCTCCGCCAGGGTGAGCGCGGCTGAATTTTGCGCTTGCCATATCCGCAACGTGCGATCGACACTGGCGGAGACAATACTCTGATTGTTTGGGCTAAAATCAACATCTAAAATCCAGCCATTGTGGCCTGAAAGGGTTTGAATCAGATCGCCATCACGCTTCCACAGCTTCAGCGTGTTGTCGCCGCTGGCTGAGACGAGGGTTTCTCCGTCGGGGCTAAATTCAATGGCCGTGACTAAATTGCGATGGCCTTCTAGGGTGGTAATTAAAGTGCCATCTAGATTCCATAGACGAATAGTCTTGTCGAGCCGCCCTCCTGTTGAGGCCAAGACCTGACTGTCGGGGCTAAAGGTAAAATCCCAACCGATATCTACGTGATCGTCAAGTGTGGATATCAAGGAGCCATCTGAGCGCCACAGCTTCAGGGTGTTATCAAAGCTAGCGGTTGCAATAGTATTGCCATCGGGGCTGTAGCGAACTCGATGGATGCTTCTGCGATGTCCATTCAAGGTTCGTCGCAACGTCCCATCTAAATCCCAGAGTTTAGCTATACCATCTTGACTGGCCGTGATTATAGTCTCGCCATCGGGGCTAAATTGCACATCCGTCAGCGGTGCCGAATGGCCTGCTAACGTTGCTAGTAGAGTGCCATCAGCTCGCCACAGCTTGGCGGTCTGATCTTCGCTGGCCGTTGCGATCGCTTTCCCAGTAGGGCTAAATACCACAGCCTGCACGTTGCCTTGATGACCGTCTAATGATTGGTAGTCTTGACCCTCAATGTCCCAAAGGCGCACCGTGCCATCGTTACCGGCGGTAGCCAGCGTTTGTTCATCAGGGCTGAACTGAATAGCACTGGAGAGAAAGTTATACCCTTGAACAAACTCGTAGTCTGCCAACGTACGCATCAAACTGCCGTCTGTTCCCCACAATTTGACCGTACCATCGTCACTACCCGAGGCAATCAGCTGACCGTCAGGGCTGATTTTCAGGGTACGCACCGTATTCTCGTGTCCGTCCAGACGATTGCGCGCCGTCATACCATAAACCGCCTGTTGGAGGGCGGCCAATACCTGATAGCGAGTTTCCGAAGTAATCTTATTACCGAGGATTTGAACCTGGTGGCCAACGGCCAGGCTCTTTTTGAGGGCTTCTATTTGTAAGCCGGAGGCTTGCAGGTTTTTCGCTTCTAGGCTTTTGACTACAATCTCGGCGTTGATGCGACCCCGCTCGGCCTGCTGCTGTTGTTGAAATGCAAACAGGCCGAGCACAGCTGCGATCGCCAGGCCTGCGATCGCGGCAGCTAACCCAATCGTTGTTGCTTTACGGGCTTTCTTCTGACGCTCTAGCTCTGCAGCTTGTTGTGCCTGTGCTGCCTTACGGCTAGCATCAACATAATCTCGCTGTAGCTGGGTCGATCTCGGCTCTTTTTCGGCATTATCAGCCAGCCACTGAAAAACCGTATCTAACTCTCGCCCCCGTAGCAGTAAATCATCGGTGCGATGTTTCTTCTCCCACTCAATGGCTTTCACCAAGATACGAGTATGCTCTCGCACATGGGACAAATTGGTATCTAGAGCCTCGACTAGCGATGCAAAAGCATGGTCAAAGTCATCCGCTACTCGAAAAAAGAGCCAATTGTGCTTTCCCAAAGTCGGACGCACCAGGGACACATCAAATCCGTCCCGACGCACGATGGGAACTAACCGTTTGTTATGTTCAACTGCGTGATCAATCTCCTGCCCACAGACCTTAGAGTTGACAGAATCTGGGCTGATGACAAAAAGAAAGGTATCCGCTGCTTCTATGCCTGCCTTGATTTCTTCCCACCAGTCAGCGGTCAGGGGAATATTTTCCCAATCCACCCAGGCATCATACTTACTATCGGCCAGGGCCTGGTTGAGCACCTGCACAAAAGCTTTGTCTTTACGGGAATAAGAGATAAAAACGTCCGTCATAGCTACAGCAGAACACCCTATGACTCCTTCACAGGATTAATCTACCATTCCTAATTGGACGAGACTTCTTACCCTCAAAATTCTGCAATATTGCGATTCGTTGTTCAAAAGGCTTTACCAACGTACCAGCAATGACTCGTTAGCTCTTAGCATAGATAGCTCCTCCTGCTGTTTCAAAAGCTACAAGCTAACCTGAGTTTGGGCTCAATCTTGCTAGCTGTTTGTCCAGCTCAACCAATCTAGCCGCCCCATAAGACAACTAACTACTAGCTACTGAAATTGCAAGATGGTCACTTTACCATCAGGCTGGTCTAAATACTGCTGAGCGGTGTCTTCAATTTTTTGGAGTTGTCCCATAGCCAAACCACAGGGAAACCCGTACTTCGCTTTCACTCGATCGCTGGCAATCTGGAGAGATTCACGAGAACGCTGTAAAAAGTCAGTGATTGTATAAGATTTACCAATCTGAAAATAATCTTTTACAATCAGCGATGGAGAATAGCAGCTCTCTTTTTGTCCGTCTGGCCATTCAATATGGAATCGAATTTCAGGCATAGTGATGTTTCTATATAGCAGATTGGTGTGTATTAGATTCCTGCTTGGTAGACTAAAGTGCTTGCAATAGCCTCAGACTAAAATGGCTTAAGCGTGCGAAACTGCCACGGGCACAAGCGACGAGTTCAACCATGCACAAGCCTATTGGGATATGGACTGTTAGGTAGTGGCATAATGCATCTCATTCTATCAACCACCGTTGATTTATTTATTATTTATTCATTCTTACAGACACTTTTACAGAATGACTGTAATGGCAGTTACGAAACTGAGCTAAAGCAAGGGGACATGTCAGTAACACTAAAAATTGAGCATGCAACATTGGCTGGCCATAATGGATACTGGTCCATAACTCAGGTACAGCGTAAACTGTTATCGCCTGACGCAAGCCTGGTGTAGAGTTCCAGATGCATTGCAGCAGACTGTTGCCAGCTGTATTGGCTGATGATGAGACGACTGTTTTGAATTAAAGGTTGGCTGATATCAGGGTTGAGAAGATTGAGCATGGCGGTTGAGATCGCACCCACATCTTCAGGCTCCACCAAAATGGCCGTTTGCGCCGACAAAAACTCCGTAAACGGTGGCTGATTGGAGGTTAACACCGGCAACCCAGAGGCAATGGCCTCTAGCACCACCAGTCCCCAGCCCTCCTGCACCGACGGAAACACAAATGCATCGGCTAATCGATAGAGTACAGGCAGATCCGCGTCAGGCACCACACCAGGCAGCACTAAACTATCGGCCAAATCGTAAGCTGTGACCAGCTCCATAAACTCCTGTCTATACACCTGATAGTCAAACAGTGTTGCACCGCCTGCTATGACCAGCTGAGCCTGGGGCTGCTGCTGTCGCAACTGATGAAAAGCTTTGAGTACGTTGATCGAATTCTTGCGCGGTTCAATCCCCCCCACTGTGAGAAAAACCGGACCGTTATGGATGCCATAGCCCCTAGCTAAAGTCGCTTCTGAACCATTAGGCTGAGCGCAAAAGCGACTGCTCACGCCGTTAATCACGCGATGGGCCTGGATGTTGTAGTCTGCTTTCAATGCCTGCTGCCAGATATCACTCACACAGAGACAGCGGTCGGGTTGATAGATCGACTTCTCCTGGCAGTCTTGTAAATAGGGGCTTTGAAAATCTTCGATGTGGTGAACGGTACGAACAAAATGGGGAATACGACCCTGCTGTTTAAGGATAGCCAGGGCATTGGCGCTAAGGCAGTCTTGGGCGTGATAGATATCGTATTTTTCCGTATGTTGTTGAAAAAAGCTGACAAACTCACCAATGCGCTGTTGGATTAGCTGATCGATGTTGCGATCGCACGGCTTAGCCGGAACTGCTGCAGTTTGAAACTCAACCTGGCGATGAAATCCCTGACCGTCTTTATCCAAGGCAAAAACACAGGGAGAATGGCCCAGGTCTTTGAGAGCCTGGGCCAGTTCCAGAGTATGGATGACGCTGCCACGGGGTTTGGTGGCGTAAGTAAGCAGGGCGATACGGAGAGACATATAGGGGGACTTTTTTCTGATGCTATCAGGGGTTGGGGAGAGGACTTCCACTTGACAATTTTAAGTATTTCGATAATTATCGAAATATGCTAGAACACCCACACCGCTCCGTTGAAGAAATCGCCGCCACTTTTGCAGCCCTGGGTCAGTCCTCACGACTTCACATCGTGCGGCTCCTCCTCTCGGCCTATCCCAAAGGACTCCCCGCAGGCGAAATCCAACGCGAGCTAGGCATCACGGCGTCCACCCTGTCTCACCACCTCGACAAGCTACGCCAAGTAGGCATTGTCCAAGCGGAAAAAGACCGCCAGTGGATCTGGTATAGCGTCCAGTCTGACACTCTCAGACACCTAATCGACTTTCTCTTTGAGGAATGCTGCACCCGCAATCATGTCGTTAACCCTAAAACCCTAGAGCTAATCGACATCGCTGCCCCAGCTCCCTGCCAAGATCGTCCTGATTGACCCCTGAATGGACAGACGTTCCATGGAACGTTTTCCTCCAATTCCATTGTCTTTTATTTTGATAATTCTCGAAATACCGAAGGACCCCTACCATGACCTCAACCGTACTCAATCGCTTTAACCGCAGCGTTCGCCAGTTGGATCGGGTATTTATCGCCATTGTCCTGATTCTATTGGCCCTGGCCATCCTTATCCCGCTTCAATTCACTGACAGTCTCAGCTTTACGATCAAAAATTTGGTACTGGTATCCCCATTCCTGGTGCTATCCATCGGGATTGCCGCCTATGCCCAGGCCAGCGGTGCCGATAACCTCATTGCCAAGGCTTTCCAGGGACGTCTCACTGTGATGATTGGGGCGGCTTCACTGTTAGGGGCATTTTCTCCCTTTTGCTCCTGCGGGGTGATTCCCCTGATTGCGGCGCTGCTTTCCATGGGAGTACCCATTTCAGCCGTAATGGCGTTTTGGCTGTCGTCTCCCCTGATGGATCCGTCCATGTTTATCCTTACCTGGGGTACTTTGGGGCTACAGTTTGCTATTGCTAAAACCCTGGCCACTGTGGCCATTGGACTCCTGGGTGGGTTTGGGACCCTAGCCCTGATGAATTCAGGCATGGCCACAGTGGCCTTTAGCCATCCCCTGCGGGAAGAGACGGACAATGGTGGCTGTGGCGGTAGCCGTATACGTAAGCCCAAGCCAGTAGTGTGGCAGTTCTGGTCTGAGGCTGAGCGCCGACAAAAGTTTTGGCAAGGTACGCGCAAGAATGCCTGGTTCCTAGGTAAGTGGTTGGCCCTGGCCTTCTTACTGGAGAGTTTGATGCTGGTGTATGTGCCCAATGCCTGGATTCAAACGGTTGCGGGCAATGGTAGTCTGCTGTCGGTGGTCGGTGCGGCGCTGATGGGCATTCCCGCCTATCTAAATGGGTATGCGGCCTTACCGCTTGTCGAAGGGTTGGTCAATCAGGGGATGGCTCCTGGTGCGGGGATGGCCTTTTTGTTGGCGGGCGGTGCTACCAGTATTCCAGCCATGATTGCCGTATTTGCTTTGGCTCGTCGTCCGGTCTTTTTGGCCTACTTGGGGTTTGCTTTTATGGGGTCAGTAACAGCTGGTTTGACTTACAGTGTGCTGTCCTAGCAGAGGCTGCCTGGCCATGCCATTGGTCAAGGTGCGGATTTTTTCCCGGTTAACCAATAGGTTGTCATTTTTCCTTTACCCTTTACTGCAATAGTCCCCCGCCGTTCAAAGGTATACCGCTGCGCTAGTTTTCCATGGACCGTGGGCGTTACCTGAATTTTGCCTGCGGCCCCTTGGGACTCCATCCGGCTGGCTACGTTGACTGTATCTCCCCACAGATCGTAGGCAAACTTTTTGGTGCCGATCACCCCCGCAACGACAGGTCCCATGTGGATGCCAATGCGTACCTGCAGCGGTGTGCCGCCAGGATAGGCAAGGGACCGGAGCGATTGAACCATATCGAGGGCCATATTTGCGATCGCATTCCCATGATCCACTGCACTACCCGGCAGACCACCTACTACAAGGTATGCATCTCCAACGGTTTTAATCTTTTCTAGCTGATGGTGGTCACACAGCTGGTCAAAGACCGAAAAGATCTGGTTGAGAAAATCGACTAGCTCAGTCGGAGAAATCTGACTAGACAATCCCGTAAAGCCAACAATGTCGCAAAATAAGACGCTCACCTCTTCAAAACCATCGGCAATAGCCTGTTCGTTTTCTTTTAACCGCTCTGCAATCGCCACTGGTAAAATGTTGTGCAATAGCTTTTCCGATTTGGCTCTTTCTGCGGCCAAAGCCTGGGTACGCTGGACCACCTTTTGCTCCAAGGTATTGTACAGCTGAGCATTTTGGATAGAAATAGCCGCCTGGGAAGAGAGTAAAACAATCACCTCCAGTCGATCACGGGTAAAGGCATTGGGAGCCAGGAAATGTTCAAAATAGACTAGACCATTAAGGTTCCCCTGGTGTAGCAACGGCACACAGAAAATAGACTTGGGCTGATGGGCACGAATATAGGGATCTTGGACAAAGTCTTCTGCTGTAGCCGCATCGTTCAATACGATAGCTTGTTCAGTACGCGCAACATAGTTGATCAAGGACAAGGGCAGCTGGTTGGGATCGCTAGCACTCACGGCCTCTGGCACATCACCGCCGCCGCCGCTGTGGGCTGCTATCCGCAGAGTCGCGCCATCTTTAAGTAGCAAATATCCTTGCTGGGCTCCGGCATTTTCCACCAGAATCTCCATGAGTTCTCGGGTTAGCCGCTCTAAAACAATTTCGCTAGAAATCGTTTGAGACGCTTTGAGCAGGCTAGAGAGATCTAACGTATCGCTAAAGGTATTACCGCTGATGCGTTTGGTAATGGCCGCTGGGTTTAGCTCCAGGTCATTGATGGACTGCAGCCAAGGAAACTCTTGCTCTAGCTGGGCAACTTTGTGGGCCGTACCCCAGCGCATAAAGGCATAATGGGCCTGTTGCAAATAGGGCTGGGCAAAGGCTTGTTTGTCATAGTCGAGCCAGAAGAGAGCGGCGCGCTCACAGGCAATGGCTTCATCCTGTAAAAACTGGTGGCTAACAGCACAGGTGATGGCGGCATCGTAGTGCTGGATCGCATCCCACTGTTGTCCTTTGAGACGGGCTAATTCTGCATCAATCAGCTGGGCCTTTTGCAAAAAGTTGTCAGGGCAGATGGCTGCCCGCTGATGGAGCCAGGTGCGATGGGTTTCGAGCTGTTGTAGCGTATCGGAGGATACTGGCAGCTCTGCCAACAGGATAGCCCGGTAAAAATGATATTCAGCAACGGAGACCACCCCAAGGATAAAGTCCAACATGGGGGTGGCTTTTTCTAACATTGCCAGGGCTTCAGTAGGCTGACGGTCCAGATAAAGGGCAAGTCCCTGCAGAATATAGTAGCGGCATAGACCGCTGAGACTATTGTTGTCATGGCAGGCTTGAATGTAACTTGGATCGATGCCTGATGATTCTCCCAACAGCTGCTGAATGGTGAGCTGATAGCCTAGTAGGGCATCAATGGCCCACTGATTTTTTACCTGACGACAAAACTGCATGGCTTCCTGGAGCGCCGCCATCACTTCAGATAGGGGCTTGCCTTGGAAAAACAAGTTGGAAATCCGGTAGCTGAGGGTATAGCCCACATATTGAAATTCTCCGGTTTCCAGCCCCGCATCCACTCCTGCCTGATTGATGGCATCTGCTTCAGAGACCGGTCTTACCCAGGACTGGACAAAATTGCTCAGGATAAAACAGGCGCGCGAGGTTTGGGTGCGATCGCAATAGTGCTCACTCAGCTGTAGCGACAGCCGAGCCGACTCATAACCTGCCTGATAATCCCCCAGCACCGACCCCAGCAGCGTGCCATAGTTAGAATAGCCATAGCAGGACTGGGGCACATTGCCATATTTCAAAAACAAATTGATCGACAGCACCACAATCATCTGCCACACCCGCCGGTCGTAGCGATAGGCCGCTGACCCTAAGTTGGACAACAGCTCCACCGCAAAGATTTTTTCAGGTTCGGTAATGGTGGGCAGCTCCCCTAAAGACGCCAGAGTCCGACCTTCAAGGGATTCCCGCAGCTCGGCATATTCCACTTTGAAGAACACCTCTAAATCGGTCAGAGGCAACGTAATACCGAGCACGGCCAGGGCTTCTTTACCAGCTTCTAAGGCAGCTTGATAATTCGTTTGGATAGTGTTTTGCACAATCCGCAGGTTGTAGACCTCAGCCTGCTGCAGCGGCGATAGATTCTGTTGTAGTAAATAGTCAATGGTCGACTGGGACGCATCAAACTCTCCCAGCAGGTATTGCACCTCAGCCCATTCTCGATGAAGGTCATAGGTAAGGGACGGGGCAACAATCTCCCCGAGACATTCTACACCCACCGCCAAATACTGTTCTGCGGCCTGATACGCTGTTGCCTGCTTGGCCCGCTGCCCTGCTTCTAGGTTGAGCTGAGCCACCTCTAACCACTGCTCCAGCGATAGCTGAGAGCGTCCCAGGTTTAAATGGTCTACCACCTCAAACAGTTTCTCTGGTAGCGTAGCCAGCTGTTGCTGGAGGTGCTGTCCAATGCGCAGGTGTAGTGCCGACTTTTCCCCAGAATCGAGCAAATCATAGGCTGCCTGCTGTACCCGGTCGTGGAGAAACGTCAGCGCTTGAGTTTGTTCTGAAGCCAAGAGTAATCCCATCTGCAGCGCTGGTTCCAGCATCTCGCAGACTATCGCTGGGTCTTGCTCAGCTACTAGACTAAGCGTTTCTACATCAAAACTAGCCCCAACACAGGCTGCCATGCACAGCAACTGTTGCACCTCTGACGACAGCTTTTGCAGCTTGCGGGTCATCAGCACCACCACATTGTCGGTAATCTCCTGGGCCTGAATCTGAGCCAGCTCCCAGTGCCAGCGTCGCTGCGATAGGTGAAATCGAATCAGCTTCTCAGTTTCCAGCGTTTTAAGAAACTCATTGACAAAGAACGGATTACCCCCAGTTTTTTCCAAGATCAGCTGGGCCAGAGGTTCTACGGCCTGCAGGTCTTGGTACAGGGTGTCGACTAGTAGCTGGCAGATATGGGGCAGCGCCAGCGGTGAGAGTGTCAGGGTGGTGGGGGAGATGCCGTCTTTTTGTAATCCTATTAAGGTGCGGCTCAGGGGATGGGTCTCGCTCACTTCGTTGCTGCGATAAGCCCCAATCACCAGCAACGATTCTGTCTGGGCATCACTCAGTAGAAGATGCAACAGTTTAAGGCTAGCCGTATCGGCCCATTGTAAATCGTCTAAAAACATTACCAGCGGATGTTCTGACTGGGCAAACACCCGCACAAATCGCTGAAAGACACTGCTAAATCGGTTTTGACTTTCTGCCGGGGCTAGGGCGGGCACCGCAGACTGAGTGCCAATCACCAGCTCTAGATCGGGAATCACATCGATAATCACCTGGCCATTGTTGCCGACGGCGGTGAGCAGATGAGATCGCAACATCTCTAACTGAGCCGCACTTTCCCCCAGCAGCTGTCGCAGCAGCCCGCTAAAGGCCCGAATCAACGCAGCATAGGGTACCACTCGCTGCAGCTGGTCAAACTTGCCTGTGGCAAAATACCCCTGGGCTTCGGTGATGGGGCGGTACAGTTCTCGTACTAGGGCTGACTTACCAATGCCTGAATAGCCCGTAACCAGCACTAGCCGAGAACCATTGGAACAGCGACTTTCCTCAAAACTAACCAGCAACTGATGCAGTTCCGCTTCACGACCATACAGCGTCTGGGGTAAGCGAAACTGAAACGGATAGTCATCCTGAGCAATGGGCAGCTGCGAGGAGAATCCTCGAGACAGTCCCGCCTGCAGCCGTTCTAGATCCGCCTGTATACCCCAAGCACTTTGGTAGCGCCCTTCAGCACTTTTGGCCATCATCTTGGTGACCATGGCCGCCAGAAAGTCGGGAATATCGGACCGCAGTTCGGTAACACTGGGGGGCATTTTGGCCAGATGGCTATGGACCAGGGCCATGGGATCAGTAGTGGTAAAGGGGAGACTGCCGGTAAGCAGCTCGTAAAAGGTGACTCCCAGAGAATAGATATCGGTGCGATAGTCGATTAACCGGTTCACCCGTCCCGTTTGTTCGGGAGATAGATAGTTTAGGGTACCTTCCAAGGTATTGGGATGCTGGAGCGTCGCGGTTTCTTGCTGGATGCGGCTGGAAAGACCAAAATCGATAATCCGCAGCTGGCTCGTGGCGGGGTTAAAGACAATGTTGCCGGGGTTAATATCTTTGTGGATTACCTGGGCGGTATGGATGTGGCTTAATCCTTGGGTGATTGCGATCGCAATATCAAAAAAACGATCCAGCGGCAGCGCCTGCTCTCGGTATAGCTGTCGTAGCGACTGCCCCTCAACATCTTCTAATACCAGAATTAGCTCATGCCGCTGGGCATTGAGTCCATACCCTTTGATCACCCAGTCACTTTGGATGTGCTGCAGTACAGCATATTCCCGCTGGTAATCAGCCAGGTCCGTCGGCAACGGATACTGACGATTGAGTCGTTTGAGCACTACAGACTGGCCGTGCAAAATACCTCGTTCCACAATGGAGCGCTCGCTCCGATGAAGTTCTGATTGGAACTGGTAGCCCGACAATGTCATGCGAAATGCTCACTTGCAAACGCCAAGGTTCTAATAGCCTATAGGCTAAACGAAACAATGTTCGTTCTCCGTAACCCTACGTATAAGCCATTTCGTAATCAGGACGCTAAAACAGTTAAAACAGCCCAAAAAGTATCTTTTAGGACCATGGTTGCGTTACATTTCCTTACTTCTCGCCCCTCCCTTTACCAAATCCTGTCAGTGGCGAGGTCACATCCCAAAATAGCTGTTGCTTTCCGGCACCCTGAAAAATAATTTGAGAGCCTATTCTCATTTTCCCTATGGCTTTACAGATTAAGTCATGGGGCTGAAACATCCTTTGTACCTGGGCGAGATTTTCTGGGGGAACGCTCAGCAAAAAGCCAAAGCTAGGAAAACTAGTGAGCCACTTATGCCACAGCACTCCGGTCGGACGAGGAATTAGATCAAGGTTTAAGCTAGCTCCGCATCCTGACGCCTCGGTCAGCATTAGCAACGTGCCAGCAATCCCACCCATGCTAATATCTTTGCCCGCATGACACAGACCACTGGCCGCTAGCTGGGTTAATAGCCCGATATGCTGCTGTAGCTGAGCCGGTTCAGCCTTTGTAGCCGCATTCCAAAATGGATAATCACCATAGTAGTCACCGGCCATATTGATCACCATCACCAAGTCATCCCCCGGCTGGGCATGGAAACTAGTAATTAGCTGTTGAGCCCGGCCTAGAATAGCCACCGCCAGACCATCGTAGGGACTGTGACAGTTGGTATGGCCACCGACGATGGGCACATTATAGGCCCGCGCTGCCGCCTGCATTCCCTGCCACAGCGGCGCACTGGCCGTCGCAGACTGGCTCCAAAGCGCGTCAACTACAGCGATAGGGGTACCCCCCATGGCAGCAATATCAGAAACGTTGACCATAACAGCGCACCAGCCAGCAAACCAAGGATCCTGAGTAACCAACTGAGGCCAGAGACCTTCAGCAGCCAAAAGGAGATAGCCTTCACCGTCGGGGATAGCCGCACAGTCATCGCCTAGTTGAATAGGGTTTGCGCTGGCGGTATGAACATATTGACCGACCGTGTTAGCAGCCATTTGAATATCCTGTTTGCCGAGGATACTGACAGAGTTTTGAAGCGCCGTAATTAGTTCAGAGAGACTTTCAGTCATAAGTGTTTTATGCTGACAGCATGATCTTTGGACTCCACAAAGGATCCGTTGAACAACAAGCTTACCGCTCCCACAGCAATCGCTCTCGCCTACCAGCCACTAGACAACCTCTCCTTTTAGAATTTTGTCGCAGCGCGCAAAATTCTACCCCCCCCCGCCAACCACCCAAACCCGCCATTTGGGAAAACGCTAATATTTTTCCGTGGGTTGTAGGGCGATGGAACGCCCTGCCCAGGGGAAAACCCGTTTGCCTACTTGGGATAATCTTGTTGCTTCCGGAAAGGGAACTCGGAGGGACCCCACGCAGCCGGTTTTGCCTCTTAGCCAATAACTCGAAGTCACGTTGGTAAATGTTGAGCAATAGCGATAGGGGTTGCTCAGGGCTTTCCTCCCTGAAACCCTCCTGTTCGTGGGGGCCTAGACTCCCCCACCCCACCTCCCCGAAAGTAGGTTGCTATCTATAGCGAATATCCAGGTAAGGGCTGGGTTACGGCGGGGTCAATTAGTCAGGTTATCTCTGCCGGGTTAGAAAACAACTTTCATGCTGGATTAAGCTACCTGTTCCAGTGGTAATGCCGGGCGCGGCTGATCGGTCGCAGGGTAATGCTCCAAGTCAGCTTCCATCAAATGATGAGGCCGACCCAGAATTTCAATTTCTTCTAGACTGTGCCAGTGAAGCCGGGTAAAGAACCGCACGTTTTGAAGTTGGACAGTGGCGAGGAAGCGATCGCAACCCCAAGTATTAGCAGTAGTCACTGCTTTCTGAATCAACCCCTTACCAATCCGGCCCACCCGCCGAAAATCTGGATGCACGCCCAGCCGTCCCCCGTACCAAAGCCGAGGCTGCTCCTCATAGATACGCACAACACCGACTACCTGGTCAGGCTGATCGGCAGTATGGGCAATGGCCACAATCGGGTAGGAACTATGGTCAATAGAATCGCGGTCATCCCCTTGGAAAAGCTGTTGTTCTGCACAGAAAATCTGTTGCCTCAGGTCAAAATAATCAGCAATATCTGGTTCAGAAAGAGCCAGCTGAAAACTATAGGTACGTTTTTTCATAGCCTTAGAAAACTAATTTTCAAACAAAGACAGCGCCGAACAGGCTCCACACTTAGCACAGCCAGCCTTCATCTCACTGGACAACAAATTTGCCTGTTTGAGCATTTGGCCAATGCCCTGGTACAGGTCATACATAAAGTCACTGCTCGGTGGCTTATGGTGAGCTAACGGGGTACCGCCAATGGGTACAAAGGGAACAACAAAGGGATAAACACCGATGTCGATTAACCGTTCGCTGACGGTTAATAATGTTTCTTTGCTATCGCCTAAACCAGCCAACAAATAAGTACTGACCTGACCGCGACCAAAGACGTTTGTGGCGGCTTCAAATGCCTTAAAATAGTAGGAAAGTGGCACCCTGGCTTTTCCAGGCATAATCCTTGCCCGCACCTCAGGATCCGCCGCCTCCAGGTGCATACCTAAACTGTCGATACCGGCTGAGCGCATGCGCTCAAACCAGATAAAATCATTGGGGGGTTCACACTGGGCCTGGATAGGAAGAGCCACCCGAGCTCGAATGGCCTGGGCACAGTCTGTTAGGTAAGCTGCTCCCCGATCGGTGGTATTGGGTGTTCCTGTGGTCATGATCATATTTTCCACCCCGTCTAGACGTACGGCGGCTTCGGCCACTTCAGCTAGTTGTTGCGGTGTTTTCTGGGCGATGGTGCGGTCAGCTGCCAGAGATTCGCCAATAGCGCAAAACTGACAGGCGGTTTTACGATTTTCATAGCGAATACAGGTTTGCAGCACCGTGGTAGCTAGGACATTGCGGCTGTGGAGTAGGGCAATTTTCCAGTAGGGAATGCCGTCGGCAGTGGTGAGATTGTAAAACTTAGGCTGTTCTGGAAAATCGAGCGCGGTGATTACCTGGTTGTCTTTGGTCAGCACAGACTGACCGGTCTCACCATCTACGCTATAGGGAGATTGAGTCGCACCATCAGTGTACACCGGGACCATAAAGGTTGTTTCACCAATGGTGACTGCCTTATGGTCCGATGGTCCCGCTCCACCTTTACGCCCTGAGGCACCAACGGTATCGGCAACCAGGTTGAGGCCCTTAGTCTGAAGCTCGGTAATCACCTGCTGTGGGTTCATGATCTGGCAAATTAAAAGGAATATCTAGAATATACTGGGCGGTCGGCGCTTCACTCTGGTGTGGACTCTGTAGAAGCAATCGATAACTCTGGCGTAGCAGGTGGAAGCGTCTCAGCAGTCGCGGCTGTTTCTGGAGATACGACGGCATAGGCGGACTTGTTCACGCTCAGCTGCAACAGGTCGGGACGGGCATAGTGGCCCACTGAGTCCATCATGCGTTTGCGCTTGGTGATGAGAGAGAAGTCTAGGTTTGCGATCGCAATTCCTTCCCCCTCCCGAATCGGCTCACACAGGGGCACCCCTTCAGGGCTAATAATGGTCGTATAGCACCCGCCCCGCAAGACTTTTTCCAAGCCTTCACTGGGGGCAATCTCGCTCACCTGCTCCGCCGTCAACCAGCCCGTCGCATTTACCACAAAACACCCCGACTCCAGCGCATGGTGCCGCAGGGTCACCTCCGTCTGATCGGCAAAAATCTCCCCCACCATGGAGCCCGGAAACTGAGCACAGTGAATCTGTTCATGGTTTGCCATCAGGCTATAGCGTGCCAGAGGATTGTAATGCTCCCAACAGGCCAGGGCTCCCACCCGACCCACCGCCGTATCGCAGACCTGTAGGCCAGAGCCATCTCCCTGACCCCAAACCATGCGTTCATGATACGTAGGCGTGATTTTGCGCCGTTTTAGCAAACAGGTACCATCGGCATCAAAAATCAGCTGAGTGTTATAAAGAGAGCCCTGATCACGCTCATTTACACCCAGAACCACCACTATTTGATGGCTGCTAGCAGCGCGGCTTACCGCCTCGGTCACTGGACCTGGTACTTCCACCGCTTCTTCGTAGAGCCGCATATGCTCTTTACCCATCAGCACTGGCGGCAGCACAAACGAGAAATAAGGATAGTAGGGAACAAAGGTCTCTGGAAAAACAACCAACTCTGCACCCTCTTGGGCCGCATCGTCAATGGCTTTCAACACTTTTTCCACGGTACCTGAACGGCTGTACAGCACAGGAGAAATTTGTACAGCGGCTGCTCTCACGGTGCGAGCGGGGTCCATAGCTACTTACGGGGTACAGGACAAGACTGCCATTCTGACAAGAAATGCTGCTAGTGAACTATCAACAACGGCACTGTCAAACTAATTCACCAGCAGCTGTTAGAAGGAAAGATGTGACGGTCAGGAAAGAATGCCGGGTTTAAAGAACCGATTTACATGGTCCAGGTATCAAGGATAAACGCACCTTCCTTGCGATGCAGCAAGACAATATCGAGCACATCTAGCGGATTAATGGGTGTAATTCCAGGAATTAAAGACGGCTCACCATGGCCGTAGAGAGCCTGCAGCGCAAACCGACAGGCATAGACCTTACCGCCTTCCTCCATCACCTTGACCAGCTGATTGTTCATCGCCATATGACCAGGAAATGCCTCATCGCCCAGCTTCGGAAATCCGCGCTGTACACCCAGGGTTACCCCAGGACCGTAGAGCAGCACCGACGTTTCAAACCCTTTGCGAATCAGGCGGGTAGCCTGCAATAAATTAACCAAACCAATGGAGCCTTCAAAAGCGACTGTGTGGAACGTCACCAGCGCTTTCTCACCGGGCTCTGCTTGAACATCCGGGAATACTTTTTCTTCGTAGTTGACAAAAAAGTCACCGGTCTTATGGGCGGGGGCGGTTACTTCAGGCATTAGAGTCACTCTCACATGCGAATTTGTCAGCAGCTTAAAAGGTCTCAGAAACTCTACCGGTATCTGTTGCTACAAAGTCAGAAAGCCTGACAAATGAGACAGCCCAAATGGCCAAAATAATTTAATAAAGTCGCGAGAGATAATTTAAAGGAGCAGCACACTGTTTAAAAGTACAGGTTTGTAGTGATGAATGCAAAATTTCTGAATACTTTGCAGTGCGTTCTGAGTCATAGCCTGCCCATAAGCCGAGATCTTAGGGTTTGGTAGCCGTGGCTACAGGCCAGTACAAGTCTGATTTCTATGGTTGAACTGTGCTGTTATCAGGTATCCACACCATGCAGGTACTCACAAATTCTCACTTTCCCGTTGCCATTGTCGGGGGTGGTCAAGCCGGGCTATCAATTAGCTACTGCCTGAAGCAGCGGGGCATTGATCACATCATTTTTGAAAAGAATAAAATTGCCCACTCATGGCGTTCCAAGCGTTGGGATTCATTCTGTTTGGTAACGCCCAACTGGCAGTGTATGCTACCCGGCTATCCTTACTCCGGTCATGCCCCAGACGGATTTATGCAGCGGGATGAAATTGTTCAATACATTGAGGACTATGCCGCCTTTGTCAAACCCCTGATTAAAGAAGGGGTGGCGGTTTCAAGAATATACAAGCCTGAAAATGTGTTTGAAATTGATACCTCCATCGGTCACTACGTTGCGGACCAGGTGGTGATAGCTACAGGCGGGTATCACACCCCAAAAATTCCTAGAATGGCGGAACGATTGCCTTTAAGTATTACCCAACTCCATTCCTCTGAGTATAAGAATCCTGATTCTTTGCCAAAGGGAGAGGTCTTAGTTGTTGGCACTGGCCAATCGGGCTGCCAAATTGCAGAAGACTTGCACTTGGCCGGGAAACAGGTCCATCTATGTGTTGGCAGTGCCCCCCGTGCCCCCCGTTCTTATCGAGGAAAAGACGTGGTGGACTGGCTCGATCAGATGGGCTACTACGATATGTCCATTGAGGACCATCCCCAGAAAGAATCTGTCCGTACCAAAACAAATCACTACGTCACCGGTCGCGACGGCGGCCGCGAGATTGATCTACGACGCTTTGCTCTAGAAGGTATGCGCCTTTACGGCAAGCTCAAGTTTATTGACCGGCAGCATCTGGAGTTTAAAGACGATCTTGAGCACAATCTCGATCAGGCCGATGCGGTAGCCGAGAGTATCAAACGCACCATTGATATCTACATTGAGAAAAATCAGCTAGATGCGCCGGTAGATCCTCCTTATCAACCGGCATGGCAGCCCCAAACCAGTCCTTTATCATTGGATGTAGAAACAGCCAATATTTCCACCGTAATTTGGTCCACCGGGTATCACACCGACTTTAGCTGGATCGATATCCCTGTTTTTGATGGCAAGGGCTATCCTGGCCATGAACGGGGTGTGACGACCTCTCGGGGACTATACTTCCTAGGGTTACCTTGGTTATACACCTGGGGCTCAGCAAGATTTTCAGGCATTGCCCGCGATGCTAACTATTTGGCTGACTGTATTGCTCTAAAGCATCGAGTATTGCCCCGACAGCTAGGACGCAACGTGAATGAAGTAGCATTGGGGTCATAGCTTATTGCCGCTTACATTATCGTTTTGCCATGGGTTTATTCGATACGTCTCCGACCAACAAAATCTCGCCTACTCAGCTACAACAGATTAAGACCTGGGTGTACCAGGCACTGTCCTTAGATGAGTCTACGCCTGTTTCTATTAGTCAGCTGACCTGTACAGAGCCCTGCTGCCCACCGGTAGAAACCGTCATTTCTGTGATGACTCAGCCGCCTAAAACCTATAAAATCCATCAGCCTGCGGTGGAGATTAGTCAGACTGATGTGGTGCAAGCTTTAAGGCTGAGAGTCGTAGGAGGTTACACCTCAACCTCCTTTGAATCTGATGAACAGCAGGATCAAGCTACTTAGCGCATTGAGTGGTCCGCCAACTGCTGTTGCCCATTTTGAGCATGTCATCACCGTCTCTTAGCTTCATCTCTAACCAGCCTTGTCTAAAATTACGTTCACGACTGTCAAACCAAACCCTGACATACTTTCCATCTGCACTTAGTTCTGGGGGAGAACTGGTGAGATAAATAGGGACACCAGCCGCTGGGCCATCATCTCGACCGTTAAATGTCCTCATAGGAGTGCCGCCTGGCGCATAATAGGCGATTGGTCCAGGGTTCGTCTTGGGATTAACCTGACGACACATTTGATTCAGTGAAGCGGTTTGAGCAAAGGTTGTGGTGGACATTAGGCCTGTGAGGATAATGAAGCTCAAAAGGAACGGTACCAGCCATCTTGTAAGAGATTTAACCCCTTTTTTACTAGCCATTTTGTTAACTTCCTTAGGACAGAGTAGATGAAGCTTTAAGCCTAGTAGTCAGGATTGTAAGGATTTGACCACCAGAGAAACTCTTAGAGCCTATTTTTCAGAATAATGTCGCCTACGTGTAGTAGATAGATATTCATGTAATACGTAAAAATACTTAGTGGTTTTGTTGATGAAAATTAATTTAAGACGATGCTTAAAGCCACCATTGGCTGCACTTCTGTTTTTGAACAAGCGTATGGTCTGACGTCAGGCTTGAGTCAGCAATGATCGACATAAAACATTACAAAGTTTACAGATAGATAAATTGTTTTATTTGCTATAACTTTCTAGGCTAGATCGCTTCCCATAATTAGCCATAATCGTTAAGCAACGCATTTGAGGACTGAGCGCCCTATGGCCACTGCAACCGCACCCACTGAAGTATTAAATACCGTTCCTGTTACGGTGCTTACAGGATATTTGGGGGCTGGTAAGACCACATTACTTAATAATATTCTCACCCATGAGCATGGCAAGAAAGTGGCTGTGATCGTCAATGAGTTTGGTGAGGTGGGTATTGATAATCAGCTGGTGATTGATGCTGATGAAGAAATCTTTGAGATGAATAACGGCTGCATCTGCTGCACCGTGCGGGGCGATTTGATTCGTATTATTGGCAATCTGATGCAGCGGCGCGACAAGTTTGACCACTTGGTGATCGAAACAACAGGTCTAGCCGATCCGGCTCCGGTCATTCAAACATTTTTTGTGGATGAAGATATTCAGTCCCAGCTGTTACTGGATGCCGTGGTGACGGTGGTGGATGCTAAACACATTCATCAGCATTGGGATAGTGATGAAGCCCAGGAGCAAATTGCCTTTGCCGATGTGATTTTGCTTAACAAGGTGGATCTGGTCACACCGGAAGACCTAGACGCTCTGGAGACCAAAATCCGCGATATGAATGCCCTGGTGAAGATCTATCGCACTCAAAATTCTGAGCTGCAGATGGACTCTATTTTGGGGGTGCGGGCGTTTGATCTAGATCGGGCCCTAGAAATTGATCCTGAATTTTTGGGTGAAGATGCCCACGAGCATGATGAGTCTGTTTTTTCCCTGGCATTTGTTGAGGATGGAGCTTTAGATAAAGAGAAACTAAATACCTGGATGTCGGAATTATTACAGACCAAAGGACCTGACATTTTTCGGATGAAGGGGATTCTCAACATCCAGGGAGAGGACAATCGCTTTGTCTTTCAAGGGGTACACATGATTTTTGATGGTAAAACTGAACGCCCTTGGAAACCGACGGAAACGCGCAAGAGTGAGCTGGTGTTTATTGGCCGTAATCTAGATGAAGCTGAATTGAGAGAAGGCTTTCGAGCTTGTTTGGCATGACCACAAAAACACGTAGAAGCCGCTCTCGTTCGAATGGGTTTAAGGTGCATTGGCGCGGTGGGATCAATGACTATGTGACTGATTTGGGTTGGTCGCCCGAGGGTGATTATCTGGCGGTTAGCTCCTCCAGCGGTGATGTTGGTCTTTGGCAGGAAACAGAGCTAGTTTCCCTGGAGACCGATCAGGCTGATGGCGCAATTAACTGTCTGGGCTTTTCCGCCGATAGCCACTATTTAGCCGCCGCTGGACAGCGAGGAGAGGTTTTCATCTGGTCGGTCCAAAAGCGTGATCAAGCCCCCACTCTCCTATGTAATACCAACTGCTGGATTGATCGGATGAGCTGGCATCCGGCGGAGCCGTGGCTAGCGTTTGGGGTGGGTAGTCAGGTGCAGGTATGGGATGCGGCCCAGGGCAAACTGCTAACCCAGTTTGATTTTGCTAAGTCATCGGTGCTCAGCTTGGACTGGCATCCCCAAGGGCATTTGTTAGCCGTCAGTGGTCATACGGGTGTCAAGGTTTGGTCCAGGGATGATTGGGCGGCGGAACCTGAGTTTATTGAGGTGCCTGGGGCGAGTATTTCAGTGGCCTGGTCCCCAGACGGCCGCTATTTAGCTTCGGGTAATTTAGACCGGACGCTGACGGTGGTGTCCTGGGGCAATCCCCCCCCCTGGTTAATGCAGGGGTTTCCGGGGAAAGTCCGACAGGTTTCTTGGGCGGCAACCATGGAGAATCAGCCATCGCTAGTGGCGGCGGCCTGCCTGGAGGGGGTGACAGTATGGCACCGCCAGGACAAAGGCTGGGAGAATCGGGTGTTGCAACACCATGGACAAACGGTGGCTGCGATCTCATTTCACCCTACCACTCGTTTACTCGCCTCAGCTGGCCAAGACGGGCAGCTCTGCCTATGGCAAAATGCTAAGTCGTTGCAACAAACTCTAAAGGGTGTGGCATCTGGTTTCTCGGCGATTGCCTGGCATCCTCAAGGAATGTATCTAGCCGCAGGTGGCGACCAGGGAGAAATTATTATTTGGAAACCCACCAATCGAGGCCAGGGGTTTTCAGTAAGCAATTGATGCAAGAGTGCTCAGTTGTCATCCCGTCCGGTAGTCGTGAAGCATTACGGATCGACACCGTATGAAAGCAGTTACGGTTGCGATCTCACTCTCCCAAACCCCATAACAAAGCGTTTCTGTGATGGCACAGTGCTTGCAGCGGGTGGAGAAGCACTACCCTGCCCAAGGTTGGAAACCTAGGGCTAACTGCAGGGTGTCCACTAAAAGGGACACAATCATCGAAGCTGTGTTTTTAAGGGTCGCTTGCACAACAATTGGCTATAGTTTTCACAACCGATCACCAGTGCCCCACCACCAACTTGTCCCTCTAATGGACAACCCTCGGCTAGTACTGGCGTTTCAACACAGCGCGGGTTTTAGCTGCACAGCCAATCTTAGTGCAAGTTCAGTAGCATCACGACGCATCAAGCTGTTTGGGGGATCTGTTGCTGTACTGTCATAGATGATGATGTAGCTTTGCCCACCCTGTTACTTGACTATAGATCGAGTGTCGACTCCGCTCAACTCTCGAACCGGTAGATCGGGTTTCGACTTCGCCCAACCCTACCTGCCCTGCATTATTCCCGCTGGCTGAGCGAAGCCGCAGCCAGCTCATCAAACCTCGTCACCCAGAAAGATATACTGGGTGAATCTGTTATCCTGCAGTAGTCATGGCTAACCTCAAACGCACCCGTGAGGACATTCTAAAATCAGTGGTCAACACGGTTCACCGCCAGGGACTAACAGCCACAGGATTGAGCAAACTGTTTGAAGTTAGCGGTGCATCGGCGGGCAGTTTTTATAATTACTTTCGCTCAAAGCACGAGCTAGGTCATGCACTGATTGACTTTGAATGGGCTCAGCTCCAAACCCATGTATTAGAACCTGCAGTCTCCCAGAGCAACGACCCCATTGAGCAGATTTTTTGGATTCTGGATCGTCTAGAAGAAAAACAGCTAAAAGAGCCCAAATGTGGCGGCTGTTTGTTAGGCAATTTAATTGTGGATCTAGTGGAGCAAGATCCGTCGTTTCACGAGCATCTCATGCAGGTATTTGGTCAGTGGGAAAGTGCGATCGCACAGCTGCTACAGCAGGCCAGACTCCAGCTGCACCACGGCATCAATCCAGACCATTTAGCCGCACAGTTAATTGTCGCCATCGAAGGTGCCATGCTGATGGGCAAGCTCCATCGCAGTGAGGCCCAGCTAAAGCGAGGGTTTGACTTAGCTCGACAAACATTGAAGACAGCACTCATTTAAGTAAGTGGGCAGCTAGTTTTGACACGGGTGCTATCGGTTTCAGTTTGGCCAAGCCATAACATCTTCCTTCCACCTTCTGAAAGTTTCTTGTATCTTAAATAGAGTGATCATTCTATTTGGATAGAACCATGGCCGACGCAACTACCGTGACCGCTGAGGTTAAAGCACCGCTTACCCCCATCCCCCAAGACGGACTAACAGAGCTGGCCGCTAAGAATAAAGCCAACCCTGCCGACAAAACCCTTAAGGTCAAAACTGTTTGTACAGGCAAGTTCCGCAGCGTTAACTATGCCCGTGACCTGGATGCTTTTGTCATCGACGAACCCCCAGTTCTGCTAGGGGACAATACTGCTCCCAACCCCTCTGAGATTGTGTTGGGAGCCCTAGGCTCATGCCTGGTGGTCGGTATTCAAGCCAATGCTGCGGCCAAAGGTGTTAGCTTAACAAAGCTAGAAATCTTTCTAGAAGGGGATATTAATATTGTCAGTACCTGGGGCACTGGGGAATTGGAAAAACCTCAAATCGGATTTACCGATGTGCGAGTTAAAGTCGATATTGACGGTGACGCCGACCGCGCCGTCCTAGAAGAAATGGTTGCCCATGCTAATACATGGTCACCCGTATCTGCGACACTGAGCAATCCGATGCCGGTATCGGTTTCAACGGTTTAATTTAAACCGTTGGATTAAGCTTATCTAAAGGCTCGGGGTTCGACTCCGCTCACCCCTCTGTATTCATTAGGTGAGTGCAGCCGAACCCAACATTTTTATAGCCCACGTGTCATCATTTCCCCAGGGCCCACTATACCCAGCGTTATCAGATCCATCTATACATACATCAGCATGCAAACTATTTCCAAATCACCGAGTCGTGGGGCATCTCTGGAAACTTTAGATTCAGATCCAGCAATTGCCAAGCTACGCACTGTTATTAATCAGGTTCTCACCCCCAAGGTGCAAGACATTGATCTCAAAGGAGAATACCCAAGAGAGATCATGCACCAGCTGGGTAAAGCCGATGCGTTTGCCCATGGGGTATCGACCACTCATCAAGGCACTGGCAAAGGGCTGAAGGCCGTTGTCCAGAGTCTTGAAGAAATTTCTAAAGACTGTCTTTCCACCGGGTTTATTGCCTGGTGTCAGGTGGCTTGCACCTGGTATTTGCAAAATACCGACAATATGGGGCTGAAGGATTTCATGCTCCCCAAAATAGCGTCGGGGCAGCTTTTGGCCGGTACAGGGCTATCAAACCCGATGAAGCACTTTGCTGACATTGAGAAAATTGCCCTGACAGCAAAGCGGGTAGATGGGGGCTATGTGATCAATGGCATGCTGCCCTGGGTCTCTAACCTGGGACCGGGTCACTATTTTGGAGTGGCCGCTAAGCTAGCGGACTCCGATGAGTACATGATGGCGATTGTTTCGGACGAGCTAGAGGGCATGTCGTTACGGCTCAATGCCCACTTTATTGCCCTGGAAGGTACGGGCACCTACAGCTGTGTGTTTCGCAATGCGTTTGTCCCGGATGAATGGGTCTTAGCTTCTCCCTGCGAAGACTATGTGGCTTGTATTCGTCCCGGCTTTATTTTGACCCAGGTGGGTATGGGTTTGGGACTTACCGACAGCTGCATTGAGCTAATGAGACGCTCTAACAAGCGCCTGGGACACGTGAACCAGTACCTGGACGATCAGGTGGAAGACCTTAACGCTGATTTATTGATGGCGCGTCAGCGTACCTATGGGCTGGCGGACCAGCTAAATGAGTGCACAGGTGTGGCCGACCCCCAGCTGACTCGTGAAATTATTCAGGCCCGAGTGACGGCCTCAGAGCTATCGCTGCGCTCCTCGCAGGCGGCCATGCTTCATGTGGGCGCTCGGGGGTACGTGCACGGCAGTCCAGCTGAGCGCAAGCTGCGGGAAGCTTATTTTGTAGCAATTGTTACCCCAGCTCTGAAGCATCTCAAAAAGATGCTGGCTGATATGAAGCAAACAGCGCTATCGGCTGTCTAGGATGGGTCTTGCCCCCTACGGAATAAGACCCATCCTGGGTATAAAATGTGTATGGTAAAAATTCGGTCTCTTTTCTGTTAGGTCTGTGGGCATTGGGCTGGCATCTGTGGATGGGTGCTAGCCCAATAGACTGTAACGGAACTTAAATTCCTGCTAAACAATATATCTTGATACAAAAATCAGGTATGATAGCAGCTCTAATAAGGTCACTTAGCATCTACGTAAAAACCTAATATGCTCTCGATCTCTGGTCAGCCCCGCCAGTGGGAAAATCTCTCCTGTCAACAGGGAGAGGCTAGCGCCGTCGCCACACGCTGCATTATTTGTGGAAGTTTTCATTCCACTCAGGATCATTGGCGTTTGATGGCTGAGGCTGAAATGCCCCAAAGTCCGGCTGACTTGATCGATGATCTCGTTAAGATGCGAATGTATCAGCCTAGCGCTATTGAGACGGCTGATGCTATTAGTCAAGCCGAGCTGCGTACGGCTCTGTTTATTAGCAAGGTCGGTCAGGGAAAACCCCACCGCGAAAAGCTAGTCCGCGATTTGATTGAGCTAGCGGGTGGTTTAGACCAGGCGTTTAGTGCGGCCTTTGGACCTAAGGCTGGAGAATTTTTTACGGATGCTAAGCGCATCAGCCAGGTAACGCGGCGTAAGTTTTTGCAAAATATCGCAGTGGGCGCTGCGTTGGTCACATTGGCTAACTGTGCTGATGACCCTAAGCAGGCCCAGACTACAGATGTTCCAGAAGCTAAGGGCACTGGCGCATTAGAAAAAACTGACCTGAAGGTGGCGTTTTTACCGATTACCTGTGCAACGCCCATTATTATGTCTAAGCCGCTGGGCTTCTATGAGAAGCACGGTCTGAATGTGGAACTGATGAAGTACGCCAGCTGGTCGGTGGTCAGAGATGCTGCGATCGCAGGCGAATTGGACGCATACCACATGCTGGCTCCTATGCCCATTGCCATGTCCCTGGGTCTGGGCTCATCTCCCTTCTCGGTGAAACTAGCCAGCATTGAGAACAACAACGGTCAAGGTATTGCCGTCGCGAAGAAACACCTGGGCAATGTCAATGGTCCGGCCGACTTTAAGGGCATGACCATTGGTATTCCTTACGATTATTCCAACCACAACCTGTTACTGCGCTACTATCTGGCCACGGGTGGTCTGGATCCAGATAACGATGTGAAGCTGTTGATTTTGCCGCCGCCGGATGCGATCGCAAAAATGGCCACTGGCCAAATCGATGCCTTTATTCTGCCCGACAACTTTACCCAGCGTGTGGTTCAGGACGACATCGGCTTTATCCATCTGCTAACTAAGGATCTGTGGTCCGGACACCCCTGCTGTGCCTTTGTCGCCGCCCAGAACTGGATTGATGAGAATCCCAACACCTTCCGGGCGTTGAATAAGGCCATCATCGACGGGGCCACCTATGCCAATCAGCCCGCTAACCGTAAAGAGATTGCAGCGGCCATTGCTCCTCGCGAGTATCTGAACCAGCCTTTGCCGGTGCTAGAAGCGGTGATGACCGGTAAATTTGACGACGGTCAGGGTAATACCCTTGATATTCCCGATCGCATTTACTTTGATCCCTATCCCTGGAAGAGCTTTGCCAGCTGGATTACCACCCAATTAGTGCGTTGGGACTATACGTCCGGAGACAAGATTGCTGACGGTGGTAAAGATTTCTTCCTGACAGACTTGGCCCGCGAGCTGGCTAAGGAGCTGGGTGTGGATGCACCAGAAGAGATTACTCGAATTGAGAAAATGCAGTTTGGCGACTTTGATCCAGACAATGCCGAAGATTATTTGAAAAATCAAATTGATAAGTTTGGGGTTTAGGATAGTTAGCCGCTAGTCTTCTCGCCTGATTCTCTAATACAAAAAATCGAGGGCTGTTGTCTAACAGTAGCCCTCGATTTTTATATATAACCAATCGTTTCTGTGGAGCTATTTTTCCTTGTCCCTTTCTAAAGCGCGTGCAGCTTTTCTTCAAGCTTAGCTCGCTGTTGGGCAACATCTATAGGTTTATAGGTAAGTCTCGACACAACAATAAACGCGACTAAACCAACTATTGGACTAATCAAAGTGGGAAACCCATCAAAATCGATGGTCAAGAGACCATTGGGAATATACAAAAGCGTATTATCAATGCCAAACATGGTGGGCATCAGGGCAAAGAGAATCAGTCGGGTAATCGAGCCAGCAATGATACAGGCCAATGCTCCCTGACGCGTAGCCTTTGCCCAGAACAAGCCGCCGATAAGAGGCACCACCAACCCGGCAAAACTCAAATCAAATGCCAGCAGTAGTAAAACCCCTGTCTGAGGGACCCGTAACCCCAAAAACACTCCCAATAGGGTAATCACAATGGCAAAGACACGAGTCACTAGCAACAACCGATCGCCCCCGGCACCATGGGCAGCAGTCCCATGACGGATGCCAAAAACATTATGGGCCATCACAGAAGACGTCCCTAAAATCGCACCGTCTGCTGTAGAGAGAGAGGCCGATAGGATAGCTGCCAGCACAAACAGTCCCAACACCGGCGGCACAACATTTTGCAACAGGGCAAATAAGACCGGACCATCGGCTGTCACCCCGACCTGCTCAAGAATACCATTGGCTGATAGCGCCAGAATCGAAAAGGGAATGCCAATGATTAAGGTACCTCCCGAAGCAACATAGCAGGCTTTTTGAGATGCTTCGGGGCTTTCAGCAGCAAAAATTCGAGCCATAAAATCAATCGCCACCATGTTGCCAAAGCCCAACGCCAACAGGCTAGCCCAGTTGATAGCCGCCCCAGCTCCTACCGATGTCAGCTGCTCCAATGCCAGAGGACCCATACCAGGGGCAATGTCCAGTCCAAAGTTGCCCAGCAAATAGCCGAATAAACCCACGGTACCGACAAGCGCAATCAAAACCTGGATAGCATCCGTATAAGCAACCGCAAATAGGCCACCAGCGACCGTATAGGCAAAGACAAGGGTGGCCAGCAGGGTAATCCCCCCAACATAGCCAGTACCCAAAAACGTCTGAAACATAAAGCCCCCGGCCACCAGATTGCCAGCCAGCAGGAATGAAAAGCTGATACACATAATGCAGGCGGCGATCAGCTCCACCAGGCGACCATACTTTACCCGATAAAAGTCAGGGATTGTAATTAACCCCATACGATTCATAGGCTTCGCTAAAAAAGTACCGGTTAAAAATAGACATAACGACAGACCGATAGGCAACGCAGCACCGGCCCAAAAACCAAATTCCGCAGACAAATCAGTATTGCCTAGGGTGGCGTTAGAGTCTACCGATTGAGCCATCAGCGTAGCCGCCGCGAGGGGCAAGGCTAAGCCTCGTCCGGCGACTAAAAAATTGACACTATCGCCCTTAATTTGTTTGGATGCCCAGACGCCTATTCCCAAAGTTCCTAGGAGAAACGCAATAATCCCCCAGGAGAATACACTATGTTCCATTTATTCTCTCTCCAATTTTAAACATCTCACCCGTCGGCAAAAACAAAACCCGAGAGAAGCTGTTAACCAAATGGTGAACAGAATTCTCCCGGGCTTTTATCCCTCCGTGAACCGGCAGTAAGTCCACCGGCTGCATCTCTCGGACCGAGCGCTTGGCAAAGCTGGAACCCTAGATGCAAAAAATTATTGTGCCAACAACGCTAGTACCTAGAAACCCTTTACACAAAAGATCTAACAAACGCTGTTTTTACTGATTTGTTTACTTTTTATCAATAGCTCCTGGGACAATCCGTGTCTCCTGATACGCTTCCTCTCTGATGTTGAGATCTCCTGACTTATGACTGATGAATTTACAGTCGCTGATACATCAGCTCATATCTTGCACCTGGTGGGGAAGCGCCAACTTGCCCTGCACTCAAAGTGTCAGGGCTAACAGAGTCAAAACCCACTAAAGGGGTTGAAGATCGCTAAAAGCTCTAGATATAGGGGGTCACAGCCGAATTGTCCCTTTAGTGGACAGCCCTCAATTAGCGTTGGGTTTTGAACCCGACGTGGGTTGATGCCTCATGACCAACACAGGTGCAAGAGCTGCATTAGCCCAACGTTTAGAGGTTTAGTAGAGCTGTTAGGGACTGGCTCGAAAATTAAATAACCCGCGTAGATCGAGTTTTGACTGCACTCAACTCTCAAGGCTGCGCGCAGTCGAAACCGGGTTATCGGGTACGTTATTTAACCGCAGTTTCCTTACTCTATGGATAACGAAAGCGGTAATGTTACCTTAAATGTGGTGCCTGTTCCTAACTGACTTTTTACCTGAATATCCCCCTGCTGAAAATCCACAAACTGCTTCACAATACTTAAACCCAAGCCCGTCCCTGGAATATTACTCACATTCTTGCCCCGGTGAAACGGCTCAAATAGATGGGGATAATCCTCCGGGGGAATGCCTAAACCGCTGTCTTGCACCACAAATACAGCCTGATCCTTATGGCGTAGTAGCGATAAACAGACAGGTTTACTGTCGGGTGTATAGCGAATGGCATTGGCCAAAATATTAGTCAAAATTGAACGTAAGAGCGTTTGATCGAGCTTTGCGATCAACGGTCTGTGACGGCCCGTAAACGCTAGCCTTTCTTGTTCCGCTGGAAATTCGCTCAGCAGGTTACGACAAAAATCCACCAGATTTAAAGGCTCAGGATTCAGACGCAGCTGTTTGGCATCTAACTTACTCAGCACTAAAATATCGTCGATCATCTGAGTCATGCGTTCGACATTTTCTTTGATGGCCAATAAATATTGATTTTTTTGATGCTGAGATAATTGCGCTTCGTACCGAGCTAAAGACGATACCGACAGCGCGATATTGTTCATCGGATTACGAAACTCATGGCAGACCATGGACACAAATCTGGACTTGAGATTGTTTAACTCCCGCAGCTGCTCGTTGGCAGCATAAAGTTCGGCAGTGCGCTGTTTGACTTTGAGTTCGAGGTCTTCATTCGCTTGGTGTAAAATCGCCTCGGCCCACTTACGCTGGCTAATATCTCGAAAGGTGATCACTGCCCCAATCAGCTTACCGGACTCATCGTGCATCGGGGTACTGATATATTCCACTGGAAAACAGGTGCCATCTTTACGCCAAAACACTTCGTCCGTTACTCGTTGCACATGACCCCTGTGCAGGACATCGTAGATGGGACAACATTCTTTGGGATAAGGACTGCCGTCAGCGTGAGAATGGTGCAGAACACGGTGCATCGACTGACCGATTAAATCCTGCATTTCCCAATCGATCATGGCGGCCGCCGCCGGATTTACGAATGTTACAGTGCCTTGCAAATCTAAACCGTATACCCCTTCTCCCACAGCATTGAGAATTAGCTGATGCTGACGACGTAGAGCAGCTAGGGCCTGATGATCTGAAAGATGGCTGGAATCGCGGAATGTCATAACGTGGTTCAGGACTGTAGTGCATTACACCACGAGTGATTCTAAAATCCCTTAGATACTTAAGGAGATGTGTATAAACACTGTCTTCGCTGAGATTAATTGATTTTATCCTCATCGTAGGTGGTAGCGGCAATGGTGAAAACGATTCTTGTCATTGAGGATGAGGCCCAAACAAGAGAAATTTTTCTTCGCTGTTTAAAATTTGAAAAGTTTAAGGGTATCGGAGCTGAAAATGGCTCGACGGGGGTAAGGTTAGCGACGAAACATCAGCCTGATTTGGTGGTGTGTGACATTATGATGCCAGATATGAATGGCTATGACGTACTCACGTCGCTGAGGGAAAATGATGTTACGGCGTCTATTCCGTTTATCTTTTTAACGGCTAAGGTAACGATGTCAGACCTGCGCCAGGGAATGACCCTGGGGGCAGATGATTATTTAACAAAACCCTGCACGGTGGAGAACTTTTTAGATGCGATCGCATCTCGGCTAAAACGCCAAGCAGACTTCAACCGCGGTCTGCAGACCGCCGCTGTCCACGTCTCTACTCACCAGCAGCAAACAGCTGCCGTCGAAACAATTTTTCCAGACTGTCCTCGTCTGACGGCAGTTTTTGACTTTATTGAAGCCCACTACCAACAACCTATCAACCTGACCGATGTCGCCCAGTCCGTTGGCTATTCTCCCGCCTACTTGACTAACTTATCCCAAAGCCACACCGGACGAACCGTAAAAGCCTGGATTATTGAACGGCGGATGGCTCAGGCCCGTCAGCTATTGACCAGCACTGCCGACTCGATTAAGAACATTGCTGAATCCATTGGCTATGCCGATGCCGGCTACTTCACCCGACAGTTTCGTAAACTGCATGGAGTGACCCCCCAAGTCTGGCGCAAACAACCCAGTTTGTAACAACCGCAACAAAACAGTCCCGCGAATAACAAAAAGAGTCAAAAAGTCCTAGTTTTTCAAAAAATAATCCGATGTAATCCTGGGACAGGGTTGGTATAAATTAAACTAACGAATCCCGCGAATACACGTTGTTCATATCCGGGCGGCCATACCTGAAAGAAATTGGATGTGGCTATCAACAAATAATTTTTTTGATTTTTGCAGTCAACGCTATCTAAGGTGCGTACTCCTATGGTGTCCACATCCCCGAAAACCGCTCAAACATGGGACAATCTAAATTGCGATCGCGGTAACCTCTCCGATTTTCAGATGGCCTGCATCATCTGCGGTGGAGCGCACCTAACCATGTCCCACTGGGAGTTTCTTCAGACCATGCCCCAGGACCCGGTGGATATGGTGGGAGACATCGTAAGAATGGGTCTGTACAAGGACGATCAACTGCGAGTGGCCGACAGCGTCAACGCCTATGAGCTACGTAAGACCTTGTTGCTCAAGACTGCGGGTCGAGGCGATCCAAAACGGGAACGGTTGGTTCTAGCCCTAGTCGAGCAGGCAGGGGGCATTGAAAACGCATTTGCCGCCGCCTTTGGCCCCCAGGCCGGACTGTTCTTTAACGACGCCATTCGCAACAGTAACTTTACCCGTCGAGAATTCTTAAAGAACCTGGCTATTGGTGCAGCCCTAGTGACCCTGAGCAATTGTGGTGGCAAGCCTGAAGAACCAGCCGCCGTAGATAACGCAGCCCCAGTCGACACCTCAAACCTAGAAAAAACAGATTTGAAGGTCGGCTTTATCCCTATCACCTGTGCCACCCCCATCATTATGGCGGAGCCTCTGGGTTTCTACTCCAAGTATGGATTTAATGCAGAAGTGGTGAAAATGCCCAGCTGGGGTGCGGTGCGCGACTCCGCCATCGCCGGAGAGCTAGATGCTTACCACATGCTGGCCCCCATGCCCATTGCCATGACCCTGGGACTGGGCTCAGCCGCCTTTGGTGTCAAGCTAGCCAGCATTGAGAATATTAATGGTCAAGCCATTACAGTGGCCGAGAAGTACAAGGGCCAAATCAATGGCCCCGCCGACTTTAAAGGATTCACCATTGGGGTGCCGTTCCCCTATTCCATGCACAACTTGTTGCTGCGCTACTACCTGGCCACAGGAGGTATCGACCCAGATGTGGATGTGAAGATTCGCCCGGTTCCCCCGCCGGATAGTATTGCCCAGCTGGTGGCTGGTGACATTGACGCCTATCTTATGCCCGATCCCTTTAACCAGCGGGCCGTGTATGAAGGAGCCGGGTTTATCTTTAAGCTCACCAAGGATCTCTGGCCAGGGCATCCCTGCTGTGCCTTTGCCGCCAGTGACCAGTGGATTGACGCCAACCCCAACACATTCAGGGCTCTCAACAAAGCCATTATTGACGCCACTGGCTATGCCAGAGACCCTGCTAACCGTCCTGAAATTGCTACGGCAATTTCCGAGAGAGCATTCCTAAATCAACCGGTGGAGGTTGTAGAAGCCGTACTGACGGGTAATTTCGAAGACGGTCAGGGCAATACCCTGAGTGTGCCGGATCGCATCGATTTTGACCCCTACCCCTGGCAAAGCTTCGCCAACTGGATTTCTTCCCAGTTAGTACGTTGGGATCTTCAAGGTGATGGCAAAGCGGCCCAGGCTATCACCAGCGACACCTATGACCAGGTTGGCAAGGATATTTTCTTGACTGATCTAGCTAGAGAACTGGCCCAGGAGGTAGGGCTTGATACACCGAATGACATCTACCGCACTGAGACGCTTGAATTTGACACCTTTGACCCCGCCGACCCAGCAGCTTATATTAAAGAGCAGATTGATAAAAATGGTGTCTAAACCGATCAGTCTGACATTGGAGGTGCAACTTAGATGACCTTAACTGAGCCAAAGCCAGCACAAAGAAAGATTAGAGCTAGTAGCAACAAAGCCAGCGCTCCTTGGATAAATGAGAATACCAAAGCGTTAGGGCTATTTATTGTTTCCCTAGTTTTATTCCTAGCTTTCTGGGAGATCGGCGCTAACTTAAAGCTGTTTGCCAAAGGGATGCCAACAGCGTCCAAAACGCTACAAGAACTTTGGTGGTGGAGTACCCACCCGTTCTTCGATAACGGTCCTAATGATTTGGGAATTGGTTGGAATTTGCTGATTAGCTTACGGCGGGTAGCGATTGGTTATGTTCTAGCATCGATAATAGCTGTTCCCCTCGGTATCCTAATTGGCATTTCACCCGTTGCCTACAAGGCCTTTAACCCCTATGTGCAGCTGCTAAAGCCAGTATCTCCTTTGGCTTGGCTACCTTTGGGGCTTTATATCTTTCGCGACTCAGAACAAACTGGAATTTTTATCATATTAATCTCCAGCATGTGGCCAACGCTGATTAATACAGCTTTTGGTGTCGCCAATGTCAATCCAGAATATTTGGATGTTTCTCGCACCCTGGGAGCATCCAGGTTACGGACGATTTTTAAGGTGATCATTCCAGCCGCATTGCCTAATATTGTGTCTGGATTACGGATCAGCATGGGCATTTCCTGGTTGGTGATTGTAGCCGCAGAAATGCTCTTGGGAACTGGTCTTGGCTACTTCATCTGGAATGAGTGGAACAACCTCTACATTCCAAATATCTTGGTCGCTATTTTTATCATCGGTCTGGTGGGGCTAATTTTGGACAACATCTTTGGTGCCCTAGAAAAATTTGTTGCATTTGGTCGTAAAGCGTGAGCATTGCTTCAGTTAAATACTCGTCTAATGGTGCCGTGGCCTCTGAACCTGAATTCCCGTCAGCCCAGCTTTCCATTCGGAATATTACAAAAGTATTTCCGGGAAAGAGAGACTTGTTTAGCAAACTGTCTCGTAAAACTACCCGAGACTTTGTCGCTATTGAAGACATTAGTCTAGAGATTGAACCCAATACATTTGTCTCTATCATTGGCCCATCAGGCTGTGGTAAGTCAACGCTGCTAAATATGGTAGCCGGACTGTCAGATGTAACTCAGGGGGAGATCCTCCTCAATGGCTCACCGATTCAGGGGCCAGGTCCTGACCGAGGCATGGTCTTCCAAAACTATGCCCTAATGCCCTGGATGACTGTCGAAGAAAATATCCGATTTGCGGTCGAGACTGTTTATTCAAAGCTGTCGCCAAAACAGCTGACTCGTACTATCAAAGAACAGATTCAGCTAGTAGGTCTTGAAGGGGCTGAGAAAAAGCACCCCCATGAGCTATCAGGCGGCATGCGACAGCGGGTAGGTATTGCCCGTGCTTTGGCCATCAATCCTCAGATTTTGCTGATGGATGAACCCTTTGGCGCACTAGATGCTCTTACACGTGGGTTTCTACAAAGCGAAGTTGAGCGCATCTGGGAACAGCAGCGCAAAACCGTGATCATGATTACTCACAGCATTGAAGAAGCCCTACTGCTGTCAGATCGTATCGTCATGATGACTCGTGGCCCTGCAGCTCGCATTGATGAGATTCTGGAAGTTCCGTTCCCGCGACCACGAAATCGAGAAACTATAGACCAGCATCCGGCCTACCACGACTTAAAGGCCGAGATGGAACGGCATTTATTTCGCGAGACCCGTGCCGTCGAGGAGTTACGCATCCGGCGTTAGCCGGAGCGAATCTTCTGTACGCGTTTTCCTTTTTAGTTATTACAATCGAGGTGATTTTGGGTATGGCTATTTCTGAGATTTCCACCAAGTTTCTTGCTGCCAAAAAGGCCAAAGGTTTATCATTTGCTGACTTAGAAGCTAAGCTCGGCTATGACGAAGTTTGGATCGCATCGGTACTCTATCGTCAGGCCAGTGCCTCTGAGGAAGAAGCTACCAAAATCGTGGAAGCATTGGGGATGGGATCAGAGTTTGTGGAATATCTGACCGAATGTCCGATGAAAGGCGGGTTAGATCCTTTAGTACCTACCGATCCACTCATCTATCGCTTCTATGAAATCATGCAGGTCTATGGCGTGCCAGTAAAAGCCGTTGTCCATGAAAAGTTTGGCGATGGCATCATGAGTGCTATTGACTTTTCCATTGATGTGGAACGAGAAGAAGATCCCAAAGGCGATCGGGTCAAGGTGATCATGTGTGGTAAATTCTTGCCCTATAAGAAGTGGTAAATTACCTTTTTACCCTGCGGCAAGTAATGGTAAATCAGCAATGGTAAGTTACAGTGTCGGTGTCCATGTCAATAAACTCTTTATATAGATGTGGTCTTCTACTGACACCATTGCACCCCTAAGAGGTGTTCGTCCAAAGCTGCTCAACATCTTGCTGACTCCCACCAATTGCAACGGCGCTTCTAGCTGGGCTAGAAGCGCCGGTTTTTTGATGAGGCTATGACTGGAACTCGAAAGCTAAAATATGATTTGAAAGAAAAATAGACTGATGGTGAATAATATTTTGCAGATAGGTTACTAAGAGTGAGCTATTCAAGCCTTTATAACAAAACCAGCACCCAATATAGCCACCAAAACCCTTTCTCGCATTTCAAAAGACTAATTAGGGTTTGCTGAAAAACTCAATAAAAACCTCAAGGATTATCCGGCAGCCCAGACGTGGTCAGTATTGCCTTGCTGATGGTCGAGGATTTTCAGCCAATCATCGTTTAACGTTGCTGCCAAGGGGGGCACATCTGCCTGATAGCCGCGTAGTAAGCGTATCAACACTATCAACAACAAGACAATAAAACGGCGTAGCCGTTTCTCCAAGTTCATCACCAAACAAGTGATAGCAATCATGGTTTCGGCGGTTTGGGCGAGTTTGGGCATCACACGTCCTAGACTAAATCGTCGTTTCGCCTGACCAAACTTCCCTTCAACGGCGACCCGAACGCTCTCATCGGCTCGGGCTTGTTGTCGAAGCAATGCTTGTTGGGCTTCATCAAGAGACGGTCGACCTAAGGGTGGACCACTCAGACGGATGCCATGCCGTTTACACCACCTCAAGTTATCCCGTGTGCGATAAATCTGGTCGGCATGCACTGAGGCAGGATAATGTCCGGTGCGGGTTCGAAACCGTTCTATCTGAGGTATCAAGTCTTCAGATTCATTGAAGTTATCCCACCTGAGATGGTCAAGGAACACATAACCAGCTACACAACTAATGGCGAATTTGGCCCCAAACTCGACGGGGGTCCCCGCTTTACCGCGCACAATTGGGCGTACATGGGGCTGTGAAAGACTCACAATGCGGTCATCAATCCGTCGCTGCTTGTGGTGGTACATGTACTGTTGTTGGCGATACACCTCATGAATCACCAACAGGGTTTTGTACTCTCGTGGATTCAGGGCCGCAAGCGTTGCGCCGGCTTCGATTAACTGCTCAATGTGCCCTAGGTTTCGACACACATAGTTGAGCTGTTGTCGGAGTCCCTTACGAATCAACTTGCGTGACTTCTTGCGCCGTTTCACAATCCTGAGGTAGTCTCTGCGGGCGGTTTGTCGATACGTTCGAGGCTTCTTTGGAAGGCATCCTGCCACTTGTTGATACAACTCATCGATTAGCCGTTCACTGTGTTCTCTGGCCTGGTTGAGCAAATCGAGGTCGGTCGGATAGTGAATATCGGCAGGCGCACAACTGGCATCCACAATCAACTGCCCCTGATTGCCACTCGATGGCGGTTCCGGGGGATCTGAGTCATCGTTGGTCTCTGATGCACTCTCCTGAGGTGAGGGAGTAGTAGCGGATGGAGCTGGTTCCATGCCCACTTGAACCACGGACTCATTGACCGCTAACACCAAGTCGAACCCAATTCGTTTGCGGAAATGGACCAGCATTGACGCATCAAACGGGGCCTTGTCACTGTACTCATGAAGCCCGAGAAAATATTGCAGATAGGGATTCTCGCGTATTTGGTCTATCGTCTCTCGGTCGCTGACACCCAATTTTTCTTTGATAATCAATGCCCCTAACGCCATCCGAAAGCCCTTCGCCGGGGCTCCCATATCCTCGCTAAACTGGCTCGCATAGGTCGATTCAAACTCCTCCCATGGGATCATCTCGGCCAGTTTCACCCAACGGTTCTCCGGCGATAATTTGCCTCCAAACGGCAGATAAAAATCTTGGAACGATAGCTGACCGGGGGACGATTGTCGGTACATTTCCCTGAGTAGGTGCAAGGGTTTTGAGCAGTTTAACCAATTTTCCGTGCACTTAAGCGAATCTCAATAGAATGAAACCCTTGCTGAGTATGAAGGATAGACTTCAACAGCAAACCCTAA
>JBCCHX010000070.1:0-38073 GCA_039028535.1 Cyanobacteria bacterium P01_B01_bin.77
ACGATATTATTACGCTGATCGGCCAGAACACCAATGCGTTCTAACGCCGCCATCAGCTGCTTACGATCTATGGTTAGCTGACGCTCAAACTGCCGGGGAATCAGTTGCCGATAGTTAGGATATTGCCCTTCCAGCAGTCGGGTCGTAATGGTCTGATGCCCCAGCTCAAAGACGACTTGAGTATGATCAAAACGGAGTGCAATAGGCTCGGTCCCCTGGTATACCTGTAAAATTCGCTCCAGCTCCCGCAAGGCTTTTCCTGGAACAGTCACGTCAATAGACAGCTCCATACCAGAATCATCCACGCTTTTTACCACGGCCAAGCGATGGCCATCGGTAGCAGCAAACTCCAGCATTGCTGGCTCGGCCACCACATGCACGCCTGTCAAAACCTGCTTAGTTTCATCGGAACTCGTCGCAAATAAAGAGCCCTTCAATCCTTCCAAAATTGATTCGGCAGAAACGTTGGCGACTTGACCGTCTTCAACTAAGGGGAGATTGGGATAATCTGCTGCATCCATGCCTCTAACCTGGTACTTACCAGCAGAACATGTCAGAGTAATCACGGGTTCAGCGTCTAATTGACTAAAGTCCAAATCCTCGGAAGGCAGTTTAGCGACAATATCACCGAGCAATTTCGCTGGCACGGTAAGACTGCCTCCCGCATCCACATGCGCAGAAAACCTGGTCTGAATTCCCAACGTTTCATCAAAACTGGTGAGCGTAATACGCTGCATAGCCTCATCCACATTAACCAAGATATTTGCCAGCACAGGTTTACTAGGCCTGGAAGCAACGGCCCGACTAACAATTGAGAGGTGTGTGTTGAGATTCCCCTGGGAGCACACGAACTTCATGGCTGACATATGGCTACCAATAATGCTGGCCAATCGTAACACCCTGAAAGAAGGATGGAAAGCTTTTATTTTGAGTAATTTTTTTGAATCTATTCTCTAGATCTATCCTTTATTAGATTTAAACAATAGTAGTAGTAGAGCCTGTGGAAATTGTGGAAAACATGATGGAGTAACTGGTGAATATGACGATCCAATCTTTTTAGCTTGTGGAAAACATGTGGATATTTGCAGACGTTTTCCACAGATTATAAGAAGGCCAGATCTTTTCCACACTACCAATCCCATTTTCCCCAGGCAGTCCCCATTTTTTCCACAGATAACGTAGAGTTTTCCACAAGCGTATACTCCTTAGTTTTGGCACCAAACTTAATATTACGAAGGCTATGGAAAGCCTGAGATCTACTCTGTGGTAGTTCTGCAGTACTATTTCTATGGTCATTATAGATGCTTTCGCTCGATCATGTGTGTCTAGCGAAAGGGGAGCCTCTGTAAAAAGTGTGGCGGATTTTAATGGGGCCGATTGCTAAGACTGATGCGATCGCTAAGTTGGCGCATCGTTTGAGCCATATTTAAGTCTTTTTTCACCAGCTGGGCGATTTTGTCGCAGCTGTAGAGGACGGTCGTATGGTCTTTGCCCCCGAAGACTTCGCCGATTTTGGGCAGGCTTAGATCGGTATGCTGACGCATGAGGTACATACCAATTTGGCGAGCCTGGCTAATTTCGCGGCGGCGAGAGTTGCCCTTGAGGTCGTCGACAGACACACCATAGACCTCTGAAATGATATCAATCACTGATTTAGGAGAGGCATCGGTCTTGCCTGCAGGGGCATCAAGCACAGGCTTGAGATTCTCGATGGTCATGGGTAAGCCTGAGATCGATGTATATGCGATCGCACGAATCAAGGCACCTTCTAGCTCTCGAATATTGGATGTATAACCCGAGGCAATATACTCGGTGACCTCCCGGCTTAAGGTGACACTTTCATACTCGGCCTTTTTTTGCAGAATGGCCATCCGGGTTTCAAAGTCAGGCGGTTGGATGTCGGCGATCAGCCCCATGGAAAACCTGGAACATAGTCTTTCCTGAAGTCTGGGGATCTTATTGGGAGGACGATCAGAGGCTAAAACGATCTGCTTGCCAGCCTCATGGAGCGTATTGAACGTATGGAAAAATTCTTCTTGGGTATATTCCTTGCCTTCAATAAATTGAATATCGTCTACCAAGATGATATCTACTGCACGATATTGCTCACGAAATCGCTGCATACTATCGCGCCGAATTGCCGTGATCAAGTCGTTCGTAAACTGCTCTGTGGACACATAGGCAATTCGAGCACTGGTATCGATATCTACGCGATAGTGGCCGATGGACTGCATTAGGTGGGTTTTACCCAGGCCCACACCGCCACATAGGAATAAAGGATTGAACTCTCGGCCTGGGGATTCGGCGACGGCTAAGGCTGCGGCATGGGCCATGCGGTTATTGGCACCAACGACAAACCTGGAAAAAACAGCCTTGGGATTGAGGTCAGGGGTGCTAGATTTGCTACCACTTGAGCGCTCTGCTGTTTGGGGTGCTGGCCAAGCGACGCTGTCTCCAGTTCGAGTGCCACCGCCATTAGCCGTTTCGCTAACCGTGACAACTACCTCAATATCTTGCTCCAAGAGCTCTTGGACAACGTCAGATATGACCTGAATATAGTGTTTTTGAACCCAATTGCGTGCGAAAGGGTTAGGTGTAGAAATAGTCAGTGTGCTATCGGCAAGGTTTTGTAGCCGTGTTGGCTTAATCCACGTTTCAAACGTGGGGCCGCTGAGTTGGTCCTGAAGCTTATCTAGAACCTCATTCCAGAGACCGTCTATGTTGTCCACAACTAACCCTCCAGCTAAAGATGAGTACACTCTGCCCTCGCAATTTAACGCGGCCTTGGGCGTGCTCTACGTGCTAGACCCTTGTCAGCACAAGTCTCCAAAAAACAACATGCTTCAAAGAAAGATGCTGGTTTCAATATGCTGTTAGCAAGGTCTAAGATCGAACCGATTACACCGATTACATATAATCGACCGCTATTTAAATATTCAAACGATCAAGCGAAACTAGACATCGGCTTATTCCCCATGGCCATAGTAGAAAAATGAATCAGGCTATGATGCAGTAATTTTGAGGTTTCTTAGCAGTGAACTCAAAGATTAGCCTACTTTCTAAAGTGAGGATGTAGCTCCCTAAAATGAATGAAGTGAAGTATGTACCCCTGAACTAAAGAATATATGGTTTTTAGCGGCTGCTTTTTCAGAGCTACAGGACTATGGACCATGTTTTCCACTATGAATGTTGAAAATAGTTTAAGTGTGTAGGTATAACTGCTTAGAATGTTGAAAACTACTGGGCTTTAATACACTAACCTGTTGTTGCTCACATATCTAGAACGCATATTCTACAAATCTAATGTGCAGATATAATCCTTTTTAAAGGATGTGATGGGCTGCGAAGGCAAGGTGAACTGGCACAGTTAAGGCTTCTGATGTCTATTTCAGGAGGTTAGATGGTGTAGTGAGGTTTGGTCCGCAATTTTGTTTTTTCGGCGCGATCGCACCTCCGGATCCGCTCTAGCATAGCCAGAAATTCTATCTTAGGTATCGTCTTGATTGAGGAGCGAGTTTGCAATCGTAAATTTTATTGTTTAATTAATTTTTCCGTACTGTTCCGCACGATATCGTTCTGACGTTCTATGGCCAAGCAGATGTCAAATCTACGTTCTTCCACCCTTCGGTTTGCTAAGTCGTTAGCACTTTATGGGTTTATTGCCGCCTGTAGTGCAACAGCAGCTGTTGTAACCACAGCACGGCTGATGCCCAGCACGGCTCAGGCTCCATCATCAGGATCTGGGCGTTTATTGACGGATCGTAGTTTTATCGCATCGGTGGCCGATCAGGTGGGTCCTGCTGTTGTTCGCATTGATTCGTCCCGTACCGTAGCACAACGCTCTGGGCCGTTTAACGATCCATTCTTTAGGGAATTTTTTGGGGATATGTGGGAGCAGCCCTCTACGCGGGTGGAGCGTGGTCAGGGGTCAGGGTTTGTGGTTGAGGCCGATGGGGTGATCTGGACCAATGCCCACGTGGTTGAAGGGGCCGATACGGTCACGGTGACCCTTAAAGATGGTCGTCAATTTAGTGGTGAAGTAGTGGGTGAAGATCCGCTAACGGATGTTGCTGTAATTGAGGTGCAAGCTCAGGATCTGCCAACTGTGACCCTGGGAGATTCAGAGCAGCTGCGGCCAGGGGAGTGGGCGATTGCCATCGGTAATCCCTTGGGACTTGATAATACGGTGACGGCCGGTATTGTAAGTGCCACTGGTCGCACCAGCGCCCAGATTCGTGTGCCGGATAAACGAGTCCAATTTATTCAGACGGATGCTGCGATTAATCCTGGTAATTCGGGAGGTCCCCTGCTGAATGAACAAGGAGAGGTGATTGGAATCAATACAGCAATCATTGGTGGTGCCCAGGGCTTGGGGTTTGCGATTCCCATTAATGCAGCACAGCGGTTAGCCCAGGAGCTGATTGAAAAAGGTCGGGTGGATCATGCTTATTTAGGGATTCAAATGCGAACACTGACCGCTGAACTACGACAGCAAATCAATAATGACCCGCGTAATGATGTGCGACTAGATGCGGATAAAGGTGTTGTGATTTTAGGCCTGATGCGCAATTCTCCAGCGATGCAGGCGGGGTTAGAAGTCGGCGATGTGATTGTGGCGATGGATGGACGCTCGATTGCAGAAGCGGAACAGGTGCAGCAGATTGTCCAGGATGTCGGCGTGGGAGAATCGATTGCGTTAGAGGTTGATCGGGGTGGTCGTCAAGTGACGTTGAATGTGCAGACTAAGGCTTTGCCTCAGCAGCGTCGCTAATGGTTATTCGGTCTGTTATTGAGTTAGGAGATGAGCGGTTGCGATCTCACGCCCAGCCTATCCAGCGCATCAATGACCCACAGCTGCAGGTGCTGATTGATGATTTATTGACGACTGCGGCCGCGAAGAATGGTGTCGGTATCGCCGCGCCGCAAATTGCCCAGGGGCTACAGGTGTTTATTGTGGCGTCACGCCCCAATCCTCGATATCCTCAGGCTCCAGAGATGGAGCCCACGGCCATGATTAATCCTCAATTGCTAAGCCATGGTGATGTGCAGGTCAAGGGCTGGGAAGGATGTCTGAGTGTGCCTGGGCGGCGTGGACTGGTACCGCGATATCGAGAAATCGAGGTGGCCTATCTTGACCGCTACGGTCAGCACCATCGTCAGCATCTCCATGGTTTTGTCGCTCGAATTTTTCAACACGAGTATGACCATCTTCAGGGCATTGTGTTTCTAGATCGGGTGTTAAATCCTCTCGATATTCTGAGCGAAGCAGAGTACCAGCAGCGGTTTGGATAGCTTGTTTTGAATCGTTCTCATATCGCTTTGTCTCGCTAACGACTATCTATCTTTAGATCTGGTCTTAGGACGTCGCTTGCTACCGCCTTTACCAGTCAAATCATTTTCAACGCGAGTGATGCGAAGTGGCTGACCCGCGATGGAGACCTTTTTGAGTGTACGCAAGATCTCTTTGGGCATCCCGTCTGGTAAGTCAACGGTACTGTGGCTGTCATAGATATTAATACGGCCAATGTAGCGACTTTCAAGACCACTTTCGTTTGCGATCGCACCCACAATATGGCCCGGCTTTACCCGGTGGCGGTGACCCACCTCAATGCGGTAACGCCCCATCCCTTGCTCGGGAGGAGAGACTTTGCGTTCGTGTCGCTGTGACCGTTCTCTCCGGTTATGGCGTTCCGGTTTAGGAGGACGTTTTCTCTCAACTAGTAATAAGGGTTCATCTCCTTGAACTAGCTTGGCTAGGGCTGCAGCAATTTCAATAGCAGGGACATTATGTTCCTGTTCATACTGCTCCATCAGATTATTGAAAAACTCTAAATTCTCTTCCGCGAGAGTATCCGTAATCTGTTGTTTAAAGCGGGCAATGCGCTTGTTATTGACCATTTCCGTGGTCGGCATTTCCATTTTGGCAATTTTTTGTTTAGTTGCTCGCTCAATGGCATATAGCAATCGGCGCTCCCGAGGTGCTACAAATAAAATCGCTTCCCCTGTACGCCCTGCTCGTCCCGTTCGACCCACACGGTGTACATAGGTTTCAGTGTCGTAGGGCATGTCGTAATTAATCACATGGCTGATGCGTTCCACATCTAGACCACGGGCAGCAACGTCTGTCGCAACGACAATATCTAGCTTGCCCGACTTTAGCTGGTCCACCGTCCGTTCTCGCTGAATCTGCGATACATCTCCACTTAGGGGGGCCGTCTCGTATCCTCTCGCAGCTAATTTTTCTGCTAACTCTACGGTGGCCAGCCGTGTTCTTACAAACACAAGCATGCCGTCAAATGATTCCGTTTCTAAAATGCGGGTCAGCGCATCCAGCTTGTGATATCCACTCACCATCCAATATCGTTGTCGGATAGTCTCGGCTGTTGAGGTTTTCGACTTGATCAAGACTTCAGTCGGATTATCCAGATGTCGCTGAGCAATACGTCGAATTTCTTTAGGTAGTGTCGCTGAAAACAGCGCCACCTGACGCGAATCAGGGGTTTGTTCTAAAACCCATTCCACATCATCAATAAAGCCCATGCGTAGCATTTCATCGGCTTCGTCTAGAACCAGGCACTTGAGTTCACTGAGGTTGAGGGTGCCACGCTTCATGTGGTCCATCACACGGCCTGGGGTGCCAACTACGATGTGCACCGAGCGTTCTAGCTTACGTAGTTGAATGCTGTAGCTTTGTCCGCCATATAGAGGCAGCACATGGAAGCCTTTCATATGCGATGCATAACTTTGAAAAGCTTCGGCTACCTGGATAGCTAATTCTCTAGTTGGAGTGAGTACCAGTGTGTGTGGCAACCGCTGGCTAATATCCACCCGTGAGAGCAACGGTAAGGCAAAGGCAGCTGTCTTGCCAGTACCGGTTTGAGCCTGTCCAATAATATCAGCACCGGCTAAGACATGAGGAATAGTCTGAGCCTGAATTGGTGTGGGACTCTCGTAGCCTAAAACTTCCAAAGCCTTTAGTACCGGCTCACTCAATAACAAATCATTAAAGGTTGGAGCCGATTCCACATCCATTGCCATCTATCTAAACCTGATACGAGCGCTGTAACAGCCTGACAGATGTTGAGTCAAAAATAAAATCTGACAACAAAATAAGAACATTACAATCCTATATTGCAGTCACACTGAACACACCAATAGACCGATGATCTGTCAAGAATGTTCCCACTATAAGCTTAATTAGGCCTTTCCACGGATTTTATAGGATTTCATGAATTTTGCCTCATGACCATTCCACAATTCCACTGAGTCGGCTCTATACTTAGAATAAGGCATATGTTTGGGTGCATTACCAAGAAGCCAGGGGACGACGGGGGTGGGATAGCCATCTCAGCTAATACATCATTCCAGATTTCTACATTCCGTTTTTAGACAACCCATAACATTATGCGGACTACCTTTGAAGTTTCCCAAGACTGGGGAAGCGGCTTGGTGGGGTTCTTTAGTATTGAAAATGATAGGGCCACGCAGCTTGAGCCGTGGGTCATTACTATTGAAACCACCTTTGAAATCGAAACTCTTTGGGGTGGAGAAATCCTTGAGCGCGTTGGCAATCGCTACATAATAGGAGTGGCAAGCTGGAATTCACATTTGGATCCTGGCGAGAGCACTAAGTTTGGGTTTGTTGGCCAGGATGCAAAAGCCTATCCCCACCAAGTTATTGTTATTCCTCAGACTCCAGTAGAGGAGACCGTCCTCGGTTCTATACCTCCAGACCAGTCTATTGAAGCGGCACAGGCTGCGATTGAATCTGTTGACTTTATTGTCGACAATCAGTGGGGGCATGGATTTGTTGCTACTCTCAGCTTTACCTATACCGGTTCTCAACCAACTGATAGTTGGGAGCTGCAGTTTGAAGCCCCGTTTCATATTCTTAATCTTTGGCATGGTGAGCTGGTTGAGCAGGAGGGAAATCTCTATACGATTCGCAATGCCCACTGGAATAATATTCTGTTGCCAGGAGACACCATTACGCTGGGATTCCAAGCTGCAGGGGGAGTCGCTCTTCCCACTGATTATTACTTCAATGGTGAGCCTGTTGGTGATGCTCTAGGGACGCCAGTGGTAGCTGTGCCAGAAAAACCAGCTGTGCCTGATATTTCTGACTCTGATCCTGAGTCAGCTGATACGCCTGAACCTAAGAAGCCATCTGAAAAGCCGGTAGAAGATTCTTCAATAGAGGACTCTTCTACGGATAAGCCTCCGACTGCAGAACTAGTAGCTGAAGGCACATCTTCTGATGTGCCTCCTGCAGAAGATCCGCCTACCGATCCGCCTACTTCTGAGAATCCGGTGGAGCTGCCTGTGAAAGACTCTCCGTTAGAAGACCCTCCGGTCGCTGAAGAGCTATTGCCTATAGACGATGCCCCGACTGAGGACTCTCTGCAACAGGAGAATCCGGTAAAGCCACCTGTGGTTAAAGAGCCACCTGGAGCATCTCCAATAGAGGATGCCCCCAAGGAGTTGCCTTCTGGTTTAGAGGAGCCGACAGCTCCGAACAAGGCCTTCTCTAGGTATGGCGAGGCGTTACAAAAGTCTTTTCTATTCTATGAGGCACAGCGTTCTGGGAAATTACCGGACGATAATCGAATTGCGTGGCGTGGGGATTCTGCCCTCAATGATGGGGCTGATGTCGGGATCGACTTGACGGGTGGTTACTACGATGCTGGCGACCATGTAAAATTTGGCTTCCCGATGGCGGCTAGTACTACCATGCTTACCTGGGGGGTGCTCGAATATTACGATGTCTACGCAAAAAGTGGGCAGCTGGACGAAGCTTTAGATGCCATCAAGTGGGCCACTGACTATTTTCTCAAAGCCCATATTAGTGATGGTAAAACGACCCAAGCCTTTTATGGTCAAGTAGGTGATCCTAATTTGGATCATGCGTATTGGGGATCCCCTGAAAAGCAGACTATTGAGCGTCCGGCCTACAAAATCGATCCAGCAAATCCAGGATCTGACCTAGCGGCTGAGACAGCCGCTGCCTTGGCCGCTGCCTCCATGGCTTTTCGAGCTACAGACCCTGTCTATGCCGATCGGCTATTAGCTAATGCAAAACAGCTCTATACCTTTGCTGATGCTTATCGGGGACGATATTCTGAGAGTATTACTCAAGCTCAAGAGTACTACAATTCTTGGAGTGGTTATACCGATGAACTGGCCTGGGGGGCAGCCTGGTTATATAAAGCCACCAGAGAGCAACACTATTTGGATAAGGCCCAGCAAAACTATCAAAACCTAGGGGTTGACTGGACCCAAAATTGGGATGACAAATCCTATGGCACCGGAGTTTTACTGGCTCAAATTACAGATAAATCTCTTTACCGTATCGAAGTTGAGAACTGGCTCAACAACTGGATATCGGGGGATATTGCGAAGACTGATGGGGGGCTGGCCTGGGTCGATGAGTGGGGGGCTCTCAGGTACAGTGCCAATACAGCTTTTATTGCAGGTGTTTACAGTGATACGGTGAACCGGGCAGAGGGCCAATATGACGCGTTTTCCCGTAGTCAGATTGATTATATTTTGGGGGATAACCCTACCCAGAGGAGTTATGTCGCTGGCATTGGTGCCAGCTTTCCTAAAAATATTCATCACCGGGCCGCGTCGGGTACAACCGAGATTACGGACCCAGCTCCCAATGAGTATGTGTTATACGGTGCTTTAGTGGGGGGACCTCGATTGCCCCATGACTTTTCCTATGTAGATGAGCGCACTGACTTCCTAGGTAATGAGGTTGCCCTTGACTTTAATGCAGGGTTTACGGGGGCTGCTGCCAGACTGTATGGCCAAGACGGTGGTAGGCTGCTGAGCGATAAGGCTTTGCTTGATTTGTCTCAGTCTGGTTTATCTGACGTGGCTTAGGGAGACTGCGCTACTCGCTATTTTCAATACCATCGCTTTACAATGACTTATGTATCTTCTGATAAGTGGGCAGCGTAGGCGATGGTGTTTGACTATATTTTTAATTTTGGTAACTTATTTGTGCTGCCGTTTTGGGCGCTGATGGTGCTTGTTCCTAACTGGGATGTGACTCGTAAAATCATGGCATCCTATATTCCCTTTGTTGTATTGGCTGTGCTCTATGTCTATTGCTTTGTTGCCAGCCTGGACCCTGACAAGTTGGGAGAGTTTGCTAATCCTACCCTGGCTGTTTTGGCAGATCTGTTCTCCGATGAAAAGGTGATGACCACTGGCTGGGTTCATTTTTTGGTTATGGATCTTTTTGTTGGCCGCTGGATTTATTTCCAGGGTCAGGAGAAGCAGCTTTTTACTCGTCATTCCTTGGCGTTATGCTTATTTGCAGGTCCTATAGGTTTGTTGTCACACGTTATTACTGTGTGGGTAACTCCTTTGTTCAAAGAGTCTGCTGAGGTTGCTTAATACAGTCTGTAGCAGATAATAATGTTCTGTTAGTTTGTGGAAATGTAGGACTCTATTAATCTAGACAAACTGACATGAGCCTATATTTGCTACGAAGTTGGAAGTTGGATTTTATGTATAACTTCTGTGCTCGTATGTTTTCATGGGCTACTTCTAAATGAAGGGCACAAATATTCTGGGATTTTGCTTCTTGTTGAATCTGATTTAAGGTTTGCTGTCCTAGACCTTGACCACGAAATTCGGGGCAAATATACAGCTCATCGATAAAGGCGTCTTTGCCCCCAAACTCGATACTGTATCCAAAGGTGAGGGCGATGTAGCCTATGAGTTGATTATCGGTAAGAATGAGCCAGATTTTGCCGAGTGCAGGATCAGATAGTAGATGATATACGGCCTGACATCGAGATGTGTCGGTCATATCGATGTTTTCGAAGTCGTGATAAGCCTTGACTAGTGATAATAGCTGTGGCAACTCGCTGGTAGTTGCTGCTTGAAGCTTAAAGCTCGTAGACATCGCCTCTTCGTAAGACTCTCGGGCAAAGCTGGTTTGATAAACCCTCAGCTACACTCTTGAGAACTAAGAAATCTTGCCATATTGCGAGACCCAAAATCCTACAAAAGTCTAATTTATACAAATCTATCCTGGATAACGCAAATGTCACCGTAGATCTCGGTGTGAATAACGTCAGTGTGTATCAGCTGCCACCTCACAAACACTTCGCGTTTTTGATGAGTAATTTGCGCACAATTACGCGACTCATATGGCTGAGTACTCGGCATCATGGCAGTACAGACCCGTTATTCCATAATAGTTAAACGCGAGCGCAAGTCCTATGGTTGTTGTCACAAAGTCAGAAATATCACCAGAGGCCATTCTACAGCAGGTTTGGAATACCCATAAGCTGACGCGCAAAGACTATGTGAGACTGTCGTCTTTTTTATTATCTATTGTTGAGTTGACCCCACATCAGCGAGAACAGGTTCATCATATTTTTGATGAGCTGAGTATGGGCAAAATCCAATTAATTGATCAGTAGAACCTCCTCTCATCCCGCTGCACAAAGAGGGTCACCCACCAAAAATATTAAGCTGCGAGTCAGGATCGGCTTCAGCAACTGTATGTTTCTTGGATGATTTTTTCGTATTACGGCCTTGGCGTAAACCGACGGCAATTTTACTGTGTTTTTCGATCTGTCCCATGACTTGCTGGGCTCGCTGAATAACGCTTGAGGGCAGACCTGCCAAACGCCCTGCTTCGATACCATAGGAGCGATCGGCACCCCCTGGCTGTACCTGGTGCAGAAAGATAATTTGATCGGGCATTTCTTTGACGGTCACTTGAAAGTTGGCCACGTTCTCTAACAGGGATGCCAGTTCATTGAGTTCATGATAGTGGGTGGCAAAAATAGTACGGGCCCCGATCTCGCTGGCTAGATGTTCGGCTACGGCCCAGGCTATGGAAAGTCCGTCAAAGGTAGCGGTGCCGCGACCAATTTCGTCGAGCAGCACCAGTGATTTTGGGGTGGCGTGGTTGAGGATATTGGCGGTTTCGTTCATTTCTACCATGAAGGTGGATTGACCGGTGGCCAGGTCATCTACAGCACCAACGCGGGTAAAGATGCGATCGCACACACCCAACACAGCTCCCTGCGCCGGTACAAAACTCCCCACCTGCGCCATTAGTTGAATCAACCCTACCTGGCGTAGATAGCAGCTTTTGCCACTGGCATTAGGACCAGTCAAAATAACCAGATCGGGTGTTTTGTTGTTGGCAGCATAGCCTAGACCAGTAGAATTGGGTACAAAAAAGCCAGCGGGTAGTGACTGCTCCACCACTGGATGCCGACCAGCTTCGATGGATAGAGTGCGACCTTTGACCATTTTTGGACGACAGTAACCTTGATAGATAGCAATCTCCGCGAGACCACAGAGAACATCTGCCGCGGCTACATTTACTGCAACTTTACGAATCAGTTCCGCATGTTGGCCAACTTCTTCGCGCAGCCCTAGAAAAATCTCGTACTCAATTTGATTAATCTCATCCTTGGCATTCAGGATCCGAGCTTCTCGTTCTTTGAGTTCTGGAGTGATATAGCGCTCCTCATTGGTTAGGGTTTGTTTGCGAATATAGTCGTCGGGGGCCTGGTTACTTTTAGCTCGCGAGATACTAATGTAATAGCCAAAGGCTTTGTTAAATCCAACTTTCAAATTAGAAATGCCAGTGCGGTCCCGCTCGGTAACTTCTAGGGTGGCAATCCAGCGCTGGTCGCTGCTCACCTGCTCTCGTAAACTGTCCAAATGGGCATGAACCCCCTCGCGAATGAGACCGCCGTCGGTAAGATAGAGTGGGGGGCTATCGACCAGGTGCGATCGAAGCTGCTGACCCATCTGTTCTAACTCGTTTGGTACGGTTTGCAGCTTGACCAAATAGGGTGCTTGGCCATGGGCCATCAGGGCGGCCAGATCCGGTAGTTTTTCAAAAGATTCAGCCATGGCCACCAAGTCGCGCCCGTTAGCTGTCCCTGAGCCCGCGCGACCGGCCAGTCGCTCCAGGTCATAAATCTGTTTGAGAATCAGCTGCAGCTGCTGGCGCAGGGTGCCGTTATCTACCAGTTCGCTAATGGTGGTTTGGCGCTCATGGATTTTTTCAATGCTGAGCAAAGGCTGGAGCAACCAGCGTCGCAATGCCCGACTGCCCATGGCGGTGGTGGTTTTATCCAAAGCCCAAAGCAGCGATCCGTGAAAAATCCCATCCCGAACCGTTTGGGTGATTTCCAGATTGCGACGGGTTTGATTGTCAATGACCAGAAATTCTGTTGTTGTATAGGTGGAGAGGGGCTGTAGAGGGGCTAGACTCTCTTTTTGAGTATCTTCGAGATAGTTTAATAACCCGCCAGCGGCCCGTACCGCTAGGGGTAACTGGTCACAGCCAAAACCTTCTAAAGATCTCACGCGATAGCTCTGTAACAGTCGCTGTTTGGCTTCGGCGTGGGTAAATGCGGTTTGAGATCGAAAAGTATAACAAAACTGTGTGGGTAGACCCTCTGGCAGTTTGTCGGAGAGTTCTCCCGGACGCAGTAGTGCCCCTAAATCAGGTGCATTGGTGGGGATTAGCACCTCGGCGGGCTGCAGCCGCATGAGCTCTTGGGCCAGCTGGTCGATAGTACTACCCTGGGTGGTAAAAAACTCTCCGGTAGATACATCGGCGTGGGCTAGACCCCAGTGTTTATCTGCGATGACTAACGCGGCTAAAAAGTTGTTGCGTTTCGCTGTGAGCATTCCCTCTTCGAGGATGGTGCCGGGGGTGATCACTCGGGTAACTTCTCGTTTAACCAGCCCCTGGGCCTGGGCCGGGTCTTCCACCTGGTCGCAAATGGCGATCGCAAATCCTTTTTCCACCAGCAGCGCACAGTAACGATCCAGGGCATGGTGGGGAATACCGGCTAAGGGCACTTTGCCAATGGCTTTACCGGCATCTTTGCTGGTGAGGACGAGCTCTAGTTCGCGAGCAATGGCGATCGCATCTTGGAAAAATGTTTCAAAAAAGTCCCCCACTCGATACATCAGTAGGGCGTAGGGATAGGCATCTTTCACTTCGGCATAGTGCCGCATCATCGGTGTCAGGTCCGAACGCTCCACCTCTGTATAGTTGGTGTACCGTACCGTATGCTTGAGCAACCGTTCTGGAATACCAATGTCTTTTGAGGCTGGTTTATCAGTGGTAGTGGCCTTGGATGCAGTCATAGGGGTCTGAACCGTGGAAACTTGAAGGCCACATCATCCAGTCCGCCTTGAGGGCGTTACTAGTGGCTATCGTAAATTCAATTTTAGGATGCTTGCCCAAACCCAATCGCTAAGATATCCAGGAAAATCCACAAACGTGTGTCTAGCGTCTAGAATCATCTGACCTATGCTTGTTCGCTAATGGTGGCTGATGCTAACCAATATTCAGACTCGAAAGTTGACAAAGCTTTTTCACCTGTATGATGCCAACGATGATGGTGTGTTGGTACAACAGGATTTTATTGCCTTAGCGGCGCGCCTGTCTGCGTTACGTCAAGGACAGACTGTGTCCTATCACACTCAGATCTTGGCTCATCTGCAGCAGGATTGGGTGTGTCTGTGTCGAGCTGCCGATTGCGATCGCGATACCCGCATCACCTTAGATGAGTGGCTCACCTATTACGATCAGGTATTAGATGATATCAATCAATATGCCAGTCGCGTGATTGCGCTAGTGACGCTGATATTTGCCACCTTTGACCAGGACGGTGATGGCTATATTAGCGAGCAGGAATGGATCGGTATGCTATCAGTCTTTAATGTGCTGCCAATCTATGCCTCGTCTATATTTTTGAATCTGGATGTCAATCAAGATGGTGTGCTAAATCAAGACGAGGTACTGACGTTGATCCACGATTTTTTCTATATCAACGAACCTTCAGCGCCTGTTAACGTTATGTTTGGACCATACTGATTGCTCCGAGCGCTCTGGGGCCATATCTCTAAACTAACTTTTCTTTGTATGGGTTCTCTGACGCCGTCGGCCTTGCCATTTACTGATGATATACCTCAGCTATCGCCAGTGCCGTTGGTTTGGTCTACTAACGACCGAATTGTCGCTCGGGCACATTTAGTGGGGGAGCGGCTGGTGCTCAAAACGTTAGAAACGTCCGAAGCCCTGTCGACAAATCCGTTGATTGTCCGAGCTGGTGCTTCTGGATGGGTTGTATTGCTCAGATATGGTGTAGTTGTCGTAATTTACGCCTGGAAGATGAATATGAGCTGCAGGAACGATTGCTGATTTTGGAGCAAAAGCTCTCTCTAATTTCTCGCAGCGTGGAGACTGCTCTGGGTATATTACAGCAGGATAGCAGCCATCGAGTGGAATGGTACATTGTGATTCTAATCGTGGTGGAGATTTTACTGGCTGTGTATGAGCTGTGGCTTGAATAGCTTTGAGTTACGCTCTGGACACAAGACCCGGAAACCATCAAGCTGGTTTTGTAGCTTACCTTGATGGCACCCAAACTCATACTGCGTCCTGTTGCATCAGAGAGAAACACCATGGAACCCAAGGCTTTGCCCGTAATTCTGCGAAAGTTTGTCTTTCGAGATCAGGTGTCCCCTGAAGACCTCTCCTATCTTGATCAAGACATTGATCACGGACAGGATGCGACGGCTGTGCGGCTGAGCAAAATCGGTGCGCCTGGAGCTAATCACAGCTCAATTCCGGGGTATTTTGTGATGAGTAGCGCTCCTCCTAATATTGAAGATGCCGACGAACGGCAGCCATCAGAGGTCCAAGATGCGGCTCAAGGTGTGAGCGAAATTGCCAGCTATCTTTACGAGATCTATACCCGCAGTGGGGAAAATAGCCCTGACCCGGAGCTGACGATTGCGGTGCATGGGTACAACAGCGGTCGTAGCTCGGTAAGAGATTGGTATAAAAATATCTTTCAGTATATTAATCGGCACGATCTGGCGATTCCAAAACAGGGTAACCAGGTATTTATCGGCTATCGCTGGCCGTCGGAAAATATTGAGCTGACACGCATCGGAGAAGCATTCCGTGCGTTGCCACCGCTGCCTCGAGATCTAATGTTTCTGGGTTTTTTTGGGGCCTTCGTTTTACTAGTGCTAGAGCTAACAGCCTTTGGGGAGACGAAAATTGGGTTTGCGATCTCACTATTCCTGGCTGCTCTATTAGGCGTCTCGGCTATTGTCTTAACTCTGGTCATTTTAAGGATGGTCGTGTACTTTCGCGATCGCTACCGGGCGCAAAACTTTGGTGTTTTGGATCTCGTCGAATTACTTCGACAAATTGATCGATCTCTGGTCAATATGAAAGCTGCTGATATCAAACGGCAGAACCCCGACGAGCAAAATCCTGCTGAGAAAGCCGCTAAGTTTTGGCAACAGACCCACCGGAAAGTAAAGCTCTCATTTTTGGGACATAGTATGGGGGGCTTTGTGGTTACCAGCGTAGTCCGCATTTTATCCGATGTGTTTGATTCTCGCTCGATCGGGAATCAACCCCCCGCTGATATTGGCTCTGTTTTTCGCCTAGAACGGCTGATTTTAACGTCGCCCGATATTCCTGTTTTGACCGTTGTTTCTAGTCGAGCAAACTTTCTCTCTTCGTCCTTGCGTCGTTTCGCTGAGTCGTACTTGTTTAGCAGTGAGGGAGATTTGGCCTTGCGAGTTGCCTCTGCTACAGCCAATTACTTTACCTTTCCCAGCAGCAGTAAAGCCATGGGGTATCGCCTGGGTAATGTTTCGCTAAAAACAACCTACGCTGACCCAAGAGACTATGGCATTGTTAATTTAGCGGATTTGGATCAAAATTTCTTTCCAGGGATTTCATTAGAAGAAGCTGTTGCCCGAAGCTCATATCAGATAATGGACCATCTCTTCTTAACCTACAGCTGGTGGTTTGGAGAGAAAGGATTCAACACATTGGCTAAAATGGCGCAAGATCAAACTCAGGTCAGCCAAACCCAACAGCCAGCCACCCAAGAAACATCTAAAATTACAGTTGCGGACTTTTTTACCTACTTTGATTGTACAGACTACAAGGACGTTACCTTTTCCCTACAAAAAGGACAGAGTAATTCTCACGCCCAAGGATTACTCACTCGAGCCAGTCGTAAGAAAGCGCTGGGTTGGTGGGATTATTTAATGCTGGGAGTAGATGGATTATTCGGAAAACGCGATGTCCACGGTGGCTATTTTCAAGGGCAGTTTACCCAGGAAATTATCTATCGCATAGCCTTTTTAGGGTTTACCGGTTATCTGGAGACCTTAGATCCCGATCCAAAGTTGGCGTTTGATCCCCATGTTGCATTGAGTAAATTACATATGCGCTGCCGAGATTTGGGGATTCAAAGCTTTCTCTCTCCGGTTCGCTATCGCGTTAACATTAAAGGGGAGAATATTACCCACAATAAGCAGGAACTGATAGAGGCGATTGACCAAGATAAATCAGAAATCCTGCAGGTCAATAAGACGGCAGAATTTCTAAAGAGTCAAGGGTTTGAGATCTTTATAAAATAACGACTGGCATCCAAACAGACCGAGATACTTTAGCGCTTGGCTATAGTGCCACTGCCGTCAATCGATTAATTTCAGAGCTAGTGTTAAGAGCCCGAATAAACTAAGCAAATTATAAAGGGGCGTGATCCTTAGGATCACGCCCCTTTATAATTTTTGCAATGTGTTACATATGCTACTCTCTTTTACCCGCCGACACGTATAAGTTCCACATCAAAGATTAAGGTGGCGTTGGGGGGGATTACACCACCTGCGCCGCGAGCACCATAGCCGAGTTCGGGAGGAATCACCAGCTTGCGGCGACCGCCAACGCGCATGGTGGAGACGCCTTCATCCCAACCTTTGATGACTTGACCAACACCGATAGTGAAGGAGAAGGGGCGGTTGCGATCTCGACTGCTATCAAACTTTTCACCATTTTCCAATGTGCCGGTGTAGTGCACAGTGACTGCCTGACCTTGGACAGGTAGAGCACCAGTACCCACCTCTAGGTCTTCATACATTAGACCAGAGTCGGTTGTGGTCATATTTTCATCGGACATATCAGTCGTATCCTCAGTTGTTTCCTCGGGGTCCAAGTCAGACGCTGCCTGAGCTATGAGCGTAGACTTGGCAGCTTGGGTTGTAGCCATGTCTGTGGGTAAATTATCTGCGACGGCTTCACCGCCTCTTAACTGTGTAGCAAGTGCCACTACACAGCAAATGGCGAAAACCCCCAGACTAATAAAAACTTCTTTCACAGTTCATTCTCCCAGTGCGATAGCGCAAGCGCTGATACTTCAGCTCGCAGCCTGCATCCAAATTGTACGTTACGAACCCTGCAAATCAGGTAAGGGGCACACTACATTATTCGACATAGAACGTAAAAGTGACGGATTGGTAGCGCGAGTATTGTTGCCCTAACGCCACTGCTTATTTTCTAAATCTCTGAGTTGACGCTCTAGACGATCCAATCGACCACGCAGTTCATCCATTTCAGCCTGTCTGGGGACGCCTAGATCTTGCATAATATTACGGATCTGACGTTGTAGCTGTTCGTCGATCGCTGCCTGGTCAATGTTGAATTGGGACATAAAGTCATCGACAAATCCCTTAGCCTGCTCTGAGTTTAACTTGCCATCCTTCACCCAATCTTCGGTCACTTGTCGTAACTGCTCGGCTACTAGCGATGTGGTACCGATACCCAACATTAAAAGCTGCCGAAATAGATTGGATGAGTCCATAGCTTAGCTCTAAGGAATGAATGGTGAGACGCTTTAATCAACTGTAGTTGGAAACCTCAACGTTTCATCTTTTAAGAATTACAGTTTAGATGTCGTTTCAACTTATATAAACTTATTCTGGCAAACTATTGACGTATTCGACGGGCGGTTATCCGTATGGTGCAAAGACTTCTATGGTGTGTGGTGGCTGTATGGGCAGCTATTGTGCTGGTTAGTGCTCCTGTCAATGCCGAAGTGACCCTTACCCCTCAGCCATCTATGGTGATTGAATGGCTAAAATTTAGGGTAGATGCTGCTCAGCGAGACCGCTATTTAGCGATTGATGATGAGATTTGGACATCAGCCCTGGCAACGTATCCTGGCTTTTTAGACAAGACTACGTGGCTGGACCCGAAGCATGATGATGAAGTGATTTTTGTGATTTCTTGGGCTACCCGTGAGCAATGGCAAGCAATTCCTGAAGAAGAGTTAGAGCAAATTAACCAGCGGTTTGATGCCGCTCTGGGTCTCGATTATGAAATGCTTGAGTCCAAAGAGTTTATTGTCCCTGCAAAGAAAGGCTTGAATGCTCCATAGTATAAATGAGTCCTAGTTTAGCGGCGATCTCAAACGACCATGACCAGCTGTCCTCAATGCCATCAAACGATCTCAGTTGTTGCCATTACTTGCAGTAACTGCGGGCTAGTACTCAAAGCCCATGGTCATCCAGGCATCGATCTGCATCGTGCCCAAGGGGACACCTATCTATGTGAAAGCTGTAGCTACCATTTAGACGATAGCTGTACCTTTCCTCAACGCCCCCAGGCAAACACTTGTACGCTGTATCAGGATGTGGCCGCTGCCCAGGAACCTCGACTGACTGCATCCGAGATTTATACGATTCCCTGGTGGCGAAAGTATTCTGGTTGGATAGCTCTTGGGGGTATCGTTCTTATTAGTATTGCCTTGGTGATTTTGTGAATACCGACAATTTGGTTGGGACGTTCAATGGAACGTCCCAACCAAATTAATGGAACTAAAACGGGCCTGACGGGATTCGAACCCGCAACTTCCGCCGTGACAGGGCGGTGCTCTAACCAATTGAACTACAGGCCCTTACGGGCGATCTCTATTCTGCTTAGGAATGGTTACTTTGTCAAACAGTTAGCTATGTTTTTTTCAAAGGCAGAAACTATCCAGCTTCTACATCATTGTCATTTTTCCAGAGGGGTGCGGCAAAGTTAGCCAGCCAGCGTTTGACCCAAAACGTAGCGCGACAATCGTCCTCGTTGTACTTCAAAATATCATTGAGGTATTGCTCATCTTGACTATCGAGCCAATTGTCGTACCAGCAAATAGATTGGGCTCCATTAGCACTGCTATCACGCCATTCAAAGCCAATCCAACGGGCAATGTGTTTGAGGGCGTAGCTTTCTATGGGTAGGGTAACGGCATCAACAATGCGCTTGTGGATATCGACAAATCGGCTGAGCAGTTCATCAATGTCGATAATGCTGCCGTAGCGTTCGGCGAGACGTCTGACGGTTTGCGCCTCATAGGGACAAAAGTGATAAACCGGTGAATCTGGATAGTGGGCAACGACATGTTGAAACTGGCTCCAGGCGATGGCCTCGCTCTCAGGTTCCCGAGCCACTAGCGGAATAAAGGTTTCGGTCTGGGCTTGGTTATCCACTACTAAAATGCCGTGGAGATAGACTAGATCTTTGTCAGGGGCGGCCTCAATGTCAAAATAAAGCTCGATGGGAGCGCTGGGCAGTTCTTCAGGGGATAAGGTAAAGCTATTGTTAGCGTCGGTACGTGCGATCGCATTTCCAGATAGCTTTGCCTGAGCCTGGTGCACCAGCTTTTCGGCCACTTTTAGTTCAAATCCCGACGCCTGTGCCAGCGTAGCGGGTTGGTTTCGAGCCAAGGTTTCAACAGTTGTGAGACCGAGTTTTTCTAAATGGCGATAGCGATTGAGGGTGACGCCAGGCAGCAACGATAGATGGTTTTGCCCATGGGCCACATCGTAACAATGGTTGAGCCAGACACACATATCACAGCGGCTGCGGCTAATAAATACATCCGGTGTTTGCTCGGCTGTGAGCACTGTTTCACACCGCTCTAGCAGTTCCAGCAAGGTCGGCCATTGCTTCTCAAGATCGATAGTGTAGTGCCGCTCTCTCAGTCGTAGATGGGCTTCTAAGGGAATGACTCCCTGCCATGCTGCCAGTACATAGGCATGGAAGGCGGCTGTCAGCTGATATTCTTGTTTGGGCTTTTTCCCCAGCTTGATGTCCAACGGGACGTAGTGCCAATCGCCTAGCCATGAAGCACCGGGTTGTTTAATCCAAAGATCAGGCTGGCTTACATATCCAATGGTGCCATCATGATTCGTGGCTGCAACTCGTCCCCTGCAAATATGTTCCACACCCTGCTGCATCAGAGTGTAGGTTTCATGAGCGGTGGTGGCAATATTTCCCATCCGCCGTTTAGGACGATTCAGCGGCTGAAACTCAGCCAGAATCGTTTGCCGATGAGTAGCACTATCACCCTTCAGCTTTACGAGGTAGTCACTGGGAGCTGCCTGCAAACTAGTATCTCCGTAAATGTTGAGATAAGCTCGCCGCTGGCAGCGCAGAAATGTAAAAAGCGTACTGTCCTCAATTGTTTGCTGAGGATCTATCTGCTCGATGTGCCAAGGCACTGGCGGAGACATCCAATCAAGAGCCGATGCTGGTGTAGATGAACCAGCATCCTGACGCGGTAGCGTAGGAAACCTAGCAACCACAGCTTGATCGAGCCTGTCGGCAAGATACAACTAAACGTGTTGAAATCATCAAAGCCATTGAAGCGTGCCTATGAGCAGACGCCTTTCGCTTGCGACCAATATAACGCAAACCTGTGATTATGTAGTAACACGGGATTGGTAAAATCGCAATTGTGATATTGGTCTGATACCAAGCATAGAAGGGGGGTTATGCTGATAGTAGCCCTGCGCTTATCCGTCGTAACCCCCGCGTTACCACATCTGAATAACGAAGTTTGCCTAAAAACACATCTCCCATAATCTGCGTACCGCGTGGATGCTTTACGCCAACACGGTAGCCCACTTGCGGAGCTAAATAAAAGGCCTTAGCCAGCCGTGCGGCCCAGCGCATTTCGTGGCCCCACTCTTGAATCATGATTTGGCTGTACTCAGCTAGGGCATTGGCATTGCCAGCTAGGGCCTTACGAATGGCCTCAGAGGCTTTAAGCCCGCTTAAAATCGAGGGCCGAATCCCTTCAGCAGTAAAGGGGTCGACCACACAGGCGGCTTCCCCGGCCAGAATGGCCTGGGTGGTGTGCAGGGGTTGATCGCCATCCCAAAGAAAAATTGGATGGCCGTGTTTGCTTTCTACTGCAATATCGACGCCAAACTGTTGGGAATAGTCTGCTAGCGGCTGCACTAGGTCTCGTGATTTGCGTTTGGCTGAAATAAAGGCTCCACTACCTAAGGAATAACCATCGGCTTTAGGAAAATTCCAAACGTAGCCGTTTTTGAGTAAACCAAACTCAAAATGGACAATGTGCCCATCATGAACTGGCAGTCGTGGCTCGGTTTCAAGGGCACCGGCCATGACTGTTTTGCGCTGCTTAAACCCAAGCCATTTAGCCACGGGCCCCTTAGCACCATCGGCGGCAATGAGATAACGACCGACGACCGGTTCTGCTGAGGTGCTGATATGCCAGCATCCGTCCTTAAATTCAATGCCTGTGGCTTTCGTTTCCTCTTGTAAAATGGCCCCTTGCATTTCGGCTTGCTGCACCATGTAATGGTCAAACTCGTCGCGGCGCACCATCCAGATAGGTTCTGATAGTTCAGAGATAACTTCATCTTCCAGGTTGTAGGTGTAGCGTACCTGGGTAACTTTTTGGGAAATGACTGGCTCAAAGTCATAGTCAAACCACTCGGCTACTTTGGGGCATACGCCACCACCGCAGGGCTTATAACGGGGCAGCTTATTTTTTTCTAATATCAATACGGAATGACCCTGTTTGGCTAGATGATAAGCGGCGGTGGCTCCAGCAGGACCGCCACCGATAACAACGCAGTCATAGATAGGTATCATAAATAGAAAGTGAAATTGTATGGGTGAGCACTAGACCCATGGTACGTGGTGAAGTTTTCCCAAACGAGGGGCAATGAATGACTAATTGTTAGGGTGAAGGTGCTTTGCGGTCTAGCTGGGTAGCAGCTGCGATCGCATTTTTCTCTTTTGCCCGCTGGTCGTAGGGCTGCAGTTCGGCCACATCAGAACCCGCTAGAATACTCAAATTCTCCAGACTAATGCCTCGCATTAGCATTTCTACACACCAGGTTTGTCGTGCTTGAATCAGGCGAGGACTATCCACGACATCTAGACTGTCCCACCACATATCCCAGCGTTCCTGTAGATCGGTGAGTGTCATGGAATGGCCGTCTTCGCTCAGAAACATGGCGCGGGTGTCGTCTTTACGACTTTTGAGCCATTTGGTTAGAGGATTACTGGTATACGAGCCGTAGCGCTTGCCCAGAATCCACTGGTTTACAGGCACTTGGCGGGGGCTGCCGAAAGAGCCCGTTACCTGCAGAATATGTTGGGATTTATCGCAAATTTGATCAGAGCGCGCTAGCTGGATGAGTTCTGTGGGGAGGAGTCCGGCTCCGAAGAGGGTTAGTGCGATCGCATGATCCTGCAGACCTATGCTGCGCGTTTGCTTCATCAACTGCTGAACCCAACTTGCTGGGATATCAACAATCAGAGCGGGTGGAGTCTTGGTAGACATATCCACAACAGCTGTATCAACCGGGGCGCTCAACAGTGTCACCAGGGCATCTAAAAAACGGTCTCGACTTTCCCACAGAGAATCGCCGCTGGTAGTTTCAATCACGGTGTATCCCACCAGCATGGCCCCCACTAAACTGGCCAATTCTTCTAACGGAAGTGCGGCTGTACAAAGCATTTGGGACAAATGATTAGCAATAGCTTGCTGAATCTCCTCTAGTCGCTGTTGCAAAGCCTGACGATGTTCTAAAGGATACTGATCGGCTTCACCAATCAAGGAGCGTACAAAATTAGGAAACTGCTCCAGTAGTTGCAGATGCTGGTCTAAATATTGCCGTAACGTATCTGTCGAATACTCACCATGGAGTGGTGTGTGAGCTGTAAATGCGGGTGCCTCTTGCAACATCGTTAGCAGCAGCCCATATTTATTGCCAAAATTTCGAAATAGTGTGGCTTCATTCACGTCAGCCATATTTGCGATCTGGCGGGTGGTAGTATGGCTAACTCCTTGTGATAGAAAGAGTTCAAGAGCGGCCTGAGTCAGCCGATGTCGAGTGGAAGAAGAAGGCATGGACAATGTGCAAGTGCCACTTGCAACTCATGAAAAAGATTGCTAATCTAAGTTTAATGCAAGCAGCACTTGCAATGTGTTTCGAGTTTTCCGGGGCGGCGTCTGCTAGCCATGGTTGCTCGCAAGATTGATTGACCTTTAACGACTTCCATAAGGACTGTATGACTGCACAATTAACCCGGCCTAGCCCACGGCCTACTACCCCAAAAGCTGAGGTACAAAGACCTCCCACGGATTGGGTCACCCTTGGGTTCTTTGCTGTTTTTCATGGCGTTGCCCTGTTAGCACCCTGGTTTTTTTCCTGGTCTGCGTTAGGCGTGGCGATTTTGCTGCACTGGTTGTGTGGTGGTGTTGGCATTTGCCTAGGTTTTCATCGGTTGCTGAGTCATCGTAGTTTTCAGGTGCCCCGCTGGTTGGAATACCCCATCGCTCTACTCGGAACACTGGCCATGCAGGGTGGGCCAATTTTTTGGGTCAGTGGTCACCGCAAGCACCATGCCTTTACGGAAGACGTGCATGACGATCCCTATTCTGCCAAGCGTGGTTTTTGGTGGAGTCATATTCTCTGGCTGGTGTTTCCCAATCGTGACAACTTTGATAAAAAGCGCTATGGCAAGTATGCTCCTGACCTGATGCGTCAGCCGTTCTATCGCTTTTTAAACAATTACTTTCTCCTATTTCAAGTGCTGCTTGCACTCGTTCTATATGCCCTCGGTGGTTGGCCCTTTGTAATTTACGGTATTTTTGTACGCTCAATCTTTTTGTGGCACGCTACCTGGTTAGTGAATTCTGCTACTCACACGTGGGGCTACCGTACCTTTGATGCTAAAGACAATGCTCGCAATCTTTGGTGGGTGTCTCTGGTGACTTATGGTGAAGGCTGGCACAACAACCATCACACCTATCCTCGCTCGGCTCAAACCGGCTGGAAATGGTGGGAAATTGATGTCACCTGGTACACGATTCTGCTGTTTGAGCACCTGGGCTGGGCCAAAAAAGTCAAGAGAATTCCAGCAAAGCGTCATTAGTCAAATTGCTGATTAGATGAAACGAACCAACAGTCCTGGGTGAAAAGCCTGGGACTGTTAGTTTATGCGCTTATCTACCAACAACGCCTGCTTCCACTGATGGAAAACGCAGCAAATAGTAAGGGGTCTGAGAATTATCACTGCCCTGACTCAGCGCTGGCGAGTTTTGCAGCTGATTGACTGTTACGTAGATGTAGTTGTCTGGGCCAAATCCAAATCCGTCGGCCCAGCTAATGGATTCATCCTGATAGAGGATCCGATAAGTACCCTCTGGATCAACAACACCAATAGCGTTTTGGGTAATGTCAGTAACGTAGATATTGTTGCCAGCGTCGATGGTAATACCGTCGCTAATGGGTTTGTCACCAAATCGTTCAACTTTGCCAGATAGCTGCTCGGGGGTAACTGTGCTGTCTAACAAATCTGATGTGCGGATACGATAAAGCGACTGTCCGGACATCGGACCGTAATAAACCCACTCATTATGAGGGTCGATAGTAATTGGATTCACCCCAATACGTGCTTCGGTATCGCCTAGCATCATGGTGCGGCCATCAACCACGATGGGAATATCCTCAGGCTGCATGGATGAGTGCCCTTCTAAGACGCGGCGGGCATAGCCTGTCTGCAAATCAACTACGATCAGTGCTGAGTTGCTGCCGCCAGCGGTATCGGCGATGTAAGCAGCGTTGTTGTATGAGTCAATGGCAAAGTCGTTGAGAAACGTATTGTCTGGAATCACCGGCTGGGTCAGATAGATCACCTGGTGTAGGCGATCGCTGCGAATATCCCAACCCACCAAGCGACCGCTGTCTCCGTCACCTGGATTATCGAGCATCCAGACCACGCCATTTCTATCGGCGCGAATGCCCAATACATTATTGAGACCGATGCCGTTAGCATCGGGGGGAGATGCCCAAGCTTCGTTGGGAAACGGCTCCAGGGTGCCATCTGACAAAACTTTAACGACTTTGATATCGGTACCGTAGAACTGATGTTGGCTCATAATCAGCTGGCCATCTGGGGTGACGGCGATATTGCCTGGGGGATTTGGCTGCGACAGTTCTGCGACAACCTCGATGCCTGATGGAAAGGTTTGAGCGCTGATGGGTTTGACGATACCTACAAGGGCTGCTGCCATTAATGCGAAGGAAAAAAGCCGATTCTTCATATACCGTCTCAAGCAATGATGCTGAGTATTCTAGGGGCTGGTGTCTATGGTTTACAACCTAGGCTAGGGGGACGCGATCGCAACTATTCCTGTACATAGGATCCCGACAGACGAGATACTGGATACGTTCTTAGGCTATTTATGCTGAGAACCCAGCACTCAAACCTCTTTAGTTTCGTGGCTTATTACATCTCACCCCGTTTTCTCAATGCCCTGGCGGTTCATATCACCAAAAATTTTCTGGACCTACCCCAGGTAAAAATGCCGCTGATTTTGGGGATCCACGGGCGCAAAGGAGAAGGTAAAACCTTTCAGTGTGAGCTGGTATATGAGCGTATGGGCGTTAACGTCGTTCATGTGTCTGGGGGAGAACTAGAGAGCCCCGATGCAGGTGACCCAGCCCGACTGATTCGTTTACGCTACCGAGAAGCGGCAGAGCTGGTCAAAATTCGCGGTGAGATGGCGGTACTGATGATCAATGATCTAGACGCGGGCGCTGGTCGTTTTGACGGCATGACCCAGTACACGGTCAATACCCAGCTGGTGAATAACACCCTGATGAACATTGCCGATAATCCAACTAACGTGCAGCTGCCCGGTAGCTACGATGAAACGCCACTGCCCCGTATTCCCATTGTGGTCACAGGTAACGACTTTGCCACACTGTATGCGCCGCTGGTTCGCGATGGACGGATGCAAAAGTTTTACTGGGAGCCGGATCGCGATGACCGTTTGGGAATTGTCGCTGGTATATTCTCTCCCGATGGTCTCAGCCGCAGCGATATTGCCACCCTGGTGGATACGTTTCCGACTCAGGCTATTGATTTCTACGGGGCGCTGCGAGCCCAGATCTATGACGAACAGATTATCGATTTTATTCACCGGGTTGGTGTGGAGAATGTTTCTCGCAGTGTGGTGAATACTAAAACGCCCCCCCGCTTTAAAAAGCCTGACTTTCGCATTGATCATCTGATTGAGGTGGGGCAGCGACTGGTGCGAGAACAGCGTCGTCTCCAAGAAATGGGCTTAGTACAAGAGTATAACCAGGCGTTGAATAAGGAGGATCGTTCTCCGGGTAGCTCTCGCAGCAATGGCAACTACTATCGCGCCTATCAGCATGCGCCATCGACCCCACTGCAGCCAGTGCCGTCGAATGGGTCAGCGGCTGTCGCCTATGATCTCTCTAGCGAACCGGTAAAAACTGAGCCCCTGATGTCATCGCCATCTCTTCCCGATGAACTCCAGCAAGAGGTTCGAAACCTGATGGCCCAAGGTTATCGAGTTGGGATGGAATATGCCGATAAGCGGCGTTTTCGAACCAATGCGTGGCAGAGCTGTCCGGTAATCAACAGTGGAGGTGACGCTCAGGCACTCCAGACGATTGAACAATGCCTAACAGAGCATGGCCAACACTACGTCCGCTTGATCGGGATTGATCCTAACAGTAAGTGCCGGATACTAGAGCGAATCATTCATCGCCCTTAGGGATAAGGATTGTATAAGATCCAAAAAATGCTTCTGCAGAGGTGTTCCACGGAACGCCTGTACGGCAAAAAGGAGGGCATAATTGCATCCTCATTCCTGAGCAGCGTTGTTTATGAAGCTGCAAAGGCAATTAACCACTGAATGAGTCGGGTCATTGTGGGTTCTCCAGTCACAGCTTCATGCCAGTCATACCCACCAATATTGCCAGCGTTAATCTCACTCAGTACCCACTCCCCTTCGTTACCCATGAGAAAGTCATAACCCAGGGTATAAACGCCTCGACTGCTGTAATGCTCGTAGGTGTTGGCAATTATTTCCCGTTCTCGCGCAGTCACTGTGGAAGCATTGTAAGCAGCACCTGCGGTGACATTGTGAACCCAGGTACCAGTTTTCGATTTTCTCAGCAAGGCCCCATAGATTTCACCATCGACCACAAAAATGCGCTTATCACCGTGATCGATATTTTTGAGAAATTGAACAAATTCATATTCACTATTTGGATCTATCTCAGTCAGATGTTTTACGACATCCTTTAAAGAAGAGTAGGTAAGCAGACCTTCTTTAACGTTGTCAGTGTAGATAGTCTGACTATCCTGCCAAATCTTAAAAACCCCAGTGCCTCCATAGCTAACATTCATTTTGGCAACAATGGGATTAAATGCCTGAAAAAAGTCTTCTATCTCTTCATAGGATGATGAAAAAATGTGTTCTGGCAAGTACTCTTGTCCGTATTCTTCTAAAAAATCTTTTCTCCTCGTTTTGTCAATCTGAGACGGTCGATTGACAAAACGAACAGTGGTTTCTAGCTGGCTAAGATTTTGAAAGAAGTCTGCAGGGACAGGTTCATCGGCTCGACAGAATATTAAGTCTAATTCAGAGGGTTTTATCAACTCAAGAGGACGCTGATCCAGATTTATAAAGTCATCGCTGCTGAGATTACCGGAGATATGAATACCCCTCAATTTGCCCGAACTATCAATGTTTGAAACTGGGGCATGAAAAAAATCAATGTCTGGATTGTTGGCAAATGCTTTATAGAGGCTAATGGTCGTATCAAAGTGGGGATGGGTTTTGGGGTCCGTAATGCACAGTAATCTCATGAATGATTTGAACGGTTGGATGATTAAAAAAAGATGGTTTGATTTTTGAAACTACCATGAGCTCACCCACCCGATTCTGTAGTCTGGGATGGCATTAGTCAGTGATGCTTGACATAGCTCTGACTGCGGCTAGTTGTGAAATTGATGCTTCTTGACGATAACCTTCACTTAAAAAGCTCTTGTATCAATGGCTTGATCTCTGGACAGCGCTTAGCTACAGCACGAGTGTCATAATGATGTTCTTGGGATTCTAAAGGTTTTAGTAATCATCATGAAAGATCATTTCTCTCTTATTATCCATGGTGGGGCGGGCTCACTGGAGCACCTCAAACGAGAGGGAAACGGATCGGAGATTATGGATAGCGTTGGCCGTATTTTGCAGGGCGGACGTCACCTTTTGGAAAGGGGGGGGACAGCTCTGGATGCGGTTACTTACTGTGCGGCTGAGCTAGAAGATGATCCCCTCTATAATGCGGGGCGGGGTTCTGTTCTGAATGAATATGGCGAGGTAGAGATGGATGCGGCTATCATGGACGGCGCTACCCTGGATGCTGGTGCGATCGCAGGTGTTACCACCATCAAAAATCCGATCCAGCTAGCTCGACAAGTTCTTGAAAAAAGTGAGCATGTCATGCTCATTGGTAAGGGGGCCCAGGAATTTGGCCAGCTGCACGGCATCCGTCGGATGCCAGACGACTACTTTTTTGTTGAGCATCGAGTCCGTCAATGGCGCGAAGCTCAAAAGCTAGGGGGAATGATGCTTGACCATGAGGATGCTTCCCCCCCTAAAAAATTGGGCACGGTTGGCGCTGTAGCCCGAGATATCCAGGGCAATTTAGCTGCAGCCACCTCCACTGGCGGTATCGTTAACAAACGCTGGGGGCGGGTGGGTGATAGTCCGATTATTGGCGCAGGTGTGTTTGCTGACAATGACACCTGTGCCGTGTCAGCCACAGGGTATGGTGAACAATTTCAGCGAACGGTGCTCTGTAAAATGATTTCTAATTTTGTCTACTTTCAAGAGCAAGATGCTGCCGCTGCCGCTGCCGCTGGTATCAACTATCTAGTGAAGAAAGTTAATGGTCTAGGGGGAGTTATTGTCGTTGATTACAACGGTGGCTGTGCTGTGGACCACTCCACATCTGGCATCATCTACGGTCTGATTGAAAAATCTGGCCCAAGCATTTGCAAATTTACAAAATAGTTAGATAGACCAGTGATTTTATTGCTGCTGTAGATGCACTGAAGTGGGTTACCTGTCTGTCCAGTGCCATGGTGAGCAAAAGATCAGCCTGTATGTGCTAATGGTTCTTCCTGCTCGAGGCCATACCGATTATCATCTACCCAACGGAGAACGTTTTTAGCCAGCTGACTCTTACTTTTAATAGTTCTGAGCACACCAGATAAGTCAAGTTGCTGAGCTGTTTCTGGATGATCTAGATCAAACAGCCCCGTATTAATTAAATCAATCCGATTAAACTCGTCTTCTAAATGGGTAAAAATTGCTAAAAAATATAGCGCTGTTTCCAGCTTTGGCGGATCAATGATTGGACAATCTGGGTTAGCTAAAAAAGTATTCACGGATGACTTAAAAACTACATAGATGCTTAAATCTGGCTGTAGAGGGGGCGATACAGATTGCCGTTGAGTAGATTTTTCCTTAGAAGGATGGGACCATGGTTTACTCAAAAGACGATCGTGTAATGCTTGACGTATTGTCTGAGTGCGCCGTTCCATTGATTATCTGTACATGTTTGAGTTAGTACTCAACGATAACCGGTGTATGATCGCTGGGTTTTTCTAACTTGCGAGGTTCCACATCAATCCAGCAGCGTGTAGCTTGCTCATATAGCTCTGGAGAAAGGTAATGGTGGTCAATGCGCCATCCCATATTGCGCCGAAATGAGGCGGCCCGGTAATCCCACCAGCTAAAGTGGCCGCCGTCATCCGTAAACTTGCGAAAGGCATCTGCCAGCCCTAGATTGAGTGCATCAGTTAGGCCTTCGCGCTCCTTTGGGCTACGACCAACGGCCAATACATCCCTCAGGGTTTCCCGTTCTTTTGGCGAGGACATAATATGTTTGTCTCGCTTTTCGTCCGTATAAATGTCTTTATTATCCAGGGCGATATTAAAGTCACCACAGACATTGAGCTTTGTAGTTTCTTCTAGGGTCTTAATCAAATACTGCTTGAGTAGAGCTAGCCAGCGCAGTTTGTATTCATACTTTTCGCTACCAATGGCAGACCCATTGGGCACATATAGGTTGAGAATCCTAACGCCGTTCAATACGGCGCTAATGACGCGTTTTTGTTCGTCCAGATTCTCGACGGTCTCCTTATCCAGGATGGCTCCAAAACCCATCCGCACATCGGTTAACGGCGCTTGAGCGATCAGCGCGACGCCATTGTAGGCTTTTTGCCCATATATATAGACGTGATAACCCATCTCCTCAAACGGTGCTTTAGGAAAGTCAGCATCGACTACTTTTGTTTCCTGAAGACACAGCACATCCACCTCTGGATTTTCTCGTAGCCAGTTGGTGACATGGCCTAATCGAGTGCGAATAGAATTAACGTTCCAGGAGGCGACTTGCATTCGGTTCGGTGTTGGCAGGGACAATGCTGTCTAGATCGGTGGTACCGGTCTGAATTAGCTCTCGTATTTTAGTATTGGGCAGTGTTGATAGGGTAACTGATGGTGCCGCTCTCATTTGTAGAGTGGACTCGCTAATGGAAAAGTCGCTCTGGAGTGACGCTTGCATGCGATTGAGGAGCAGGTCACGACGATTGGGGTTCCCCGTGACGATGATGTCTGCTGTTAGGTGGGTTTGTCCAGGCGCAATTGTCCAAATTCGTAGCTGAGTGACCTGGGTAACATCACCGAAAGTGAGTAGACGTTGTTCGACATCCGCAGGATTGATGTCAGGCGGGACCTGTTCTAGCAAGATCCTTAGACTTTGGTGCATCAGGGGGATGGCGCTGGTGAAAATGAGGAGTGCGATCGCAAAACTGACACTGCTATCCATCCACTGCCAGTCCAACCAATAGACTGCTGCTGCTACAAACAATACGCCTAGACAGCTCAGGGCATCGGCCAGGGTATGTAAAAAAGCCCCGCGTAGGTTTAGATCATGATCGGTATGACTATGGAGTAACAATGCGTTGATGCCGTGCACACCCAGACCTCCTAGGGCTGTTAGCGCTAGGGGGCGAGTCAAAATTTCAGTGGGTGGTGTTTGCAGTTGAGCAATGGCTTCTTGTCCGATCCAGCCTGCGATGAGCAATAGGCCCATGCCGTTGACTAAGGCAGCTAAGATTTCGACACGGCGGTAGCCAAAGGGTGCCTGGGGCGAGTTAGGCCAGCGGGCTATCCAGGCTGCCAGGAGGGACATTGCGATCGCAAACACATCGGCAATCATATGTCCTGCATCAGCAACCAGCGATAAACTATGGCTGTGGTGACTGATCTTCAGCTCCACTATGGAAAAGCCAGCCACCATCACCAGTGCAATGGCCAGGACTCTAAGTTTCTCAGGCGACGTTTCGGTCGGGCAGTCGCAGACCCCAAAACCATGATTATGCATACCTAGAGAATGCCATGCTCAGCCAAAACTAACCATTTGCCCTGTGCCACTCTATTAGCGTGCTCTGTGTATTTAATATGGATCTAGCAAGTATCTAGAAAACTACATATCTCGAATGTTATGTCCGATCAGCCGCTTCAGGGTGATGCCTTAATCAAGGAAACCTGTCGCCGTATTCGTCTCGCCAAAAAACTATGGGATGCCCATAATAATGCCGCCTGTCGCCGTGAACGAGAACGCGCTTTAAAGTTGTATAACCAACTTTCAAAGGTGCAGAAAGAAAAAATTCCACAGCAGTTGCGAGTCTGGCTCCGGTATCGCAGCGAAAAATATTTTGGTGCCCATCGCACACCTCCGGGTAGTAAGCATCGTTCTTCCAGGAAGCGGAAGTAGCTCTATGCTCCTCTCTTGGCTTTCTCCGCCGGATCTGTCCAGCGCTCTAACCAGGTAAACCCTTGGGAAAACATTAGATTTAGAGCCAGATAGACGAGACCAATGGCCGTGTAAATTTCAAACGCACGAAAGTTTGTCGCGACCGTTAGCTGTCCCCGACGAAAAAGCTCTTCTAGACCAATGACGGCCACTAAGCTGGTGTCCTTGAGCAATGTGGTGAATTCATTCCCCAGCGGAGGAATCATCCGGCGCAGTGCCTGGGGCAATACGATGTAGCGCATCGTTTGAGTGGAGTTAAGACCCATGGATGATGCCGCCTCCCACTGGCCGCGATCAATCGATTGAATACCGCCGCGCACAATTTCAGCAACATAGGCAGCTGAGTTGAGGCTCAGAGCAAGCACGCCAGCAGACCAGCGATCAAAGGTAAAACCTAACCCCATTGCTTTGAATAGAGCCGGAAATCCGAAATAAATCCAGAAAATTTGAACTAGCAGTGGTGTACCTCGAAAAAACTCAATATAGGCACGGGTGGCGAGACGTATGGGCCAGAATTTAGAGAGCCTGGCGGTGCCCAGCAAGGTGCCACCGATAAACCCAAAGAAGATGGCAAGTGCTGTCAGCTGTATGGTTGTTACGGCCCCCCGCAGTAGAGCGGGCAGAGCATCAAGAATGTATTCCACGTCAGTGGGGCCTCTGCTATGAGGTCCTTTTAATGGTTAGTAATGTGGCTAGCCCATGATGTTTAGGGCCAGCAGTGTTGGTAGGACGAGCCAGGTTTCTATCGCCAGCACAAGGTGTTAACAGAAACCTGACGGTCAGCCTAACAATCTAAAATGCGGTCTCAGGTAGTGTACCGACGGGAGTCGTACCAAACCATTTTTCGTAAATGGTGTCGTAGGTCCCGTTATCGATGATTTCTGTCAGGGCTGTATTTAAGATCTCGAGATTGGGTGAATCTTTGGGCATGGCGATGCCATAAAACTCTTCGGTGAGTAATTCGCCTACTACTTTAATGCCGCCGATGTTGCCAGTTGCGATCGCATCCAGTGTGACCGGTCCATCATTAATCACAGCGTCAGCATTACCATTCGCTAGTTCTTGTAGCGCCAAGGGAGCAGAGTCAAAGGTACTCACCTTAGCGTCTTTGATGCTGCCAGCCATTTCTGCTCCCGTCGTTCCAATCTGAACGGCGATGGTTTTACCCTCTAGCGTTTCGACAGATGTGATTTCAGTATCATCTTCTGCGATCGCGATCGCTAAACCAGCCCGGAAATAAGGTCGCGAAAAATCTACTGTGGCAGCGCGCTCTTCGGTAATGGTCATGCCACTCACAGCTGCTTCAATGGTGCCAGCTTGTAGAGCTGGAATTAATCCATCAAAAGGTAGACTCTCAAACTCAATTTCCACACCAGCCTGGTTGCCAATTGCTTGTAGCAAGTCGATGTCAAAGCCCACCAGTTCTCCGCTATCACTCTGGGACTCAAAGGGCGGAAACGCAGGCTCTGTACCCACGACCCAAATACCACTAGCAGCAGCTTCTTCACCACCGGCGGGGGCTGTTGCTGCTTCCTCACCACCGCCACCGCAAGCTGCCAGGGCAAGGGCTGCCCCCAGGCTCAACAAAGTATGTTTGATAAAGCGAGATCGTTTCATAGTATGCATGGACTCCTCAACCTTACTAATCTAAATAACCCTAGTGTTGAGTGATGGCGCATCAGGAGCACATCACTCTGATATTTCAATGTTTACCTACGAGGTGTAGTTTAAACTACCGGCAACAAAAAATCGGACAGTGCTGCATCTTTGAGCAGAGTTGAGCTGGAACGTCTTAACTTCTGACCACTGGCGCCAGAACGAGTTGATTTTATCAATCAAAAACAACAAAAACAGTGTTGTTTGTAGCTCAGGCACTGTTTTCAGCGCTATCATGCCAACTTAAAGGTTTTCGGTAGCGATATTGTGGCAGACACAGCGATTTACTTTGCGAATTTACAGAAAAACTACGGTGATCTGTCAGTGCTCAAGGGCATCAATGGCCAGATCCAGCGGGGTGAAGTTGTGGCTATTATTGGCTCATCCGGCTGTGGCAAGAGCACGCTGCTGCGCTGTTTTAATCGTTTAGAAACCATTAGTGGCGGTCAGCTAGTCGTCAATGACATTGATCTATCTGTCACCAATCTCAGTGCTAAGTCATTGCAGCAGCTTCGGGCCAAAGTGGGTATGGTGTTTCAACAGTTCAACCTCTATCCCCACATGAGTGTGTTGGAGAATTTGACGCTGTCGCCCCGTAAAGTTTTGCAATTATCGGCAGCTGAGTCAGAGGAACGGGCTCGTGTTTATTTGGCTAAAGTCGGTTTGGCAGAAAAGGCGACTGCTTATCCAGAACAGCTCTCTGGCGGTCAAAAGCAGAGAGTTGCTATTGCCCGATCCCTCTGTATGCAGCCTGAGATTTTGCTTTTTGATGAACCGACCAGTGCGCTCGATCCTGAGCTTGTGGGTGAAGTCTTGGAAGTGATGCAGACCCTGGCTGAGGATGGGATGACTATGGCGGTGGTTACCCATGAAATGCAATTTGCCAGGGAGGTAGCTAGCCGCGTCATGTTTCTCAACCAGGGGGTGGTCGAAGAAACCGGTGACCCACGAGATATTTTGAGAAACCCTCAAAGTGAACGGTTACAAATATTCCTCAGCCGTATGAATGGCCTGGTGGTTTAAGGGTTGCATCTCTACCGCTCTCTATGACTCTAGAATCTGGAGTTGTTAGAGCCGCCAGTTTACCCTATGGCTCAGCTTAGGCAAATCCTCGTTCCACAAAGTTACAGCCTCGCTGATAAATAGTTTGGGCATAGTCAGTCCATTGCCCCTGTCCCCAGTAGCGGAAGCAGCTAGTTTGTAAGGCTAAGTTATGTAAGAGCGCCTGCCTATAGTTGGCATTTAAGGCCAACTGAGGTTGCTGATCTACTGGCACGGCATTAACGGCTTGGTGAAAACGAGCGCTGAGTTGTTCCATGGGACCCATGACGTTGTCGTACCCATCAACCCAACTGCGATCATTGGTCCAAGATCCCCCTGTAAATGTGGCGTTATCTTGGCACAGTGTGGCAATCGCATCCTGCATTCCTTCTGGAGTGATATCGTTGCCGAGTGCCTGCCAGAGCAGATGTTGGCCAATAGCCTGACATGTCGGAAACTCTCCTTCAGTAATCCCAGCGGCCTCCAGCAGTTCTAAATATTCAGTGCCATTAATTCCGGTAATGCCAGCTTCATGGCGCGCCTCATGCCAAGCTCGCTTGAATGCTCCCGGAAATTCATTCATCATGACACCGCCGTTCTCCCCGTCAGAAATTTGACTGACGAGCGGGGGAATTGAGTGCTGTCCTAAGGTAGCTTGGCTCAGGGTTTTAGCTTCATAGTAAGGTTGCATCTGGCCAATTAGTTTGGTGTCGGACCCTTGGGTTTTAATCAACGCTGTAATGGAGACTTCCTGCCCATGGCTATTGCGGGCTACTAATCGGTGAGGCAAGTGAGGTTGTTTAATCCCTTCTCCTGTCAACATCTCCACTGTATGTTCCTGCACCATCACCCAGCGATAGCCGCTGTCTTTGAGGACACTCACTAAGGTGTAAAGAGCATCAGGATGATTGGGGAGCTGCATTTCAGGTAATGAAAATCCCCGGACTCGTTTCAGGGCTTCTAGGCCGAAAATACTGACAAACTGGTGCTGCCAAGCCTGAATGTGAAACTTGATATCAGGCAGTGGTGTGGCGGCGGCCACCGCGTGCCCCCAAAATGTTCCCAGCCATTCCACATAGGGCTGATACCTGGAGTCACAGGTAACCCCTTTGAGTTTATCGATAATGTCGCTACGACCCATTTGCTGCAGTCCCCATAGCAAATTACCGGAGTAGTCCAGCATGATCCGTGGGTTGCAGCCTTGCTCGACCAATTCAGGGATAAAGTCGCCTATGCGGGCATAGCAATAGGCAAAGGGACCTGCATTATGATTATCGCCCTCATAGGGATGCTCAAACATGTATTGCAAATGTCCAATGAGCTGTCCCTCTGGCCCTGCAGGAATGGTCGGCTGATGCATGTGTAGTGCGATCGCAAAGCCTGCCGATAAACTACTAAGGTTGAGATTGCTTCGATCTAAAAAGACTGGCCGAGCAGACTGACATGCTCCTTGAATGGAAGATTCCCATCCGCAGAGTGTAGGAAGTATTTGGTTATCAACAGCTGGAGCCGACATCACAGCAGACATATTCTTCAGGGTTATTAAAGATAGATTAATCTCTCTATCCCCAGTCTCCCAGTAACGGGCTCTAAAATAAACCACCCTTATAGAAAAGATAATCTCAGGTTAACTGCTCCTGGACTATTGATTACTCAATACCATGGTCGAAGGAAATAGCTAACTCATCTTGTAGCCAGTTGAGGATTTGTACTCGTTCTCCCTGGGTCAGGTATAGATGCCCGGTATGCCGCAATCGATCATTGACATCTTCCATATCAGATGGAGTCATCAATCCGACCATGACCCCAATATTATAAAGAGCATCATCACGCTCCTCCTGGGTAGGACAGCCATAGCGATATCTCGAAATTTGACGGCTAATATACCTAAATGCTTGGGGATCAGCTTCCTCCAAGCGTTGTTTTCGCTCATCAGCAATAGGCTCACCAGCTACCATGGCAGCGTAGTCAGTGTCTAATATATCCAACTTAATAATTTTGGCTGGTTGCCTTGTCATATGGCTCACGGTGGTTAAAACCCCACATGTTTTCCGTTATGTCTAGCATTGTGCACTCCCCTCAGTAGAAACGGCCGGAAGCTTTGTAATTTCACAATTGTCCCTTTGCAAACGTTTGCGAAATTCACGCTAATTACTAGCTATCAACCTGGCATCAATGACTCTAGATACAGAACTCAGATCTAACCAAGGTGATCACTCATGCCCCAGTTCCATAACAGCATCATTGGAATCAGAATGATCCCTACTCATTTCTCATCAGGAATGTCTAAAAACACCTGACCCAAACTTTATTCAAATACTCTAAATATCATTGACATATAGGGAGATGAGCTAAAAAAAATAGCTGAAACCTTTCTCCGTAAAAGGCCTCAGCTATTTTGAAACAAATTTCATAAAAGGTGTTGACTTCGAATAGGCGTGTCGCTATATTAGTAAAGCGCTCAACGGGGGAGCGGTTCACACCGACACCTGAGGGGCGTAGAACCTAGACAAAAGAATAGTTTGAGATTCTAGACGA
>JBCCHX010000071.1:0-36621 GCA_039028535.1 Cyanobacteria bacterium P01_B01_bin.77
ATCTATCTCTCCTAGCCACTGAACATCTGTGTAGAGTCTCATCATGCAATTGCCAAGAAGGCAAATTATGCAAAAAAAGAGACTGTTGTCAGCGGCCATAATTTCCGGAATCGCTCCGGCCATAATTTCCGGAATTCACATATGGCTCATTGATCGCTCCTACATTTCAATATGCTTCGTGTTTGTTGGGCTAATTGATTGAATAGTGAAGGTGCGAGCGTTTTTGAAAAGTTGGCTAGTCCAGATAGTTTTATCTACCTCAGGCGGATCGGCCACCAATGTCAGGTTAGAAGATTGCATGGAGTGTTAACAGTCTTGAAGGTTAGGCGTTTAGTTCAAGGGTTGATTGGGCAATGCTATCTCAAATTATAGTTTGATAATGATAATCATTATCAGATTTCAGGTTTATTTATGGTTAATGCTGCTGCGCTGCCCAAACGTTGGCCAACTGATTGAATATTGATTTAGCAATTATGGGGACAGGTCCCCAGGCGTTGATGCTAGTAACGCATTTGCTGCAAAAGAAGCAGCCTATCCGCAATCGCTTTGTGATTCCAGATCCCTCAGGGCGTTGACATTGGAGCTACGTCGTCTAGCATCCCCAGCAAAGCCACGCATTGAGGGTGGGGTTACCGGATTGCACATCGTTGAGTGGTCCATGCCTGAACCTGGCGAAAATCGGTCTTTCTAACGATTTGCTTTATGGCCAACTGCCCCGCTTCGGTGACTGGCCTTGCCAACCCTATAGAATTTAGAACGATACAAGTAATCTTATATACCTTGCTTAGATTTCTACAGAGAACACCTGTCAAAGAATCATGCAACTGCCAAATATTCCTGAAGTCCTAGTGGAACAAGCAAGATCGCATTATCCCGCTGATTCTAGATATGCTCAAACCCCACCCTACCGCAAGGTTATTCGCACAGGTCCACAAACTGATCGACGTCAGATAGTATTTCGGTATCGAGTGACAACCGTTGCCCGGTTTGAGCATCACAATCCACCGATATGGGCAACACCTCACCCCCATAATTTTACGTTTACGATCTGTTGCAAATCGCCAAAGTCAACTGCTGATATCTATGAGTGCGACATGGTAGAAACTGAAAATAATCTAATGCAGTGGTTAAAGACATTACCAAAACTGGTAAATGATTGGCCTAACTGTCCGTTAGGAACAACAGAAGAAATGGCAGTCTTTGTTGCTAACAGCTTTGAGGTTTTGGACCCCTTGGCAGTGATTCAGCAAGTTGAGATTTCAGAAACTCCAAACCGTACAACTATTTACGAGGTACCCAATATCCAAAATATTAGTGATTCTCAATGCTGTTCAAGACTCGGCAACTTGTGCCGACTTTACCACTGCGTGAGGGATTACTTAATTTGACTTTGGCCTTTTAGAGATAAGTCAAAATATTACTCTGCAAAAACAGAACGGAGATTTTCTACGTTATTTTGCATCACAGCCAGAAAATCTCCATCTTCAGGGATATTGCCTGCCGGATCAAAGACAACGCTTTCAATACCCAGTTGACGCAAACGCTCTACACTCTCAGGCAAAGGGTCGCCTTCCCAGATCATCCATTCAGCAGGATGCTGGGCTAACATTGACTCTAGCTCAGCCCACTGCTCCTGATCAGGAAATGTCTCGGGCTCCCATAGAACATTTTTGAGGTTAAGGCCATAGCGAGCAGCCAGATAATCATAGACAGGATGAGATGCCAATAAGGGCTGGTTTTGATTGGTAGAACCTTCCACTAATGTAGCAATTTGTTCGTCAATATTAGTCAAATCCTGCTCTAAGGCGTTGTAATTAGTCGCAAAGAGATCGGCTTGTTCAGGAAATTGGGTGGTCATGCGATCGCGAATTACGGCTGCCTGCTCAATCGCCAGAGTTGGGTCAACCCAGGTTGTAAACGCAGTTCCTTCGTGGGAGTGTTCTCCTTCAGGCCCATGCTGATGGGTGACAACCTCCTTGCTGGACAGCCAGCGATCCTGAAATTGGCTGGCCGTTTCAATTGTCTTAGCTTGAGGTAGACTAACCGTCTGTAGCCATTTTTCGTAGGTTGCCCCATTGAGAACAATCAACTCAGCTGTTTGTAGCTGGCTGAGTTCATCTACCGATGGCTTCCAAAAAGCTGGGTCAATGTCCTCAGGGACTGGTAGCTCCACCTTAACCTGGTCTCCCCCAATCCGCTCAGCAAAATATTTGAGGGGATAATTAGTGACATAGATTAACGACTGGCTGTCCTTAGTGATGATGGTACTAACATCATCACCCGCCTGTTCCGCAGTTTCGTTTACCTCAGCGGGCGAACAACTGCTAACCAGCAGTGAAGTGGTTGCGATCATAACCATCATAATCCGAGAAAAAGAATGGATCTTAAATCGAAACATCATATTAAACGTCTCCTGCTGATGAATAGAACCACATTAAGAAATCATCGTTTGAGTAATTCGATCTTTGAACACACCGGTACTAGCGGTGATCACCAGGGAACAACCAAAGCTAATCACCAAAATAGTCGCAACTTCCGCCGCAATTAAGCGAATAATCATAGTGCGGCAGCATCCCAACTTGAAGTTTGTTTCCATCTCTCGCTGCCGCAGTCGTAGGGAGAGATTAAAGACTAAAATCAGCGCTATGACCGTCGCCACCGTCACCAAACCAAAGACTAGATTTAAAATATTACGTACCTTGAAGACCTCTAAAAGCAGTTTCTCAATCACACTAGCCGGTTGAATAATTTGGCTACTGGCCTCACTAACCTCGTACCGTCCCCTTAAAATAGCGGCTGACTTTTCATCCTTAGGCACAGCAATAACCGCCGTCAACGGAAAAGTCTCCATAGAGCCATGGAAGTGAAAAGAGTCTAAATTATTGGCATCAATCTGATTATGCTGGGTCAGTCCGGCATTGGCAGTCACAACGTTATCACTTTGACCAAGGACCACATTAGTCTCTTCAGACTGTTCCAAATTCTGATGCCCGTGGCCTAACCCTTGAATCACCCGGGTCGTTTTGATATCGACAAAGACGGCATTATCGTCGGCTGTATAGGACTTTTCAAGCACACCGACGACATTCATTTTAAGTGGATAAACACCGCCAAAATCGAAGACCGATTCTGGCGACGACACAAGGGTATCACCGGATTTTAAGTTTAAGGCAGCGGCAACATCAGCTCCTAAGACCGCTTCGCCTAAAATGCTAAAGTTGCGCCCGTCTGCCACAGAGAGTTGGCGTAGATCAAAATAGTCTAAACTGGTGCCGATAATGGGAAAGTTGCGAGCCTGAAATTGGGTTTGGAGGGGAATTGCGATCGCTAGCGACGATGACTGAATTTGATTGACTTCGGCCATCGTAATTGGCTCGGGCGGCACCGTAGAAAAATATAGGGAATTAATAGCTAAATCCAGGTCACTGCCCTTAGCCCCCACCACCAGCGGAGTTGTTTCAGCCCGTGCCATCAGCTCTCGCTCACTGGCCGATAGCAACAGATTTAAGCTTAAAGGCAACGCCCCGACTAGCGTTACACAGGCAACCAAAATAGTCGTGCGCAATTTATTAAAGCTTAGATACTTCCACGCTAAGAAAAAACTAGCCTTCAGACCATTCATACCGTTTCCTCCCGCCGTTGTTGAGCCAGTGGGCTAACGACTGGTTGAGGTGTGTCCGACTGCGCTGACGTGGCCGTTTTTAGATCGATCACCCGATCAAAACGCTCCAGCAACTCATAATCATGGGTAACCGCTAGTAAGGTAGCCGGCTGTTCGTCAACGTAGCGAAACAGAATATCCAAGATACGCTGTTTATTGTCTGGGTCTAAATTACCCGTCGCTTCATCTGTCAAAATCAACTGTGGTTGCGGCAGTAGGGCACGACAGATAGCTACTCGTTGTCGTTCACCCTGAGAAAGTGCTTTGATTGAACGCTTGAGCTTATCGAGAATACCTAACTGAGCAACCAGGTCACGAGCCCGTGCTTTTACTGTCGCATCCAACCTGAGGGCAGGATTCAGACGATAAGCATGGAGAATATTATCAAACACATTGAGATAGTCAACCAGCTCAAAATCTTGAAAAACAAATCCAATGTGTGCAATGCGAAATTGACGTCGGGCAGCATCAGAGAGCTGGTGCATAGAAACATCTGCCACCTGAATCTGTCCTGCTAGCGGCGTCCGAATTCCAGCAATCAATTGTAAAAGCGTTGTTTTGCCCGTCCCACTAGCCCCAATCATGGCAACTTTTTGGCCGCGATGAATGACTAAATGGGGCAATTTAATATGAAATCCACCTCGATCGTATTGGAACTCAAGGTTGGTGAGTTCAACAATAGGTCGGATGTCGGTAGATTTTTCCATGGAGTTGAGGAATAAAAATTCTATAGGTCTTTTGATAGTGTGGAAAGTTATAAATTATTGTCAAAGCCTAGAACTAAACTACGTCCAAGTTGAAACCCGCAGCTTTCCCCGCTGGAAAAACTCCAGTTCTGGACGTGACCAAGGTTTATAACAACCGATATTCATCCAAAACTTCGATATTTTTAATTTTCCAGACAGAGTCAGCATAGGTTAGAGTGACCAACGCAACATATAGATTATTACGGTAATGTGTATGGCTGAAGTGGTTGACAGATCCCCTCGCCAGCCATTCTGCTTGGACAACAACCTCCTTATTGGGTAATGAGGAGACCGAACCAATTTCTGTGACATCAACATGATCAACACTGGCTCGTGCGCCACCACGATTTTCAAGGTCCAGCGCGCGACGATTTTCCAGATAGATATCTGTGAGCTGTTCTCCTGTCACACTAATGGCCAATTTGTCATAAATTTCCTCTTCTGTACGAAACTCAAATGACTCATACACATTGTTCAGCAACTGATCGAGAATCAGAGTAATTTGAGTCGATGACGGTTTTGGTTGGAAAGGAGCCGGTAACACCAAGGACAAGGCCAAAACAGGATAGGCCCAAATCGCTAGTGGCAAGACTGCACGTGTTGCGGCAAAGAGTGGCAAAGAGGGCTTATTCTTCAGTTTTAATCGGCCACTATCTAACGCCAACGCCACTAAAACCAGGGCTAAGGAAACGAGTGGAATGGTTCGACTGTTAGCATTGAAGTCAATCGCTTCTATGGCAGGAGCTGACACATCACCTAAGCTATTTTGCCAATCGATAGTAGGCTGATCTCTCGTCAAAACTGCCTCTACCCGGCTATGGGGCTCGTTGATGGTCGTCGCGACTTCTAGCAGTGTCGGAGAGAAGCTGTTCCATTCAACGGTGATCTTTTCTGGAAAACTGTCGGTAGGATAGCGCAACGCAATGCCCAGCCTGGTTTTCTCCAAATTTTCAGGATCAGGTAACTCCTGGATAAGAGGCACCTGACCATCCAAAACAACAAAATTAATCTGATAAACGCTAGGTTCTGCGATCACCCCATCGATTTCCAGCGACAGACTATCGGTCAGGGTCTGAACAACGTCTTGTTTGAAGGCTTCCTGCACTTCGGCGCTAGCTGTTGCAGCAGGAACATTCCCCATCAGATCAAGGGCAGATAAATCCACTAGAACTTCAGAATGAATTTCCAGCGGCTCAATGATTATAAAAATCTCAATGGGTGCAGAGAGATCGCCATTGGTATTAGTCTCAGCAGTTTGCGAGGCAGACCCCACAGATGAATTAGCGATAGTGTCACTGACTGTGGCATCACCAATCTCAGTAGAGACTGTCGGCTCAGTCTGACTTGTTATCAGTTGAGTTTCAGGGGAGATAACTGACGACTGTCCTCGATAGCTTTGAGGCACAGCTATGGCAACTACCGCCATACCCACTAGCCCATATCCTATCCCCTGTCGCCAGCGCTGTGGCAACCGACGTCCCACGGCTGTGAAACTCACAATCGCTAAAACTGCCAACAATTGTGCGGCATCCATACCGACATTGAGCAGCAGCAGCCGAAGTACCAATTGACTACCCAATATACCGCCATCAATCAGCACCTTGGCCCAACCCAGCCCGTGCAGTAGCCCTAACCCTAATAGGGGCCAACAAATCCAATCAGTGGAAGCTTCTAGCTTACGCCATATCCCCATCGCCGCTAGAACAGCTGCGGCCAAAATCACCCCAGTCTCTGCCACCAACATAGGGACAGTTATACCACCGACGCTAACAATGACTGACAGCAGGCCGCCCACCATAAAAAATGTAATCGAGCGCACTAACTTGCGAGAGCGACTCCCAAAAGCCAGAGCCACTAAAAAAAGAAGGTGAGGCCAGGCAACAATAATATGTGTAAATCCTGAAATGGCATCCTGTCGTAGCTGAGTCAGCCATCGCCCGTCCATAGTTTGAAATTGGTCTATGGGAACGATAATGCCATCGTCTGTGGCAGCTAAAAATTGAGTTTTGGACGAGCCATCTTGCCAATATATGGTGAAAATACTGCCCTCGGTTTGCCAGGGTAAAATCAATTTCTCCCGACTCATAAGGGGCGTATCGCGGCAGTCAACAGCAAACAGCAGAACCTTGAACGACACAGCTTGCCCTATAGAATTTTCCGACGATAGCTGACAGCGATCAGGTAGATCAGGTGCCAATGTACTACCTGCAAAATCATCAGGTAAGTGGACTTTTAGCTCATAGTTCCCCTTAGACTGCTCTCGTAATTCTACTAGAGTAATACTCTCACCATGGGCACGGATAGGACGCCCTATTACCAGAGAAAATACAGCCAACATTGCAGTGCAGATTGCAAATCGCTGCCGTTGTCCCATGGTTTTATCTCAAAGAAAGTACAGAACGAGACAGACCAGTCTATTATCTAATCAACACAGCAATAGCCTGTCGCGTTTCTTCTAAGGGCAACAGTGGGTATTGCTCTCGAATGTCTGAAACAATTGGCGACCAATCTAACCAATAGAAGTAGTTGGTTTCCAGCTTACTTAAAAAGTGATGCATCCATCCTGTCGTCCAACCCTTAATTCGGGTTGACAAACCGCGAGAGGAAACATCTTGGATAGATAATCATGGTCTATAGTCAGAACCAGTACCCTGGCCAAAACTTTCTTTGAGACGTTTTTCTATAATGACTTGATCTATCTTGCGCTGACGCTTGGCCATAGGAAAATCCCTGACAATAGATAGATCATCTGAAAGTCATCAAAACTCAAGAGCTATCTCTAACCAATACAAAGATACCAGCATCGATCTATAGCTATCAGGTGCTGGTATAAAACTTTATTTTCAGGTAAACGACTTTATTTGCGTTGTACACTAACGACGACCGCTGATCGCCGCTCTACTCGACGGTGACGGACTTGGCCAGGTTGCGGGGCTGGTCAACGTCTAGACCACGTCGCGCTGCGATGTGATACGACAGCAGCTGCAGGGGCAGCACTGTCAGCATAGGAGAGAGGAGTTCATCCACGATAGGGACCGGTAATAGGGTATCAAAGGTATGCTCAGCTTCAGGGTCGTTAGCTGGGGCGACACCAATGAGCTGGGCATCGCGGGCTTTAGCTTCCTGGGCGTTGGAGAGCACTTTGTCATAGACAGAGCCAGGGACTGCGATCGCAACCACCGGTACCTTGGCATCTAGCAGCGCAATGGGTCCGTGTTTCATCTCACCCGCCGGATAGCCCTCCGCATGGATATAGCTAATCTCCTTGAGCTTGAGCGCCCCTTCTAGGGCAATGGGATAGTTGACACCGCGACCAATAAAGATAAAATCCTGAGTTTCCGTAAAACTATAGGCTAGCTCTTCGGTATAGCCCTCCTGTTGAGCAATCACCTGCTCCATTTTGTTTGGCAGCTGGCGCATCCCCTCAATCATCACCGATAGCTGCTCTTTTGACAGAGTTTTACGCTGATAGGCTAGTTCTAATGCAAGAAAGTAAAATGCCATCAGCTGTGCCACGAAGGTTTTAGTGGCCGCCACCCCAATTTCAATGCCTGCATGGGTGGCCAAGATATCAGGAAGCATCCGTCCTAACGAACTTTCCGGGCGGTTAGTAATCCCCAACATCTTGGGTGCAAAGTCTGAATTGTCGCTTTCTCTGCGGCGAGTTTGCTCCATATCCAACGCCGCTAGCGTATCAGCCGTTTCCCCAGACTGGGTAACACCAATGGTCAACGCCTTGGCAATCAGAGGTGTGGGCGAGTAGCGAAACTCTGAAGCATAGTGCACCACCGTTGGAATTCCGGCCAGATGCTCTAGCAGGTGCTTACCCACGAGGCTAGCATGCCAGCTGGTACCACAGGCCAGGATCTGCACATGGTTGAGGTCGCTGAGCAAGCTGGTATCCAAACCCAACCTAATAGGAGAGCCTTCGCTGTCAGGTGTCCAGTTGCTGTCTAGATAGGTTTCCAAGCTGCTGCGCACCACCCCAGGCTGCTCGTGGATTTCCTTGAGCATGAAGTGTTTGAACCCTTGCTTCTCCACCATGGTGGGGCTGATGCTCAGGGTAATGGGGTGCTTCTTCAGCCGTCTGCCCGTAAAGTCATAGACGGCAGCCCCCAGCGGAGTGAGCATGGCCAATTCGCCATTGTCCAAGGGCAGTACTGCCCGAGTGTAGGGCACAATGGCAGGGGTGTCCGAGGCACAGAAAAACTCACCCTGACCAAAACCGATGGCCAACGGTGCCTGCTGCCGCACCGCAATCAGCTCATCAGGAAAATCTGCACTGATGATGGCCAGGGCAAAGGCCCCGTCCAAGTCGTTTACCGCCTGACGCACTGCTTCCAAAAAAGTTGATTCATACTCCAGAGGACCGGTAACCCCCTCAGCCAAATAGTCGGCAATCAAATGGGGAATGACTTCGGTATCCGTTTCAGACTGAAACTCATAGCCTTTGGCTATCAGCGACTCTCGCAGCTCTCGATAGTTCTCGACGATGCCGTTTTGCACTACTGCGATGCGGCCGCTGGTGTGGGGATGGGCATTGTGCTCCACAGGTTTGCCATGGGTGGCCCAGCGGGTGTGGCCAATGCCTAGGCGAGCCGGATCTTCTAGACCGTTCAGCTTGTCCTGTAGGTTTTGCAACTTGCCCTTAGCCCGCACTCGATTGAGATGGCCTTCGCTGACAGTGGCCACCCCGGCTGAGTCGTAACCTCTGTATTCCAGCTTGCGCAAGCCTTCCATCAAAATACTGCTAGCAGCTCGAGTGCCGATATAACCGACTATTCCGCACATATGATGTCTCCTTTAGCGATGAATCTGATATTGGCGCGTTGCTGACGCTTTACTGAGCTTAGGTATTTAGACTGATTATGCTTGCTATGAGGGGGACTGGACTATTTAAGCTCAAATTCAGACATCCAGTTTTCCACCAGCGATACTACGAGTTTGGTTGGCATCTGTGCCGATGCTTGTTGTGTTCAATACCGTTATCAATCAAGAGGTCGCTAAGAATAGTTGAAGATCAAATATGGTCTGAACTCTCCTAATCTAGCTCTGGAACAACGGATATTCTGCCATAGGGTATTGGGTAGACATTTTTCTAAAAGGCTAACCTACTAGCAACCTGGCCTACATAAAACATGTGATGAAGGTAAAGTCAGCACCGAGGTTGCTGATATTTGTCGGGTGGCTTGAATAGGTAGGCCGCTGGTTTCGTGGCGTACAATAGCAAAAACCACATCATTACCCAGCCTCCATGGTTGCCACCTTACCCTCCAAAAATGCCAAAAAGTTGGAAGCTCGCCTGCGCGGTCTAGTGGGTAAAGCCATTTATGATTACGCCATGATTGAAGAGGGCGACAAGGTGATGGTGTGCCTATCTGGGGGCAAAGATTCCTACACCATGCTGTCTCTGCTGATGTCATTGCAGCGCAGCGCTCCAGTCCACTTTGACCTCCTGGCTGTCAACCTCGACCAGAAACAGCCTGATTTTCCAGAACAGGTGTTGCCCAACTATCTAGAGTCTGTTGGGGTGCCTTACCGCATCGTAGAAGAAGACACCTACAGCACTGTGACTCGCATCATTCCTGAAGGAAAAACAATGTGTGGCCTGTGCTCTCGTCTGCGCCGGGGCATTCTCTATCGGGTGGCCAGTGAAGAAGGGGTCACCAAGATTGCCCTGGGTCATCATCGAGACGATATTGTGGAAACCCTATTTTTGAACATGTTCCATGGTGGACGTCTGAAGGCAATGCCGCCCAAGCTCCGCACTGACGATGGCCAGCACATGGTCATTCGTCCCCTGGCCTACTGCCCGGAGCATGATATTGCTCGCTATGCCCGCTATCGGGAGTTTCCAATTATTCCCTGTAACCTGTGTGGTTCTCAAGAAAACCTGCAGCGGGCGAACATAAAACATATGTTGCAACAGTGGGAACAAGAGTTCCCTGGTCGGACTGAAAGCTTGTTTCGTAGCATTCAAAATGTGTCGCCTTCTCAGCTAGCAGATAGAGAGCTGTTTGACTTTAACGGGTTGACAACCGAGAAAAAATAAAAAGACTGCTCCCTATCCGGAGCAGCCTAGTTGGTTGTGATGCTGAAGCTAGCGCTAGGTTTCAAACCTAGCGCTAGCTGAGTGTTGTCCACTGAAAGGGGCAATTGGGTGTGGAAGCGCCGGTGGTCAACCGTGGACCGGTTGAAGCATAGCTTAAGCAATGGGGAGACAAATCCTAAAACCACAGCTGCGATGATCGTGTCCCTTCCAGTGGACACCCTTCAGTTAGCCCTGTCACTTTGAGTGCAGGGCGGGTTGACGCTACTCAACCAGGTGCAAGATCTGGGATGTCCTAAGATTTCACAACAGTTTCTTCAGACGGGGAATCTGCGTAAGTCTTCTCAAGCTTCATAACCTGCTTAGCTTTTAGCGACAGCGCATTTTTGTTGAGCCAATAGGTAATCAATCCATCTACAGAGAAGAGCCCAGCTCCATTTACGGTAAAGAAAAGGAATATGGCGGCATAAATGGCAGACAGCTCTAAATAAGGCAGGCTGAGACCAGCGGCCTTGACGTGATGGTACATAGCCACACACATGGTACTGAATAAACCCAGTGCTGCAGGGCGCGTTAGTAAACCAAAAGCAACCAAAGGAGCCCCGATGAGTTCGGTGTAGGCAGCAATGTAGCTCAGAAAAATGGGGAACGGTAGCCCTAGGTACTCTACGTAAGCAGCAGCAAAACTCTCAATGTTGGCCAGCTTATCAAAACCGTTGTGGACCATCATGATGCCGACAACCACACGGACGATGGCCAAGGTGGTTTGAGTCGCTAAGTTTAGCTTGACGTTGGGTTTAAACAGAGAAATTAAGGAAAGATTGAGCGCCATGGTCTAAAAGCTATGTATTGGATTGAATATTGCTTATATTAAAAATTGTAACCATTTAATTAAGAAATGCAAACCTAAACTTATTCAAATCTTTCGTTGGAATGAGCTGTCAAGCCCGAGGGATAAGGCCTTTAAAGGCATTTATTGAGTATGTGCAGAAATGCTTCAGGCTGCTCCCATGGCACACGATGGCCTGCATCGGCTATTTCTCTGTGGGTCAGGCTAGGGCATTTTGCCTGTAGGGACTGACCTAGCTGACCATAACGCTGGTCGTCGGAGCCGGTGATGTAGGTGATCGGGAGCGTCAGCGCTTTTAAGCAATAGGTCAAGTCGTCCATATGGCCTTTGGAATAGGCCTCAAAGGCGTGGGCAATTTTCTGACGGTCAAAGGCGGACTCTGGTCGGGGGGTAGGGCAGGTGCGATCGCAAAAAACGCTCAGAGCATCCCATTCGGTTAGCAACGGCTGCCACGGTTCTGTGAGAAAGCGGTTGGCCCAGGTGCGATCGCGTTTCAAACACCGCTCTTTCTGCTGCGCATCGGCTATGCCTGGGGCCGCACTGACAATAATCGCTCCGGACCACAGATCTGGCTGGGTGAGCAATCCATGCAAGGCCAATCGCCCCCCTAGAGAATACCCAAGGAGATAATTTTGAGTCTCGGCAGCTGGTTTAGAAGTTGTTGCAGACACGTGCTGACAAAACGCATCGGCCCAAGCCCAGCAGCTATCGGCTGGTCTATCCCAGAGGCTGAGGGTCTTTACCTGCAGGGTGGGCGTGGCGAGACTTTTTGCCAGGTTACCCCACACGGTGGGCTGTTGCAGGTTGCCATGGAGACACCAAAGAATTTGCATGCTAGAAACTGCCCCTTGACTCAGTCAGGAGTTATAGCTACTGTTAGCTCTATGGCTGTTTACGGCCTTACCACAGAGTCCATAATTTAGCGCCGCCAGCGAGTGCGTCCAACACTACGCTAGCGACTTCACCCTCAAGCTGAGTAAGCAGCCTGGGAGCGCAGGTTTAATGTACCTGATGCCACCCCGGATTGCACATGTGCGGGGTGGCTATTTTATGGCTCTGGTTTCCTCTCATTGCTTATTTTTGGAGATCAGAGTCTATGTTTATCAATTCGCATCAGGGCGCAGGTGCGCCCACGGAGCCCCCTGCCGATGGAGCGTTGCCCGACCATGACTATGAAAATGTGCGGGTACTGCTGCTGGGTACGCTCAGCTCAGTGCAGGCGACTATTTCCCTGCTGTTTAAGCTCAACTACGCCGAACCCAACGATTGGAGTCGTCCCTTGGCAACAGGGCGACCCAATGAGGTGATGGCGATTTTGACCAAACGGGTCAGGGTGGAGTAGGGGGCGTCGCGTCGCCCCTCTCTGCTGAATCCCGCACCGGGTTCAAAACCCGCCGCTAATTGAGGGCTGTCCACTAAAGGGACAAGTTGGCTATGATGCTCTATATCTAGAGCTTTCAGCAATCTTTCCCCCTTTAGTGGGCTTGATTTAGGCTTTGACCAAGGCAGATCAGCGCTTCTTAACCAGGTGAAAGACTGAGTTATCCCATAAGCATACTGGGTTTTCCCCATTCGATGAAATAGCTTTGGTCGAGATATGGGACTTGTTGCATATCTCTTGGCTTGGGGTGAGAATTGCTCAAACCTAGTCAGACTAGGGTGAGATATCAGTTGAGGCAAATCATAGGATGGCTAATAACTAGCGTTGGGTATCTCTTAGATCGGCATTGCGCAGGTCAGCATTGCGCAGGTCGGCATTGCGCAGGTCGGCACTGCTTAGATCGGCATTGCGCAGAAAGGCCCTGTTCAGGTTGGCAAAGCGCAGATCGGCACCGTGCAGGTTGGCATCGAACATGTCAGCCCCGCTCAGGTTGGTAAAGCGTAGGTCGGCGATCAGAAAAGCATCGCGTAGATTGGCTCTGCTCAAGTTGGCAAAGCGCAAGTCAGCAAAGTTCACGTGGGTATTACTCAAGTCGGCGTTGCTTAGGTCGGCATCACGCAGGTCAGTACCACCCAGCCTAGCAAAGCGCAGGTTAGCACTGCTCAGGTTGGCATTGCGCAGATTAGCCTTGCTGAGGTAGACATGTACTAGGTAGGCATCGCTTAGGTCGGCTTCGCTTAGATTGGCTTCACGTAGGTTGGTTTCACTTAGGTTGGCACCGCGTAGATTGTTATCGCTTAGGTCGGCTCCGTCCAGAAAATCACGACTCAGGTAGGCACGGCTTAAGTCACAGCTGATACAAATTCTTGTTTGTCGTAATTTACCAAGATCAGATTCTTCATAAGCTGTGCTTGGCTGACTGCCGAGTTCCCAACAAACACCACAGACCAAAAGAGACAACATCCAGGTGAAAGGGCTTTTATTGATTAGCATTATTTAGGAATCTCGATAATGTGTAAAGGATCTTGTTTACGGATACTCCGAACAGCTGCTGGACCTATGGTACAAGGTTTGCTACACAAAGCAGTCGGACATTTAGCAAATCCCATTGTTAATTTTAGTTAGACAGTAGGTGCGCCGCATCGCACCTCTACATAACTGAGTGGTTATGTGATGCGGTGCATCTCTCTGCTAGATGTTCATGACCGAGCAATAGCGCCTTCCAGCTGCCAAATTGTCCCTTTCAGTGGAGAACCCTCAACTACGGCTGGCGTTTCAATCCAGCGCAGGCTTCAGCTACACTTACAGTCAAAAATGGCGCAAGCAAGCTATCGATATACCCTAACAAGAGAGATTAGAAAACCAGTAAACAACACGTTGCTAGTTTGTATGCTAAATCCATCAACAGCAGATGACGAGACGGACGATCCGACGATAGCGAGTTTGCAAAGACTGGCCCGTGCCAACCACTACGACAAAATTACTGTGGTCAATTTATTTGCATTACGTGCCACCACTCCACCCATCATGTTCTCCCATAAATCACCTGTTGGTATTCAAAACTGGGATACTTGGGCAAGAATCCTAAAACAAATGAATCCGTCAAAAGATGTTGTTGTATTAGCCTGGGGCCGAACGCCTCCTCGGGTGGCACATAAGAAGAAATTTACCCAAGCTATTATTCAAGCGTCTAAACTACTAGCTGCATGGGAAGGAAAAATTATGACTTGGGTGATCAATGCAGATGGGTCACCGAGACATCCTCTCTATATCAAATCGAGCACGCTTCTCCAAGAATATCCACTGCAAGAATATCTAAAGTCTCTTTGAAGAATTAGATTCAACAATTTCCAGAAACCTGCTGGAAACCTGCCATACCTTCGTATTGAACACGTCTAATATCTGTTAACTGCTACTCAGTATTGAGCGTGCCTGTGCCAAAAAAACTTTGAGCAACTGAAATAGCTGTTTGTGCCTCTTCAATAGTTACATGGCGAGATTCACCATAATCGCCAACTTGGCGAAGTTCTGCTAACCAGTTCAAATCTCTGCCATAATGCCTATCCAACTGACCTGTCTTAACAAAGTTCAAGCTAACGGCACGTAGCACACCACTATGGCTATTGAAACTCAGCTCTTTTGAGAGTAGTAATGCTGAAGCTGCATGAAATGCAGCATAGTAGGCCCTTGAAGCGACCTCATCAGACGAACAAAAGCTTGGCTGCTTTAAGAGAGGAATCAGCTCGTTCTAGATTCGCTTGAATTTCATCAGAGTATGTCACAACAGGCTAATCCCTTCCTGCTGAATATTGCGGTATAGCTGCACTTTTCCTGCTTCAAACTCATCTTGAGCAGCGGGTTTAATAGAAATCCAGTGCGTTGCTTCTAGCTGTAGCGGATAGATTATATCAATCAGATCGCTCAGTTCTTGAGCATGGTCTAATCCCGAAGAGAGTAACACCAATAAGTCGATGTCACTGGTCTTATTCATGTCTTGCCTAGCTGCAGAGCCAAATAATATTAACCCTTTGAGACGTTCACCATAATGCTCTCTCAGTGCAATTGTACACGCCTTTAATGCGTCGGTAATTGATGACGGTGGCAGAGTACTTAAGGTATTCATACTGTTTAGCTGGGTTTGATAATTTGGCCTAACGTTCTGAGAATGGTGAATACATCTATCAGCTCGTTGGTTGGACTCAACAGGGAAAACACTCTTGAGCCACTATATTGAGCTGTTTTTTCCGTTTACCTAACTACCTGCCCCATATAGTTACTCCACAGCTGAGCCGCCTGAGAACTACTGCCATAGGTAGGATCGTTATTATCATTGCCTAGCCAAATGCCTGTCACCAGATCCGCACTGGGGACAAACCCAACAAACCAGAGGTCAACATTGTCGTTGGTCGTACCCGTTTTCCCCGCTTCTCCTAACCCCAGATAGGCGGCGCTACCGGTACCCCCGTCCACCGTACCTCGCATCAGCGTGGTCATGGTGCTGGCCGTGTTTGGGGTGAGCACAGCCTGATTAGCGTCAGGACTGTCGGTGTTAAAGTCAAAAATCACTCGGCAGGTGTTGCGATCGCGACTATCCTCGCAGTCGCTACTATCCAAAACCCGCTGGATCCCATGGGGCCGATTCCAAACGCCGTCGTTTGCGATCGCACCCACTGCCCCCGTCATCTCCAGCGGTGTCACCCCGCTCTGGCCTAGTACCATCCCCGGTACCGGATCCAGCTCAGACTCAATCCCCATGGTGCGTGCCAGATTGGCAATATTCTCTAACCCCGCCTCACGCGCTATCCGCAGAGCCACCACATTTTCAGAACGGGCAAAGCCAGAGTACATATCCAGAGACCCACCCCCCGAACGACAGCCCTGGTAATACTGACCGCCCCAGTTCAGGTCATTACAGCTAAAGCCTGCACCAGCAGAAATGCCCTGTTCTAACGCACTGGCATAGGCAAAAATCTTAAATGTAGAACCGGGCTGACGCACGGCCTGAGACGCCCGATTAAACTGGCTCAGACTGTAGTCAGCACCCCCCACCAAGGCCTGGATTTCCCCCGTGGATGATTGCACCGTCACCAGTGCTCCCTGAGAAAACCCATAGCGGTCCCCCAGGTTGGCAATGCCCGAGCGCATGGAGGTTTCTGCCTGAGTTTGGATAGCTAAGTCTAGGCTGGTTTCCACATAGAAGTTGCCCTCGCGGGCCAGCCCCAGTCCCAGAATCTGGTCCAGCTCATCAAATATATAGCTGTAAAAATAAGGGGCACGGATGCTCTGCAACTGACGCCGGGCCTTGGGACTAATCTCGATCCGGGAGCGCCTGGCTCGTCGCCCCTCTTCCTGATTGATCATGCCTAGAACGGTCATACGCTCAATAACGCGGTTGCGGTAGTCTAGGGCATCGTCATAGCTTTGCACCGGATTAAAGGCATTGGGCGCGGGTAAAATTCCCACCAGGGTGGCAGCTTCTTGAATATTCAGCTCCTTGGCCGATTTATCAAAATAAAACTGGGCGGCATCCTCAAAACCGTAGAGATTGTTGCCCAGGTATACCCGGTTGAGATACAGCAACATGATCCGGTTTTTGCTGAAAAATGTTTCCAGCTTAAAGGCGACAATCATCTCGCGGATCTTGCGCATGGCGCTGTCGTCACGACCCACATACTCCGGATAGATATTTCGGGCCATTTGCTGGGTGAGGGTGCTGGCCCCTTCACGAATGGTGCCGCTACTCAGGTTGGTTTTAGCGGCGCGGGCAATGCCCCAGGGATCCACACCCAGATGCCAGTGATAGCGAGAGTCTTCAGAGGCGATCACCGCCTGGGGCAGATATCTGGAATATTCTCGCAGGCGAGATTTTTCGATGTGGGCCTGGTTGTTAACCGGGTTAATTAGGACGCGGTCGCCATTCTCGTTGCCGTAGATAGATACTGGACCTTGCACCGACTCAGGGATAGGACGAATCGGGATTTTAGGCCACTCAATGGCTACCACCCAAAAGGCGGCGAGGGCAACGCTGCCGGTAATGCCATAAAGACCGTAGCGAATGGTCTTGAGATACCACGGTGCCGGATTTTGAAAGCGGAGGGTAACGGCATCGTTGAGTTCCTTGGGACCCAAGCTTAGAACATCTCCGTCCTGCAGCTTAAAGGTTTTTAGCCGTTTTTTGCCGCAGTAGGTGCCGTTGGTAGATTTTTTGTCTTTGAGGATAAAGGGGTTGCCGGGTTGGTTGCGATCGCGAGTCAGGGTCAAATGAGTCTGACTCACTAGCGGACTGCGCACCACGATGTCACAGCTTTTCGAGCTACGTCCCAGCACATAATGGTCGCCCACCAGGTCATATACCTGTCGCTGTGAGTCTTGCTCTACAACTAGCTTAGGCACCCGTGCTCCTGGCTTTAACACCAGCTTATTAAAGTCTACCCGAGCAACATTTTGAATCACCTGGGTCATCGTTCCCAAGATGGTTTTTGGTGTCGTCGTTGGTGGATTACGGCGGGGCGGCTGAGTCATCCTTAGAACGTTCGAAATTACGGATGTTTAAGATATGAATACGGATTATTCTAGGTCGCCAATCAAAAGGTGGAACGATTTTATGACCCATATTTGTGGGGACGTTCCATGGAACGTCCCCACAAATATGGGCTATATATTCACCTAAGAACGTACCTTCTCTTCTTTCGCCGTTAATAAAATAGCAATCAACAAACAAACAATACCCACGTTGATCCAGATATCAGCCAGGTTAAATACCGGAAACCGAGTGATGGGAAACGCCTGGATAAAATCCACCACCTCACCCGCTTTGACTCGATCAATGCCATTGCCAAGGGCTCCGGCCAAAATAAACCCCCAGCCTGCCCGCTCCCAGCGATCCTCAATCCGCATCAGCAGACCGTAGCCAGCAATCCCCATACTCACAATTACCGACAGCCAAGGCAGTATCCAGCGGCACCCTTCACCGCTACAGATACTCCAAGCGGCACCCCGATTCAGGACGTAGGTAAAGTTCAGTGCCCCTGGAATAATGGTTACCGATTCGCCCAGCGTAAAATTTTGGACAACCCAATGTTTGGTGATCTGATCCAGCAAAAGTCCAATAAACGCCGCCACCCAGAACAGACGATTGACCTGCTTTCTCCTTAATCTGCCCATGCTGCTGTGGCCCTAATAAAACATAATCTGACGCATACCGTAGGCCAGCACTGATACTGCGCAGACCAGAACCAACTGCCCTGGAATTGGTGCAATTGAGTATGTGAAGATAGCCTCCCCTAGGGCTGGCACATTATCCCCAGTCCACTGTAGTACATAGGCCAGGGGCAAATACACCAGTCCTACCCCATGAATCGTCAGTAGGCCTCCGAGACAGCTTAGTGCCAAGGTCTCCAGCTTGAGGGACTCCAAAAATGCTAAATAGCCACAGACCCACGCTGCTGGAATAAATCCGAGTAAATACCCAAAGCTGGGCTCCCGCAAATAGCTCACTCCCCCACCCTGAGTAAATACCTGTAAATCAAATGCTTGAAATAGCAAAAGCCCCAGACTGAGATAAGCAATTTGAGATAGGGCCGCCGCATTTTGCCCTCCTACGCAGCCAATCAGCAAGACAGCACCTACTTGAAAGCTCACTCCCAGGGAAAATACATCTATGCCATTAGACCAATCCCAAGGCCCAGTAGTCATGAAGACCTCTAGCCAGGTGCCTCCAATGGTTAAGATCAATCCGATTAAGGCCCACAGCAACTCTGCTGTTGCAAACACCTAGTACACCCTCCACGGCGACGGTGGCTTATTTTATCGTTTATGGTTACGATTCTCGGGAATTTCGTAGGGGCGTTCTATAGAATGACCCTACGAAATTCTATGGAATGCCTATCTTTGCCTAAACGTTACTTTTTTTAATCTGACCGAAAGCAGACACCCAAGCAGGTTTTAGACTATTCGTTTAACCCCTTTCATACGGCTTTCTTTAAAACATGTTTCCAACTCATCGCCCTCGCCGGTTGCGCAGCCATCCTCAATTGCGCCGCATGGTTCGCGAAAATATTGTGACCACCAGCGACTTTATTTATCCGCTATTTGCAGTGCCGGGTCAGGGGGTGGCCAATGAAGTCAAGTCGATGCCCGGCGTCTACCAGCTATCGGTGGATAAAATCATAGAGGAAGCGAAGGAAGTTTACGACCTGGGTATTCCATCGATTATTTTGTTTGGGGTTCCAGAAGACAAAGACGATGACGCCACTGGCGCATGGCACGACTGTGGCATTGTGCAAAAGGCGACCGAGGCGGTCAAAGCGGCGGTTCCCGACCTGATTGTGACTGTCGATACCTGCCTGTGTGAATATACGGGACATGGTCACTGCGGCTACCTGGAGGTGGGCGATCTCACTGGTCGCGTACTAAACGACCCTACTCTGGATCTACTCAAGAAAACCGCTATTTCTCAAGCCAATGCGGGGGCAGACATTATTGCTCCTTCTGGGATGATGGATGGCTTTGTCACTGCTATCCGAACGGGCCTAGACGAAGCAGGCTTTGAGAATATTCCCATCCTGTCCTATGCCGCCAAGTATGCATCTTCTTACTATGGTCCATTTCGAGATGTGGCGGAGTCTGCCCCCCAGTTTGGCGACCGTCGCACTTATCAAATGGATCCGGCCAATGGTAAAGAAGCGCTCAAAGAAATCGATCTGGACGTTGCCGAAGGCGCAGACATGCTGATGGTGAAGCCTGCCCTGGCCTATATGGATATTATCTGGCGTGTGAAAGAGGCCAGTAACCTCCCTGTGGCGGCCTATAACGTATCAGGGGAATATTCAATGGTAAAAGCGGCGGCCCTTAATGGCTGGGTAGATGAAGAGAAGCTGGTGATGGAAACCATGATGAGCTTCAAGCGCTCAGGTGCTGACCTGATTTTGTCTTATCACGCTAAGGACGTTGCTCGCTGGCTTAAAGCATAGTTAAGAGAACAGCAGAGTAAACTGCCCAATCCTAACCCATGGGTTAGGATGACAAAACATCACGCAAGCGTAACAATAATTAACGAACAGCTCGCTTGAGGTGTTCGTTATTTTTTTGCCTTGTTTGTTCACCTACCCGTTTGAGCCCTTGAGTAGCCCATCAGATGCCATTTCTCAGCTCCATGAAACCCATGGCCATGGTCACACCCACGGCCACACTCACAGCGAAGAATCCTTAAAACGGATTGTTAATCGTTTATCTCGCATTGAGGGCCATGTCCGTGGCATTAAAACCATGGTGCATGAAGATAGGCCATGCCCCGATGTATTAGTTCAGGTCGCGGCTGTACGCGGAGCACTTGATCGAGTCGCTCGACTGATTTTAGACGAGCATATCAGCGAGTGCATTAGCCGGGCGGTAACGGAAGGCAATATTGAAGAGGAACTAAATGAGCTAAAGGCAGCCCTGGATCGCTTTTTTGACTGATGCTAGAACGACGCCAGAAGGCATAACTGTCAATATGTAACCAGGTTGCAATTAACTTTTTTAGAATTCCTGCTCAAAGGTTGCGAAAAATTACGAAACAATACAAGGCTGATACTTGGGGGTTTCATTGCCTGATTCACGCAGAGCAGGGCTTATGACTTTTAATGGCCACTGTGTAGGTGTAATCTGCCTTTCTTTCACGTAAAAAAATGTAATAAAAAGCCTCATCAAAACGGTCTACGGTAGCAACTGTGGCGATGTCCCTTGGGCCGCTTGGCCTGTCGTCCTACGCGTACGACGGACGATATTAAACTCCATTTAACGTCGAGATTTTTATTAGATATGAGCAGCAATTTAGCCGAGAAGCTCAAGAAGGGTACGCAGAAAGCGCACACAATGGCCGAGAATGTTGGCTTTGTTCGCTGTTTCTTGCGTGGCGTTGTTGAGAAGAAGTCTTACCGCAAGCTAGTCGCTAACTTCTACTATGTGTATGCTGCCATGGAAGAAGAGTTGGAGCGTCACAAGGATCACCCGGTGGTTTCCTCGGTATATTATCCCGAGCTTTATCGGAAGGAAACGCTGGAGACGGATTTGGCCTATTACTATGGCCCTGACTGGAGAGAGCAGATTTCCATCTCTCCAGCTGGTCAGGCTTATGTTGATCGCATCCGGAAAGTTTCTAGTCAGTCACCTGAACTATTGGTCGGTCATTCCTACACGCGTTATCTGGGGGATTTGTCCGGTGGGCAGATTCTCAAGAATATTGCTCAGCGGGCCATGAACCTGGCAGATGATGAAGGGGTAGCGTTTTACGAGTTTCCCACTATTCCTGATGAGGGAGCTTTTAAGGATAACTATCGCAGCACTATCAATGCCGCGCCTGTGGATGAGGCGATGGCTGATCGTATTGTCGATGAGGCTAACGATGCCTTTGGGGTCAATATGCAGCTGTTCCAAGAGTTGGAAGGCAACTTAGTCAAGGCTATTGGTCAGATGTTGTTTAACAGCCTTACCCGTGGTCGTCGTCGTGGCAGTACTGAATTGGTTACAGCTGAGTAGAAGGCTCACCTTGATCAAAGCTTAGTCAAAAACCAAAAGGGACAGATTTCTAGTCGAGATCTGCCCCTTTTGCGTTATTTTTATCAAGTCCTCTTTTAGATCTTGTGCTTTAGGAAGGACTTCCCACACCTGAGGCTCAATATTTTGGGTAAATGTTCTGTTGATAGGGAACTCGTTATGGGTAGTTTTACATTGGGTGCCAAATAATACTTGAGAAAATCACATTTTCTGCTATTTTTTGGTGGTGTGTGGAAAAGTAACCACAGTGCGTTTTGAGTAGAGTTTGCTTTAACGCACGGGGCAACATGTGATTGAGGAGTAAACGCGTGGGTTTTGCCGTTCGGGCTGATCGAGATAGAGGTGATGAAGCTGCGGGCTCTAAACAGCAGAATCTAGTATTGCTACATCCAATAGCGTCTAAAAAGCGTTCCAGTACGTCTTCTATTCAGGCTGTTCCTGATATGCTTGCTGGAGAATCTATCAGGGGAGCCGTTAGGGAGGCTTTGCAGGCAGTTCCAGCTCGCGGAGCTGAGGTTAAACAGCTGCCGAAAGTGCCCCGGTTACCGCTGGGGTTAAAGGTATTGGTTGGCGTGCAGCAGGGGTCCACTGTCTTGACCGGGGGGTTAGTAGCCACAGCCCTGATTATTTATAGTTGGACAGTGTATTTGGATAAGACCGTTGCGCGCTCATTTCAGCACCTGGAAGCCTTGAAGGTGTCGACACAGCAGGTAACGACCGCTAACGAAACTTTGAAAAATAGTATGGCAGAGCAGGCGGAGTCTCCTGCTGCTGGCTTGACCCCCTTTGAGCCCAAGCGTGCTATCTTTTTGTCACCTGCTCCGGCCCGTCCGTCAGTTGAACCCGTCTTAGAGTCTGATAAGAGTGATCCCATGCCCCATCCCCTGGGGTATTAGCAAGGTTTCTCTGAATAGTTGGGGTTGGCCGCTCATCGTTTTTGTCGCTGCCTCTTATACCTGCTGCCTTAGTATCTATGGTTACGCACCCGCCTAGCCCATTAGGGCGTCGACCTGCTCGTCGGCCTCATCATCCTTCATCGCCCCGGTTTCGCTTGGTGACCGTCTGGGCAGCTATGGTGCTGGTGATGCTGGGGCTAAGCACGCGCTTAGGACGTTTGCAGCTGGTGATGGGGAATGAGCTAAAGCTCCAGGCTCAAGAACAGCGTCAAAATGTTTCCCAGATTCCACGGGCATCACGACGCCCCATCGTTGATCGCCAGGGCAATGTCTTGGCGGTAGATCGGGTAGTCTATACTATTTACGCCCATCCCATGCTGTTTAATCGCTCCCGTGAGGAGGTGGCGACTACTCTAGGTAAGGCCCTCAATCAGTCCCAAGATGTTCTACTAAGACAGTTTCAGGGGCAGGAAACAGGGATCCAAGTGGCGGTAGATGTATCAGAGGAGCTGACGGAACGTATTCGCGGTATGCGGCTAGATGGGGTGGAGTTACTCCCCAGTCAGCAGCGATTTTATCCGCAGCAAAACTTGATGTCTCAGCTGGTGGGGTATATCAATTTGGAAGGTGAGCCCCAGGCTGGTCTGGAATATGCGCTACAGGAGCAGCTGCTCTATGATCTGGAGGATGCACCCATACCCCAGATATTTCAGCAACAACAGCCGAATCGGGATGATCAAAAACTGCAGCTTACGGTTGATAGCCGTCTGCAGCGGATTGCCCAGCGTAATTTAGAGGCGACTGTACGGCAGCATGGCGCTAAGCAGGGGGCTGTTATCGTCATGGATAGCCGCGATGGGGCAGTGCTGTCGTTGGCCGTGACGCCCACCTATGATCCCAATCGCTACTACGAAGCGGATGTGGAGCAGTTTAAGAACTGGGTGGTGAGCGATCTGTATGAGCCGGGATCGACATTTAAGCCGATTAATGTTGCGATCGCACTCGAAGAAGATCTGATCGTCCCCGACGAATACATCTACGACGAAGGCCGTTTGCAGTACGAACAGTGGACCATTCAAAACTCTGACTATAGAGCTGTCGGCGGTCGGGGTTCCATCACCATTACCGATATTTTGCGCCATTCTAGCAACGTGGGCATGGTGCACATCATGGAGCGGCTAAAACGGTCAGATTACTACGATTGGCTAGAAAAGTTGGGTTTAGGTAACCCCAGTGGGATCGAGCTGCCCGCTGAGGTTCCAGCCCAGCTCAAAAGCCGCTCCCAGTTTGTAAATAGTGCCGTTGAAGCCGCAACAACTTCGTTTGGTCAAGGATTTTCCCTTAATCCCATGCAGCAGGTTCAGCTCCATGCCGCCTTAGCCAACGGTGGCAAGCTAGTCACTCCCCATGTGGTTAGAGGCCTGGTGGACCAAGAAGGCAATCCCACCTGGCAGCCCGAGCGTCCTGAGGCCAAGCAGGTCTTTTCCCCGGAGACGACCCAAACCGTGATCGAAATGATGGAAGCGGTGGTGGAATCTGGCTCTGGGCAACCTGCCCGTATCGCCAACTACCGCCTGGCCGGTAAGACGGGAACTGCCCAAAAGGCCAATGAATATGGTGAATATGGCAACGGACGTCTGGTCAGCTTTGTTGGGATTCTGCCGGTGGAAAACCCTCGCTATGTGGTGTTAGCCGTGATCGATGAACCCCTGGGGGAAAATGCTTATGGCTCGACGGTGGCAGCCCCACTGGTTAAGTCGGTGGTTGAGTCGCTAGTGGTGATGGCGGGCGTTCCACCGTCGGATGGGATAGGTCAAACACAGCCTGCTCCAGCTCAATAAGGGCGCGATCTAGATCGTCGTTGGTAATTTGAATGTCAAATTCGTCTGCAGCGGCGATTTCTATCTGAGCACGGGCCAAACGTTTTGCGATCGCAGCCTCAGAATCCTGTCCCCGTTCACGAATACGAACTTCTAGCTCGGCCACACTGGGGGGTAACACAAATATCTGTCGGGCCGTTGGCAAACTACGGCGCACTTGGCGAGCACCCTCCAGTTCGATTTCTAAAATCACCACATGACCATGGGCTATCAGGGCATCTAACGGCTGGCGGGGGGTGCCATAGTAATTCCCAGCAAACTCAGCCCACTCCAATAGCTGCTCCTGCTGAACCATGGCCTCAAATTCAGTACGAGACACAAAATAATAATGTTTGCCATGCTCCTCGCCGCCACGGGGCTGACGTGTTGTGGCCGATATCGACAGCTGGATATCCGGATGCTGTCCTAATAAACGCCGCAGAAGGGTGCCCTTCCCCACCCCGCTAGGCCCAGTAAACACAATCAGCTGTCCTAAATCTGGAGATGTGGTTTTCGCAGTTGCAGCTATATCTGCTGAATTTGCTGAGGTAAACGGTACTGATGTCGAAGGCATAGCTCACTCCTGGGGCAAGTCAAATAGCACGGTGGTCATATAGCGTTCGGCCCAGGCCGAATCAAATGCCTTTTCTAAGATGCGGCGGGTTTTATCGTTTTGCTGTTGATGGATGCAATAGTTACGCTGACTGGCAAAAATCTCAGGCCGCTGCCAAGGGGTGGGCTTTGTGGCTATCGCCTGTCGACAATGTAGGGCGAGATAATGGCTCACCTGCTCCAAAAAGCGGCGTTGCTCTTCGGGGCCAATGGGTTTTACAAAACAGCAATAGCTCGAAAAAATGTGACCCCAACTAGGCAGCTCGCGGGGTTGGCTGTATCCGGTAGTGCCCATGCCCTCTAATTCATGGATATAGGCTGGGGGTAATCCGTCCGGGCTGGTGGGGGATAGATCAACAATAGCGGCACTAATTTGCCCCCGACCGATGACAATGTCGCAGCCAAACATGGGCAGCGCGTAGTCCAAGTGAGGAAACATGACGCAGTGGAGAATATCTAGATTAGGACCTACTTTTGCCAGTTCTAGATGGAGCTTACGAAATTCTGGAGTTTGATAGCAGACATTTTCAATCACCAAACGTTCACCTTCGAGTCGGCTCTCCACATAGCCGAGATCGTCAGGAAGATGATAAGGCGATAGGGCAAGATGGCGCTGCCAGGTCGCTTCAATAATATCGGCCAGCTCGCAGATGACAGGGTGCAGGTGCTGACGTAAGGAGGAGTTTACCGTAATCGACATGGATGAGCGTTCGGTTCACCTGATGGACGGAGCGGACTTCACCATTAGAACAACGGTATCGTCGCGGATAGGTATTTCAAGTTTACAGCAGTGCCTAGATCTACCGCAGTATTGACCTAGGATGTTCTAATTCGTGACCTTATTCCTGATGTTGACTATTTTTTAAGGAAAAGAGGGGTACGCGATTGTTGTCCCTATGGGAACGCAGGTCATCCTAGGTTCGACTCAGGGCTAGAAGTTTGACCTAATGCCTCCGTTTTTGTTGCCCCACTGTTTTTCTCCACGTCTCTTTTTCCTTTTTCTCCGCTATGGTGGCTACACAGCTTAGATCTCGCCAGGTGTTGGGACTCAATCAACGCCAATACGAAGGTCTTAAAACTTCACTACAGCTCAATCTTAGACGGCAGCTTTTGATTGCGGTTTGCGACAGTGATACCCTGCAAACGCAGCTGGTGGAGAGGTTGCAATCAGATTTGACAGCCGGAGATAGTGGGCTTGATGATTTTGGTGCGGTAGCTCTAGAGCAGCTCACCTTTGACCCCAGTCAGCCTGATTTAGTAGTTCAGCTGGTGCATTGGCTGAAGCAGGCACCTAAGCCTACTCCCCATTTACAAGTGGTGGGTCTAGGGGCGATGACCCATCAGTCTATGCGATCGCAAAATCACTTTTTGCGGTCCCTTGAAAGCATCCAGTCTCTGCTCCCCTATCTAGACAGTAGTCTGGTGCTCTGGGTTTCATGGCCCTGGTATCGCACCCTGGAGCAGGCTGCCCCTGAGTTTTGGCAGTGGCGCAGCGGTGTTTTTACCTTTGTGGGCGACCCCGTTGCTGGTGTAGCTGAGACGGTGGCCAGGCCCCCAGCGGATGGTCTATACGGCGAGGCTAGTACCAAGCCCTCTAGCGCCGATATCTGGCAAATTCTCAGTGAAGACTTAGCTCAGCTTGAGCGGTCTTCTCTGGCAGAATCTTCCGTGACAGAGTCTGCTGACAAGTTGGTGGTCTCTGGTGACGCAGCCGATAGACCTGCAGATATCCTGGTCGATGCGCCGGACATCTCAGCCGTTCCACTGTCAACGCCCCAAACCGTCGATGTGACGACTCTGGACAAGCCGCTGGAAGCTATAGCTCAGCTGGAACACCAGGGGGCTTCCCCAGAGGAGATTACGCAAGCGTATCGAACCCTCGGTCACCATTATCGAGATCGCATTGAATCAGGTGATATTACCCCTAATTTGTTGGCAACCGCCATTGCCACATTTGAACTCTATCTGAAGTGGCTACCTGACGAAGATGACCAGCGAGCGGCTGGCCTCAACGATCTAGGTACCCTGCACTGGCTACAGGCTCAACACCAAAGCGATCGCACCATCCTGATTGAAGGGATGAACCATAGCGCCACCCTCTACAAAACAGCGCTTGCTTGTGCCAACGTCGATCCAGAAACCAGTAGCCGCTTACACGGCAATTTGGGAGCTGTGTACAGTGCGTTAGCTAATTATGACGACTCGGTTAACCACCTCAAAGCCGCTGTCACCGCTTATCGTCAGGCCCTGCCCTTTTGCTCAGTGGATGCTTTTCCCGAAGAGTATGGCACTCTACAAAACAGTCTAGGGTCAGTCTATTGGAAGCTTGCCTACTACGAACAGCCTAAACCCCACTTGCATAGAGCTATTGCTGCCTATAACGAGGCTCTGCGTTGTCACCATCCTGAAACGGCCCCCTTGGACTATGCGGCTGTGCAAAATAATCTGGGCATCGCCTACTGGAGCCTGTCGCGTCATGAACGCCCCATCTTTTTACTCAAACATGCCATTGCTGCTTACCATGACGCGCTCAACTACCGCACACCGACCACCGATGCCGCCGCCTGTGCCAGCACCTACAACAATCTAGGTACTGCATTTTGGGAGTTAGCCAATCATCCCAATGCCCCCGCTGATCCCGAGGGGCGCTACAAGCAAAATGCTGTGATTGCCTATGAGGCCGCGATCAAAGCGTCAGAACTAGCTCCCTCCAGCCTTGACTTGACCTCGATTCATCATTGCCTGGGCAGTATTTATGACAAAATGGCCCGAGCCGCTGGGGGCCAAACTGACAACCAGACTAATAGCCAGGCAGACATTGTGGGGCAATTGGCCCGAGCCCTGGAGCATTATGTGGCTGCCCTTAAAGCCACCCCCAAAACAGCCACCACATATGAGTCCATCTTTAAAGCTCTGGTGCACAATGTCTCGGCTCACTATGAACTGCTAGGTTTAGAGGGACAAAAACAGGCCTTAAACAAGGTCCCCGCTCAGATATTGCCCGAGGTAATGTTAACGCTCTAAACGACTCACATCAACTGGTTATCCCTTGCTCCCGGCCAGCTCCGGTGCGTTTTTGGCGAGCACGGCCTTAAGTTCCTGACTCAGATTATCATTGCTACGATGGGCTTCCCAAGGACCGTTGTGTTTAGCATCCAGCCGCCACTGACCGTTCATATGATCGCCATCTTCTGACACGGTGCCCGTGTACTGGATGGTATAGCTGGGATTCTTAAAGTACTTTTTGGTAAAGGTCACCTGACGTCCGGTCACTAGACCTTGAATTTGAGCTTCCCCTAGAGAACTATCGTCCATAATGCGCCCACTGAGGCTATTATTCGCTTGGACAAAGGTGGCTTCAAACCGTGTGGGGGTGTTGGTCTGCCAGTAGGAACCTAGCCAGGGACCTGTTAATTCAGCCATCACATGTGTCCTCGCGCACTAACACTACCTTTGATTTTGCTGCAACTCGTTTGATTTGACAGCAATGGCCAAGGTTAGCCTGAGCCTAACAATTAGAGAAATTCTTAGGTTTGTGACCTGATTTGGCATGTTCAGTTCCCCTTAGCTTGGGTCCCTTAGTTCCTTATTTGCTATCTCCTCTGAGTTTTCTCCTATGGCGCTGTTTCTGATCTTTGCTTTGATAGTCGCGTTTTTTGCGATCGCATTCGCCCTACAAAACGATCAACTCGTAACCATTAACTTTTTTCTCTGGCAGCTGGAGCGGCAGCATCTGGCTACTGTCCTCTTAGGCACTACAGGGTTAGGCGTTCTTTTTGGGCTACTTGTCACCATACCGACATTTCTCAAACGGGAGTGGCGTATTTCGCGGAGCAAAAAACAAGCCCACAGTCTAGAAGACCAGCTGCTGGCCAAACAGCGGGAAGTAGATAATCAGGCACACAAGGCCACCACCCTGCGCAACACCTACCAAAGTTTACTCCAGGCCCTAGACCTGCTGGATCACACCACTGGTCTCGTTAGTGACGCGGCTGTGTCACGCACCACCCGTGCCCTGCTGCAGCAAATGAAGATGCAGCCCCTCAATGAACAGGTTCAATCCGTAGGCCTATTGCTGATTCACCCCCAACGTCAACAGGCCGATTCCAGCAATCTCCAAAAAGATCAGCTCCTATGGGCCGCCATTGCCCACGTATTACAGCAAAACTTAACGGTGGACTCCTGGCTGTTTAGCAATAATCAAGGACAGTTTACCTGTAGCCTCACCGGGTTAGATGTCAAAGCCGTCACCAAATATGCAGAAATCCTCAAAGCGGCCATCACCGATGAGCCTCTCACCCTTAAGGATGGCACCCGCACAGCCCTGGATGTTCACATTGGGGGTGTCGTCACCGATCCCGAACACCCTACAGAAAGCGAGCAGCTACTGCTGAGTAAGGCAGAAGAAGCTCTTGAGAACGCGACCAAACGAGGCCGCAATCGCCTACGCGTCATGTGGGTCACTGATTAGCATCGATTCGTTCAACCTAGGTCATGAAATCTAAACTTTTTTCACAAAATTTTGTCAATTTTAGGAGCGCATAATGCTTGATTTTCTGGGGTTGATAAGTATTTTTACTCAATAATAAATAAATTTCCCAAGCGTATTCTCTGACACAGATTCTTGAGCCCAGTACCGTTGGTGCCTAAGATAAAGCTAATGACTGAGTTTAAGAGAATCTAAAGAAGCAGGAGATACGTCCATGGCAGAGCGCCCAATTATCCTCGGCATTGTTGGAGACAGTGCCGCTGGTAAAACCACCCTAACCCGCGGGATCGCCCAGGTGCTCGGTGAGCATGAGGTAACGACCATCTGCACCGATGACTACCATCGCTATGACCGCCAACAGCGTAAGGAAATGGGAATTTCCGCGCTGCACCCTGATTGCAACTATGTTGACATTATCGAACAGCATTTAGCGCTGCTGCGTCAGGGACAGCCTATCCTCAAGCCCATCTACAACCACACATCAGGAGAATTTGATGCTCCTGAGTATATTGAGCCTAAGAAATTTGTCATTGTTGAAGGGCTGCTGGGGTACTCCAGTAAAGTTGCCCGTGATGCTTATGACGTGAAGGTCTATCTGGCTCCCCCTGAGGACCTCCGCACCAAGTGGAAAATCAATCGTGATACCCGTAAGCGTGGCTATGATGAAGCGGCTGTATTGGCGGCGTTAGCTCAGCGTGAGCCAGACTCTGAAGCATTTATCCGTCCCCAACGGAAGTGGGCTGACGTTGTCGTTACGTTTTACCCACCTAGTGTTCCAGAGGAGGCGGCAAACGACCTACTGCTGAATGTCAACCTGGTGCTGCGTCCGACGATTCCTCACCCTGACTTTACCGACATTCTAGACAGCGATCTGGGTAAAGCCATCCGCCTGGGTCTAGAGCGCGACATGGGCAAGCCGGTGGATGTTCTTTCTATTGATGGCCATGCCACACCGGATCAGGTGCAACAGCTAGAGCGTATTCTGTGTGGAGATGTTCCCTATCTCGGCCAGTTCTGTAGCTTAGAGGGCAATCAAGAAGTCGGTAAGCTTGTCGGTACCACTGGCGAAACTCTCCAGAGCTATCCTTTGGCGCTAACTCAGCTTCTGATTACCTATCACATGCTTAAAGCAATGAATACAACTGGGAAAGTGGCAGCTGTCGTATAGAACGATCGGCCTGTTCCCAGGTTTTTCATTTGAGAGGCCCTGCAGATTGCTATCTGCAGGGCCTTTGTTTTGGCCGTGGGCTTTGCACAGACAACTGAATCCATGTGGCACAATGACCGTGCGCCTCATAAGTCTGCACTGTTTTGAGATCTGCGCTTTTTGAGCACAGCCTTACTCCTCAAATGGCTTTACTATGTTTGGTCTGCCTAAACTACTGCCTATCCACGAGTTTGAAACCTATGCCCATTGGCGTCATCGGTTTATGCAGCAACGGTTGCGATTGGGGCTTTTGTTTGGGCTCTTTTATTTCATTACCTTTTTGCCCTTAGATACCCTCTCGTATTTCACAACTGGCCGCGATCCGTTTGATCGGTTGTGGATTCTCACCAATTTGGCGCGTATCGGGCTGCTCTTAATTTGTTTGGGGCTCACCCGAAAAAATACCTATCGCCCCCGGCGCACTACGGTTGTTTTTCTGTTGGCATCGTGGTCCATTAGCCTGCTGCACCGGTTCCATGAAACCTACACAGGGCTTGCTACCAACTCACCAATCGAAGAGCCGGATCTGTTTAGTTGGGCGCTGTCTTTTATTACCCAGGCCACGCTGATTCCAGTGGAGTGGCCGCTCCACCTAGTCTCTCAGCTGGGGGCGATTGTTTACTACTTTGGGGTGAATCCGCTGCTGGGGCTACAGGTTGTCCCCCCTGGCTTCCCAGCAGCCAGTCTTTTACTCAATACATTTTGGATTTGCTGTATTTGCAACTGCTCAGTTTATTTCTACGAAAAACTATCGCGGGCAAATTTCGCCACTAATCGTCAGCTGCTGGAGGCCCAGGAGAAATCTGAACGGCTACTGCTGAATATTTTGCCCGGTCCCATTGCTGAGCAACTCAAGCAAAGTCCCGACATTATTGCGGAAAGCTTTGCTGAGGTGACGGTACTGTTTGCCGATATTGTGAATTTTACCCAACTGACTGAAACCCAGTCAGCTGCCAAGATTGTCGATTTGCTGAACCAGGTGTTTTCGCGGTTTGATCAGCTGGCAGAAAATCATGGGCTAGAGAAAATCAAAACCATTGGCGATGCTTATATGGTGGCGGCAGGTCTCCCACAGCCCCAGGCTAATCATGCGGTGGCGGTGGCGGCAATGGCGGTAGAAATGCAGGAGACATTGGCGGATTTTAATGCCCAGACTAACCAAACCATTGCCTTGCGAATTGGTATCCATACAGGACCTGTCGTTGCGGGGGTGATTGGTCTCAAAAAGTTTGCTTATGATCTCTGGGGTGACACTGTCAACACAGCCAGTCGCATGGAGTCCCATGGGGTTCCCAATCAAATTCAAATTAGCGAGGCAACGTATAAACAACTGCAAGACTGTGACCATCGCTATGAGTTTCGCCCTCGGGGGCCGATTGTGATTAAGGGAAAGGGGGCAATGGTAACTTACCTGATGGCACCAGCTTCCGCAGCGTTACAGTGAGCTTTAACTGCTAGCTTTACCGATGGCAGTTAAAGCTGGCAGTGTCAGATTGAGCTGTCAGCTTTAACTGCTGGGGCGGGCTATATTTGGGGGCATATTACAAACCTTTATTCAATGGCTGTGGCATAATCCATCTCCGTCCCTATCTGTAACAATTGGGTTCTGTATGGATTTCGAAGGAATAAATCATGGCCGACAATCGTAAAAGCCGCGTCGTTACCCAGGGGGTACAGCGCTCCCCTAACCGTGCCATGCTGCGGGCTGTGGGTTTTGGAGATGATGATTTTAATAAGCCCATTGTCGGGCTAGCCAATGGCTACAGCACCATTACCCCTTGCAATATGGGGATAAACACATTGGCCCTGCGAGGGGAAGCGGCCCTGCGGGATGCGGGTGCCATGCCCCAGATATTTGGCACAATCACCATCAGTGACGGTATTTCCATGGGGACTGAAGGGATGAAGTATTCCCTGGTGTCCCGCGATGTGATTGCAGACTCGATTGAGACCGCCTGCACGGGCCAAAGTATGGACGGGGTGCTAGCCATCGGCGGCTGCGATAAGAATATGCCGGGGGCGATAATTGCGATCGCACGCATGAACATCCCCGCCGTCTTTGTCTATGGCGGCACCATCAAACCCGGTCACCTAGATGGCGAAGACCTTACCGTTGTCAGTGCCTTTGAAGCTGTTGGTCAGTACAGTGCCGGTAAGATTGACGAAGACCGCCTGATGGCTGTTGAGAAAAATGCCTGTCCCGGAGCCGGTTCCTGTGGCGGCATGTTCACTGCAAATACCATGTCCTCAGCGATTGAAGCCATGGGTTTGAGCCTGCCCTACTCCTCTACTATGGCCGCAGAAGATGCCGAAAAAGCCGACAGCACTGAAAAATCTGCGTTTGTGCTGGTAGACGCCATCCGCGATCAGATCTTGCCCAGCCAGATTCTCACTCGCAAAGCGTTTGAAAATGCCATTTCTGTCATCATGGCAGTGGGAGGCTCCACCAACTCGGTACTGCACCTGTTAGCCATTGCCCATACCGTTGGTGTCAAACTCACCATTGATGACTTTGAAGCTATCCGCAAGCGAGTCCCTGTTTTCTGCGACCTAAAACCATCCGGACGCTATGTCGCCACTGACCTACACAAGGCAGGCGGCATTCCCCTAGTAATGAAGATGCTGCTAAACCAGGGACTGCTTCACGGCGATGCCCTAAGCGTTACGGGGAAAACCATTGCCGATGTGTTGGACGACGTCCCCGATCAGCCTAGTCCTGACCAGGATGTGATCCGGCCCTTTGATCAACCCATGTATGCCCAAGGGCATCTCGGCATTCTCAAAGGTAATCTGGCTATCGAAGGTTCGGTATCCAAACTCACGGGTATCAAAAAACGTAGTATCACCGGCCCAGCCAGAGTGTTTGAATCCGAAGAAGCCTGTCTCGACGCAATTCTTGCCGGCAAAATCAAAGCGGGTGACATTATTGTCGTGCGCTACGAAGGTCCTAAGGGGGGGCCTGGCATGAGAGAAATGTTGGCACCGACATCAGCCATTATTGGTGCTGGCTTGGGAGATTCTGTTGGTCTGATTACCGATGGCCGTTTTTCTGGCGGCACCTACGGTATGGTGGTCGGTCACGTTGCACCTGAAGCCTATGTAGGCGGTACTATTGGTCTTGTTGAAGAAGATGACTCCATTACTATTGATGCGGATCAGCTGTTGTTGCAGCTGAATGTCTCGGATGAGGAATTAGCTAAACGCCGAGAGAATTGGTCAGCTCCGGAGCCTCGCTATAAGCGTGGTGTGCTAGCGAAGTATGCAACGTTGGTTTCTTCAAGTAGTCAAGGAGCAGTCACCGATAAAGACTTGTTCTAAACTCGACAATAAGTTCAGAAGGCATCTTGAAAGTGTCTTCTGAACTTATTATTAATTTACCAATAGTGAAGAATACCTTTTCCTGACGTGCTCTATTTGTAGTGCAGGCTAGTAGTCATTTTCAACCCATGGCTAATAGAGTTGTTCGTAGTCAGTGCAGATCACGACCTTCGACTTTTGGTGTCTCAAAGGTGATATCTTGCAAGGCATCTTCGCGCTCAATGGGGCCCGGAGCGTGATATGCAACAGCCTTCATAGTCATTTCCCAATTGTTCTAGGGTTGTAGATAGCTATAAATTAAGACTAAGAGATTCGTGTCATTTCATTTAAGGTAAATGCTGCAACAGCACCTTCTGTTGCCTTCATATACTCCGCAAGATGGGTATTGTTCATGTGTGTTTGCCAAAGATCACGGCTTTCCCAGTTTTCATAGAACAAGAATACCGCTGGGTTATCGTTGTCTTGGTGTAGATCATACTGAATACAGCCTGCTTCTTCTAATGTGATGGGAATTAGTTTTAGCAGCTCGGCTTTAACGAATTCGACCTGATCAGTCTTCGCCTCAATTCTTCCTATGATCGTCAGCTGTTGACTCATTTCAATCTGCCTTTTTGCTGTTAAGACATAGTGAGAATAAACTATGTAGAAGCTCTATGTAAGTACGCACATTTTTTATAGGTAGTATCCTTTTGTATACTATTATTGGACCTATGGCTCATATACGATATGACTGCAGTCCGGGTTGTCCCGTTGAGGCTACTTTAGAAGTGATTGGTGGAAAGTGGAAAGGTGTTATTCTCTACCACCTACTCTCAGAGACGCTTCGCTTTAGTGAAATACGTCGTTTAATGCCAGAAATAACCCAGAGGATGCTCACAAAACAGCTACGTGAACTGGAAACGGACAACTTAATTTTAAGAACAGTCTATCCAGAAGTTCCACCAAAAGTAGAGTATTCAATAACTGAGTATGGCAAGACCCTAGAACCTGTTATTCAAGCTCTTCAGACATGGGGGTTTCAACATTTGGAGAAAACGAAAAGTCAAGCTTAGGAAGAAGGATTTTATAAGCTCCAAAAAATGCTTCTGCAGAGGTGTTTCATGGAATGCCTGTACGGCAAAAAAGAGGGCATAACTCAATCCTCATTCCTTAACGGTCTAAATCAGTGGGCGTCAAGGATTTTACGTTTGCATGAGTTACTTGTAAAAGTCTATCTCATGTGGAGTGTCACTCACTATTCCCTGAGCTGAAACTTTGGGCATCAGACATGTTGTAAATTTCTACCTTGTCGCCAAGTCTGAGCATACGTTTGCCTAATCGAGGAAAGTCTGCAATTTCGATATCAAGATTTTCTCCTCCCATTAGATAAACCAGGTCTTTATCGTATGGATTACGCAGATGGTGGGCGACTGATGGTGTTGGAAATCCCATAAAATCGCCTGATTCAACGTTGAACTCTTCACCGTCGATCTCTGCGATGCCACATCCTGAAATGATGTAAATCCATTCTTCTTCTCGATGATGAGCGTGGTAAACAAATGACTCTTTGCCTGGGGGGATCTTAGCGAGGCTGACGCCTGTGCGTTGCAGCCCAACCAGAGGGCTCAAATGAGTACCGCTGATTTGTGAGTTGGCGTTCCAAGGATGAGAGAAGGTGGCTGTTTGCTCCGCTATCTCTTGGGCTCGTACAAGAAAGACTTTTTTCTCTGGTTCTGACATATCAAATACTTGCTCCTGCTCAGAGTATTCTCTGTGCTTATTCTTTACTAAAAACTACATAGCGTTTCTGCACCATAGGGACAAGTCTGGATGCTTTGAGACTTGTCCTTATGATCTTAGCGGCTGGAAGGGGACCGAGGATCTTCCTGCGCTTACAGCCGTCTGAGCAGCATGCTGATGACTTCGTCAGCATGCGGTCTTAATATCAGTCGATTGTCGGGTACTTCGATCAGCGGGCTCCAGTGGCTGGTTTCTACGTAGCGTAGGTTGTGCAGCAGATGGATGGTCTGGCGGATATAGTCGGGATGACCGAGCAGAATATGGCGGATAGAGCCACCGGGCGGTAGGCTACTGGAAAAATCGGCGGGCGGCGGCATTTGAAATGCCTGATTTGAAAAAGTCATAGGGGCGTTTTCCTTTGGATATTGGGCGTTTGGCCCACGAAACGACAGGGAGGAAATGCCCCCAAAAAGATAGCCACCCTGCAACTAAAAACAGGGTGGCTGTAAAATGCGTACAGCTCACCAACTGCTGATCCCAGTTGGAAGGGTTAGCGGGGTGGCAGTGTTGGCGCACTACCATCTCGCGCGACTAAATTTTGGGGTGCGGAAAGACAGCCATTGTTAGCTGTCTATTCAGTAGGCTATCAGGGACAGATTTTTGAGTCAAGCAAATCCATCAAGCGTGCACCGTCAAACAGTCTACGATCCGGTGCAAAATCATAATCTGAACTGTCGTCGAGCGGATTGGCCTCATCTGAACCAATTTCACGGGCTGTACGGTGCCGGCCCTCGGCAT
>JBCCHX010000072.1:0-35829 GCA_039028535.1 Cyanobacteria bacterium P01_B01_bin.77
AGTTCAAATTGGGCACGACTGAGGCTGCTAGTGTAGGCTTTAGGCATGGCTCATGCAGGGCTAGAGATTTACGTAAACTTCAGCCTATACTGTGTGAGCTTTTTTACCCTTTTGAACCCTTTTCATACAGCCTCTAAGCAACCTCAAGCCACTCAGCAGATTTACCGATAGGAGATTAAAAGAGGACCTGGGTAAGCAAGCTCTGCTCTAAGGCAGCCTAGGTTAGGTCTGGGTACTCTATCCATAGTGCTTATTGCAGATGCCGATTAAATCTGAATGATCTCAACTTATGTTAATGTCTGAAACCTCTGGCGAAATGACAACCATTTTGGTAATTGATGACGATGATGATCTTGCCTCGGTATTTTGTGATGCGCTGGTTACCAATGGATTTTCCACGCTAAAGGCAACGACAGGGCAAGCAGGTATTCAACTGGCACAGCTGCATCATCCACAGTTGATCATTTGTGACATCGGATTAACTGATATTAGTGGATATAGCGTACTAGAGAGTGTGCGATCGCATTTGCCCACCAAGGCTATACCCATTGTCATACTCACAGGCCATGACGTTTCCGATACATTTCGCCGTAGTATGGAACAAGGGGCCGATGATTATTTGCCCAAACCCATTAATTTAGATACCTTTTTGCGAGCAGTAGAAACCCAGCTAACTAAGCGTGAGCAATTATCTCAGTGTATTGCATCTAAACTATCTGATAGTACTTCCCTGTTCTCGGTGTTTTCAAACAACCTAAATAGGCTTGAAGAACAATTTAAAACTTTGAAGCAAGCCCCGTGGTCAAGCTTATGGGTAATCCAGCTACACAATAGTAGAAGTCTACAGGCCCGCTATGGCCATGTATTTGGTCAATTAGTGCTCCAGGCAATCGGACAACAATTACGTCAATGGCGAGAGCATTGGCATCACCAAGATGTATCGATAAACACCCTAGGTTATTCGGGAACAGATCGGTTTGCTGTTTTTTTAAGGGCCCCTTGCCAGATATCAAACACACTTTGTGAAACAGCTATTGCCAACTTGAAAGCAGAGTTGCAACAACCCATGGTGGTCAATAATCATCGGTTAATTCCAGATATTCGCATCGAGTTTATCAGTGGATCAAAATTAGCCGCTCTAGAAACCCTAGAAGCTGTTTTGAGCACTTCAGCTCCCGTTGTTCAAGCCCCCCTGGCAGAACGACTGAGACGAGCAATACAACAGGATAAACTACAGCTTTATTTTCAACCTCAGGTTGATTTGAATAGTGGTCAGATCATTGGGGCAGAAGCTCTAGTTCGTTGGGTTATTCCAGGAGAGTCTCCTCTATTGCCAGGGCAGTTTATTCCAGTAGCTGAGGAGAACGGCCTGATGTTACCCCTGGGGGAATGGATCTTAGAAGCCGCCCTACAACAACTATATCACTGGCAAAAGAAACAACTATCAGGAATCAGTATTGCGGTTAACTTATCTGGCTATCAGCTACGCAGTCCCCACTTTATCAATCGACTGATGGCCATGGTAAACAATACCAAAGTGAGTCCGGTGATGATGGACTTAGAACTCCCCGAAAGTCTGATAATGAAAGATCTAAGCCAGGCTAAGTTACTGTTAACTGAGTTGCAAAATCAGGGCTTTAGTACAGCTATTGATGACTTTGGGTCTGGTTGTCTCAGTCATTTGCAGTATTTGCCCGTTAATATTCTTAAATTAGATAAGTGTTTTGTCCGCGATCTGCATCAAAACAGAAGTAATCAGGTAATTGTCAGAGCCATTATGGAAATGGCTCGAGGGTTGAATATTTCTACTATTGCTAATGGTGTGGAAACGGCAAGAGAGCTTTCTATTCTTAAACAGATCAAATGCCAGAGTATGCAAGGCTATCTCTTTAGCCCAGCACTCACAGCACAAGATTTTGAGATGTTGTTGTTAGAGTCATCAAAACGATATCCTAAGCCCCCTGTAGAGTCGTCGCATGCAACGGTTCTACAGGGGGCGGTATAAGCTCCTAAATTTCAAAATCAAAATCTAAATAGACAAATATATCTTGGGGAGCGCTATCGTCAATATCCACCAGAGGTACGCCCAGATCTAAACGCAAATCTAAACCATCAATCGGGCGATAGGTAAAGCCCACACCCGTACCTAGTAAAAAACGGTCATCATTAACAGTGGTGCCGGATTTGGTATTCCATACAGCAGCCATGTCTAAAAATGGACTGAGTAACATAATGGGGGCACCCGATTCGTCGCGTTGAATTGTGATCCGATCCTCAACCGATAGCCGCACGCCATTATCACCAAAACGAGCATTTTGACTATAGCCCCGTACTGATTGACGACCACCAATCACAAACTGCTCAGAGCCCAGCAATGTATCGGTGGCGAACTGCACATCTCCTTGCAAAATTAGCAAATGGTCTTGATTGAGGATTTGGGCTCGCTGTACCTGTCCTAGCCAGCTTACAAACTGACTGTCGGGCTGAGGTGAGGCTACATTGGTGGCATCTAACCAGTCCACCCCCAGGCTAAACTGCGATCGCAACGCCCAGGCCCCCTGCACATCACGGTGTAGATAATCTTGGCCAAATTGGATCACACTGGCGCTGTTACTGGTAAAGTCTTGGCCGAGCAGTCGGGTATCTCCGTCGCGATGGCGAAATCCCAACGAAAGTGCAAACTCTTCGCGGGGGGTACGTACGAGGGGTTGACGATAAGTGAGTTCATACACCTGGGCATCCCCTTCGATACTCAGATCCGCTAGCTCCCTTGGGGAAATAATGTCAAATTCACTGGGCAAAAATCGCGCTGAAATAGTGCCGTTCATGGCGTTAATCGGAGCGCTGTAGCTGAGTTCGTAAAGATGGGAGCCGCCGGTAGTAGCTCGATAGGCGGCGGCGCGAATCTGGTCGCCGATGCCAAAGGGGTTACGGTAGGTGGCATTTGCCCCCATGCGGACTACTCCCACACTTACAGGTGAGTCAGTATCAAGGGTAAGGTGGGCTTCAAACGGATCGGCTTCAGCAATGCGCACCACCAAAATACTTTGGCCTAGACCGGTGCCTGCCCGCAGGCTAGCCTCGATATTGTCAAGTAATGGATCGGCCCGCAGCAGCCGCAGCTGGTCTTCGAGTTCAAACTGGTTGAGGGGAGTGCTGGCACCAAGTTCGATGCGCGATCGCACATAGTTAGCCAGTCGACCGGCTTCTTCAATGCGAATCTCCTCCAGGCTACCTTCAATAATTTGCAGCTTGATGATACCGTCGGTAATCGGCTGGTTAGGTAAAACAGCTCGCGAGGTAATATACCCCTCATTTAAGTAGAGCTGGGTGATCGCATCCGCTGCCTGCCGCAGTTCATCAATGCCCAAGGATTGCCCAATAAAAGGCGACAGTGCTGGCTCAAAGTCTGACTGATCAAATACCGTACTACCTGCCACGTCAAAGCCTTGAACGGTCACCGTTGGTCCTAGTTCTGGCCGAGGTTCCGTGGCGTCAGGAGGCGTTACGGGCGCTGTGGGCAGCACCGGTTCAGGGGTGGGAGCGGGTTCCGGTAGTGGCTCGGGAAAGGTATCAGCAGGGGGGGGCGTTGTCGGTACTTGTTGATTAACCTGCTGGCTAATAATAATGTCCGTTTGGCGAGCGTTAAGGCTGCCAATGTCTTCAGGTTGGATAGCGGTGGTTGGGAGGGTATCTAATCGATTTTGTGCTGGTGGGGCTGCCGATGCGTCTATGTCTACTAATGGGGAGCTGATGGCTTGGGCAGCAGTTCCTGCTCCGAGACCAATTACAGTACTCAACAAAACAAGGGTTGTTAGTTTTTGTTGCATAGGTCTCCTCTTAATTCCACAAGATAGTTGCGCCTGATTGAATACTATTGCAAAGCCCAATTTGCCCGTGCTGACTGTATCACAGCCAATGGTCAATTCATAAAGTGCCCCGATACAAGCCCACCGTTTTTCGATTGGCTTAAGTAGGTCTTTACAACCTATTCCCTACCAAGATTTACGCAGGTTTCCGGTCACTTTTAGTTGGTTCAGCATCAACATCTATGGATTAGAGTTCCCAGCTCGGTACATTTCATGACTAAGCTGGAGATGGCTCTTTAGTTGATCGCCAAACGGCGTCGGCGACGCGGGCCACATCGGCCATGGCGGCACCATTATGGATCCGCAAAATGTCAGCTCCATTTGCGATCGCAGCGGTACAAGCTGCCGCCGTCCCCCATTCCCGCAGCTGGGGATCAGGCTGGTCCAAAATCCAGCCAATAAAGCGTTTACGAGATACTCCCACCAGGACAGGACAGCCGAGTGCGCCCAAATCCGGCAATCGGCGTAAAATTTCTAGGTTTTGGGGATAGGTTTTAGCAAAGCCGATACCGGGGTCAATACAGATATTCTGTATAGGAATACCAGCGGCTAGGGCCTGGTCAATTTGCTGGCGGAGAAACTCAACAATATCGGTAATTAGATCATCATAGTCGGTCATCTGTTGCATGGTTGCCGGAGTGCCCCGCAGATGCATCAGAATAATGGGCACCTCTGCCTCTGCCGCCACTTTAAGGATATCGGGCTCGTAGGTAGCCCCTGAAATGTCATTAATAATATCGGCCCCCGCTTCGACTGCGGCACGGGCTACCGTAGCGCGGGTTGTATCCACCGATATCACTGCCTGCTGCAGCGTTTCGGTTTGACGGATAGCCTCGATCACCGGCACCACTCGGTTTAGCTCCTCTCCCAGGGAAATCTGCTCTGCCCCTGGCCGGGTGGACTGCCCCCCGATATCTAGAATATCCACATTGGCACCCAGCAAGGTTTGGGCCTGCTGTAGCGCGGCCTCAACCGTATTAAACTGACCGCCATCGCTAAAACTATCGGGAGTAACATTAATCACCCCCATCAGATAAGTACGTTCCCCCCAGTTAAACGACTGGTCGCGAATTTGCCAGGGTTGACGACTGGCGGCTACTTGTTGGCCCTCGGTCATAAACAGGCGGGCCAGCCGATCATAGGTGCCAGGACCAATGTACTCTGGATGAGCGCGCAGCTTGCTATACATCCACACCAGGTCTTTATCATCAAAGATACGGATGTCCACAAACCAGCTTTTAAGCTGGGGTCTCAGACCGTTAGCGGTTTCTAGCGCATCGGTCCATCGTTCAAATTCCTGCCTAAAACCGCGGGTGATCACCGTAAAGGTCATGGTTGTTCAGACTACTCAAACAGAAGGTATTCAGACTGCTCACGCTGCGAAGGTTACAGACTTTGTGGCAGACTCTATCTATAGTCCGCCAGCAGCGGCCCAGGGGGCAACGAGAATTTTGGTAAAACCCAACCTGGGCTATCCTAAAGGGCCGCCCATAACGGTAGGTATGCCAGTTTTATCTAAGGTACTTCAGGGGCTGCGCCAGGCCAGCCCCAACGCTGAAATCCTGGTAGTAGAAGGGGTGTGCTCAAAGCTATCCCTAACAGAAATTGCCGAAAAAAACGGTCTCTATGACATTTTGGATGAGGGAATGACAGTACTGGATGCGGATACACTACCCTGTATTGCCTACCCTAACCGCTTATCCCAGCCTGTACGCTACTCAGAAATGTGGGCTCCGCAGCTGTTGCAGGCAGTAGACTGCCGGATTTCAGTCAGCGCCTTTAAGATCACCAGCCTCAAGCAACAGCCCCTGGTATCGGCCACGCTAAAAAACCTGTACGGGCTATTTCCTCGCGCCAGGTACAAGGCTCGCAGTACTCACTCTAGAGGGCAGCTGCATCGGCCTTCGGTGCCACAAATCCTACAGGACGTTTACTTTTCCATCGGCCACCTGTTTGACGGTGGAGTAGCTGACTGTAGTCAAAAGTTTCTTAGCAAGGACTGGCGGCCAGATGTGGGTACCGGCTTTGAGTTGGGGCATGTGGTATGGGGTAATGACCTGCTGGCCATTGATCGTCAAGCATGTCACCTGGCCCAGGAGCCACTAGCGAACTATATAGAGCCAATTGAACAGCTGAGACAAGGCTTAGCAACTTGAACTAACTGGACTAGCGCCGAGGTTTGCGACCGGGCAGTGGCAGGTTCATCATTGTATGAAAGTCTTCCTGGACTTTGCGGGTGAGCCGTTTAGAAACTTGCCGCACAATTTGGTTTAGCAGCTTGTCTCCTGAGGCTTTTACCAAAGATTGGGGTAATGCCTGGATAAACTTTGGCATTTGGACTTTGGTCTGTAGGTTGAGTTCCCATTCCACGTGGGTTGCCTGTTCGACTGGAACGGTCTGCTGTTGTTTTTCTGCCAGGGACATGGCGGCACGAAAATCAACGTCGTACCCTTCCGGCTCATGTCCTGGTACGGGGATCGTTTCAATGCGATACACACCTCGATTTTGAGGTAGCAAATGTAGACCAATCTTGGGCTGAATCTGAAAGTTGAGGCTGCCAAAACGACCCAGGGAAATGGCATAGCCGTTATGGCCAATGGGCTTTACATCCATGGGCTGAGCACAGCGAGTAAACCAGCCTTGGTGGGAATCGAGGTAGCTGGCAACGGTATCGACATCGGCATACATTTCCATGTTGCCAACGTAATAGCCTTCAAAAACGATAGTTTCAGGTGTCTGTAGAGTATCATCGCTGCTGCCTGATGCGATCGCACCTGGAACGCTTGGAGACGAAGCCAATGTAGTGTCGGAAATTCCTGAGTGAGGATACTGCGTAGAAGACACGTTCATAAAGTCAAAGTTTTTTAAGATAGCCTAAAAAGAAATACCAGGATTGCAATGGGGGTCGATGATAATCGTCCCTCTAGACCGTTTTTATAGCACTTGGGACAGTGGAATTGATTAAAGAGACATAAATCAATTGGTCATGTCCATAGGGTACTGATTTAAAAAAACAAGCAACCATCGTTAAATCACGGATATAGACTTGTGAACGCCAACTGCCAGAGTTTTATGACTCACAACTGTTGATTGAAGAACTATTGTGTTTCATTAAGTTTAATCGATTTTCTCAAGAGCACCATTTTTTCGCCGGTTGCTTAATGATTTTGAAATATGGCAATGGCCAATGTGAGTGTTGGGTAGACGGTTGAGCCATTTGGTTACTTTGTCATTAATAACAGAGCCTTTAGCTCCATAGTGCAGTCAACATTACAGTTTGATATTTTGGTCGAGTCAGGGAAACAATGGCTGCAGTGATTGCAGTAAAAGAAACAGCATGAATGTATTGGTGGTAGGTTCAACAGGTAAGACGGGGCGATATGTGACCACCCAGCTGCAGGCGAGTAGCATGACTGTCAAGGCTATGGTGCGGGATCGCTCAAAGGCTGATTTTGCGGATACGGTCGAGGTAGTGGTTGGGGATGTTTTAAAGCCGGAGACTCTGAGAACAGCAATGACAGGGTGTGATGCCATCATCTGCGCCACAGGAGCGGCTCCTAGCTTTGATGTTACGGGTCCTTACCAGGTGGATTTTGTGGGGACAAAAAATTTAGTGGATGTGGCTAAGATAGCCGGTGTAAAACGGTTTGTCATTGTATCTTCACTCTGTGTATCTAAGTTTTTCCATCCGCTGAACTTGTTTTGGTTGGTGCTGTATTGGAAAAAGCAGGCGGAGGAATACATCGTTCAGAGCGGTCTGACCTATACGATTGTGCGACCGGGGGGATTACGCAGTGAGGACACAGGCGAGCCGGTTGTAATGGCCTCGGCGGATACGCTGTTTGACGGCGGGATTGCTCGGGAAAAGGTAGCGCAGGTGTGCATTGCGGCGTTGAGTGAGCCTGCGGCAGAGAATAAAATTGTGGAAGTTGTGACGAGCCCGGAGGCGCAAGAGCAGGCGTTTGGGGATTTGTTTGCAGGGGTAAAATGACGATCGTCAAATTTTAGAGTAGGGGCGTTCCATGGAACGCCCCTACCACCAATAGATTTAGAAGAACCAGCCGTAGCTGTGTAGCCCCTTACCTAGCAGGTTTACCCCTAGGTAGCAGACCCAAACAACGACAAAGCCTGAGGCGGCGATAAAGGCAGGCTTACGCCCCTGCCAGCCCTTAGTAATGCGAGAGTGGAGATAGGCGGCGAATACGAGCCAGGTAATTAGGGCCCAGGTTTCCTTGGGGTCCCAGCTCCAATAGGAGCCCCAGGCTTCGTTGGCCCAGACGCCGCCGGAAATAATACCGATAGTCAGCAGGGGAAAGCCGAGACCGATGATGCGGTAGCTAATGTTGTCTAGAGTATCGGCCAGAGTGAGTCGCTGCATGGATAGGGCAGCAGTGACCGGCTTTTCTAAGACTGCGGTACCGCCACCTGCGGTGGATAGAACTGGTTCAGCCGTTTTTTCAGCGGCGCGTTTGAGGGCATATTTGCGATCGCGAAACCCGCCTGTCCCTACAGAACTTCCCTTTAGTTCAACGGCCTGACCGCGAGTAACCACCAGAAATGCGATCGCAATCAAAGAACCCACCATCAGGGCAGCATAGCTGAGCAACATCACACTGACGTGCATCATCAGCCAGTTAGACTTGAGCGCTGGCACCAGGGGCTCGGACACCTGCATCGTGTCGGGCAGAGTGAGGGTGGCAAAGGCCGTGATGCCCATGGCTGCTGGCGCAGTCATAGCCCCAACCCAGAGGCTATTGCTCATGTGCTCGGCTACAAAATGAATGGCTGTGATCCCCCAGGCGATAAAAAAGAGAGACTCGTAGAGATTACTCAAGGGGAAATAGCCACCTTCAATCCACCGAGCTATTAGTAAAGCTGCGATACAGAGATTGGCAATTGCCATGCCTGTCGTGCCTAAGATCCTGAGCCAGTTAGCATCGGCAAAGGCAAGGCTACTCCAGTAGAGGAGCATGGTGATAAATAGGACAGCAAAGGACACGTTATCCAGCAATCCTTGAAGGGTGACTAGATCCATTAGAGGGTGATGATGGGACCTGTAAATCAGTGAATGACAGTCATTAGTGTGACAATCATTACAATTCTACTAAAGAAATTTTACCAACGGAAGACGAGGCAAGCATAAACCAGAAGATTAAACCAGCAGGTGTTTCCATAACGAATCCTGAAATCCTTCAAGAATTTTGGTGTTCTGGGGATAAATGGTCACTACACTGACAGTCGGTGCATTGGCTTGGTGCATTAGCTTGGTGCATTGGCTTGGTGCATTAAATCTAGCGCACTGAGATTAATGGCCCAACACACATTCAGGTTACAAACTCTGAGTTTTCTAATACGAAAAATGTCAGCACTGAATGTGACTATGATTTAGTGACAAAAAATTGGCAGCCCTAGAGAGGTAACTATGGATGCGACTGCATTGTGGCAACGATATCAAGATTGGCTTTATTACAATGAGGAGCTAGGACTCTATTTGGATGTCAGTCGGGTAACGTTCGATGATGCCTTTGTGGCTAACCTGACGCCTCAGTTTGCAAAGGCATTTGCATCGGTAGATGCACTGGAAAGAGGCGCGATCGCAAACCCCGACGAAAACCGCATGGTGGGTCATTACTGGCTCAGGGACCCGGACCTTGCCCCCAACAATGACCTGCGTAATGAAATTGTTAACACCCTACGCGATATAGAAAATTTTACTCAGCAGATTCATACAGCCACCATCACTCCTCCTGGGGAAGAACGTTTTACCGATATTTTATCCATTGGCATTGGTGGCTCAGCCCTGGGCCCGGAATTTGTGGCTGAAGCCATTGGTCCAGTCAATCCGCCATTGAATATTAACTTTATTGATAATACCGACCCAGCTGGTGTAGACAAGATCTTGGCTAAGCTGGGTGATCGGCTTAAAACCACCCTGGTACTAGTGATTTCCAAATCTGGAGGTACTCCAGAAACCCGCAATGGCATGCTGGAGGTCAAAGCCGCCTATGAAAAGCGAGGGCTAAACTTTTCGAAATATGCGGTAGCGACCACGGGTCGGGACAGCAAGCTCGATAAAGTTGCTAAAGCTGATGGTTGGTTAGCCATGTTCCCCATGCAGGATTGGGTCGGTGGGCGCACATCGGAGCTATCTTCGGTGGGTTTGCTACCTGCCGCTCTGCAGGGGATCGACATTCGCGCCATTCTAGCTGGAGCCAAGCAGATGGATGCCGCTACGCGGATACCCGATCTACGTAAAAATCCAGCTGCCCTCATGGCCTTAGCCTGGTATCACACCGGTAATGGCAAAGGTGAAAAGGACATGGTGATCTTGCCCTATAAAGATAGTCTGCTGCTTTTTAGCCGTTATTTACAGCAGCTGATTATGGAATCTCTGGGTAAAGAAACCGATCTAGATGGCAACAAGGTCTTTCAGGGCATTGCAGTCTATGGCAACAAAGGCTCAACTGACCAGCATGCCTATGTGCAACAGCTACGCGAAGGTGTGAATAATTTCTTTGTGACCCTGATCGAGGTCCTCAAGGATCGTGAAGGCAGTTCCACTGAGATTGACCCAGGGGTGACATCCGGTGACTATCTCTCAGGCTTTTTACAAGGGACTCGCAAGGCCCTGTTTGAGAATAAGCGCCAGTCGATTACTATCACTATCCCTGAAGTAACACCGACGATTGTGGGTGCCCTCATTGCCCTATATGAGCGCGCAGTCAGTTTGTATGCTGCCGTGGTCAACATCAACGCCTATCACCAGCCTGGTGTGGAAGCAGGTAAAAAAGCGGCTGCCAGCATTCTCAATCTACAAAATATGGTGGTGGATGTGCTAAGTAAAACGGGTGGTTCCCTGACCCTGGCAGAAATCGCTGATAAGGTCGGTCGGCCTGATGCCGTTGAAGATATTTACAAGATTGTGCGGCATCTGGATGCTAACGGTCGTTTGGTGGCGATTGATGGCAATGCAGGCAATCCTGGCCTGATGCGGGTAATGGCTCGGTAAGTTCGACAGACGTTTTAAGCCAGCGGCTGGAGGGAACTCCACCCGCTGACTGACCGGTTATTTTAAGTGTCTAGATGTAACTCAAGTTGAAGCAGTCTGCTTTTCGGGTTCAATAGGGTTTACTACCTGGCCATCTGGCTGAATCAAGCTGTGGGTCAACCCAGAATATTTTAAGGCAGGTCTAAAGTATCTAAGAATGACAGCGGACGACTCATATTGGTAGCAAAGCCCAGGATGTTGCGATCGCAATGCTGATAAATCACTTCACCGTTGCTAATCACATAGGTTGCTCCTCGCTGGGTAATGTGCCTCACATCCGGCACGTAGGTGGTCCACTTACCCAATACCTCCGCCATATTCCGCAGCCGCAGCGTAGCTAGCTCAAAGGGTCGCTGAAATCCTTGGCCACCAGCTCGTTTGAAAAATTTTCCTTTGATCGGCGGCAGTGGCTTGGCCTGCACGATTTCATTATCCTCAATCAGCTGGGGAGCATTGCGATCGCCCAGATAGCCACGAAACACTTCTGTTAATGTGCCAGGACTGCCAATGCCCGCACACATCAGCAATAGGTTGAGCCAAGCATTTTGGCGCTGATTAAAGCCAGGTACTGCTAAAGTCAACCCTGGGTAAAGATCCAATTCCTTATGTAGTATACCGTCTGGGTCCAGCAGCAGCGAGTCTTCAGGAAAACCGGTATAGGCACAAAATGCCCCACCCGAGTTGCGATCGCCAATGCCCACAGCGCGCACTGTTATGCCTTTTGCCGCGAGCACATCGGCCCTTCGTCGGAGCCACCAGGCATATTCCAAACTGTCAAAGTCGCCTAGCTGCGGCCATACCAACACTAGCTGCTTAGTGCCCGTTAGTAATGCCGTCTCAGCCCCGTCGCTTACCCGCCGTCGTTTAGTCTGACCCAAGCGATTATAAATAGCGGCTGCACCTGCATTGTCTACCTGTGTCTCTACAGCCATTGTGTTTACAACCCTCTTAACATTTGCGTCAATATAACGGATCACTATCAGGCCATCGTGAATACTAACGTATACCCTACTGATACATATGGCCTGTCCATAATCGCGTCAATAGTCCAAGCCATTGTAAATTCTACAACAGTCAAAAATTAGCAACGATAAAATCTATCGGACGATCCATTTATCCAATAATTAGCCCTTCCACTGCTCTATCAACCATTCAAAACGCTGATGGATAAAGATTTGCACAATTATCAGAAACGAATGGCTGAGCTAGAGGCCGCTAATCGTCTGCTTCAAAGCCAATTAGCTGACGCTCAAGCTGCACATCAGCAGACAACCCAAGAACTTCAGTCTGTCCGCCAGCAGTTGGAAAATCTTCAAACTCCAATATCTGGGCAGTCATTATCATTAGTCTTTGACAGTATGCCAGAAGCGGCTTTCTGGAAAGATCGAAAGTCTGTGTATCTCGGCTGTAACCAACAGTTTAGCAAGGCGGCTGGCTTAGCCTCTCCCGAGGACATCATTGGTAAAACCGATTTTGATTTGCCATGGACACGAGAAGAAGCAGAGTGGTTTCGCACCTGCGATCGCCGAGTAATGGAATCAGATAGCCCCGAGCTCGGTATTGTCGAAACCCAGCGTCAGGCTGATGGCAGCCAATATTGGCTAGAGACTAATAAAATTCCACTGCATAATTCTCAAGGCGCTGTTGTAGGCATTTTGGGCACGTTTCGGGAAATTACGGCTCGCATTGAGGCTGAGAGACAGCTCAAGCAGCTTAATGAAAAACTAGAGCAACGGGTTGAGACTCGCACCCAAGAACTGCAAACCAGTAAAGCCCGATTGCAGCGGTTGACTGATAATTTACCGGGGCTAATTTTTCAATTTCGTATCGAGGCTGACGGTACGCGCTCGTTCCCCTACGTATCCGAGGGCTGCCGCGATATTTATGAGCTGGAGCCAGATGATTTTATCCGGTGTTGTCAGCTGATTCACCCTAGCGACTTTGATGGCCTAGAACAGGCAATTCAGGATTCTGCCATCACGCTTTCTGGCCTGCACCATGAACATCGGATTATTACTCCCAGCGGTCAACTCAAGTGGGTGCAAACCATTGCCCGACCAGAAAAAAAAGCAGATAATGCTATCCTCTGGGACGGTTTGATAATTGAGATTAGCGATCGCAAAAGAGCTGAAAAAGACCAGCAGCGCCTGCTGTCTATTCTCGAAGCGACCCCCGATATTGTTGGTATTTGTGATGCTCAAGGAAACCATCTTTACCTTAACCAGGCTGGACATACAGCATTAGAGATTCCGGCAGAGGAGCTAGAGCGGGTCAATATCCAAGAATGCCATCCGCCCAAATCCTTAAAAAAGATTGAGTCTGAGGCAATTCCAATGGCTATCCAAACCGGTATGTGGCGAGGAGAATCATGGCTGAGGAGCCAAAGCGGACAAGATTTTCCAGTGTCTCAAGTTATTCTGGCCCATCGAGATGAGGATGGCAGTTTAGAATTTATCTCCTCAGTCATGCGAGATATCAGCGATCTCAAGCAAGCTGAAGAACGTTTGCGCCAGCAAAGAACCCAGTATCGTCAAATTTTTGAAACGGTGACAGACGGCCTGAGTATTTTCAATCTAGAAACGGGAGAACTGTTGCAGGCCAATCCGGCCTACCATCAGATGCATGGCTACTCCTACCAAGAATTTATCTCCCTGCCTTCTGCAAGTTACGTCCATCCAGACTCTCAGCATGTTTATCAACAATGCATTGCCGCCGTACGGGCAGGGAACACTTTTAGCAAACAAATAACCAACATCCATCGTGACGGTAGTTTGATTGAGCTAGAGATCAAAGGTCTCCCCTATCTCTATCAAGGAAAACCTCACGCCCTATGTACCCTGAGGGATATTACTCAGCAAGTTAAGTTTGAAACCGAGCGTAAACGTCAAGAACAAGCCCTGCGCTCTATTGTTAAAGGAACAGCAGCTCAAACAGGTGAAGCTTTTTTTCGAGCCTGTGTTAAGCATCTAGCAATTGCCCTTAATGTAAGCTACGCCCTCATTGCCTACGTAATTGACAGCGAGGAAAAGCAAATAGGTCAAACCCTAGCTTTTTGGGACGGTACAGATTTTGGCGATAACTTTCAATACGAGTTGGGCGAGACTCCTTGCTTCAAGGTTACAAAAAATCATCATATTTGCCGCTATAACAACTCTGTCCAAACGCTATTTCCCAGAGATAAAGCCCTCATCAAACTCAATGCAGAGAGCTATGTTGGTATTCCCATCTTGAACCCTAGCGGCAATTTTTTAGGCTACATTGCCGTTATGGACACTGAGCCCATGACGGGAGACTTAGAGCTACAGGCATTTATTCTAGAGATTTTTGCTGCTAGGGCGGGAGCAGAGATAGAACGACTGCAGACCGAGCAAGCATTGATGACTTCTACCGAAAAAATTCAGCAGCAGGCGCAGCGAGAGCAACTTCTTAACCAAATTGCCAACCAGATCCGAACATCCCTCGACCTTGATTGTATTCTCACTACGACAGTGCGAGAAATTCAGTCTTTTTTAGAAGTAGACCGCTGTCATTTTGCCTGGTACGTCGAGACGGCTGATGACGCCTATTGGAATGTGATTACAGAAGTCCAGAGGGCTGATTTACATAGCCTTGTCGGCCATCATGCTGCCACCAGTTTTGGCCGGCTCACGGAAAAATTATTAAACCAAGAAATTTTGCAGTTAGACGATATAGCAACGGTTGATGATGAGTCCGTTAAAGCAGTTCTGACGGCCTTTGGCAACAAATCCATGTTAGTTTTTCCGATTCGGGCAGAGTGTGGCCAAGTCGGGATTATTTCCTGTATCCACCAAACGATCCGTCCTTGGCTCAAGGATGAATTAGCTCTCCTTAAAGCCGTTGTGGCTCAGCTGGAAATTGCTTTGCATCAGGGTCATTTACTAGCCCAAAGTCAATCTCGATCCCAGGAGCTAGAGGTGTTGCTTACTCAGCTGCAAAAAACCCAGTCCCAGCTAGTCCAGAGCGAAAAAATGTCCAGCCTCGGGCAGATGGTGGCCGGGGTAGCCCATGAGATCAACAATCCGGTTAGTTTTATCTATGGCAATCTTACCCATGCTAAGGACTATACCCAAGATTTAGTTCATCTGGTTGACAGCTATCAGCGCCACTATCCTGAAGCTCACCCTGCGATTCAGACTACCATTGACAATATCGAGCTGGAGTTTCTAAAACAGGATTTACCCAAACTGTTCCAATCTATGGAGGTAGGTACTGAACGCATCCGAGAAATTATCAAGTCTCTACGGATGTTCTCCCGGCTGGATGAGGCGGATATTAAACAGGTGGATCTCCATGACGGTATTGACAGCACCCTGACTATTTTGCAAACACGGCTACGGGCTCAGCCCTGGCGTCCTCAGATTCAGGTGATTAAAGAGTATGGCAATCTTCCCCAGATCGAGTGCTACGCTGGACAGCTTAACCAGGTGTTTATGAACTTGTTGAGCAATGCGGTAGATGCCTTAGAAGAACGGGATCACGATCGCACCTGGCAACAGATGGAGGCCATCCCCAGCACTATCGAGATTCGGACCCGGTTGCTGGGGCAGTTAACCCCACCAGCAATTGCGATCGCAATTATCGACAACGGTCCCGGTATTGCTCAACAGGTTAGCGACCATCTGTTCAACCCTTTTTTCACCACTAAACCTGTCGGGAAGGGTACCGGTTTGGGGCTGTCCATCAGCTATCAAATCATTACTGAAACCCATGGTGGCACCATTACCTACGATTCCACCTTAGGACAGGGCACCACATTCACCATTACCCTGCCGATTACACAGTAAGGGCTTACAAACCAAGACAACAGCAGAGACAACAAGCAGAAGCCCAATCAGCAGAACATCTACAGCCAGGGAGTACTTACCTTACTAATCTGTTCACGCTCTTCTAGCGTCATAGTCCATCCCAGTGCCCCAGCATTTTGTTGCGCCTGTTGAGCATTTTTTGCGCCTGGAATAGGTACCACATTCCCTTGACCCACCAGCCAGTTGAGGGCAACTTGAGCTGGCGTTTTTTCATAGCGCCGGCCCACATCCTTGAGCACCGCAATTACGGGCTCAATTTTGCGCAGCCCCTCCTTACTAAAACGTGGATCAATCCGTCGTGCCCCGGTGGGAGGTTGATATGTCGCAACCGTATACTTACCTGTAATCAGCCCTTGCGCTAAAGGGCTATAGGCCAAGATGGTTATCCCCAGGTCTTTAGCCGCACTAAACACACCATTGGACTCAATCTGACGGTGTAAAAGAGAATACTGCACCTGGTTAACCGCCAAGGGAATCCCTCGCTCAGCCAGGTAACCATGGGCCTTGTGCATCTGACTGGCCGAGTAATTACTCACCCCAATGGATTGAATCCGACCTTGCTTGATTTCATCTGCTAAGGCATTTAGTAATGTTTTTTGCCCCATCAAAAAATCAAAGGGCCAGTGAATTTGATAGAGGGCCACCGTCGGCAACTGTAAACGCTTTAAACTGGCCGTCAGGGCATCGGCTACGGCCTGGGTTGAAAATCGCCAAGGTAAAGGAAAATATTTAGTCGCTACCACCACTGTAGAATCGGTCTGTTGAATAAACTGTCCCAACAGCTCTTCAGACTTGCCTAACCCATAGACCTCCGCCGTATCGAAGAAGGTAACGCCAGCCGCTAAGGACGCCTCAAATGCCTGCTGTACATCACTGGCACCATAGCCTTTGCCATACTGCCAAAATAGAGAATCTCCCCAGGACCACGTTCCCACCCCCAGAGGAGTAATCTCGGGACCATTGGGGATTAGCTTGACCGTAGAATGCTGTGTGGATGGTGATGATTCTGCCATAGTCTCTTCTACCATAGTCTCCATGCTTGCTATGTCTGTGTACTTATCTTTGCGCTTATTCGTATCCAAACACCATAAAAACAAAGGATGCGTTAATAACGCATCCTTTGTTAGTCAAATTTCAAGAGTAATCCATTGAGCTAGCTGACTTCTAACTGGCTAGATACTCACGCATATCGGCCTGACGCTTACGCAGTCGCGTGAGCGCCTCACGCTCAATTTGACGCACACGCTCACGGCTGATGCTGAGCATCTCACCAATCTTTGCTAAGGTCATGTGCTTGCCATCATCCAACCCAAATCGAAGATTCAGCACTCGCTGCTGTTGGGGAGTCAGTTCCGCCATTAAACGGTCAAGATCTTTACGCAACAATGATTGGGTGGCGTAAGCTTCAGGCGACTCACCGGGATCTTCTAGCAGATCGCCCAGATTTGTATCCTGATTGTCACCAATACGTAAATCCAAGGATAGGGGCGTTCGCGATTTTTCTAAGTAATCCCTAACCTGTTTAGGCGTTAGCTTTACTTCTTCTGCTAGCTCAGCAATGGTGGCAGCACGGCCCAGCTTCTGAGAGAGCTGACGTTGCGCCTTCTTAATCTTATTAAGTTTCTCGGTAATGTGAATCGGTAAACGAATGGTGCGACTCTTCTCTGCAATAGCTCGGGTAATCGCTTGACGAATCCACCAGTAGGCATAGGTAGAAAATCGATAGCCTTTAAGTGGATCAAATTTTTCTACACCACGCTGCATGCCAATGGTGCCTTCTTGAATCAGATCTAGTAAATCAACATTGCGCTTAATATATTTCTTGGCAACGGAGACTACCAGCCTCAGGTTAGCCTCTACCATTCGCCGCTTAGCCAGCTCGCCAGCGTCGATCGCTTGAGTCAGCTCAGCCTCGGACAGTTCAGCCGCTTCAGCCCATTCTTGGATAGAGGGCTCACGGTCTAGACTCTCATGGAGAGCGGTACGACAAGCCTGCAAAGCAACAAACTTCTGCACTTGCTTGCCATAAATGACTTCTTGCTCATGGGTTAGAAGCGGCACTCGCCCAATTTCTTTAAGATAGGTGCGAACCAAGTCGCTGGATGTCTGAGAAGCTTTCATAAAAATGACACAGCGCAAACTACAGAGAGAAAGAAACGATTCCTTAAAATCAAAGGAGTTGAAAATACCACAGGAAGGCGTAGGACTATTTAGCAAAGGCTCATAAAGACAGCGATTTTATAAGCACCTAAAACACCTGTCGTTTTTAGGCACCTGGATGTTTCTCTATACATACAAACGGAATGCTGTATGCACTGGTATAACATCGCCATCTTCCCAGGTCCCTGAATCCTGGCAACAGAGATAAACTATGCGAATTGCTTGTGGAGTAGTGATGCTGCGTTCTTATGAATCAAGAATATCATAATTTTAAGTAATGTAACTTTTATTAGAAGTATTTTTTATCTTAAATGAGTAACGGTTTGCCTGTGGCTTGGTAACTATAGACCTGCATGACTCACATTACTGGATTCACAGGGGTATTCGCTGCATCAAGAATGACAAAATCGTAGTGAATTTATTAATTATTTTTTAAGATATCTAAAGTTATTCCAGGGAGCTATGCTGAATTTTTAGTCGCTCATGGCTGTTCATTTGGGTCAGCTTATGCATGGTCACTGGATAGCAGCATCTGCAAGTCCCTAGCTTAAGAGCAGGCTGTCGTCACTCAAGGTGCCGCCTGTAAATCGATTGAGTAAATCATTAATGGTCAGGGTGGCTTTTTCTGAACCGGTGGCATCGAATATGATTCGGCCTTCGTGGAGCATGAGGAGGCGATTGCCCATGGCTAATGCCTGACGCATGCTGTGGGTGACCATTAAGGTGGTCAGACGATGCTCGGTGACTAGGTGGTCAGTGAGCTGCATGATGTAGTGAGCTGTTTTCGGGTCCAAGGCGGCGGTATGCTCGTCCAGCAGCAGAATTTTAGCCGGGGCTAGGGTGGCCATGACTAAACTTAGGGCCTGGCGTTGACCGCCAGAAAGGAGACCGATGCGATCGCAAAGCCGATTTTCCAAACCCAGCTGCAGACTGGCCAGCCGCGCCCGAAACTGATCCCGCAGGCGATGATTAAGGGCCGGTCGCATGTCCCGTAGCTGGCCTCGCCGCAGGGCTAAGACCAGGTTTTCTTCAATGGTCAGATCAGCACAGGAGCCTATCAGCGGATTTTGAAACACTCGTGATACCAGAGGAGCCCGTCGCGCCGTCGGCCAGGAGGTGACATCCTGCGTCCCCACGGTAATCCGTCCCTGGTCACATAAAATATCACCGCTAATACTGTTCAGCAGGGTGGATTTGCCTGCTCCGTTACTGCCAATGACCATAATAAATTCCCCAACGGCAATGTCCAAATTCACACCCAGCAATGCCGGTTTCGCTAGGGGCGTACCGGGGTTAAAGGTTATGTGAATGTCAGAAAGAGAAATCATACAGGGGATCAGCAACGCTAGAAAACATTAGGGATTTTCGGCTAAATAATGACCCCGATCAATCCCTTACCGCTTGAATTTTGCCAGCAGATTGGCCTGGGGCACCACCAGTGCCAGCACCACAATTACAGCCGTCACCAGGTTTAGATCCTGGGCCTGCAATCCCAGAAAATCAGCATTGAGGGCGATGGCAATCACCAAACGATAAAGCAAACAGCCAGCAATCACAGCCAGAGTGGCCCAGCGAACAGTACGGCTGGGAAAAATCGCTTCACCCAAAATCACTGTGGCCAGACCAATCACCACGGTACCTACCCCCAGAGCCACATCGGCAAAGCCATTCACCTGGGCAAACAGTGCTCCCGATAGGGCTGCCAGGGCGTTACTCAGGGCCATGCCCAGCAGGATCAGGCGGTTGGTGTAAATTCCCTGGGCACTGGCCATGATTGGATTCATGCCAGTGGCCCGCATGGCCAGCCCCAAATCTGAGGTGAGAAAAAAGTCCAAGGCCAGTTTGGTCAGCCCCAGCCCCACCAGTAAGATTACCCAAACGGGCACCACGGTCTCCAGACCATCAAACAGGGTGGGCTGATTGAGCAGCGGCACGTTGGGGCGTCCCATAATGCGCAGATTGATGGAGTACAGCGCGATCATGGTGAGAATGCTAGCCAGCAAGTTGAGGATATGAAACCGCACACTCAGAATGGCGGTGCACAGACCGGCGAGGGCTCCGGATACCATAGCGATAGCGGTAGCCAGCCAGGGATTCACCCCCTGGGTAATCAGGGTGGCTACAACGGCTGCCCCCAAAGGAAAACTGCCGTCTACGGTCAAGTCGGGAAACTTGAGCACCCGAAAAGAAAGGTACACCCCGAGACTGAGAAAGCCATAGATTAAACCGGTTTCAATGGCCCCAAGAAAGGCGACAAAGGACATGGGCATCGGTGGAACGGCGATGGGCTAGCCTTATGTGTATATTGAATTCAAGCATTTACTCAAATACTTGGTCGGCACTGTCTTTGATGACATCTGGAATGGTGACACCCATAGCGTCAGCAGCGGCTAGATTGATGGCCAGGTCTACGGTTTTGGCTAGTTCCACCGGGATATCACCGGGAGCTTCGCCGCCAAGAATGCGGGCGACGATGTCACCGGTTTGGCGACCGACTTCGTAGTAGTCAAAGCTGGCGGTTGCGATCGCACCTCGCTCCACCGAATCCGTATCACCAGAAAATACCGGTAGCTGGTTCTCATTACCCACCTGGATCACCGACTCTAGAGCCGAGACTACTGTATTGTCTGTGGGAATGTAAATGACATCCACCTTACCCACTAAGCTTTGCGCTGCCGTGGCCACATCTGCAGAGCTAGACACCGTTGCCTCGGTAATGGTAAAGCCCTGGGCCTCAGCTTCGATATTGAGCAATTCCACCAGGCTGACGGAGTTGGATTCCCCGGCGTTGTAAATTACGCCAACGGACTTGGCATCAGGGTCAATATCAGCAATCAACGCCAGATGCTCATCAATGGGAGACAGATCGCTAACGCCAGTGACCATTCCCCCAGACGCCTCCAGGCTGGGGACCAGCTCAGCCGATACCGGGTCAGTCACTGCAGAAAACACCACCGGAATTGTATCGGTGCTGCCGACTACTGCCTGGGCAGACGGGGTGGCGATAGCTACAATCAGATCCGGATTATCCCCCACAAATTTCTGAGCAATTTGCGCTGCATTGGCAGCTTGAGCTTGGGCACTTTCCCACTCCCACTTGAGGGAGTTATCGGCAGCCCCATAGCCTTCTTCTTTGAGCTTATCTTGAAGGCCATTACGGACAGCATCTAGGGCAGGATGTTCCACATATTGAGTTACGGCCACATAGGGCACGTCGGTGGACACATCGGTAGAAACGGGATCGCCATATTCATCTAGACCATCGTTACTACCGCAGCCCAATAATGTGGCCGATAAAAGAGTCGGTAGGAGAACTGGAGCAATCAGGTTTTTAGGTAAAAAGCATGTTTTAAAGGGTGTCATGGCCAACTGCGTTTTTAGAAAGGTAATCTTAAAGCGTTCAGGAGGAGCAAGTCCTTACTCACCACCATATTGGGCCTTGAGTGCGGCCACTCGATCGTCATCGAGCTTTTGAAATAAAGGCGCAGGCACTTCAAAAGCTCGTCCTGCCGATAGGATAGTCAAGTCCGTTGCAGCAGCCATGGTACTGTTACGCTCGGCCTCAGTTAGCTGCAGCGCGTCGTAGAGGGTCGCAGCGGTGTGGGGAATAAAGGGGGCACTTGCGATCGCATACAGCCGAATCAAATTAATACAGGTGCGAATCACAACGGCGGCATCATCTTTGTCCGCTTTAAATAACTTCCAGGGTGCCCGCACATCGATATATTGATTGCCCGCTGTCCAAAGTGCACTCAGCGTTTCGGTGGCCCGTCGAAACTCCTGCTGGCGTAAATGCCCCCGTAGTTTTTCTACTAAATCTTTGCAGGCGGCTTCTAGCTCCGCTTCAGCCTCACCAGGGGTACCGCCCGCTGGCAGTTCTTTAGAAAACTTAGACGCCGTGAATTTTAAAATACGGTTAACAAAGTTGCCCAGATTGTCCGCCAGTTCCTTGTTAACTCGATTTTGAAACTGTTCCCAGGTAAAAGCAGAGTCAGACGTTTCCGGCGCACTGGCCATCAGCATATAGCGCCAGTAGTCCGCCGGAGCAATCTCTAGCGCCTGGTCCAAAAACACACCCCGTTTCGAACTGGTGGAAAATTTACCACCGTAGTAATTGAGCCAGTTAAACCCTTTGATATAGTCAGCCATTTTCCAAGGCTCGCGACTGCCCAGAATCGTCGCAGGCCACATAATCGTATGGAACGGCAGATTATCCTTGGCCATAAACTGGGTGTAGTGCACACTATCACCCTCCTTCCACCAGCTCTCCCAGTCATTGCCGGTGGTATTGCCCCACGCTTTAGTAGCCGACACATAGCCAATCGGGGCATCAAACCACACATAAAACACCTTGCCGTCGAAGCCCTCAGCAGGCACCGGCACCCCCCAGCTCAGGTCGCGGGTAATGCCTCGGCTCTGCAACCCTTCATCTAGCCACTTAAAGGCAATGGATGTAGTTAGTTTTGGCCATTGGGTTTGTTGTTCAACCCAGGTACGTACCTCGTCGCTGAGTTTATCCAGCAGCAAAAACAAATGCTTGGAACTGCGCACTTCTAAGTTAGTACTGCCAGAAATGGTCGAGCGCGGGTCAATCAGGTCCGTGGGGGACAGCACCTTAGTACAGTTCTCACACTGATCGCCTCGGGCCTTTTCATAACTACAGTTGGGGCAGGTGCCAGTGACGTAGCGATCGGGCAAAAAGCGCTCATCGTCTAGGGAATAAATCTGGCTGATTTCCCGTTCTTCAATAAACCCGTGATCCGCCAGCTGTCGATAAAAATGCTGTGTAAGCTCATGGTTCTCCGGTGCCGACGTACGGCCAAAATAATCAAAGGAGAGACCAAAGCGCTGGTAGATATCCTTTTGCTTCTGGTACTGACGGGTACAAAATTCAGCCACATCCAGCTCTGCCTCTAGGGCCGCGATTTCAGCGGGGGTGCCATGCTCGTCGGTGGCACAGATATAAAGAACCTCTTCGCCTTCCTGACGCAGAAAGCGAGCATACACATCGGCGGGCAACATCGACCCCACCAGGTTGCCCAGGTGTTTAATACCGTTGATATAGGGAAGTGCACTGGTGATGAGGTATCGCATTCTGGATTTGCTGATCGTTTGTCGGCGCTTGGGCCTTATACACCCTAGCGGTTTAATTGCTTTGGCTCAATAGTAGCGATTTAAGGTCCATTCAAGCACAACCTCCAGGAATACTTTTAGGCTCGATAAAAACGGCTATCTAAGCAAAGAGCACCCCCAGGGGTACTGCGAAACCTCCGGGGCAATTTCATACTTGAATTGTAAGATTTGCCCCTAAGTCTTAAGCCTGAGACACAGCCAGAGCGTAGAAAGCTTTTTGATGGAGATCTTCCCTACTGCCCAGGCCATCCGTATATAGACATAGAAGTAACCATGTCAAGCAATGTTTTTCAAGAAATATGGGATGCTGACCAAAGCGGGAATGGGGTACCTGCCCTCAGGCCTGGAGAAAAGAGAGATGAGACCCGGGGATACGTCGTCGTTGATGAACGGGCTGCTTCCGTTAGTTCTGAGCATCGAGTTCTCAGTCAGGTCGTCATCCCGCCAGCCAAGATGGAAACCTATCGGCTGTGCGAACAAATTTTTGATAACTATGCTCTGGAGCGATCGGTACGGGAACAGATAAGTCAAACTGAAACGCAAGAAGAGCTAGATTTTATTGATGCGATTCTACCGACTCCCCCCATTGAAAAGGCTAGACAGTTTCTAGAATCATCCCTCGATCTCACAATCTCCCAGAGCTTAATGGCCGCCATGATTAAAGAAACCTGGTTTGCCATGGGACCGGCCGGCACCCAACGGGATGCATCTGGGTTTGAACATGTTTTCGTTGGTGAACAGGCCAGCAAAGCCAGCCATGTGGGCGGCTATCATTTTTGGTACAAGTACTATCTGGATGATGGGGGTCCGAGCGTTACCCCCGGCCATGATCTGCAGGATACGATCCAATATCTGGGCACGCGATACGAAAAAGCAACAGAACCGGGAAAGGGGGTACTGGTACCAGAGATCGTTACATTGCAATTGACATGGACCGCGCCTGTAGGTAATGGCAGCCAAAACACTAAACGCTTGCATAAACCGATCGGAGGTTTCTTTGTTGGCTGTAGCCCTGAAGGGCTGATCGCATTGGGTCTAGTCAGGAGTCGTACCAAAAGCGATAAAATCACACGAATTAACGGTGCTGAATATCAGCTAGACTTGCACCGTCTTGATAACCGCCCCAATGCAATCCGTACTTTTTTCCCGCGATTTCGGCGGGCTGATGTTGTTCATATAGAGCCTGATAAACCTGATAAGCCCGATCCAGACAAAACACCTGGGAAGACTAAGGACTCGAAATTTCGAATTATTGCAGCTATGGTCAATCCCGAGAATCCAGAAGGTGGCAGAGAATTTATCCAGGTGATCAATGCGTCGAACCAGACGACATCCCTGCTAGGTTGGAAAATTGTAGCGCCCAATGGTACCACCTTTGAGCTAGCCGATATTGAGGTGGCACCGGGAGATGTCTTCAAATTTATTGTTCCTAGTAATCAAGGCGTTCTCCGTAATAAAGCTGGCACGATTCAACTGCGATCTCCAGAAGGGGATTCTGTTGTGGACTACCCGTACTCAGCCGATCAGGCTAAGGAAGAGGGTATGCCTATTCTTTTTGGTAAATAGATTCCTTTTTGATAAACAGAACCATCCAAACCTGGTAGGGCTACATGATAAAGGCCTACCAGGTTTGGATCTTTACTTTTTATTATTGGCTTAGGGTTGGCTCGAAGTGTGATGCAAGATGAAGGGGTGTTCATATACGTAGAGGTTTAGGGAGTACTATGCCGATTCTTTCTCAAATCGTGACGTTTTCAGGCAAAATCCATGAAAGTGAGGATTTAAGTGCGATCGCAAGTTTTGAGATTGATGGCAAACCGTATCTTGCCGTCGGTTCTGACGAAAGCAAACGACGGGTTCAACTGCTTAAGCAAAAGTCTGATCAGGATTATGTCGTTGATGATGACCTAGAAATCACCCTGCCTGTCCCAAAAACTGGCGATGAAATTGACATCGAAAGTATAGCTTTTGACCCCAGAAGCACCTGCCTCTACATCATTGGTTCCCACTCTCAAAAGCGTAAGACGGTAAAGCTTACGGATAAAATGGCAGCCGAAAATCGCGTGAGATTAACAGATACTAAAATCTCTCCTGAGACCGATCGCAATCGGATCTTTCAAGTATCCTTGAAACCCAAAACCGGCAAGGTCAAAGGAGAGATCAAACATACCGATTGGCTAAAAGAGGTGTTTGCAAAGGACGACTATCTCAAACGCTTTCTTGACATCCCCAGCAAAGAAAACGGCATTGATATTGAAGGGCTGGCGTTACAACAGAATCATCTATTCTTAGGCTTTAGAGGCCCCATCCTCAGGGGTAACTATGTGCCAGTTATGGTGCTCGACTGCAACGATTTAGACGACTCAAACGCTCCAAAAGAATATGAAATTCGATTTGTACAGCTCAACGGTAGTGCAATTCGAGATATGACAGCGGTGGATGACGGCTTTTTGATCATTGCTGGACCGATGGGAGATGCGCCTGGCCCCTACAGCCTTTACTTCTGGAATGGCACCGATATGGTTTATGGAAAAGATCGCCCGCGACCGATGCCGCCAGCGGTGATCCATCTAGAAGATATTGAGCCCCCTGTGGGTGAGGATGGTGCGCAAGGTAAAGCTGAAGGGATTACGGTGTTAGCAGAGACAGCTACTGAATACAGAGCCTTAATCATCTACGACAGCATTAAAGATGGCAATCCTCAGCTTTGGCACATCAGTAAATAGCCTAAATAAACGCCTAAAAAAAGCCTGTTAATGTCGCGGGTTTCGACTCTGCGGTTTCGACTGCGCTCAACCCGCTAAAGGGGTGATATTTCCAGAAAGCTGAGGACTGAGCAGAATCGTAGATTTTATAACTTAGCAATATTAGAGATCTAGCAAGGAACCGACCAATAATTTTTGCAGCATCCACACAAGACCGACAGCAAGGGATGCGCTCCAGATGATAGCGGTAAGGGTAAGTTTGCCGTTGAGTACGCAGAGACTGCCACTGACTAACAGCGAGATCGCAACTCCCCCAGACACCCGCACCAAAATCTGCACAGCTTCAGTCAGCTTTCGTAAGCGGGTGGCCACATCATCGGTGGCCACGGGGGAAATGGCTGATTCCATTAGGGTTTGAAAGCTGTCGTACTGCCTAGGGTCGATGTGGTAATACGTGCCCAGGTCCGGATCGCGAAGTGTGGGATTGGAGCGTAAACCAAACTGTTTGGCGGTTGCGATCGCAGTGCGCACCTGTCGTTTACTAGCCACCCCACTAAACGCCTCAAACAGAGACTCTCGATATACCCCCGCCTTAGCCATCTCTAAAATTCGCTGGCTGAGTTCCACCTCCTGGAGCTGGGCTAGGTTTTGAGTCACCGGCTGATTCCAATCATACTGAGTAAATATGTACTATATAGAATATCGTTATTCTAATCTTTGCGTCAATTATCCGCATCAAAATCCCTATTTAAAACCCGTAGGGGCGTTCCATGGAACGCCCCTACGGAATATCGAATTAATGACGATAAGAGACGATGAGACTATGGGCTACATCATACCGGGCATGCCCATGCCGCCCATACCACCCATACCGCCCATGCCACCCATACCGCCCATGCCACCCATGGGATCAGCACCCGCAGCAGCTTCAGGTTCAGGCTTCTCAACCACCAGAGCCTCAGTTGTCAGCACCATACCGGCTACAGATGCCGCATCCTGCAGTGCAGAACGAACCACCTTAGCTGGGTCAACAATACCGCTAGCCATTAGGTCTTCATAGGCACCCGTCAGCGCGTTATAGCCCTCATTGAAGGGAAGAGAACGGACTTTCTCAACTACGACATAGCCCTCATCACCCGCATTGTCAGCAATTTGACGCAGAGGAGCTTCCACCGCTCGCATGACAATATCCACACCAGTCTGCTCTTCAAGACCCAGGCCAGCTTTCAGGGCTTCAAGCTTATCGGCCAGGTGTAGTAAAGTGATCCCACCACCGGGGACAATACCCTCATCTACCGCTGCTTTAGTTGCACTCAGGGCATCTTCAATGCGCAGCTTGCGATCCTTTAGCTCGGTTTCAGTCGCAGCACCCACCTTAATCACAGCGACACCACCAGCTAGCTTAGCTAACCGCTCGGATAGCTTTTCCTTGTCGTAGTCAGAGTCAGTGGCATCTAGCTGCTTACGGATTTGAGCAACGCGCTGGTCAATATCTGACTTATTACCGCTTTCAGACACAATGGTCGTCGTGTCTTTGGTAATGGTGATCTTATCGGCAGTACCTAGCATTTCGATGGTCGCCATTTCCAGACTGAGGCCGACTTCTTCAGAAATAACCTGACCGCCAGTAAGAACAGCAATGTCCTGCAGCATGGCCTTACGACGCTCACCAAACCCAGGTGCCTTGACAGCAGCCACGTTCAGCACGCCTCTAGCCTTGTTGACTACCAGCGTTGCCAGCGCCTCACCGTCCACATCTTCAGCGATGATTACCAGGGGCTTACCCGCACGGGCAATGTTCTCGAGAACACCCACCAGGTCTTGCATGGAGCTGATTTTTTTATCGGTGATTAGTACCACTGCGCCTTCTAGGTCAGCGATCATCCGCTCTTGATCGGTAACAAAATAAGGAGAAAGATAGCCGCGATCAATCTGCATCCCTTCAACCACATCTAGCTCGGTGTGGAGAGACTTGGATTCCTCAACGGTAATGACACCATCTTTAGTGACCTTGTCCATGGCTTCAGCAATCATATTGCCAATGGCCTCATCGCTACCGGCCGATACGGTGGCTACCTGAGCGATTTCTTTACCCTCTACAGGCTTGGCTGCTGCCGCAATTTCATTTACCAGTGTGGCAACTGCTTTTTCAATGCCGCGGCGTAGGCTCACCGGGTTAGCCCCCGCTGCCACGTTTTTCATGCCTTCACGAATAATTGCTTGAGCCAGCACAGTCGCTGTAGTGGTGCCATCACCCGCTAGATCTTTAGTCTTGGAAGCTACTTCTTGAATCAACCGCGCCCCAGTATTTTCGTAGGGATCAGACAGCTCAATTTCCTTAGCGATGGTGATGCCATCGTTCACAATCTGAGGTGCGCCGAATTTTTTTTCTAGGACGACATTACGTCCCTTGGGTCCCAATGTAATTTTGACTGCGTCAGCCAGGGCGTTAACGCCATGTTCCAAAGCCTGACGGGACTTTTCATCAAATAGTACCAGTTTCGCCATAGTCAGCTCGTTTAGCTCTGCAATGAAAGACCTTAGCACTCTCTGAGTCAGAGTGCTAATTAAGCGTATATCACGACATGGGATTGCTTAATTCGCGATAACCGATCCTTAGGTTTGACCGGTCATGGAGAGCGGCACTCAAGATCAGGCAAATGCTACTGCGAGCAGGAGTCCGATGGCGAGCGGTGGAGCGCTTGCTCAGGCATAACTTTTGTTGAGTTTGTTGTGTTTATTTTGTCTTGCGAGAAATCTCTTAAACAATCAACACCAGGCTTTAAACTCCCTAAAATCAGAGTCTACAGACTACTTTTATGGAATGTCCGTATTAATGACGGGACGGCAAATACAGGTATTTTTTTTTACGTCAATCTCTTGGGTAATACGATGAGGTTTTAGGGAAATATGACCATAAGGTTGTGCTGTTTCCTGGTTTTCTACTAGACCACTTTGCATAGAGTCATAAGCTTCCTTCAGAATCTTCACCAGTATCCGGAAATATAAATGCTAGATGCGTATCCTGCATCAGATACGAGAAAATGTTTTGTTTGTAACACACAAAAATCAATCCATCTTCTAGCATTTAACTGGATTTAAAAAATGACTAAAAACACGCTATTTATTTTAGTTTCTGGGCTTTATTGGAGCTTTAGCAAACTTTCGTCAGGGTTATTATTTGCTTTACCTAGACGCCACTTTAATTGCCTAATGTAGAGGAGATTTACAACTAATTCTTCTGGACCCTTTAAGTAAACGCTTTATCGATACGGTTAACGCTTCTAATCTTTCTAATAATTTATTTTTCCTGAAAAAGCACGTCTTTCTAGCGAAATCATGTCTTCTGCCACTGCATTTCTGAAGAATCATGTCCTTCATAGTGTCAAAGTCCAGTTTAAGCCTCTACAGCCTCTGAGACTTTGGCTTGATACCTTAAAGATTAACGATCCTACAGTTGCTTATCGGATTGCCCACTTGATCCCCGCCCAATGTCCGTTTGAACGGGACATTGTCCTTTTTGGTCGTACGATTGCCCATATTCCGCCTATGTGTAAGCTCAATCCTCTATACGATGAGATGGTCGGGCTGCGTTTTCGGGCCCTTTGCTTCCTAGCTGATGAGTGTGGCGAAGATATCTCGGCCTTGGTTTAGACCCATCCTCTAATATTTTGTAGGGACGTTTCATAAAATGTCCCTACATGAAACGTTTAATTAAATTGACTGGCCGACTTCTTTGAGCAATGTCATCGGTCCGACTTCTTTGAGCTGGGCCATTTGCTCTTGGTTTTTGACCAACAGCGATCCGGCGAATCCCAAGGAATTAACTGAAATGCCGAGGTAGTCATCCCGATGCCGCGGGACGACCATCATCCAACTACGAGTACCCAATAGGTTATAGGCGCAGTACTGGACTCCTTGCCATTGTCCGGTGGGATCATTGATAGCCAAACTGGTCATTAGCTGGCGATAGGTTTGGAGCCATTGAGTCGCTCCGCTGTTAGCAGGGAGTTTCGCAATTCGGTGAGCATAGGGCAGCTGTGGTGATTGCCCCATGCCGTCAACAAAATTTGTAGCCTGGATGGCGGTTTCAACGGGCACGTCCATGGATGGTTGTGGCACCACCTGCAGATGTTTATGAGGTTGACTGGCTCCGGCGACGGTACCCCCGTTGTAGAAAAATAAACCGGCCACATCTGTGAGGCAGCGATGGAGGGCTTCAAAGTCAGCCAGGGTAAGCCAGTTGAGCTGGGACTCAAAACTTTGAGTGATAATTAAAAAGTGATGGTCAACGACATTGAACTTGTTGAGAAGACAGACATGGGTGTCGGAGATGTCGGTCACGTGCAGGTTTTGGTCGTAGGGTAGAAAGGGATTGATTTTTTTCTGGGTCTGGACCTTACGGGCCTGGGCTTTGCGATTAAGATTGGTTAAAATACGCACAATGAAGGCCACCCCACCATCGGAGATAATTTCATGCTGGGTATCAATAGGTCTGAGGGCTCCGGTGGCTAAACCGTATTGGGTCTGAGTTTGGAGCTTGGACCATAGGGTTCGGGGCTGCCAGGGTTTGCGAGGGGCTGTGCGATCGCACATAGATCTATCCTGATAAACCACTACTGGTTCTAACATGACGCCGAGGAAACTCACACGGGTTCCCAGGTGAGTCGATCATCTAGCTTACAATTAAGACCTAGTCTGAAGTATTAATCATTACTAATCTATGAACATGGGTAGGAACCCCTTCGAAGTACTTAAATTCCGCACCCATGTACTGGTTACATTTATCCTAAGCAACCTGCTAGTAGGTACAGTCTACGCAGTCCTCGAATATAAGCAATGGCTACCCTGGCCCCTCGATGATAAGTTGTGGCTGCCGGTACAATTTATAATGATTTTTGGCCTGGTCTGTGTCATCTTACTAGCTGCAGGTCGCCGAGCAGGCTTGCAATTAACCCGTCTATTTGGTCCGCCGCCTCGTTTTCCTTGGGCCTACGGGCTATTGCTAATTTCTAGCATGCTGATTTTTTCATTTAGCAGCTTTTTACTATTGTTCTATCCGGTTTCGCTCCTTGCACCTGGATTTGTAGAAGAGCGTCTTACGGAGCAACTGCTCAGTGTCGAAACAGTCGCTCCCGAACTATATCGCTATTTGATGCTATTTGTGGTGATCGTTTTTGCCCCCATCACTGAAGAATTTGTATTCCGAGGGGTGCTCTTACAGCGTTGGGCAATCCGCTGGAATTTACCTGTAGGCATCGTACTGTCATCGTTGCTGTTTGGTCTTTTGCACATCAACAATCCCCTGGGGCTAACCATGTTTGGTGTGATTATGGCCCTGCTCTATATTCGCACCCGTAGTCTGTGGGCTCCCATCATCGCCCATGCCCTCAACAACATTATTTCTGTCGCCCCAGAGTTGTTATCGTCAACACCTCAGACATTTGACCTTGGAGACTTTCAACAAACCTGGTGGGTCGGCCTGATCGGTCTAGGATTGGCGGCCCCTACCCTGAGTCACTTTATTTACAACAGCTGGCCTCAGAAGACCATGCGCCCCCCATACTTTTGGGAATAGGTCAACTATCAAAAAGTAGCAATGCCAGAATCTAACGTTGGCTTCGACTCCGCTCAGCCAACACTGTTCGTGGAACGGTTACTTATTTTTTAAGATCTTTCTGCTGTTTAAATCTTTCCTGTGCTGATTTAAATGCTGCCTTCATTGCAGCCTGAATCCGCTCGGGATCAGGTTTTTTCCCACCCATGAGATCTCCAAAATAAATGCAGGCTCCCTCACCTAAAGCCCAAGTGTAGGCAGCTGCCCAGGAAGCTGCGATCACACTGCCAAAACCAGGAATCAGCTTGATCAACTCTCGACCAACTGCCTGAGCTAAAAAGCCTCCAGCAATGGTACTGGCTACCCCTCCTGCCTGGGAAAAGCTCAGCCGCTGACCATAGAGTTGGCCCAGAGCAACAATCATTGATACCTGAAGGGCTGTAATGGCAGGCATGGTGGCAAAGGGCAGAGGGACAGCTGCCAGGGTAGCCGCAATCACCGAAAAGGCTGAAATATAGCGACGAGCTACGTCTCTATAAATTGCCCCTAGCTGGGTCGTGGCATCGTCTGCCTGGTCCAGCAGCTGGTAGATCGCATTGGATTCTGCTTCAGGCAGTTGCTCAGACAGGACCTGAAGTAAAGCATCAAGACCGTAAAAGACCGGGTCATAGCCGTCTTCTTCAAGGGTAAAGTCGATCATGACTGCACTGTCGTACAGACCATCAAAACTGCGTTTGAGTTCACCAAAGGCCCGCTGAACAGCTGTTTGTGTGGGTGGATAAGGGCTATGTTCTTCTGCTGTGGCATAAAGTTCGTGGAGACAGGTAACCACTAAAACCACTGGAATGGAGGGATGTTTCTCTCTCACCTGACTAAGAATTTGATGCAGGCTATCTAGGGCAAAGTCATTAACTTTAACAGTCACTAGCAGAATGCGTGCCCCCCGCGCCTGCTGGGCTAGATCATCTTGGAGTTCTTGAATGATGCTTTCAACATCGCGGTCCACATCACCTAGGCCGACCGTATCCGTAAAGAGCAGTAGCGGCAGATCCTCAGAGGGATATGCATAGCGCTGGGTGTGCTGAGTGTGGGGTCGAAATCCCTGGCCAATAATGTCGGCAGACACCCCCGTTAACCCTCGCACCACCGAACTTTTACCCGACTGGGGTTTACCAATCAGCCAGGCTTCGGTCGTGGGTAGCTCTGCCCTAATTTTTTCAAGAATATGGGCAACTTGCTCATCATCAACAGCAAACCATTTCAGTACCCGCCGGGTGAACTGCTCTAGGGAGGCTCCGCTCGATTGCCACATGGCTTGCCAAGGTCGCAACTTTAAGAATGGGTGATTATTGAGCTGGGGATTTTTGGCAAATACGGCCATCACATCTCCTCACATGGAGCCTCCGACTGTTTCGACTGTATTGTAACGATCCAGTCAACGCCCTTCATGGGGGAACCTTACCCAGATCAGGTACTGATTTCACCACCCGATATCAAATGACAGACCATATGTGATAACTGCAATTTATTACGCAATGTGTAGAGTATGATAAATAACTACACTAACTTTTGCTAAGCTGTTAGTGATGGTGCCGTAAGAGTTTATACCTATGCCATACACCACTGAAGAAGGCGGACGTCTTAACAATTTTGCTTCTGAGCCAAAAATGTATGAGGCTGAGCCCCCATCGGCTAGTGAAAAGCGAAATTACATAGTTTTTGGTGCTTTAGGTTCTGCCCTTGTGGTTGGCTTAATTGCTCTAACAGCTGTAATTTCTTAAGGAACTGGGCCGCATACCAAGCGGCTTTTGTTTTGTCATAGCTGATAAGTTAACTTACCTCGGGCTCGAAAAAATCGAGCTTTTTTTATGCTCTAACTCCACACTCCATCGCTGTCCTCCAGCACATTGTTAAAGCCATGACGTTCTAGAGGCACTGGCAACTGCGGCACTCCTGGATTGCCGCAGTTGCAAATGGCAAAAAAACGATCGTTAGCACCCATCCACCGGGCCAGCTGGGAATACACGGGGTTAACTGCCTGCTCGCGATAAATATCCAGACCAATTACCCTGGGTTGAGATGTCTCTAGTTTGCGACGCAGCTGATCAAGTGCTCGGTCCGATAGTGATGAGACCCCCATTCAGTCACCTGCTGTGACTAGACATCAACTCCCAGGGTTGCAGCACACCTGGCGCTCTGAGTCCCCCCAGGGAACCTGAAATTAGAGTACTAATGATCACAAGGGCAATCCAGGCGTATCGCGATGGTGTTGTACCGATGATAGTAGCCTGTTGCAGTGGGTGAGAAGGATGCGGCGGCGATAGGTCTTGCAGGGATTGGGCAACCCAGGCTGGGGTAAAAATAGCCCGATAAATTGGGTTTTTAACGACCCAATGATCGTTTTGCTGCTTGACTAAGCCTGACAGACGCAGCTCTAGATGGGCAGGCTGCTGTCTGACTCGAACATGGCCACGGGCTAAAATTTGCTGATAGAGCGTCAGCCGCTGCTGGGTGAACGGTGAGGGGTGAAGTATGAGATCGCAAATAGTTCTCAAATGCTCCGGTTCGTCCTGAACCTCCCATTGATCAATCACATAAATCTGGACCAGGTCTGCAACACAGGTATCCAAATACTCCAGAGACAACAGCTCACTCGTTGTCTCTGGGGCGTCTACTTGTCTTTTATCCAACTGTTGCCGTACTAAGCTGCAAATCTTTTGGGTAAGAAATGGCTGTCCACCAGTCCGATCCAGAATGATATTTAATAAACCAGTTGGATCCTTGACGTCTCTGTTGCCCCCCTGACAAGTGGTTCAACTTCGTGGGGCTTAAATCCCTGAAGAGAGATTTCACGACCGATATTAAAGGGAGTAGACTGCGATCTATTGTGAATTAAGTTGGAAGGAGACGCTGCCCCCAGCAGGACAATTGACAGACGACGATAGCGCCTATCAGTCGCCCGTTTTTCATAACAGTGCCGAATTAGCGCAAAAAAATCATCAGTGGAAAAATCCAGACCTGAGACATGATCAATTTCATCAAAAAAGATCACGATAGGCTGGGTAATTTGTGTGAGTAAAACTGTTTCAATAAACATCCCCATCCTCAAGATCATTATGATTTAATAGCCACTGAAAGGAATGATCTTGAAGTTCCCGCTGAGTTTTCTTCTAGCTATCAGGAAGGAGTTTCTAGAACAAATTCTAAAAGCTTTGAGGATGTGCTTTCACTTTCATTAGAGCTTGAAAAAAATTTTGGTGTTTCGAAAAATATCGGACCTAGCGCTTCAGCTAAGTTTACTGTAACAAATACTTCTGTATGGACTAGATCATCATCTGAAACATTTTCAACAGTGACAACATCTGAAAGGAATATTGAAGTTCCCGGAGGTAAGGGAATCGAAGTTTATCAGCTTAAAGGAAAGTATGGTCCACTCAGTATAGGAACTCATCATTTCAGATATGAACCTTTGAGTGACAACTAACTGGCTGCTAACAAGCCAACCAGGGCTGCTCAGCTACAGATCTCCTAATGGTGTTCCCCACTCGCCCGATCAGGACGGCTGAGCAACTTTTGGTAACACAGGCAGCTATCGATGAGCTGTTGGATAAAGGTGAGATGACTGAAGATGAGCAAGACTACTTAAACCTGCTCGGCACTCTGGTCTACAAGTCTGAGCAACAAACCGTAGAGAGTCCAGACATTCATGGCATCGAGATGCTCAAAGTATTAATAGAAGAATTTGGTCTGCGTCAGAAAGATTGAGTCAGCATATTCAAAACAGAATTCATCGTATCAGATATCGTTAATAACAAAAGAAGTCTAACCATAGAGCATATTTAAAGGCTATCTCAGTTTTTTCGGGTCTCACCAGTCGTTTTCTTTGAGCTTCTAACAGACTAAGAAAATGATTCCTACCGTTATTTGAGTGAGTTAATACAGCTTTATTTCGCTGTAAACTCTACATCTTTACAAAGGGTTGCGATCAAGAGTGCCTTTCAAGCACAATCACTTACAGTAGGGTGCGCTCATGATAGTGCTTGAACCAAAATTCGTATCAACGGCTCAATATCTTCTGGAACACGATAACTCTCTAATCCTTGTTCAATAGTCTTTTTATCTCTATTTAGTCGAGCAAATTCCCAAATCTTTCCTGTTGATACAGCACCTATCAGATGGGTTTGTTGTTTACTGTCTTGCCATTTCTCCAATGCAATTAACTCAGTGATAAGCTGTGTCATTCCGTAATCCAAATCCTCTTTTTTAGCTTCAATTATCAACAAATTACTAGAACTATTCAAGAAATAGTCCACATATCCTTGTAATTGCTCGTTTACCTTAATCGAATACTCAATAAAGATTTCGGACTTAGTATAATGCACCAAGTCTAAAATTAAAGGTGAGATCAGCAGTTCTCTCCTGGCTGCTTCACTCGACAATGAAGCATAGGGTAAAATTTCCTCGATTCGATCTTTTAACTGATCAATCCGGTCTAAATCTTGCTGATATTGGGATAAGTTTAATTTTTTTC
>JBCCHX010000073.1:0-35402 GCA_039028535.1 Cyanobacteria bacterium P01_B01_bin.77
GTCTCATAACATTTGTCCGCATCGATTAACTTAGAAAGCGTTAGCATAGGTAGACTGACAGGGGGCTTTATTCCATGACACTACATTGCTCATCTTGAATTTAGCAACCTCCCTGAAACAGCTATTGAGCCAACCTGATAAGTATTAAAATTGGTCACTCTATTGTTGGCTTTATATTGTTTCGAGCTGCTCTCGATGTCATTTTTAATGATGGAGTATTCAATACGATAGTTATTAGCGAAAATCCTAATCGTGAATCCGCGTTTTGGTTTCTCTACTCGGGATTCCTCCTTCTGCTCATAGGTGGTTTTGTAGATTATCTAGAGAAATTAGAGCTAAATATTCCACTTTTCTTTGTTGCTACTTTGTGAGTTCTCACTGTTATTGGAATAGTAGTCATGCCTATTTCTGGTTTTTGGTTGCTCATACTACCAATTCTTGGCTTAATTATTCAAATATTTCGATTTAAACGTGTATAAGTATTCTTCAAAGAAGCCTCAGTCACCTAACATAGGCCCTGAGGCGGACGAGGTCAATAGCAAAGGCTAAACTTCTTTTTCTGCTTTAGCTTTAGCGCGGATTCAGACGTTCAAAATTCACCTAATAGTCAGTTATTCAGGGAGACTGAACCTGCTCTATTAGATGGGTCTGCTTTGCTGAATGATCCTTGATACGGGTTAGCTGTTCATCAGATATTTCTCCAAGTGACTACATAGGGTGGTCGATCTTGTTTTGGTTGTTATTATTTGTTTTTCAAGTACAATTTGTTCTTCCTATGCTTGTTGTTTAGATTGTTGTTGAACGCCTAATAGCTTTATTAGTGGTGATTTTTTGCGTCTCAGTGCAGCCAAATATTTCTCTTCATCATAGGGCACACCATCTTGCCAACAACGCCAGAGGATTCTCCCCCACTTATAAGCCAAGGCTCGAATCGCTTTTTGATGTGACTTACCCTTGCGCCGTTGCTGTTGATAAAACGCCTGTGACCAAACCGAGCGAGGTCTGGCATGAGCAACCCACTCGACAAAGGTTTGTCTTAGAAAAATGGGGCAAGACCAACGCCAATGAACCCAACGTTTTTTACCACTCTCTTCTTTGACTGGCGCAATGCCAATGTAACTCAGAAAAGACTGAGCGCAATTAAAGCGAGTTCGGTCTTCACCAAAGGCCGCTAGCAATCGTGGCGCTAAATGGGGTCCACCCCCCGGCAATGCCTTAAAGAGTTCTGCATCCGGCAGCGATTCAAATAACGAGGCAATTTGGCGCTCAAACATAATCAATTGCGACAAGACGACTTTCAATAAAGCGACTAAGCCTTGCATTAAAGCTTGAGCTGGAATGGTAATAGCGTCGTCTCGCGTCAAGGGTGGCCCCGCGTCTTGAATCTGCTGAGTTCGCCGTTGAATCGTGGTTTTGCGGATAATGTGATGGCTACGAAAGAAGTCCCTCAAGATATCAGCTGTGGCGGCTTGAGCCGCGTGTAAATTTGGAAACTGTTCAAGAAATTCACAAAATGCAATGGTGTCTTTATCGTCAAACCAATCGAGCACTTGAGGAAAATAGGATTTGAGCGCGGCGGTTATCCGATTCGTCAGCCGTACCTTCTCACCCACTAACATGCGACGGGACTCAACCCATTGTCTCAAGGCTCGATGCTTCGGGCACCCTGATGTCCAGATATCAAGTTTTTCGCCATGTTTTTGCATCAATTCGACAATCAGTTTGGCATCGATGGGATCCGATTTGGCCCGCGAGGGCTGAAACGCTTTACGATAGTTCGCGACCATTCGGGGATTGACGGGCACCAGCACTAAGTTCTCGTATTGACATAGTGCATAGAGGAGGGGGCCACGTTTCTGCTCCAATCCAACCAGTAACTTAGACTCTCCATAGGTTTTTCGTAAACGATTGACCCAATCTGCAATGGCTTGGGGCGTCGATTGAATCATGCAATGCTCCCAGGTTTAGGTCTGGCAATCATAGAGCGCTATATCATGTTTGCGATCTGCCCAATCAATCCCGATATAAGCCGCATATGGTTCTGGATTTTGGTTGAGTTTCATTATGCTAAATTGAGGGTGTTTTTGTTTAACGGAGAGTCTGCCGCCGGTCGCCTTGCGAAGAGATTATGGAAAGGGTAATTCCCTGCTCCCTGAGGATTCGTTAGGCAGCGATTGGACTGACTTGAAGGGCGATTCGATATGTTAGTAGTCATCGTCTGACTGGCGCTGCATAGTCGTCCCCACAAGCTGGCAGGTTCTCTCCTTTCTTGACTCTAGGCTTTTTTCCAGAGTTAGAACATCTAACGGGAGGAGCGATTCGATATGTTAGTAGACATCTACACTGTCGGCCCATGCATAGTCGTCTCCTCCCGTTTTTCTATGCTCGTCCCCCCATAGCCCATGCACACCGACCGCCGGAAAATTTCCGTTAGGATTCAAAATTTATCTGCGGCGAGTGATGGACAACGTTAACTCACTGAACTCTGGTCAAGAAATAATTTTTCTACTAAGCTGACTTACGACTTCGCCAGATGCCGGGTGGCACACCGATACGGCGCTTAAAAGCTCGATTAAACGCCGCTTCTGATTCATAGCCAACCTGCGCAGCAATCTTAGCAATGCCAGCATTGGTGTTTTGCAAGTGCATTGACGCCAACTGTAGTCGCCAGTTAGTCAGATACTTCATAGGTGGATGTCCTATTAACTGAGTAAATCGTTGGGCTAACGCTGATCGCGATAGGTTTAACTGGCTAGCTAATTCTAGAACCGTCCAGGGATAGGCAGGATCACCGTGGAACCGTTCTAAAACCTGACTCACCATCGGATCGCTTAGAGCCGCTAGACTACTGGATGGCTCTGTGGTTTGGGTTTGTAGCTGATTGCGTAGAATATCGATAAACATCACCTCAATGAGGCGTGTGAGAAGGCACAAGCTACCGGGTTGGCTACAATCTGCTTCTTGAATGATGCGGCGTACTCCTATTTCTAACAAAGGCGTAGTTGATGCAGTAAAGGATTGTATATGCATGAACCCTGGCAGTTCCTTTAAGAAGGGATGGGCGATCAGTTCTTCACATTCCAGAAAACCACAGACAATGCGGGTTACGGCTCCCCCACCACCATGAGCCATAAAAGGCGGGGGTTCCCACGGGGGCTCCGGCAATATTTCGGTCATTGGGGTAGGCGTGTGGTCTAGGCGATCGCCCAGAATATGAGAATCTCCGTGAGGGAAAATAATAATATCGCCCGATGAAAGGGCCTGGCGAATGCCCTGCGTGGTTTGTACCCAGCATTGTCCCTCAGCAATGATGTGAAACTGGACAATCTGTTTGCTTCCCCACTCCACCACTTCAGCAAACTCATGGCAGGATTCTGTCTCAACTGTCCATGGAGCTGAGAATTCTGCCCTCAGGTCAAGAGCGCTAGCAAACCGAACTGTGCGAAGTACCTCAGACAGAATATCCATTCAAATGCAAGTATGGCGTTTGAGTCAAGTGTTCCGGTGTTTGAGTCATTGTCCATGAAGGTTACGTGAATCATTATAGGGGTATGGAATTGATGAGCGAAATGAGTTCTAAACCTATGTTCTCAGGGAAATAGGGTAGCCATTCAATCATTTTTTCTAACAAAGCTTTGTTTTCATTGTAATGGTCAATGTTTGGAGATTCTGTTTTCTTCTTTTTGACTATTGCTAATTCACTTCATACATCGGAGAAAAAGACTATGGAGACTGTAACAATAGCCGATTTGAATGGTAACCAAACGACTGTTACGCCCGCAGATTTGACGACACTTGCCGATCAGCTCAGCGGCTCCCTGATTCGACCTGAGGATACTGATTATGATGAGGCACGTCGCCTTTGGAATGGAATGTTTGATAAGCGCCCTGCAGCAATCGTGCAGTGTGCGGGCGTCGCTGATGTCATCGATGCGGTGCGTTTTGCTCGCGATCGCAACCTTTTAGTCGCTATTCGAGGGGGTGCTCACAATGTAGCTGGTCTTGCCAGCTATGACAGCGGTTTTGTGATTGACCTCTCGCAGATGCGGGCCGTTCATGTAGATCCTGTTGCTAAAACTGTTCGAGTTGAAGCCGGGGCACAACTGGGTGATATTGACCGAGAAACCCAAACATTTGGATTGGTGGTGCCAACGGGAGTGGTTTCCGAAACGGGGATTGCAGGACTGACACTGAATGGTGGCGTCGGTTGGCTGCGCCGTAAATGGGGCATGACCTGCGACAATCTTATTTCTGTTGAATTGATAACGGCGGACGGCAACTGGCTAAGGGCGAGTCAAACAGAAAACGCTGATCTGTTTTGGGCGCTGCGAGGTGGAGGTGGTAACTTTGGCGTGGTCACCGCCTTTGAATTTGAACTGCATCCCCTAGGGCCAGAGGTCATGTTTTGCTTTGTGATGTATCCCGATAACAAGGAAATCTTACAAAAGTATCGCAAATTTGCCCAAAGTGAACCAGAAGAGGTGGGAATGCTCTCTTTCACAGGAACTGTGCCTGCAGATGAAAATTTTTCCGAAGCCTGGTGGCATCAGCCTTTCTGTGCCATTGCAGCTTGCTATGTGGGGCCTGCTGCAGATGGGGAAATAGTCCTCCAGCCGCTGCGGGAATTGGGAACGCCCATTGTGGATTTTAGCGATCGCATGCCCTATACTGAAGTCCAAACATTTTTAGATGCTGACTATCCCAAGGGGCGTAACTACTACTGGAAGTCCCTTTATCTCAAAGAGTTGAATGACGATACCATTGATGCGCTAATTGCGTTAAATCGGCAGGCTCCGTCCCATCACTCCACCATTGATATCTGGACAATGGGTGGGGCAATGAACCGAGTCAGCTCGGATGAAAGTCCGTTGTCTCCTCGTAAAGCACCCTTTATGATTGGGATTGAAGCGAACTGGGATGATGCCAATGATAGTGATCGCAACATCTCCTGGGTAAAAGACTGTATTAATAGTCTTGCCCCTTTTGCAGCTCCTGGCATCTATCTCAACTTCCCTGGTTTTATGGAAGATGCCGACCAGATGGTCAAAACTGCCTATGGTGAAAATTTTCAGCAGCTGGTTCGAGTCAAGCAAAAATACGATCCTGACAACTTTTTCCGCCTCAACCAAAACATTAAGCCAGACGCTTAGACGTTATGGGCAAGACTCTTATCGGCCACTATTGACAGCGTACCTCTCAATAAAGAAAAGACTTTTTGTCAAGATGAACGATTTCTACGATCGCCTCGCGCCCTTTTATCACATTATCTATAAGGATTGGGGTGCAACAGTTGAGGTTCAAGCAACACAGCTATCCAATATAATTCATGACTATTGGGATGAGCAGGTTCAGAGCATTTTAGATGTATCTTGTGGTATCGGTACACAAGCGCTCGGGGTAGCGGCCAAAGGATACAACGTAACTGCCTCAGATCTCTCACCTAAAGAGATTGAACGTGCAAAAGCAGAAGCGCAATTGCGTAATCTTAATATTCACTTTTCCGCATGCGATATGAGGGAGGCATATTGTCACCATCAAGCTCAATTTGATGTTGTAATTTCGTGCGATAACTCAATTCCACACCTTCTTAGTGATGAGGAAATCCTAAAAGGACTCAAACAGATATACGCCTGCACCCGTATTGGCGGTGGTTGCTTGTTGACGGTGCGCGATTATGACAAGGAAGAAAGGGGAACTGGTATTTTCAAACCTTACGGAGTTCGTGAGGATGCAGGTAAACGTTACTTTGTCTTTCAAGTGTGGGATTTTGAAGGTGATATTTACGATGTATCAATGTACTTTATTGAGGAGAATCAACAATCTAGTAACGCTAACACTCATATCATGCGTTCTCGTTACTATGCATTGAGTCCTAATCGCTTAGGGCAGTTAATGGAAGTGGCAGGCTATACTTCAGTAACGCGTTTGGAAAATCGATTCTTCCAGCCTGTTTTGGTAGGTATAAGAGCGACATAATAATAGTGCAGGAGCAGACGGAGTGTAAAATTCAGGAGCTTTATCAAAATACCGACCACCGCTCAGTTCTACGTGAGGCAGAGTAAATGACTAAAATTGTCTTGTCTATGTCTTACCCCCCTTCATCTGTATCTTAGAAATACTGATGAAAATTAGAACGACTGGATAGAATTTACACGTCTTGAGATGCCTTGAGCTTTAACAAAATCTCATCATGACGGTGACGCGTAATCGGATAAATCGCAGCGCAACAAATCCCAGTCAGTAGCACAATGGCCGGAAAAGGCCCCAATATCCAACGAATCGCGACCAATGCACTATCCGGTTGAGTAATCGCTAGTTCGCTGCCATTACTTTGAGAAATATAGCCAGCACCTTCCAGCATTTTGCCCACCATAAAAACCGCCATCGCAGTACCCAACTTTTGTAATTGAATCATCAAACCACAAAAGATGCCTTCTCTCCGTTGGCCAGTATGTAGCTCATCAAGGTCGAGCACATCGGGCAACATCGACCAGGGCACCAGGTAGGCCGTTGAGAGACCCATGCCAGCTAAAACACCTAACCCGTACATCAAGCCAGTCTGCCCTGGCTTTAGCAAAAACAACCCCATTAAAGCAACAATCGTTAAGGGAATGCCCCAGCAATAGACAGCGCGTTTGCCAATCCGTTGGCCAATAGGACTCCAAAAAAACATCATCACCAACGCCGTACCCTGTACCCCCAGGATCATTTGGGTAAAGTGCTGATCCGATAATTCCATACAGTTGATTACAAAATAGGGCAAGATTGCCGCTGTTGCTTGTAACCCCACCCAAGAACAGAAATATATCCCCATCAGGTAGAGAAAAGGGCGTAATTTCAAAATATCGAGTACCTGTTGCCCAATAGGTTGCGGGCTAACCGACTCAGATCGAACCTCCTGAAGCTGCCAAAAGCGGTGGTATGTTCCCCAAACAGACCCGAATACAGCCGCAATCACAATGACTCCACAAATGCCACCCAGTAGTGCATAGCGCTGCCCCACATCGGGTACCACCGCAAAGATAATCTGAGCAATAATCAAACCAAGAATACTACTCCCAATACTAAAGGCCGACTTAAAGCTAGCCAATTGGGTGCGCTGATCATAGGTTTGGGTGAGTTCAGCTGCCAGGGTGGAGTGGGGAATCGCAATGACAGTCAGAGCAGCATAGAACAGAAATAGTACAAATGTGTAGTAAGTAAATAATTGCCACTGACTACTGAATGGTGGAATCAGCCAGAGCATCCAAAAGCTTAACCCTAATGGGACTGCTCCCCAGAGCATCCAGGAAAACCGTCTACCCCAGCGTGATTGGGTGCGATCGCTAAGCCAGCCCACCAGGGGATCATTGACCGCATCCCACACTTTGCTAACCAGCAATACGCTCCCTGCCAATCCGGGTGAAAGGCCGACAACATTGGTAAAAAAGAAGAGTAAAAAGAAAACCAGAATACTGTTAGGAATTTCTTTACTAATTTCACCAACGCCATACCCCAGCTTTGTCTTCATCGTCAGGGGCGCAATGGATGCTGGATCACTGGTAGTCGGTAGTTGGGCCACGATGTTATGTCCTTGAGGTATCTATGATGGGCCTCTTCTCGCCGCTCGTCTTGTTAGACTTGACACTGCACGATGGTGTTTTCTCAAAAAGGTCTACCGATTGAAGGCCCACCTCTGTGGAAGTTATTTGATTGTCCCAGTGGGGCAGAATGGGGCTTCCAAAATCCTGGAAGATAGGATTAAAAGTCTTAAAAATTCAGGGCTTATGGATCTAGATAGCTGAAAGCTGCTTGCCTAGAAATGTTCTAAATAGTCCCCCTCACTTTTATCGTTATTTTTATTAAAAAATATAGAGGACTTGATGAAAACTATAAAACTAAAATCTTTTATCGGGCTACTTACTTTCGGAATGCTGACAGTAACCATGCTGACGATGACTAAAGCCATGTATGCAAACCTCCATGTCGACAATCCATTTGCCGGCGCAACGGCCTATCTCAACCTGGACTATACCGAAAAAGTGAACCAACAGGCCGCCCAAACCGCTGGCAGATTAGGCGAGCAGATGGCCCAGGTCGCTACTTACCCGACTGCCGTCTGGATGGATCGCATTGGCGCGATTACAGGCACGGCCGCCGATGGCACCAAAATCGCCATGGGCTTACGCGAACATTTGGATGCGGCATTAGCGCAAAAACTTGCTGACCAACCGATCACCTTTCTGATGGTGCTCTATAACCTGCCAAACCGAGATTGTCATGCGCTGGCCTCCAACGGCGAAATTCCCCATGGCGGTCTTGAGCGCTATAAAACTGACTATATTGATCCGATTGCAGAGATTTTTAGCGATCGCAAATACGCAGATATCCGCATCGTCACCGTAATCGAACCAGACTCGCTGCCTAACCTCGTCACCAACCTCTCAACACCGGCCTGCGCTAAGGCAAAATCAAGTGGCGAATATGTCGAAGGCATACAGTACGCCTTAAATAAACTGCATCCCATCCCCAACGTCTATACCTACGTTGACCTCGGTCATTCCGGCTGGTTAGGTTGGGACAGCGCATTTGACTCTACGGTCACCCTGATCACCGATACGATTAAGGGCACACAGGCTGGCATCAACGCAGTGGATGGGTTTATCTCAAATACCTCAGGCACAACCCCAGCCGTTGAGCCATTTATGCAAAAATTCACGGGTAGCTCGCCGACCCACTCCGCGAATTTTTACGATTGGAACCCCTACGCCGATGAAGTCAGCTACACGAGCGCCATGTACGATGCGTTTGTCGCTGAAGGTCTACCGACGACGATTGGTATGTTAGTGGATACGGGCCGGAATGGTTGGGGTGGTCCCCATCGCCCGAGCGCTGCCAGCACCTCTACAGATGTAAATACCTTTGTCGATGAGTCTCGCATTGACCGACGCCCCCATCGTGGTGGCTGGTGTAACCAGATCGGCATGGGTATTGGTGAACGCCCGGTAACAGAACCCTATGAGCATTTTGACGCCTTTGTGTGGGTGAAACCTCCAGGAGAATCGGATGGTGTGAGCGCAGCCGACATTATCGATCCAAATGATCCGGCCAAAGGATTTGACGGCATGTGCGATCCGAATGCAACCAATCGAGATAAACCGCAGTACTCCACCAATGCCATGGCTGGAGCTCCCCATGCCGGATGGTGGTTTGCGGAACAGTTTGAAATGCTGGTAAAAAATGCCTATCCCCCGCTGCCATGACTTTTCTACCTTTTTAGCCACAACAACAGGGCAAATATTCCCAACAGTAAGGCTTCTGTTGTTTTATACAACTCGACAGTGAGTAGAGTGGGTCTACCGATATCCTGGCATTATGATGCTATCGGGCGGTCTTCGGGGAACATCCACTATGACGCAGTTACAGAATTTTTTAGAAAAACTGCACCACACTTACTCAGTGGTGGATAAGGGGCAGGTGGCGGCTTATATTCCAGAACTATCCAAGGCTAACCCGGACTGGTTTGGGATCAGCATTGTCACCACGGATGGCCAAGTATTTAATGTGGGTGATGCGGCCCAGAAGTTTACTATTCAGTCGATTTCTAAAATCTTTTCCTATGGTTTGGCCCTAGAAGATCATGGTCGAGAGATTTTGCTAGAGAAAGTGGGTGTAGAACCCACAGGGGATCCGTTTAATTCAATAATTCGCTTAGATGAGGGCTCTCATCGCCCTTATAACCCCATGATTAATGCCGGGGCGATTGCCACGACTAGCCTGCTAAAAGGCGATAGTCCCACCAATAAACTCAATCGAATGCTCAAAATGTTTGAGTGCTATACCGGGCACGATATTTTTATCGATATGCCCACATTTATGTCAGAACGGGCCACCGGGCATCGAAATCGAGCCATGGCACACCTGATGCTTAACTTTGGCATGATTGACAAAGATATTGATGCGGCCCTAGATCTCTACTTTCAACAATGTTCCATCATGGTGACCTGCTGCGACTTAGCCACCATGGCCGCTACCTTAGCTAACCATGGCAAAAATCCCATGACCCAAATCCAGGCGATCAGTGAGAACTATGTGCGGGATTTACTCAGCGTTATGTATACCTGCGGTATGTACAACCGAGCGGGGGAATGGGCCTACCGGGTGGGGGTACCGGCTAAAAGCGGCGTATCCGGGGGAATTCTGGCGGTGATTCCAGGAAAAGCGGGGATTGCGACGTTTTCTCCTCCCATTGATGACAATGGCAACAGTGTGCGCGGTCTGCATGTATTTGAGGCGTTGTCCAAGGAATATAACCTGCACCTGTTTGATCTGTCCATGGGACGCTGTAATTTTTGTATTTAAGGTTTTTAACCCACCTTGCAAACTGCCACCTTTGCCCCCATGGGTTTTAGTCTAATGTGACCTGGGCTATATAAAACACCGTTTATTTTTAAAGCTTGTTACCGTCAGTGGCTACTCTGTACGGAGACGGGTTCCTGATCTTAGAAAATATAACTAGCTAGCCATATGCATCAGGTCGTGTATCTCGCTTGTGGCGATCGGAGCATCCCTGAAATCAGTGACGGCTATTTTAATCTTATAAATAAATTATTAAATATGTGGAAGTCAAAGAAATGGCTGTCCTGGATTTTGCCGGGGTTGGTGCTGATACTGGGAGTAGGTCTGAGTCTAAAGCTGCAGATTTATAGTCGCAATGGTGTCTTTTTTAGTACGGATGCGGGCTTAAAGGCCCTATTGACCCAACAGCTAAGTACTGGGCAGTGGCAAATAGCCCTGGATATTCCTCGTCCGCCATGGGTGTTAACCCTGTGGCGACAGGGATTGTACCCATTTGCGCCACCCTATGCCTATGAACAACAGGGAAATTACTTTATTACTTTTCCATTTACATTTTCGGCACTCACGGCTCCGTTTTATGCGCTGATGGGTTACTCCGGCCTATATGTGGTGCCGCTAGTCTCTCTTTGGGTGATTTGGGGGCGGTTCTGGCATGTGTGTCAAGTCTGGCGGCTGCGATCGCGAATCACGGCCCTGAGCCTTGGCCTGATAATTTTGGCATCGCCACTAACCCTTTATGGTGCTATGTATTGGGAGCACACCCTGGCGGTAGCGTTAGCATTTTGGGGGCTGTCGGGGTTAATGCTCCATAGCTTGTCTAAAAACTCAAGTGAGCGCATCAGTCTGAATGAAGCCATGGTCAATGGTGTGTGTGTGGGCCTGTCGGTGTGGTTTCGACCAGAATTTTCTTGCTTGGTAGCGATTTTGGGGACGATGATCGGCCTCAGTTTAGCGCCACCCAAGCGGCTACCGGGATGGCTGCGAGTGCAGATTCCTCGGGGGTTGTCCCGCACGGTGGTGATCGCTTTTGCGGGTGCAATGGTAGCAACGGTATTGGGGCTATTTGGGACGAATTGGGTGTTCTATGGGCATCTCGTGGGGATTCGAGCGATTCAGCTGGGGACTGAGTCATCTTTGTCTTGGGGACAGCGGGTGGGCCAAATCGGCAACAACTACGGTCAAATGGTGGTCTCGTTGCTGCGATATTTCCCGGCTGTTTTGCTAGGGTTGGGGTTACCGTGGTGGCTGCGGGGGCGGGCGCGCCGGCTCGGAATTATGCTAGGTCTGGTGGGAGGACTATTTGCGATCGCAGTGCCGCTCATTGCCTCCTCAGCGGTGAGCACTCAACAGTGGGGACCCAGATTTTATCTAATTTTGGTTCCTATGGTAGGACTGGTGGTAGCTGCTGGTCTACAGAATCTCTGGCGATTTAAGCAAAAGCGGCAGTACGCGTTAGCTGCGATCTCCCTGGTCTGTGTGGTGGGCTTTTACGCCAACATTATCAATGGTGGGCTGCTGGTCTACCGAGATCCGCTGACAAACTCTGCATCCCTACCCAGCAACTATGCCCCCATTGCCCCCGCCATTACAGCCCTAGCTAACTACGATGAACGTTGGGTTGCTATGCCCCATCAGCACGTCGCCCAGCAGCTCTGGCCCAGCGTGCAACTCAAAACCTTTTTTCGCACAGAAACCAATGACGCGATAGAACGGTTAGCAGCGGCTCTAATCAGCCAGAATGAGCCTTCATTTTTATATATTTGCAATCCTGAGAAACCTTGTCCCGCCCCAGAGCAGGGCGCCCTGAGGTTCCAAATGCCCGATGGTAATGGTGGCAACACCCGCATCCGCGTATCCTTTGAATCCCTGGGTACCTTTGGCCAGTATCCATTTTATCGCGGAGCCATCCAAACCAGTTCAGCTGGCCCCCAGGCATAGAAATAAGGCTGTGTTAGGATTTTCCCCATGCTCCTCAGTCGGAGAATCTGCAGCTCAGCGCATCTATGATTCATACGTCCCAGATGGTGCGGTCCCCCCAAGGCCCTCTCCAAATTTCACGTACCCACTGTCTGGCGCTTTCTTTGGTAATTCCCACCTACAACGAAAGTAAAAATATTGGCAAACTGGTCTCTCAGCTCTCAGCCCTGTTGGATTCCCTATTGCCAGATCAGTACGAATTAATTTTGGTCGATGACAATAGCCCCGATGGCACCTGGGACGTGGCCCAGCAGCTCACCACTGTCTATCCTCAACTACAGGTCATGCGACGGCAGCAGGAGCGGGGATTATCCTCGGCCGTAATTCGCGGTTGGCAAGTGTCTAGCGGTGAGATTTTGGGCGTCATCGATGCGGATTTGCAACATCCCCCCGAAACCTTAGGGCACATGGTCCATCAGATAGCCGACGCCGATCTGGTGGTGGCCAGCCGTCACATAGACGGTGGCGGTGTCAGCGACTGGAGTCTTCTGCGGCGGTTTTTATCGCGGGGGGCGCAGATGCTAGGACTGCTAATTTTGCCCAATGTAGTAGGTCGGGTGAGCGACCCCATGAGTGGCTACTTTATGGTGCGGCGCAGCGCCATTGCCGGGCCAATATTAAACCCTCTGGGATACAAAATCTTACTAGAGGTGATTGGTCGTGGGCAGGTGGGGGCTATTACTGAGGTGGGCTATGTTTTCCAGGAGCGAGAAATTGGAGAAAGCAAAGTGACCTGGAAACAGTACATCGAATACTTAGGACATTTGATGCGACTGCGGTTCCACGGCGATATTGAGCGCATACGCCAAAAGTTTCCCCTGGGTCGGTTTTTACGGTTTGGTGTCGTGGGTCTGAGCGGTGTGTTTGTGGATATGGCGGTGCTCTATTTACTGAGTGACCCCAGCACTCTGGCCTGGGGGCTGACCCGCAGCAAAATTTTGGCGGGGGAAGTGGCGATTCTTAATAATTTTCTGTGGAATGATGCCTGGACCTTTGGTGACATTGCTAAGTCACAGCAAGGTATGGCAGCTCGGCTCAAGCGATTTTTGAAGTTTAATGCGGTATGTCTATCGGGGCTGGTGCTCAATGTACTGCTGCTAAATCTGATGTTTAATCTGGTCTTGAATCAGCGGCATCGGTATTTGGCTAATCTGATTGCGATCGTACTAGTCACCGCCTGGAACTTCTGGATGAACTTTAAACTTAGCTGGCGGGTAACCCAGATTGAGAAAACAAACATATAGATAATAAAGTAGCCTCAGCTTACCCAATGCTCTACAACCATGACAGCTCTTTTTCACCTAGCCTTTCCCGTTAGCAACATTGCCGACACCAAACGCTTTTATATCGATGGTTTAGGGTGCCAACCTGGTCGAGAATCACCCAGTGCGCTGATTATGAACTTCCAAGGACATCAGCTAGTTGCCCACGTCACCCGCGAGTCGTTACCCGCACAAAACAGCATCTATCCGCGTCACTTTGGCCTGGTCTTTGACACTGAAGCTGACTGGGAAGCCCTAGCAGAGCGTGCCCAGACCCACAGTCTTAGCTTTTACCAGACACCAAAACGCCGCTTCAAAGGAACGCCCCTGGAGCACCGTACATTTTTTCTAGAAGATCCCTTTCATAATCTGTTGGAATTCAAATACTACTGTTACCCCAGCGCTATCTTTGGCCAGAGCAGACATGCCCAGGTAGGCGAGGCAATGGTTTAGTTCTTTAGCGCAGTTGCGATCGCCCTCAGGCTACGCTCGTCTCGCAACATCCCATCGTGACTTTTTACCGGCAAACACTGGTTTTCACCGATGGGCAAACAACAATGACGGGCAGGTAACACCAGCAAATCGTAGGGCGTCCACAGCGATAACGGTCGGCACACTAACAGTCGCTCCATATCTCGATTCAAATCCGCCAAAAACGAACTGCCTGGACGCATCTGCGTACCACCAATATTCCACCGAAACCAGGCCAGCGCCGACCCATAATGGGGCACAGCCACCCCAATAAAGCGCTGCACTCGTCGCTGTCCCCCCAAACGCTGTAGGTAGTAGCGACTGACCAACCCGCCCATACTAAAGCCCACCAGATAAAATGATCGCTGACTTCCCAAAGACAGCTCAACAAATCGCTCAAGCTGGTCTGCCTGCTGGTCTATACCAATATCCCCATTGTTAGGGAGCAGACTGACCGCATGCACATCCCACCCTTGCCTTTCCAGGTACAGCTGCAGCCGTTCAAAAATATTAACCGTATTCCATAGACCATGAACCAGCACCACCGCTGGTTTGCCATCATGCGTCACCCTCTCCGCGACCCTCCAGCCAAAACAGAATCACAGCAATACCAATCACTGCCATCTGTACCGCCAAATTAGGCAACGCTGTTTTTACATCTCTACCCGCAAGCAGTTGCGTAAAAAACACAAATGCCCCCAGTAGTCCAGAAATACCCACGGCTCCATAGATCACCTTACGAAAGCCCTTAAAGGGAGATTGCGTTTCCTTAACAAGGCGCTCAAATCGCTCCTGACTCATACCCGGAGGCTTGGTGGGAGTACGATCGTTTGCCTTAGGTTTAGATTTGTTTGCCATGAGGCCGTTGATAGAAGGACTGTTACCATTTTTTCAAACTATGGCCCATCTCGATAGCCTCTGCTGCTATACTAGGCGTCCAATCATGCCAACGTGGCTCAGTGGTAGAGCACTCGATTCGTAATCGAGCGGTCGCGGGTTCAAATCCCGCCGTTGGCTTTTGATGTCGAATAACAGTTTATTTGTCGTCGTTAACGTATTGATGTCGCTTTAGCGATTTCTTTGTCGCTTTAGCTCTTACATGACATCCAATAGGGCATTAACACTTTGTCGTTGGGTCAGGATGTGATTATCCCCCGGCTTGAGATGAACAAAAGCCACTCGTATTTTGAATGTGTAATCAATGGCCATTGCAGAGAACTCAAAGTCACGAATACGATCCCGAAAGGATGTTTTCAGTTTGCCTCCCAGAGCCAGAAGTTAAGTAGGACAACCAGGGGCTTCTAACAAACTTATGGTCTGTGGTGATATGCCGAATCTCAATGGTGAGAAACAGTTCATGGGACTGCTCCATCAGGTCAATGCGCTCTGAGATGATCGAGCTACCAGCTTTATCCAACGGCATTATTTGGGGGGCACTACAATGTAATTAGCGGATCGCTCTCATCAAAGACCTGTTCTGTAGGAAGTGGCGCAATTTTACTCTTTAAATAAACATCAGCGATCTTATTCTTGCTGGCCACCTGTACGATAAAACTCCACCAGCGATTCTATCCTCTCCCTTGCCTCCGCAATCATCTGATACAGATACCGAGGAGTCCCCCAACTTATTTGCTCACTCAGCTTCTTTGATTCAGTTTCATCTAAACCAACCTGCTATAGCTGTTCCTATTAATGCTGTACCAAACAATCCGGCCAGTTTCGATTCTCTAACACGGCTGGTAACCATTTTTAGCTCGTTAGAAGTCAGCTTTTTTGTATCTAGCTGGGCACATAGATGGTAAAAGCTGGCAAAGGGATTAATAATCTGCAATATGCCCCATCCCCTCCGGAGAGGCTATACCAACGGCTCCGCTCGGGGCTTATTGTGAATTTAGATGAAAACACTATGCCTATTATTCGTGTTGAGATTTTGCCTGGTAGAACTATTGAACAAAAACGAGAGCTAGTGGATGTACTCACCCGTGAGACGGCTCGTATTGCTGGCTGTAGCGAGGCGTCTATTTATGTGGTGATTGAGGATGTGAAAAAGGAAAACTGGGGCGTGGGTGGAGAGCTGTGTTCGGATAAGTTTCCTGATTGAGAGTGATTGAGAGCTGAAGCCCACGCTGGGTTGAAACGCCAGCGCTAACTGAGATTTGTCCACTGAAGGGACAATTTGGTATGGCAGCGTTAGTGGTCGGTCGTGGATCGATTGCAGCCTAGGTAACAGTTATGGAAACGAACCCTCAGCATATCTGCGATGATGATGTCCCTTTTAGTGGACACCCTTCGGTAGCCCTGGGTTTTGAATCCTGGGCGGTTTGGTGCTTCCCCACCAGATGCAGCTCTAAGTTCTCTCTTTATAAGTCAATAATCTGTTACTTGACGACCGCTATCCATCTCCCTCGGGGGGAAGGACTTTGAGGCTAGTTCCCTTTTCTGCTCGGCAAAGAAGGACTTCGAGTCCAACGCCCCTTCTCCCTCGGGGAGAAGGGGCCGGGGGATGAGGGGCAATGCAGCATACAAAGCCGCCTACGATCGATCCCCTACATAATTGCAAACAGCCGAAGTCACCGTATTCCTGCCATAATACTAGGGTTTTTGACTCAACCCTTTTAGCGCACCCATGGCGACCTTCTTACTCGAAGTCGGTACCGAAGACCTACCAGCCAGCTTTGTTGGCGATGCTCTGAACCAATGGAAAGCCAAGATTCCAGCGGAGCTAGACGAGCAGCTGCTGAGTCCAGAAAGTATTGAGTTCTATGGCACACCGCGCCGTCTGGCGCTGGTGCTCAACGGTATTCCCGGGCGGCAGCCGGACCGGGAGGAAGAGGCCAAAGGGCCGTCGGTGAAGGCGGCGTTTAAGGATGGTAAGCCGACTAAAGCGGCGGAAGGGTTTGCTCGCTCCCGTGGGGTGAGTGTGGATGATTTTGAAATTCGAAAAACAAAGAAGGGTGCGTTTGTCTTTGTTACGCAGAAAGTTGCGGGACGGGATGCGACTGAGATTTTAACTGAGCTGATACCCCAGTGGATTTTGGGTCTCGAAGGTAAACGGTTTATGCGCTGGGGGGATGGCGACATCAGGTTTCCCCGCCCGGTACGCTGGCTGGTGACGCTGATGGATGACCAGGTGTTGCCGATTACGCTGACCAATGGATCGGAAGTGTGTGTTAGCGATCGCATCACCCAAGGCCACCGCGTTCTCCACCCCGAACCCCTTACCCTCAAGCAGGCCACCGGCTATGTCGAGGCGATGAAGTCTATCTATATTGATGTTGACCCAGAGGAACGTCGTCAGAAAATTGTGACCCAGGTGGACAAAGCGGCTAAATCTGCTAAGGGTGAGGCCATCGTTAACCCGGAGCTGTTGGACGAGGTGATCAACCTGGTGGAATGGCCCACTGCCGTCGTGGGGAAGTATGACGAAGAGTTTCTAGAACTGCCGTCAGAAGTGGCCATTACTGAAATGGAAAGCCACCAGCGCTACTTTCCACTTAGGTCGGGCGATAGCCTGCTGCCTAGCTTTATTACCATTTCCAACGGTGACCCGGCCAAGTCGGACATCATTGCCGAGGGTAATGGTCGGGTAATCCGTGCCCGCCTGGCAGACGGCATGTTCTTTTTTAATGCGGACCGCACCCAGCCGCTGGCGGACTATCTGCCCAAGCTGGAAATGGTTACCTTTGAAGAACGGCTGGGGTCTGTGCGCCAAAAGGTGGACCGGATTGTGACGGTGGCGGGTGCGATCGCCACCCAGCTTGATCTAGACAGCACCCAAACTGACCTGGCTAATCGCGCTGCGCTGCTGTGCAAAGCCGACCTCGTCACCCAGATGGTGGGCGAGTTTCCAGAGCTGCAGGGCATCATGGGCGAAAAATACGCCCGCCACAGCCAGGAGCCGGAGGCCGTCGCCACTGCCATTGCTGAACACTACTTGCCCAAGGGGGCGGGAGACCGTTTGCCCGAAACCCTCACCGGACAGGTGGTAGGTCTGGCCGACCGCCTCGATACCCTGGTGAGTATCTTTAGCCTGGGGATGAAACCCACCGGTTCCTCTGACCCGTTTGCTCTGCGCCGGGCTGCCAACGCCATTGTCAGCATCATTTGGGCGGGCGGTTTGGACCTTAACCTAACGGTGCTGCTTAAGGAGATTATCACTACCTTTGCGGCTGAGCGTGACGGTGTCAACGCTGCTGAACTCCAGCAGGATCTCGAATCGTTCTTTGAGCAACGGGTGCGTACCCTGCTCCAGGATGACGAAACTATTGACTACGACTTGATCAATGCTGTCGTAGGCGAAGACGACCCCGACTATCGCGATCGCGTGCTAAGCAACTTGCTCGACGCTCGCGATCGCGCCCACTTTCTCCAGCAGATTCGTACCAACGGTACCTTGGCTAGCGTCTACGAAACCGTCAACCGTGCCTCTAAGCTGGCCATCAAGGGCGACCTGGGCACCGCCAGTCTAGACCCCGCTGAAATCGTTGATACTGCTTTATTTCAATCCCCGGCCGAAACGGATTTCCACAAAAGCCTGCAGCAGTTAGTGCCTCAAACCCAGGCGGCCCAGGCTGAGCGCGACTACCAAAAGCTGATTGATGGCCTTAAGCAGGCGGCCCCCATCGTGGCGGAGTTTTTTGATGGGGACAACAGTGTCATGGTGATGGACGACGATGCCACTATTCGGCAGAACCGCCTCAATCTACTGGGTCTGTTACGCAACCATGCGCGGGTGCTGGCGGACTTTGGGGCAATTGTTAAAGGTTAATTGCCTCCCTACTCCCTCAATAAATCTGCTACATTTACTCATTTGGGGTCATAGCAATCATGCGCTGGTTGCTTGTCAGGCGCGCTTTGTTTGTTAATACGCTTGGGACTATCTATCGTCTTCACCAACCTGACAGATGTTGTACGGGGAATTCACCATGGAAGCAGCCAAACTAGATCAGCCTGAGTCGCAGCCCACCGCCTATGTAATTGGCTTGGGACTATCTGGGGTAGCCGCTGCCCGGTTGCTTAAAAAACAAGGCTGGCAGGTGGTGATTAGCGATCGCAACAACGGCGAACGCCAGCTAGCACAACAACAGACCCTGGCTAGCGAAGACATTGACGTCCAACTCGGACACACCTTTTCTGCTGACGACCCCATGGATTTGGTCGTGGCTAGCCCCGGTGTTCCGTGGGACTTACCAGGCTTAGTTACCGCTAGAGAAAACGACATCTGTACCATTGGCGAGATGGAACTAGCCTGGCGTGCCCTCAGCCATCTCCCCTGGCTGGGTATTACCGGCACCAATGGTAAAACCACCACCACCGAGCTAGTTGCTGCTATCTTTAAGGCCGCTGACCTCAGTGCCCCCGCCTGTGGCAACATTGGTTACGCCGCCTGCCAGGTAGCCCTAGACCCGGAGCCCGATTGGGTGATTGCCGAACTCAGCAGCTATCAAATCGAAGCTGCCATCGGTCCCAAACCTAAAATCGGCATTTGGACCACCTTTACCCCCGACCATCTCAGCCGTCACAAAACCATTGAAAATTACTACGCCATTAAATCTGCCCTGCTAGAGCGGAGTGAAAAGCGTATTCTCAACGGTGATGACCCTTACCTGCGCAAAACACTGGCAGATAAATGGGAGCACAGCTACTGGACCAGCATTGATGGCCCCAATGCCATCAGTCCACTTGTCCCTAGCACCTATATTGATCACCATGGTTGGGTGGTTCACCAGGACGAGCAGGTGCTGATGGCCAGTAGCCTCAAAATGGTTGGTCGGCACAATCTTCAAAATCTTTTGATGGCTGTTGCCGCCGCTAAATTAGCCGGTATTCCTAACGAGGCCATTGCCACTGCCATTGAGAACTTTTCGGGAGTGGCCCATCGGCTTGAGCACATCACTACCTGGGAAGGCATTGATTTTATCAACGACAGTAAAGCTACCAACTACGATGCTGCAGAAGTTGGCCTCAACTCTGTTGAGGGTCCCGTAATCTTAATTGCCGGGGGCGCTGACAAAGAAGGAGATGACACTGTCTGGCTAGAGCGCATCAAAGAAAAAACCGTCCAGGTGCTGCTGATTGGCGATGCAGCCCCCAAGTTTAGCCAGCGCCTAATTGACGTTGGCTATGGCCGCTTTGAAGCTGTCGATACCATGGAGAATGCGGTTAAGCGCAGCCAAGAAATTGCCCTGGGGCTAAAAGCAAAAGTTGTTCTGCTTTCTCCCGCCTGCGCCAGCTTTGATCAATATGCCAACTTTGAAGCACGGGGAGACGATTTTCGCACCCAATGTGCAAGATTTTTGCAATAGCCAATCAAAATTTCTGTGGCGTTGAGTCACCCCTTCCCCTATAATTGGGGACTGGAATATTCCTACAAAGGAGCTAAACGCTACATGGCGCGATATAGAGGTCCTCGCCTTCGCATTACTCGCCGCTTGGGTGAACTGCCCGGTCTTACCCGGAAAGTTGCCCGTAAGGCTTACCCACCTGGTCAGCATGGCCAGGGGCGCAAGAAAAAATCCGAATATTGTATTCGTCTAGAAGAGAAGCAAAAGCTTCGTTACAACTATGGTGTCACCGAGCGTCAGCTGTTGCGCTATGTGAAAAAAGCACGTCGTGCCTCGGCGTCTACTGGGCAGGTTATTCTGCAGCAGCTAGAAATGCGCTTGGATAACACCATTTTTCGTCTGGGCATGGGGCCTACAATCCCCGCTGCTCGCCAAGTTGTTAACCATGGTCACATTACTGTCAACGGTCGCGTTGTTAGCATTCCTAGCTATCAGTGTCGTCCCGGTGATGTTATCGGCGTTCGTCCTAAAGATGCGTCCAAGAAGCTGGTGGAAGCCAACCTAGAATTTCCGGGTCTGGCTAATATCCCCACCCACCTAGAGTTTGATAAAGCCAAACTCGAAGCCAAGGTGAATGGCATCATCGAACGTGAATGGATAGCCCTCAACATCAACGAGCTGCTCGTAGTTGAGTATTACTCCCGTAAAGCGTAGACCGACTGTCGCTCTACTTAAATACGCTAGCCTATCTGGCTGTATTTTACTGGGCGTTGCTGATTTGTGGTGCGGCTTAACTCTTGGGTACTTAAATCAAGATTAACCAATCCAGTTTACTATCATCCTCTAAATCAGCAGCTGCTCTTACCGCGCTAGTTTAGTAATTTCCATTTTCCCCTGGGGTCCGTCAGCCTTAGGGGTTTTTATTTTTAAAGTGTCTACAGCGGCATCCAAGACAGGATAATTAGCTCCCCTTTGACCACACCGATTTGTAATTCGTAGATAAACTCATAGCGATCTTCATTTCTGTCCCAGGCTGTAATCCATAGCTCATAGGCGCGGGTATCGCGTTCAAAATTGGGCAACTGCCGCATGATGTCAATCTGATAGCCACGATAACTTTGTAGAAGATCGGCAACAGCAGCGGTTACCGCTGACGCATAGTGTTGCTCTGAGTAAATTTTCGGAAATATCATGATGAACGTCTAGAATCGGTAAAAGTCATGCTCATTAACTAAGTGACGTTGCGGAGATACCCTAGAGTTGCAACTGGAGTGTAAAGTTTTAAGAAAAGGAACCTGGGCAGATGGCTGTAAATCAAGAAAGAGTGCAAACGTTGCTGACTCAGGCTCAACAGCTAACGGAAGCTGAGGCTCTGGCCGATCTCCCAGCGGCAGTGGCAGAACGACTAAAGACAGAATCAGCGACACCATTAGTAGCGGCGTTAGGCCTGAGCGATGCTCTGTGGATTGATAATCCCCATAAGGGAGAAAAGGGAGCTTCACGGGCTGTACGGGTCATTCAACGAGACGAGGCATTGATTCGAACCATTGCCTTCTACCGGCTTAAGGGGGGAGACGAGTTGGAGAAAACAGCTGTTTTTTTTGAAGAAACGTTTGCGGCAGAAAGTAAGCATGATGGGCAAGTGAGCCACCCTGGCTGATACAAACAGCTGCTTTTATTGTCCTTCTTTCTCAGCCTTTTCTCCCCTAGAGAACTTCTGTTTATACATAAGCCGGAGACTGGCATCACTGTTCGCGGGCCCTCATCCCCAGCCCCTTCTCCCAAGCTTGGGAGAGAGATTTAGAGTAAGGACCAATGTAGTGCGTGGAGCTATTTTCCACTCCAATCTCCTAGATATGTATCCACAGGAGCCTATTTATGGTGATTAATAGTGTGGGGAATCAGCGAGTGAGGTTTTTCTAAGTCATAGGCATGCATGATAGTATCGTCTCCCATAATCTCTCGAGGATGGCCATCGGCAACAATCTGACCCTGATACATGATTAAGGTGCGATCGCAAACCTCTAGCAAAAACTCCAAATCATGGGAGGCAATTACCATGGTCTGCTGCAGTCCTTTCATAAAGGTGATTAACCGCCGTCGACTGCGAATATCCAGACTGGCGGTGGGCTCGTCATAGAGCACAATCTGAGGATTCATGGCCAGTAGTCCAGCAATGGCTACCATTTGTTTCTCTCCACCGGATAGATGATGGGGGGGGCGCTCAGCCAGGGATTGTAGCTGCGTCAGGTCAATGGCCGCCTCCACCCGCTGCTCCACCTGTTGAGGAGATAATCCCATATTGGCAGGACCAAACCGAATGTCTTCTCGCACTGAGGTAGAAAACAGCTGATTATTAGGATTTTGAAACAACAGTCCAATTTGAGGATTAAATCCATCGGTCACCACCGGCTGATCCATAAGGCGAACAGTGCCATTGGTCGGCGTGAGTGCTCCACACAGGGTCATAAACAATGTGGTTTTGCCGCAGCCATTGTGTCCGATAATGCCTACCCGTTCACCTGGAGCGATGCGCAAAGAAATATTGTCGAGTACCTGCCGCCGATCAGGATAGGAAAAGCAAAGATGGTCAATGGCAACTGCCGCCACTTTTGTATGTGGGGTGGCAGCAATTGTTTTCTTGGGCAATAGAGATGTCATAGATGCTACTCAAAGAGCAAGGGAAACAAGTTTAAAGGAGATTTAGTTTAGGCTTTGACTGCGAATGTTAAATTATGGGAAAAACTGAAGGTTTCAGTATTGATATAAGAGCAATAAAACTGTGCCGCAGGTTGAGTTAAAAAATAGCTGACCAGGAAAAGATGTTTAAAGCGCGATTGACTTCTGCCTGGGAGGACTCATCAAACCGAAGAACTCAACGTTGGTTCAAAATCCGGGCACTGTTTGCCAAATCTGTAACCCGAGCAAACTTAGGGAAATGGTAGCGCATAATCCGACGGCTGCCAGATCGCTGAGATGACCCCAGCCCCTAATCTGAGATATACGGCTACGACTGTGGCCGTAGCCTCGCAGTCGCATCGCTTTGTAAACTCGCTCTGATTGTTCATAGCTACGTACAAATAAGGTGCCAGTGACGGCAGCGAGCTGTTGCCAGCTTTGGCGATTACCCCTGGGTTGAAATCCCCGCAGTCGCATTGCCTGTTGGAGATGGTCTAATTGCTCCGCTATGTCGAATAGATAGCGATAGGCGAGCAGTGCCATTTCTGCCAGTATGGGGGGGAGTCCGAGGGATACCAGGGTTTCCACCAAGGTAAGGAGGGGGGTGGTGCCCAGCAGCACCATGCCAACGGTGACAATGGAGAAAAATCGACCGGCGATCAGCCCCATGGCCAGTAGGCCCTCTTGGCGAATGGCCAGCGGTCCCCACTGCCAGAGCACTGTGCTACCCGACAGTAGCGGTAACGCAATAACCATACCCAGAAGAAACAAACCGGGATAGCGTAGGCGCGATCGCAAAAATGCCCAGGGTAGCCCAGAAATGCAGTACAGCACCGCTGTCACTAGCAAACAAATGGGCACCAGCTGGACCTGTTGCACTGTGGCAAATCCCAGCATCAATAGACCTAGACCCACAAGTTTGGCGCGGGGCTGCCAGTGATGGAGTGGGGAGTGTAGACCAGCATAGGTATCGAGGGTCAATCGCATAGCTGTTCCCCCGATGGACTAGTTGCCCGTGATCGTTCGGTCTGTAGTACGGGGGCGAGTCCGGTCAACAGTTCCGGTTTCGTACGCTGTAAGAATGTCACCAATAGCGCTGTGAAAATTCCTTCAACAATCACCAGTGGTCCATGGGCAATCCCTAGAGTGAGCAGGGCTGCCCGCTCAGTCGCTAGATCGAATCCGACCGGTATCGTAAAAATAAGCAGGCTGATAAAGATAGTGACTGCCAGGAGCATGCCGACAGCTCCTGCCAAAAAACCGCTGATGCCGTAGCGGACGGACGGTTTTAGGGAGGGTGGCAGCCAGTGGTGCAGCTGAAAAATGCCATGACTGACTAGAGCCGGCACTCCGATAATGATGGCGTTCAACCCCAGGGTAGAAAAACCGCCATGGCCTAAAAATAAGGCCTGAAAAAATAAGCCAATTAAAATTGCTAAAAAGGCGTAATAGCCTAGCACTGCACCCAGCAGACCGCTCAAGATGAGATGTAAACTGACGGGCGGTAGGGGAATCTGAATTGATGAGACCACAAAAAAGGCCGCTGCCAGTAATGAGGCCTTAGGCATTTGAGTAGCCGGGTCGGAGTGCCGATTGATCCGTCGAATACATTGCCAGGTAACGAATCCGCTAAGACCATAGCCAACAATGCAGAGCTGAGGTGGTACAAAACCATCTGGAATGTGCACTAAGATTGTTTCCCTCGCGAAAAAAATAAAGCTGTACCCACTAATCCCCAGAGAGCAGCGCCAGCACTAGCCCAACGCTGTAGGGGGTTAGATAGCGGTTCGGACGAGGATACAATCGCCGTCGCAAGAGATGTAGATGGCTGAGATGTGTCGGCTGAAGTTATTTGGGCGGCTTGGGTCAGGGGCACCACTGGCACACTGACCGTAGTGCCGTGGCCTGCCTGTCGCACAACGACTTCCCAGTTGCCATCCGTATCTGGGCTAAATTCAAATTCTCCCTGTTCGTTTGTTTGCCCGGTGCTCCAAGGCTCGTTGGGGTTTTGAGGGCTATAGACCACAACCTGGGCAGAGGCCATCGGTTGTCCTGATGAATAATGAGCCTCAACAGCAAAGGTACGGGTGACAGTTGAGATCGCGCCATGGCTCCACCCAGACGGACAGTATAAAAGCACCAATCCAAGACCACCGATCACAGGATATATCCCCTGCAAACATCGTCTCAAATACTTCAACCTGACTGCAGACTCCCCAGTAAGGGCAACCATAGATGCATGTTAGAAATTTTCCCCAATCAGTAAATCGTTTTCACTCTAGTTGATTCAATGCCCCAGGGGGGGACATAGGGCTGATATACCCCCCAAACACTAAAGTCGCTGAGGTCGAACCGTGGACCTCAGCGACTTTAGTGGAAATTGGAAGACTCAATTAACCCTGACTAAGGGATAAAGAAGTTAACGGATAACCCAAAAACTTTTCTCAACAGTTTCTCAGCGAATGCTAGTGGTCGAGAGACGACTGGCTAGGAGTTCAGGAGCTGTGAGGACCTGGGCATAGAAGTAACCGTGATCCGCATCTTGCGCTAAACGGATGTTCTGAACCAAGTTAGCAAGCTCAGTACTTTTCACATCGTAGGTTTGGGTGGCCTGCTTGGGATAGAGACCGATACCAATGATGGGGATCAGTAAACAAATGGCTACAAATGCTTCACGGGGCTTGAGATCCCAGGAAGCATTGTTAGGAACTTCTAATTCTCCAGGATTACCAAAGAAGATGCGGCGCAGCATCGACAGTAGATAAATGGGAGACAGAATCACACCGACAGCAGCCAGAATCACGATCGCTGCTTTGAAGAAGATGCTGTAGGCATCGCTGGTGGAAAAGCCAAGGAAAACAGCTAGTTCAGCCACAAAACCACTCATACCAGGTAGAGCTAAGGATGCCATGGCACCAGCGGTGAACATGCCAAATGTGACGGGCATCGCTTTACCCATACCACCCATTTTCTCCATTGCCAGAGTGTGGGTGCGCTCATAGGCAACACCGGATAGGAAGAACAATACAGCTGCAATCAAACCATGGGAGATCATCTGCAACAGAGCACCGCTCAAACCTAACGTAGTAAAGGCGGCCAACCCTAGAAGGACGAACCCCATGTGGGCTACAGACGAATAGGCCATTCGACGCTTGAGGTTGTCCTGACCAAAGGCAGCTAAGGATGCATAGACAATATTGATGACACCAAGAATTGCCAGGATAGGCGCAAAATAAACATGGGCATCGGGCAGCATCTCAATGTTCATGCGAATCAGACCGTAGCCTGCCATCTTAAGCAGAACACCTGCCAAAATCATTGAAACTGGTGCCGGTGCCTCACTGTGGGCATCGGGTAGCCAGGTATGAAATGGAAAGACCGGTAGCTTGACACCAAAGGCAATCAAAAAGCCAGCGTAGGTAAACAACTGCATGGGTAAGGAATAGTCCTTAGCCGCCAACTCACTAAAGTTAAAAGTGAGGTTGTCGCCATAAAAGGCCATAGCCAGGGCTGCCAGCAGAATAAAGATGGAGCCAATGGCGGTGTAAAGAATAAATTTAGTGGCTGCATAGAGGCGTCTTTGACCGCCCCAGATAGAAATTAGCAAATAGACCGGCACCAGCTCCAGCTCCCACATGATGAAGAACATCAGCATGTCTTGAGCCAAGAAAACACCGACCTGAGCGCTGTACATCAGTAGCAGCAGCGAAAAGTAAAGTCGAGGCTTCATGGTGATATTCCAGGAAGCAACCACTGCCAGGGTGGTGACTAGACCGCTCAAAATCACCAGCGGCATAGACAAACCGTCCGCCGCTAGGGACCAATTGAGGCCAATCTGAGGAACCCAAGCGTAGTTATCAACGAGCTGGAGACCCGCTTGATTAAGATCGTAATAGTTTGCAAATGTGTAAAGGATGAGACCAAGTTCGGCCAAGCAAGCGCCAAGGGTATACCAACGAAGCGTTTTACCCTCGCTATCTGGCAGTAGGGGAATGGGAATAGCAGCTAGCAGGGGAAATAATACTAGCGCTGTTAGCCACGGAAAGTGTTCAACAATCATGCCAACTCATGCGTACAACTCGTTATTAGAGGCGTGGTTTGCCGAGAGGCCGTTGGTCTAGGTGAAGGGACTACCAAAAAAACACTAGGCTAACTGACCGGACGGCAATGAGGAAAAATACCTATTGCTCTACGCCCAGTCACAGTATATGTAATTTAGTTAACTTTTGATAAGGTCAAAAGGCGTAAAAATCATTTGTTTTTCTTACCTTGCTTATATATAAAGCTCTTGGGAAGATGCCAATGAATTCCACATAAGTAAGGACTATCAGTGTAATCAATCGCATTTATGTAAAGCTATATGGATAAAATAGCAGGAAAATAATTTTATGGCTGGCTATAGACTGCACTATTGCTCGGTGAGCCGATGTCAGCTGAGCTGAGCTTTAGTGCCCTGCATATCAATAGCTAGGGTGTGGACTGAATAAGGAATATTGGCGGAGTCCCAGGGGTGGCCTAGAGTTTTGCAAACGCTAGCAATAGATTCTGGGTTAGTGAGGGCCAGCAGCGTTGGCCCCGCGCCGCTGATGACTAGCCCCCAGGCTCCGGCGTCAAGAGCCTGGTTGTAGATATCGTCGTAGTGGGGGATCAGGGTTTTACGGTAGGGCTGATGGATGCGATCGCACAGCGCTGTTTTCAGCCATTCGCCTTTACCGGTGGCTAGGGCCTGGGTGAGCAGAGCCAGATGAGCCGCATTAAAAATGGCATCGGCACGGCTGTAGCTATCAGGAAGAACTCGACGGGCATCGGCCGTAGCGAGTTCAAAGTCTGGAATGGCGACGACTGGAACGATGGTCTCGTGCCAGGGAATAGCGCAGAGGTTAAGCTGATTGCTTTCGCTGTGAACAGCAAGCCGACAGCCCCCTAGCAGTGCCGGGACGACATTATCTGGGTGGCCTTCGATATCCGTCGCTAGGGCCGCAATTTCATTCAAGCTGAGGGGCTTGCCTGCTAACAGGTTGGCACCTACGAGGCCGCCGACGATAGCGGTGGAGGAGCTGCCAAGACCACGGGATAGGGGCACGTGCAGGTCAATGTCGATGTGGGCTGGGGGGGCGGGTTTCTTGAGGTGGTGATAAAACGCTTCGTAGGCTTGGTAGACCAGGTTATCATTGCCAGCGCTGAGGCGATCGGCTTCGTTGCCGGTGATGGCGATGCTGGGGGTATTAGCGGGGGTGAAGGTGAAGTGGTTGTAGAGGGTAAGAGCGGCGCCAAGGCAGTCAAAGCCGGGACCGATGTTGGCGGTGGTTGCGGGGACTGTGACTTGGGCGGTTTGAGACATTGTCATCAGATTAGAAGTATCCGTGGCTATCTAGGGCGGCTTTGAGTCGGGTGATGACGTCGGGAACTGCGATCGCACCCAGGTCCCCCTCCTGCCGGGTGCGAATACTTAGGCTATTACCTTCGACCTCTTTGGCACCAATCACCGCCATCACGGGAATTTTAGCCTTCTCAGAATTGCGCACCATCTTACCCAGGCGCTCACCACTGCGGTCAACGACAACGCGCACACCCAGCTGTAGCATCTGCTCCGCCACCTGCTCAGCAAACGGTAGCTGCTCGGCAGTAACCGGCATCAGTCGCACCTGCTCTGGGGCTAGCCAAAGGGGAAAGAGCCCCGCATATTCTTCGATCAAAATACCGATGAGGCGCTCCAGTGAGCCAAAAGGAGCCCGATGGATCATCACCGGACGCTGGCGGGTGCCGTCATCAGCCACGTATTCCAGATTGAAGCGTTCCGGCAGGTTGTAATCCACCTGAGTAGTGCCCAGCTGCCATTCCCGACCCAGGGCATCAGTAAAAATAAAGTCCAGCTTGGGGCCATAGAAGGCTGCTTCGCCGATACCTTCGAAATGCTCCATGCCCAGGGTCTCAACAGCACGACGAATCGCATTTTGGGATTTTTCCCAGACATCGTCAGAACCGATGTATTTATCAGAGTCGGGATCGCGAAAACTCAGACGGGCTTTGAAGTTGTCAAGCTGTAAGCTTTTAAAGACAGACAAGATCAGATCGACCACTTTGAGAAATTCGTCATCCAGCTGGTCAGGAGTGACGAATAGGTGGGCGTCGTCAACGGTAAAGCCGCGTACGCGAGTGAGCCCCCCCAGCTCGCCGGACTGCTCATAGCGATAAACAGTACCAAATTCAGCTAGACGCATGGGTAGCTCTTTATAGGAGCGCAGCTCGTCTTTGTAGATTTGAATATGAAAGGGGCAGTTCATAGGTTTCATCACAAAACCCATTTCATTGGCCTTGTCCGCTTCTGTTTCCGCCATCATCGGAAACATGTCTTCACTGTACTTTTGCCAATGGCCCGAAGTTTTAAACAGGTCCACCTTAGCTATATGGGGTGTGACCACCGGCAAATAGCCGCGTTTGACCTGTTCACGCTTAAGAAAATCCTCCAGCGTGGAGCGGAGCAGTGTTCCTTTGGGCGTCCACAAGGGCAGACCGGGGCCGACATCTTCAGAGAATAAAAATAGACCCAGTTCCTTACCCAGTTTGCGATGATCCCGTTTTTTGGCTTCTTCGCGGCGGCGTTTATATTCTTGCAACTGTTCAGGAGTCTCCCAGGCAGTGCCATAGATGCGCTGCAGCTGAGCTTTGGTTTCATCACCGCGCCAGTAGGCTCCGGCTACACTTTCTAGGTCAAAGGCTTTGGGGTGTAATTTACGAGTGCTTTCCACGTGGGGACCGGCACACAGATCCCACCACTGGTCGGCGATGTGATATACCGTAATCGGTTCTTCGATGCGGTCTAAAATCTCAAGCTTGTAGGGTTCCCCTAGAGCCTCAATCCGCTTTTTGGCCTCTTCGCGGGATACTTCCTCTCGTTCTACCGGATAATCCTTTTTGATGATTTTAATCATCTCTTTTTTAATAGTTTTTAGATCCTTGTCAGAAAAAGGATCGGGACTATCAAAATCGTAGTAAAACCCGTACTCGGTCCAGGGGCCAATGGTGACCTGAGCCTTAGGAAACAGACGCTGTACAGCCATTGCCATGACATGGGAAAACGTATGACGAATGCGCTTTAGGTCATCGGACTCGTCGGTTTTGGGAAGGTATATGTTTTCAGACTCAGCCATGGGAACTGTTCGGGGTATATGCCGCATATTAGCTTAGACAGCCGCTATGGCTTTGGCAATATGTGACTTAAATTCAGGCTTAAATTCAGTAAATGTGTCCTATTGATCTGTATATTTAGTAGGATGTCTATTGTCAGATACCGTTCATACCTCCGTTTGGTTCAATCTTCATAAGAAGCAGTGTCAAACGAAGACTGGTGTGGTATGTTTTATCATTGTAAAATTCAGCGCTTGTGAAATGTAGCGTTTGCGCCCTTATTTTTTTAAAGACTAAGGTGCCTGAGTTTTTGATGTTACGGCAAAGCCTTTCAAACAACTAAATCCTTTCGTTTATGCCTAAAACCACAACAGCTGCTCCATTGGTGTTACATCCAATGGCTAAGTTTCAGCGTCAAGTGAAGTCCCTTGTAGAGTCTGATGTTATTAAATCCACTGACAAATTGTGGAAAATAGCATTTTTGTTTAGAGATAACTGGGAGCACTGGAAACATGAACTAGAAGAGTTCGAGTTTTCTATGCAAGACCCCATTAGCGATCTGCTAGCAGTGGAGAGTTGGGAAGAGGAAGTCTAGTCTGGGCGCACCAAACTGTGATTTTTTGCATGGGACCTTCTATTTCCTACTGTTAGGCCATCCATGTAAACGAGAGCCACAGCGCTAGAAGCGGCACTGCAAAGAATAAGCCAACCACATAGGCAACAGCTATTAGGCGAAAGCGTAGGGTTGTTGCTGCTAGTTTTTGGACCATTGTTATGGGGATTCTCCTTAGACCTGGTAGACCGTAAATCAGCACGACGGCTAACAGGTTGTAGCTTAAATGTACCAGGGCTAGCTGTTGGGCAACCGAGCTACTAAGGCTGAGGCTGGCCAGCAGAGCTGTGATACAGGTGCCTATATTAGCGCCGAGAACAAAGGGGTAGATATCCTCTAATGTGACCAACCCCGCCCCTGCTAGGGGAACCACCAGACTAGTGGTCATGGATGATGATTGCAAAAGGGCGGTGGTGGCAGCTCCTGCGGCCAGCCCCCCTAACTTAGAGCCGTGACCAATGCCCCAGTAAATCGCGGTCTGAGCTGGGGCGTTTAACCAGCGTTTTAGTAGCCAACCCAGCATGGTGACTGAGAGCATCAGTCCCCCCACGCTGCTGCTAAATAGCAGCAGTGAATCCCATGGCCCGGATAGGTGGTTGACCCCATAGGCGATGAGCCAGCGAGTAGGCTGGACTAGCCAGTCTATGGGAGAGACAAAACTATCTGGCACCAAGACAAAATTCATGTTTTGGTTTAACAACCACTGGCTAAGGTGCTCCAAGGGATGCCACAACAGCTCTAGTGGAAAGAAAATGACCAAGGCTAACAGGTTAAAACAGTCATGGATCGTAGCCGCTGCAAATCCTCGCTCAAAGTCGTCGTCGGTGCTAAGGTAGCCTAGGCTGACCAGAGTATTGGTAATAGTAGTGCCTAGGTTGGCACCCATGACGATGGGAATAGCGGTGGTAATGGGTAACCCTCCCGCGACTAGAGCAACTAAGAGAGCGGTTACGATGCTGGATGATTGGACCAGGGCTGTGGTCAAAATACCCAATAGCAGGCCCAACCAGGGGTTGGAGGCCAGGGTCAACAGGCCTTCTACCTGAGGACCAAGGATGGATTGAAACCCGATATTTAACAGATCAATCGAGGTAAACAAGCCATATATAGCGAAGAGGACACCCCCAGCGTAGAGCCAGGATTGTCCTAAACTGGGTGTCTGGGCAGCTGTCTGATCGCTTGTCGGAGACTCTACCGGGCTGTTGTCTGTGGACTCTGCCTGAGGGACTGGCGATGCGTTTGTGGCATCGGTCGAGGCAGCATCGACAACGGGATTTGAATCGCTTTGGGAAGAAGGAGTCGCCATGAATGTTGATGCACTGATTAACTGGGTTGAAGCCTGGGCCCCGCCTGCGTGGCAAGAATCTTGGGATAACTGCGGCTGGCAGATTGAGCCTGGTATAGCGTCTCAACCGGCCGGGGTACTGGTGTGTTTGACCCCTACCCTAGCGGTGATGGCCGAGGCGATTCGGCTTAAGGAGGAGGGTTCCCCAGTGAATCTGATCTTTGCACATCATCCGCTAATTTTTAGTCCCTTAAAATCGGTGACGGTGGGTGAGCCTGTCGCCGATATGGTGCGTTTGGCGATTACCTATGGAATTGGGGTGTATAGTGCTCATACCAATTTTGACCAGGTGGCTGATGGAACGGCGGATGTGCTGGCTCAGCTGCTGCTGCTACAGAATTCTGTGCCGGTGGTGCCCACTCAAGAGGGGGTAGGCTATGGTCGCGTGGGCGATTTGCCTAGGCTGCAATCGCTAGAGGAGCTATTGGCGTTAATCCAGGTCAAGCTAAATCCACCCAAGTTGATTCATTCTCCATCGGCAAATTTGCAACAGATGATTGAGCGGGTGGCGGTTTTGGGCGGCTCTGGGGCGAGCTTTATGTCGGCGGTGGCAAAAACCAGGGCTCAGGCCTATCTGACGTCTGACTGTAAGTTCCATCAGTTTCAGGAGGGTCGCGATCTCAACCTCATCCTCATTGATGCAGGCCACTACGCCACCGAACGGCCTGCCTGCGCCAGGCTAGTCGAAAAAATTCGGCAGCAGGGTGTAGTCTGGAGCCAGCTGAGCACTGCTGACGAAGATTTTCGACAGTTTTGGTAAGAGAACTGCGCAAAAGTTTTAGGTAAAGACGGCTAATGGGCCGTGGTGGCGATCTATTTATCTATTTAGGGTTTGCTGTTAAAGCTCAGCCACTCAGCGTTTTCAAGGGTTTCAATCTATTGCGACGTGCTTAAGCGCAAGGGAAAATGGCTACAATGCACACACCCCTTGCACCTACTCAGGGAAATGTACCGACAATCTTCATCCGACCAGCTATCCGTTCAAAGATTTTTATCTGCCGTTTGGGGGCAAGTTATCGTCGGAGAACCGTTGGGTAAAACTAGCCGAGATGCTCCCATGGGAGGAGCTTGAATCGACCTATGCAGCCAGTTTAGGAGGATATGGGAGCACCAGCAAAGAGATTTCGGATGGCCCTGGGGGCGTTGATTATCAAAGAGAAATTGGGAGTCAGCGATCGAGAGACGATTGAGCAGATAGGCGAGAACCCGTATCTGCAATATTTTCTTGGGCTTCATGAGTACAGAACCGCGCGTAGCGACTACCTCAGGATTGTGAAACGGCGCAAAAAGCCCTGCAAATTGATCCCTACATTACGCTACAAGACGATAGGGTATTAATCGAATATGACGTATGGAATGCGGAATTGTCCAAGATTTAATAGCGTCAGGCGTTGCTTCCGATCAAATTACGCTTGCTTATCAACTTGAATCTCAGGCGATTGCCTACGCCTCCTAGAGTAGCCAGCTAAGACAATCGCTACCGAGACTACCGAGATTGTGTTACCCCTCTAAATTCTGACTCTATGATGCGAGGCTGGCCATCAACCGGCTGTACGGTAAACGTTCGTTCTTCTATTTGGATGGAGCCATCGCTATAAACATAGGTATTTTGGCCCAAGAACTCGATTCTCTCTGGGGTTTGTTCTATTACTTGTAAGTTCTCAACAGAGACTTGGTCAAATTGTTCAAAGAAACCAGGATCAAACTGCTGAGCTAACGCTCCACCAGTTTGAGATCTGGCAGCTTCCCAAGATCGGCTGGAAAGATAGCTATAAAAGTCAGCCACAACAAGTTGGGCTGTCGCTGGTGTCAGTTCAGTGCTAGCTTCCTCGGGTGGATTAGGGAGAGCCGGTGGTTCAGATGGTTCAGGACTGGTTGGTATAGTGTCGGTGCTAGTTTCCTCAGATAGCTCAAGCTGCTCAGGTAGACTGGTCGGTATCGTTTCGGCGTTAGTTTCCTCGGTTAGAGCCGGTGGGCTGGTTGGTATCGTTTCGGTGCTAGTTTCTTCGGGTAGAGCAGGCTGCTCAGGTGGACTGGTCGTTGTTGTTACTGTATCATCTACCGTTGTTTCGGCGTTGTTAGGGACTCCTGCTGAAGTACAGGCTCGTCCGATCAACAGACCGACTCCTAAAATCAGGAAACCAATGACAATGGTGGGAACCAAACGTGTTTTTTGTGGTGCCGTATCTGCAGCTACGACGGTGGCCTTAGGACGCCTGCTGGCAGCTTTTACAACAGACGGCTCGGGTTGTCCCATGGCAGCTACGGTTATCCCTGTCAGATCAGAGGGAGCCGGTTCCGTTTTTAATGAAGGAATCTGACTAGGTACAGGCGTAGGCTGGACCAGCTCTTGCGGCAATGATGCCATAGCATTCAGAGCTTCTCTGGCAGAGGGGTAGCGAGCCCGAAAGTCGTAGCGCACCATGGTGTCTAAAACATCCCTTAGCTCAGGATGCAGCTTTGGCGCGTAGGGATGCCAGTCAATTTCCCCAGTTTGCTCATGGGGCATCAGCTGCTTGGGTAATAGCCCCGTAATCGCCTGAATCGCCATGATGCCAACGGCATAGACATCGCTGCTAAATTGAGGCTGACCGGCCAGCTGCTCGCTGGGCATGTAGCCATGGGTGCCGATGGAAATGGTGTGAACAATGCCTGAGCCGGCTGGTTGAGTTCCTGCCTGTTTTACAGCGCCAAAGTCAATCAGAACAATGCGACTATCTTTGTCTCTACGAATCAAATTTGAAGGTTTTAAGTCCCGATGAATCACCCGATTCCCATGGACAAAGGTCAGCGTCTCTAGCACATCCCGCAGAAAGTTAACTACTTTGGGGATATCCCACGGAGTGATGTCAAACTCATCGGCTAGCGAATGCCCCTCAATCAGTTCTTGGGCCAGATAGAATTCCTTATTGTCCTCAAAGTGGGCCAGCAACAGGGGGATTTGCGGATAGGAGCCCAGCTGATAAAGGACTTTGGCTTCTGTATCGAATAGCCGCCGGGCAACCTGTAATCCCTCAGCGTCTTCTACCTGGGGCTTTAGTTGCTTAACCACGCATAAAGGATGCCCTGGCAGGTGCAGGTCCTGGGCACGGAATGTTTGACCAAAGCCACCGGCTCCCAGACTTTCTACGATTTTATATCGGCCTCCTAGAGGCTGGTCTGACCTATTTTGGCGTAAGAAGTTAAGGTCCATCAGTTTAGAGCGCGGGGGCAGCAGATAGATTAGGGGACAAAACCCAACGATAGGTTAGCTTAGATTTTGCATCCGGTGGGGAAGCGTCAGCCCACGCTGGATTGAAATTCCA
>JBCCHX010000074.1:0-34977 GCA_039028535.1 Cyanobacteria bacterium P01_B01_bin.77
ATCTAGCTCAATGGCTCGATTAAAGTCATTTAATGCATCCTCATATCGTTCCATTTCACGATAGGTAATGCCTCTTTCAACAATCGCCCAATCGTATCTATCATCTAGCTCAATAGCTTGATTAAAGTCATTTAGCGCATCCTCATATCGTTTCATTACGCGATAGGTAATGCCTCTCTGAACAATGTCCCGAGCATATTTAGCATCTAGCTCAATGGCTCGATTAAAGTCACTTAGCGCATCCTCATATCGTTTCATTATGCGATAGGTAATGCCTCTTTTAAAGAACGCCCAAGTATATTTGCCATCTAGCTCAATAGCTTGATTAAAGTCACTTAGCGCATCCTCATATCGTTTCATTACACGATAGGCAATGCCTCTTTCAACAATCACCCAAGCATATTTATCATCCAGCTCAATAGCTCGATTAAAGTCACTTAGCGCATCCTCATACCGTTTCATTATGCGATAGGTAATGCCTCTCTGAGCGATGATCCAGCTATAGCTTGGGTCTATCTCCAAGGCCCTGGTTTGATCTGCAATTGCCTCTTCCCACTTTTCAAGACATCTATATGCTTGTCCCCGATAAGTATATGCTCTTGCATTATTTGAGCTAAGAAGCATAGCTTTTTTACAACAATCAATAGCGTCTTTATAGCGTTCTTGATTGATCAAAGATGATCCCTTTTCCAGAAGAGCGTTATAAAGTAAATAATTTTCCCTGTTTGAATACTCTCCTAATTCTGCTAGCAGCAGGATCCTATCGATAGGCCAAGAGAAAAATTGATCTATTAAATGACCCAACGTTCTTTTCCATACAGAAGAATCTATAACAAGTCTGCGTAACTTATAGTATCTTTTTGGAAGATTTATTTTCGACAGTTTTCTTGAGTTTCTTTTCCATAGATTTGTTTTGAAAGCTCCATCTAAGGCTTCCATAGCTTTAATCAAACGAGTATTTAGCCAGTCAGATTTATACTGAGTAACAAAGCTTTTAAGTTCCGCTTTAGCCGTATCGTTTTCTTTTAGAAGCGGCAATACTAACGGTTCTGGTATCGTAAATAAACCTTCTGTCTCGACAATATCAAAAGTTATCCACCTTTTGGCTGCTCTCTCTATAAGATTGAAAACGTTCTGCCGTTGCCGTTTGTATCCTGACTGATAACAGGCATATTGTTTGATACTAGATGCACGGGGTGTTACTCCCGCCGAGACAAAAGTAGCAATGCTCTCTAGCAAAACTTCGGCTAAAGGCTCCAGACTAATAACATTACGCCGTTGCTCTGCCCAAGCTTCTTCATCACTTTGATTTAAGAGTTTTTCAACGAGTGCCTTACTCAGCTCAGTCTCCTGTGAAGCTTGTTGTAGGGTAAAAACGATACTGTATGGCCTACCATCGGTTAGATTGGCTAGTGCATTCACCGCATCAGATGTGATATCAAACTCCCAAATATCTTTGGAAGTATTGACTAACGCCTGACGTTGGCTGATGTCTAAGGCTCCTAATTCAAGCAGATAAAAGCTATGTTCGCTTAGCCAATTCCTGACAGTATCTGTTAAGCGTTCTTGCTGAACTGTGATCAGGCAGTAGGTATCTCTACGAAGGTTTGTAATTGTGTCCAAACATTGAGATAGTCGTTCAAGTCGTTCTTCTTCAGGGCGCAGTCCTAATTCATCGATAAAAAATAATGTTCTTTCACGATCATCTACCTGGATAGTAATCGACTCAGCCAGCGAGTCTTGTTTGATCAGCTCCAGCGCAGATGTAGGCTCATAAACTGCGGCAATTGTGCCATCTTCGATAGCTGTACGAATAATTTCTGCAGCTTCGCGGGTTTTTCCCGATTTCATCCACCCAACGATAGCGACTCGTCCATGCTCTCGCAGTAGGCCAGGGCTAGCAGCGCCCCGATCAATCCAGGGAATCTTACCACTTTTCCCTAGACGAGCCGTTAAGGTCTCGTATTTGACTCTACGAATCGGTTTACTATCTGCCAGTCCAGTGGCATCGGCAGCTTCTTGTTCTCGCGTTAGTTCTCGGATAGGGAGTATTACAGTAACTGCAGCACTTGACAACGCAAGCAGCGCCCCAAACCCTCCGGTAATCTGTACTACCTCTTTAAACCAAGCTGGAAAAAGATTTGGGAATAAACTATATACACACCAAACAATAAACCCAAATGCCAGGATGAAAGCGCCAATACCGACAAAAAGCTTAAACGATTTTCTACGGTTGCGCTTCTGACGCCTTGCCATTTCTCAAGTCCGAGAGTTTTCATCTCAGTTGTATCAACTTTAGCCTTAGATCTCCAACATCAGTCTTCAAAAGAAATACTTGAACTTCATGACCCACAGCTATATGCAGGTTTTCAGCAGCTACACCAACTGAGAAGGCGCATTACGCGCCCAAACCTTACGCCAATGCACCCTAAGCAAATTGGCTACCCTTATTTCAACAAGCACCCATCAACATTTCTTGATCCTTAATAAACCGTATCTTGACGCCAACAACAAACCTGTTCTACGATTTCATCCATGGTCATTCACTGACCTACCGAACTCAATTGCTTAGCGCCATCGGCGGGTGTACCACCACCCAACCGATGACTCCCCTGCCACGCTGGTACTAGCAGCCTGGAGGCGTAGGGTTAGTTTACCTTAGCCACCCCAGATTGCATCACTTGTAGGGTGGCTAACGCTTGAGTTCTGGTCCTTACCCCCCTGGGTCGCTGTCTAACCACAGCCCCAAGGGGGCTAAACCCATAAAAGGAAACCAGAACCATGTTTCAAGACCCCACACAGGGCGCAAACGCGCCCAACATTTCGCCGCTCATCCTGCCCGAATACCAGTACGAAACCGTACGACACCTGCTGCTCGGCAAACTCACCCCTGTGCGCAACACCATCACCCGGCTCCACACCCTCACCTACGCCGAACCCAACGACTGGAGCAAACTCCTACCCACCGGACGAGCCAACGAAGTCATGGCCATCCTGACCAAACGCGTACGGATAGATTAAAAGAATAAAAGAGAGTTTTACCGTCCGCGTTAGGGTCAAAACCCAATGCTAATCAAGGGCTGTCCACTCAACCCATATCTTGCACCAAAATTGGCTGTGTCGCTAAAGCCCGCGCTGGGTTGAAACTCCAGCGCTAACTGAAGGTTGTCCGCTAAAAGGGACAATTGGATATGGAGGCGCTGAAAGTCAGTGGTGGAGCGATCAAAGCATTGTTAAGTGTTGTAGAAGCGATTCCTAAACACACATCTCCGATGATCGTGTCCCTTCCAGTGAACACCCTTCAGCTAGCCCAGGGTTTTGAACCCTGGGCGGGTTAGCGCTGCCCCACCAAATGCAAGATCTCAGTCTACCCACCCACACCAAGACTCTCCTAATGTCAGTAGCTATCCCCATTGATAAGGTGCATTACGCTCAACAATGTTACGCTAATGCAGCCTACGCAAATTGACTAGACCCTACCGTTTCAGCCAGTTCAACCCAAACGGCAGTGACTTCTCATCATCGGAACTCCGGTCTGCCACAAACTCTACCGGATTCTGATCATACCGATTCCGCACAGGAATCACTGGCCCTTGTTGCTCACCAATAAGAGCTGCCGTCTCTTCCAACGCCGCTCGCAACCGTTTGCCCGCATAAATCGACATATCGCGAGGGACGTTGACCCGGTCTCGTAAATAGCGCAGACCTCTATCACTTCCCTGGGGTGGCTCACAAATCTCACCCGTTATCAGCTGAGTTAGCGCACAGCGTAACGCCTCATCAATCACCGCATCTTCTGTCGGGTTTACCCGCACAATGTTGTTGCGATGCTTCAACATCCGATGCAATGCCTCCATCCGAGACGTCTCAGGTTCTTCGTATCCTACATCTGGTAGCCCTAGCCAAGGTCCCTGATCTACCCGTTGTTGGTTGGTCCTAGCCTGGGGTTCACCATTCTCCCAACAGCCGCCCATCTGCGGTGGCAAATCATGCACATGGGTATGAAAATCACTCTGGGTACCACGATAAGTGGGGCGCGTTTCCATCGCATTAAACCAGGCTGCAAAACCAGGATTCTCTTCTCTCATGGAGTACCCCTTGTAGTAAAACAAGCTGGCGTTCATCCGCTCCACATAGGGTGTAAATACCAGATCGATTACACTAAACTCTTCTAAGAAGTAAGGTCCGGGTGTGGCCGCTAAAGCCGCTTCCACCTTGGCAACAACAGCAACAAACTGCTCGCGGTTAAACTGCTCCTGACGGGTAGAACGCACTGGCTGGCAAAGCCAGCTACACCAGGCCCGAAATAACAGCCGCTCCAACTGTCGCAGGGGAATTGCCTTTGGAGCCTGCATACTCACCGTCAGCGGTCCAAATACTTGTTCTAGAGCGATTAAGATATCGTCACTTTCAGTAATTAGCTGCCCATCTAACTCCAGCGCTGGCAGCATGCCTGAGGGTACCTTTTTTTTGAACCAGGCTTCTTTGGTGCCGTAGCAGAACATCGTTACTTTTTCGATGCGGTACGGAATTTGCTTTTCCTCTAGCCACAGCCACACTTTTTGGCAGTAAGGACACCAGGCATGATTATCACGATACAGGGTGACCCGTACGTCGGCTTCGGTTTTGCCAAACAGCCGCAGCCGTGCCTGAGCATTGGTGGGGCCATTAATCCGGTCGAATTGAAAAGTATCGAGGGCTTCTAACTCGGACCAAGTCAAAGGAGTTGTGGTGGGAGCAGTGGTCATAGACAGGCAAGCAGGGGTGAACTTACTATCAGCTTAAACGCAATCCCCATCAAAAAGGACTGCTCAGCAGTATTCACACTCAGGCGTGCACAACCAACAAGGTACCGCTGCTCGCTGAGCATCCTTTACCTGGGCCTTCTTTCGCGGGCTTCAGTTGCATCACCCTATGCTACAAACTCGAAACAATCGGCCAGGTTGTGATGATGAAGACAATGACTGCCAAAATAGCCAGTAACCCATCGATTAAATTTCCAATCACCGAACCAACAACTGTACCAACACTAGCCCTGAGAGCCGTTTCTACCTTTGACTCTCCCTCGACCGGTTGACGAGACAAATATTCTCCAATAAACGCACCGATAAAAGGACCGACCAAAACCCCTAAAATAGGTCCACCAAACGGCAGTGCTGGCAACAGTCCCAAAAAACCAACCACTAGTCCAGCAATGGCACCAAACTGTCCCCACTTACTAGCCCCAAACTGCTTTGCCCCCCAATAGGCTGCAATAAACTCAACTGCAGCACTCAGGATCAAAATGGCAAACACCGCGATGATGGGCCAACCAATACCAGCAAACTGAGTCGCTACCGACCAAATCAGAATAGAGGCAAGAATGATGCTGGCTCCGGGCATGCCTGGAATCAGTTCGCCAACTGCACCGATAAGCATGATGGCAACTAATATCCAATACAAAAGTGTGAGATCCATGGGATAGCTTGGATTTTAATGGGTGAATTCTGGACTCGAAAACCTAGATAGCGCTAATGATAGCGTCTAGATTGGGTCCAGATTAGGATAGGGAAATCGATGACATCCATATCCTTCAACGTTATGGAAAAGAGGCCTTCGACGCCGCTCAGTCCGGCTTAAGATAGCTCTGGGTCTACTGTTTGGGAAAATTCCAGCTCGCCTTCTGTTAGCTGAGCTGGAATACCATCGGGATAAGCTTCTTGAATAATTGCTTCCAGGCGAGCGATCCGATTTCCTGGGTTAGGGTGGGTGCTGAGAAATTCTGGTGGGCGTCCTTGGGATTCAGCCGCTTCAAAGATTTGCATTAGTTCAACGATGCCCTCGGGGTTATAATCCGCAGCGGTCATAAATTCAAATCCTAGCCGATCGCTTTCTAGCTCATCTTCACGACCATAGTTGAGGCCAACCAGCTGGTTTACGGTCTGAGCAATAACCGCTGCCCGCCGCGCATTCTGCGGGTCGTCGCTAGCTGCCACACCAACGGCATTGACCAGCATTGCCCCCAGCTGCTGCCGGGCTAAATGCTCTGCGCCGTGACGAGCAACGACGTGCCCAATCTCATGGCCTAAAACACCCGCCAGCTGTGATTCGGTATCTATCGCTTCTAGCAATCCCGTTGTGATAAAGATCTGCCCACCAGGCAGGGCAAAGGCATTGATGGTATCCGCCGCATCTATAAGATGAAACTCAAATGGGTAGGGAGATTCAGATGCCTGAGATTGTTGTAAAACCTGCTGCCCAATCTGATCGATATAGTTTTGTAACTCTGGGCTGGGATAAAGCCCCCCCATTTGGGCCAGCACTTCCTGGCGTCCCTGCTGTCCTATAACAATTTCTTGCTCCGGAGACAGAGCAATGCGCTGCTGTTCTCCCGTAACGGGATTATGTGAGACATTCCCCCAGTAGTTGAGGAGTCCGAAAACTACAAACAGCAACCCAAAGAAGAGACGTGCGAGTAGACTACCCACTCCTAAATGCTCCTAAATAGCTAGGGAGGAGCATACTATACTTTTGGAGACCCAGCATCTAACTTCTAGGGTGAGATGTCGTGATGCGTAGCTACGATCTTTCCCATGCCCTCTACTTCTCTGCCGGTTCTAAATCTACAAACCTTTCTCCACGGCTCCTCCAGCCAGCAACAACACTTTGTCCACACGCTAGGGCAAGCTCTCGAAACAGTCGGATTCTTTGCCCTGGAGCATCATGGCATTGACGCCCATTTGATTCAGTCAGCTTATGGGGCCGCTACTGATTTTTTCACCTTGCCAGCAGCCACTAAACAGAACTACGAACGGCCAGAAATTCACCAGCAGCGTGGGTTTACTCGCTTTGGGCAAGAGCATGCAAAAGATAGCGATGCCCCTGATCTAAAAGAGTTTTGGCATGTGGGCCGGGAAGAGGATTTTTCTAATCCTTGGCCCAAGGAAGTTCCTCAGTTTCAGTGGGCCATGTCACAGCTGTACACCCAGCTGGAAAGGTGTGCGGTCTATATACTCCGAGCTTGTGCCCTATATCTAGACTTGCCAGAAAATGCCTTTGACGAGGAAGCGACCCAGGGCAAAAGCATCCTGCGAGTGCTGCACTATCCCCCCTTAGCGAAGTCTGGACAAACCAGAGGACTCAGGGCTGCTCCCCACGAGGATATTAATCTAATTACCCTGCTGTGCGAATCTACAGGTCCTGGTCTGGAGTTACTGCAAACAGACGGTAGCTGGTTAGCTATTGAAACATTGCCTGGTCAGATTATTGTTGATACGGGGGACATGCTGCAGGCCCTCAGTAATGGTTTGTTTAAAAGTACTACCCACCGAGTGGTCAATGGCGATCTCTATAATACGCGCCGATTTTCCCTACCGTTTTTTGTGCATCCTCGGCCAGACTTTGATCTCACGCCGCTGCCCCACTGCATAAAGCGCACCGGGGGTCAGTCTAAGTTTCCCATCCAAACTGCCGGACAATATCTACAGCAACGGCTTCAGGAAATTGGATTGGCGTAATCAGAAGCGTCGAGATCGATCTAGATTGGGATAAGTTGGGGCAGCAACACGGCATAATAGACACCATCACTCACCTTATGTCCATGAATATTGCATCTGCTTTACCTACAGCTATTGTTACCCTGCGAGAGGGGGTGGAGGCCGCATTGGTGGTGGGCATCGTTCTAGCTTGCTTAAATAAAGCAGAGAAGTCGGAGCTAAACCAATGGGCTCTAGGTGGGGTGGCTGCTGGTGTAATGGGCAGTATTTTAATTGGGTCATTTTTAGGTCTGGGTCTGCAACAGTTGCAGCATGTCATGCCCAATGCTCAAACTCTTTTCAAACCAATATTAGGTATTTTATTTGGCAGTATTGCCATTATCATGCTGAGCTGGATGCTCCTATGGATGACCCGTCAGGCTAGGTCCCTCAAAACGAACATTGATCAGACTGTGAACACAGCGATCACCAGTGAGGCGGCTGGTGTGAGTATTTTTAGTTTGGTATGTATTGCGGTGCTGCGGGAGGGGTTTGAAACCGTTTTGTTTCTCTTTACTCAGGCGCAAACGTTAGCCGTTAGCCTAGGCGGGGTTGTTATCGGTCTGTTGGGAGCTGTACTGATCGGATTTGGCCTGTTCAAATGGGGAATGCGCATTAACTTGAAGTTATTCTTTCAAGTGATGGGGGTATTACTGCTGCTGATCATTTCAGGATTGGTGGTTTCAGTTTGTCGCAACATTGACATTACATTTGCAGCCTTAAGTAATTTCAACAGCTTAGACTTATGCCTCGGGTTTGGTCAGTCCTGTGTACTAGGTCCTATGATTTGGGATGCCAGCCGCTTGCTACCAGACAAACAGTTTCCAGGGGTGGTTCTGAAGGTGTTGCTGGGATATCGCGATCGCATCTATCTGATACAACTTTTAGCCTATGCCCTGTTCTGGCTGGTGATTGGCACTCGGTATTTCCGCAGTCTTAACCTACCCCCAAAAAACAAAACCGATCAAGCTGTTTCTACATCAGCTTGATCAGATTAAGTGGAGACTTTTACAAGTGTTGGACCGGATTCAAAACAGCTTTGACCAGTCCCTAAGCACTTCTAGAACTGCTATCCGAATCATTTTCTAATAAACGCTCAAACCGATCCTTGGACCAACGATCTGTTGCGTAAGAAATGGCACTGATCTCAGCCAATCGAATCAGCCACACTGTGCGCTGGTAAGGATCATCCGGTAGTTCATCATCTTCGTAACCTTCGGCCACATCCACATCGACTACTTCAACATAGTCACTATCCAGATAGATAGGAATACCGACTAGTCTTGTTCCTGGCATGCGAAACCAAACTTCACTTCCGGTATGGAGAGCTTCTTCTAAGCGTTTGTAAAGTCGTGTTCGTCTTGGAGCTTTGCAGGCGGGGGACTCTGATTCATGCTGAATAAGCGGTCGAGGGGTATTTTGCATGCTTCTCTCCTTTTGGTGAATACACAATGCCGTACACAATGCCGCTTGTTTAACAATGATTGTTAACCTACCCAAGCAAGCGGTTTTAGAGCTGGACATCTGGCATATCTCTACCGAAGGGACACCTCCTTGTTAAAGGCTGAACAAAAAATCGACTAATTAGAGCTAGTCTAGCGGTTTATTGAGGGGTTTAACCAAACCCCTCAGTGATGAACATTCTTACAAAGGTTGCCCAAATTTATGGTTGCCCAAATTTATCCAAGGCTTCACCTTGCTAGGTAGTCTACACTATACCAACCTAGACGAGTAGGTAATGAAACCTAGACAACTGCTTTTATTACTTTACGCAAAGTATAAACGAGCTAGCGGTGAACTATTCCTGCTTCACACGCATCAAAGGTTGACCAAACTCCACAGGTTCAGCATTTTGCACCAAAATTTCTACAATCTCACCGGATACTTCAGCCTCTAGCTCGTTCATGAGCTTCATCGCTTCGATAATGCACACAGGTTGGCCAACTTTGATTCGATCACCTGTATCCACAAACGGGGATTCATCTGGAGCTGGTGAACGATAAAACGTACCTACCATGGGAGAGGTAATTTCATAGAGGTCAGAGGTACTAGCTGCCGGTGGTGGGGCTGACTCTACGGCCGCAGGGGGAGCTGCTGCTGGTGCCGCCGCCATCGGCTGCAGCACAGCTGGTGCTGCAGCCGATGGCGTACTCTCGGAAGCCACGACCACAGCCTGACTCGGAGCCGTAGCTTTGCGCAGTGTGAGCTCAAACTGAGGATTTTTAAGCGTTAGCTCGGCAATATCCGTTTGGTCAAGCGCGGCGACTAACTGGCGCAGCTCACTAAAATCCAAATCCACTGTCTACAACTCCAAATGAACAATGAAAGATACCTATCTACCTAGGAGCTAACCCACAGGTACGCGATGTGAGGCACTCAAGAACTACTCTCGACCGAGGTAGGAATCGTTACGGGTGTCAATCTTGATCCTTTCGCCAATGGATATAAATAACGGCACCATAACCTGTGCACCGGTTTCTACCTTGGCAGGCTTAGTACCACCAGTGGCTGTATCTCCCTTAACCCCAGGGTCCGTTTCCGTCACTTCTAAAACAACTGAGTTAGGTAAGTCAACTTCTAGAACTTGGCCATTCCAGCGAAGAACAGTAACCTCCATTTCCTCCTTGAGATATTTCACCTGGGACCCAATCTGCTCCGCTGAGAGCTGAGCTTCGTCGTAGGTTTCCATATCCATAAATACATACTGTTCACCATCTCGATAGGTGTGTTGCATGACGCTCTTTTCCAAAATCGCCTGGGGCAAGGATTCTCCAGCGCGAAAAGTACGTTCAACGACACTACCGGATTGCACATTTTTAAGCTTAGTTCGTACGAATGCTGCTCCTTTTCCAGGTTTTACATGGAGAAATTCCACAACCCGCCATACGGAGCCATCGATTTCAATGCTAGTGCCGGTACGAAAATCGTTACTAGAGATCATGGTGCTGACAGACAGTAGAGTGATAGTCGGCAATGAACAGTCGGCCCTTATTGTACAGCTCAGCGGCCATTTAGCCGTATGGTTTCCCTGATAGCAACATGGTGATTTTCCTGATGGCGACTAACACCGTCAGCGATCCAAGACATCAACAACTGACCCACAGAACTATCTGAGACGAACCACGACGAACCACACTGTGGCAAGATCATGAAGGTTTATCACGCCGTTTTCGTTATTCTCCAGCTATGGCTCGTTTTCAATACAGCTTTTCAGCCGCCTTTGCGGATTTCTTGAGCGTCAGTCTTAGTTTTACAGTTTGCCTGTTAGCTGGCCTGGGCTGGTTTTTGGTGCCATCAGCCCAGGCAGCCCCCATGTCTACTATTGCGCTGCCGGTGGCTTATTTGCCCCCCGGAGATGCGATTACTGACCCCCAGGCACTGTTGCGTTATGCCTTGCCCATTGATAGTCCCGAGATTCGTAGTGTTCAAGATAAGTTAGAAGGTCTTAACTACGCGCTGCGCACCAAGCAATGGGGGCGGGCAAAGCGAGAGCTTAAGAAATCTGCAAAGCTGATTGGTCGTAAACGGGCAGCGATCTTAGAGGCGATTCCAGAGGAGCGTCGTTCCCTTGCTGAGCCACTGTTTGAGAAAATTGATGCTCAGCTTGAAGCCATGCAAACAGCGTTGCAAAACAAGGATTTAGAAAATCTCTGGACTGGACGTCGCACGACCCTTGGCACCATTGGTGAACTGGAGTATCTAATGGTGAAGGGCTTTCCCTACGAAGTGCCTGAGGAGTATGCCAATCTACCTCAGCTGAAGGGACGGGCCACTATTGAGATGAAAACGAATGAAGGACCGGTGACGGTCGTGGTTGATGGCTATAGTGCCCCAGTGACAGCCGGTAATTTTGTGGACTTAGTCAAGCGGGGTTTTTATGACGGCATGACGTTTGACCGAGCAGAGGAAAACTATGTGCTGCAAACTGGCGATCCGGCGGGTCCTGATACTGGGTTTATTGATCCAAAGACTAAAAAGTATCGGGCCATTCCCCTGGAAATTTTGGTAGAGGGCGATAAAGCCCCTACCTACGGGGCTACGTTAGAAGAGCTGGGACGTTTTCTAGAAAAGCCCATACTCCCGTTTAACTCTTTTGGGGCTCTGGCAATGGCTCGTCCTGAATCGGAGCCAGATGGAGGGTCATCTCAGTTCTTTTTCTTTTTGTTTGAACCAGAGCTAACACCAGCTGGGTTAAACCTGCTGGATGGTCGTTATGCTGTGTTTGGCTACACGATTGAGGGGAAAGATGCCCTGGATAAAATGGGTCGTCAGGGCGGCAAAATTATCTCGGCCAGTGTGGTTGATGGGTTGGATAATTTGGTGACCCCGAAGGCGTGAGTCCTCCTGGCCTTACCATAGCTGAGCTGGGTGAACATGAGGTACTCCGACGGCTGCGCCGTTTTTGTGCAGCCATTGTTGGTGATGATGGAGCCGTGCAGACGCTGCCTGCAGGTGAACAGCTGGTGGTGACCACTGATGTTTTAGTGGATGGGGTGCATTTTTGCGATCGCACCCTCACTCCCCATGCTCTCGGCTGGCGAGCAGCTGCCATCAATTTATCGGATCTAGCTGCCATGGGAGCTAAGCCCATCGGGCTGACAGTGGGTCTGACATTGCCAGCCAGCACCCCTTGGCTGTGGTTAGAGGCGCTATATCAAGGTATGGGCGACTGCTTAACGAACTATGGGGGTCCCATCATCGGTGGCGATCTCTGTCGAGGGGACCACCGCAGCTTGGCGATCACGGCCCTCGGGTCTGTCCCACTGCACCAGGCACTCTATCGTAGCCGGGCCCAGGCCGGTCAAGCCCTGGTCACCACGGGTATCCATGGAGCCTCCCGTGCCGGTTTGGCCCTACTGCTGGAGGAGTTACGCCATGATGGCCAAAGCAGCCCAGACCAGCCCCTAGCCCAGACCTGGATTCAGGCCCATCAGCGCCCCATACCCAGATTTGATGCGATCGCTACGCTGCGTACCCTCCCTGGTTGGCCTGCTAAAACCATTCCTGAGGCCATCGCCGTGATGGATACCAGCGATGGCCTCGCCGATGCTGTTATTCAAATCTGTCATCAGAGCCATGTGGGGGCCACCCTCCAGCGCTCCCATCTGCCGATTCCACCGGGACTGAGCGACACTGTCGGTATAGCGATGGCCGAGAACTGGACCCTCTACGGGGGTGAAGATTTTGAGCTAGTTTTGAGTCTGCCCCCAGCTATGGCCAAGGTGTTTATTGAGCAGCTGCCTGGTAGTCAGCTTATCGGTCATACCACCGTGGAACCAGTCATTCGTCTTGTTGACGATGTCACCCATGGGGCGGATAGTCCTTTGGACCAGGACTTGGGATATCAGCATTTTGGCTAACGTTTTTATTGCGTTTTTATGCGCTTTTAATAAATCTTCCATGCCTTCATCGCATACCCAAATTCGCACTCATCCGGATGTAAAATCTCGGCTAAAATCTCTAGAGAGTCCACCAGACGGGGACCTGGTCGATTGAAATATTGATTGCCATCCACTAGAAAAACGCGACCGTCTTTAACAGCTTTTAGATTTTGCCAGGGGGACATTTGAGTCAGTTGGTTAATAGACTGACGGCCTTGCTGTAAATCGTAACCACAGGGCATCACCACCACCACATCGGGCTCAGCTGCATTTAGGTCTTCCCACGGTAACCAGGGGGAATGACGTCCCACATGACCAAACAGGGGATGTCCGCCAGCCATGGAGACCAGTTCGGGCACCCAGTTACCAGCTCCCATCAGCGGATCGGTCCATTCTAAACAGGCCACGGTGGGCTGGGGGAGTTTGGCTGGCACTTTGCCAAGACAGTCCTGGAGACGACCCTGGAGTTGGGCAATGGTCAGCTCTGCGATCGCATTCCCATTTATATCGTCCAGGGCCGTGGCCACCCGGCGTAGGTCATCCCACAGATCCGCCAGCACCTGAGGCTTTAGAGAAATCACCACCGGCTGAGGATCAATAATCTGAGCCACCGCCTTTTGCACATCGGCCAAACTGGCCGCACAGACCTCACACTGGTCCTGGGTCAAAATATGGGTAGGGCGGAGCGCCTGTAATCGTTCTACATCGATGTCATAGACGCTGAGTCCGCGATGCAACAGTTCGCTAACGCGGTCATGAATCTCCCTACTCTGACCAACGGGGTCAAAGCTAGGAGACGTACATACCGGCAGTGCTTGTACTGATGGTGGAAAATCACACGAATGGGAACGGCCCACCAGTGAATCGCCAAACCCAAGTTGAACGACAATCTCTGTGGCACTGGGAATTAAGGAAACGATGCGAAGCTCAGACACTGGCGTTACGGGTATCTATATTCCAGGGTATCTCAGCTCTGACCAGACGTTAGCCCCGATCGTTTCTCTTAAGATTGGCAGTGTTTTCCAAGTGTTTTCCATCAGTCAGCGACTCCGAAATTCTACTGAGCTTACCTGCAAAATCACATCATGATGCTGATAAACATCGTTGCCTAAAAGCCCAATGGGTACGGCATCACCGATGCTAACGGGAAGATTCGTACGGCTGATATCTCCTACCCGAATGGATTGCACATAAGCTACATCAACCATGGTGTCATTGCTGCTGGCGGTGGCAACCGACGCTTGCCCCACCACCTGAACGCCTAGCTCATTGGCCATGGCGCGCGTAATGTGGGTATGACTGGCCCCCGTATCTAAAATCATGGGGTATTGTTTGCCATTCAACGTAACGGCAATGACTGGGGTACCCCCATGTCGCCCAATAATGGGTACCTGACTGGTAGCCAGGGCAGCATCTCCACTGGCGGTTGGAGCAATCGGAGCAGCCGCTACGGGTGGCGTCAGATTACTCGCTGGTGGGGGCCGCTTTAGGGTTTCTAGTCGCTGTTTAGCCTGCGCCAAGTGGCGTCCATAGTCCTGGAGTTTGGTTTGGGCGGTGGCGTAGTGCTGATCGCTTTCTGGTACATCCTGGAGCTTTTCAATAGACTGCTCCCAGCGCCCCACAATTAACTCCCAATCATCTAGGGATGTCGCTTGCTGGCCCAGGGTGACTGCACCGGAGGCTAGGTTAATGGCCTCTCGATAGGCCGTTGATGTTGGCTGGTCAGAGGTCTTTTGCGCAGGGGAGTCTAGGTCAGGATGAGGATCTTCTGCCAGACTTTCTAGCTCAGGAGCCACAGCTGGTGGCCTGGAATTCTCGGAAAGCTCCATTTGCATCGGTCCCGTCTGACAAGCTGACAAAACTCCCAGGCATAGAACTTGAATCAATTTGACTCTTTTTTTTGCAAACATCATCCAAATGTTACCTATGGCCTCTAGGATGGTACCGGTCCCTCTGAAACGTCCTTGAGTAAAAGGTATTTGCGGAGGATGCTCTTTGTCTTCTCTGTTGTACCCCATGTCTATTTTTTCCACTAATTCCCAACCGGCCTTGTTGGTATTAGCCGACGGGTCAGTGTTCAGAGGGTGGTCCTTTGGGGCTACGGGTACAGTCGTGGGTGAAATTGTCTTTAATACTGGGATGACCGGTTACCAAGAGGTGCTTACCGATCCCAGCTATCGAGGCCAGATTGTTACTTTTACCTATCCTGAGCTAGGCAATACAGGCATTAATAATGAAGATGAAGAGTCCGTTGCCCCTCAGGTTAACGGTGCGATCGCAAAAAATATCTGTGAGCGCCCTAGCAACTGGCGATCGACTAACTCACTGCCGGACTACCTCAAACAGCATAATATCCCAGGCATCTATGGCATTGACACCCGCCAACTAACCCGTAAGCTGCGAACGGCGGGAGCCATGAACGGAGCAATCTCCAGTGAAATTCTAGACCCAGAGCAGCTGCGCCAGAAGTTAGACCTGATGCCCAGCATGGAAGGGTTAAATCTGGTCAAAGAGGTGAGCACTACCGAAGTCTACGAATGGACAGAGCCAACCAGTAACCACTGGGAATTCGCACCAGCCAGCCACAACCAGCCCCAGGCATCGCTGACGGTGGTGGCCATTGATTTTGGCATCAAACGGAATATCCTACGCCGACTCGTCAGCTATGGCTGTCGTGTCATTGTCGTCCCGGTGGATACTGCTCCCGATGACATCTTGAACTACAAACCCGATGGAATTTTTCTGTCCAATGGTCCCGGCGATCCCGCTGCTGTTGATGCAGCTCCAAAGTTGGTTAAGGCTCTGTTAGAAAGCCGAATTCCCACCTTTGGTATATGCATGGGGCATCAAATTTTGGGATTATCCATGGGTGCTAGAACCTTCAAACTTAAGTTTGGACATCGAGGGTTAAATCAGCCCTGCGGTCTCACTCAGGAGGTAGAAATTACTAGCCAAAATCATGGATTTGCCATCGACGCTGATACAATTCCCTCTACAGACGTCGAAGTGACCCATTTCAATCTCAATGACTGTACAGTAGCCGGTCTGCAGCACAAAACACTACCCGTGTTTTCAGTGCAGTACCATCCGGAGGCTAGCCCTGGCCCCCATGATGCGGACTATCTGTTTGAAAAGTTCGTTACTTTGATGCGTGATCATCAAAATACTTAAAATGGGCAGTCTATAGTTCTCATTCAGTGATTAAAGGACACATAAGCTAAGTGGCCAGAAAACCCCAGATAAATTTTGAACGAGGCCCAGATAGAGCCTGACTAGACGCATTTACGTTTCGCTTATTTTCCTTGCAGTCAGAAGGATCCTGACCTAAAATTAAACGTCTGATTTTTGCCGTATCTATTACCTTCGGGAGGTTATTATCGCTGAGTCGCTGACCCTAACCGTAAGTTTAAGAGGCACCCGTGATGTTAGGGGGAAATGTCAAATATTTCGCCTCACTGGTCTGTTGGATGCGTTTTCAGAACCTACATTTCGTAAGGTTTTGAATCGATACATTGAAGAAGGCCCCACCCACATTATTCTCGATCTATCGGCCATCGATTTTGTCGATAGTTCTGGTCTAGGGGCCCTGGTACAGCTAGTGAAAAAAGCCAAGGGTGAAAGCGGGAGTGTTCAAGTGGTAACTAATGCCCGAGTTACCCAAACGGTCAAATTAGTCCGTTTAGAGCAGTTTCTTTCATTACAGCCCACCGTTGATGCGGCCCTTGAGAATCTAAAGGATTCTTGAAAGCATTAATGGGCTGGACAAGGAATAATCTCGTAGGTCGATGGTACGCTTGCTCGTCAGGGTGCTCAAGCGTGAAATATTGCTATGAATAGTACGGGTAGCGGTGATGCAACCGGTGTCCAATTGTCTGCTGAACTATCTCAGGCATTCTCCTTAGAACATCTGCAGTCTCAGTCTGTACAGGCTGTTTCACCCGTTTCGCTGGCCTATATCGGAGATGCGGTATTTGAGCTTTATGTCCGCATGAAATTTTTGTGGCCTCTCCAGCGAATCCAGCAATTTCATCAGCAGGTCGTCAGTCAGGTTAAGGCTGAACAGCAGGCCGATTATCTAAATCAGCTGATGCCCCACTTGGATCCTGCGGAAGCTGATATTGTGCGTCGGGGGCGCAACGCTACGTCTAAGTCCCCAAAACGTTTATCGGCAAAGATATATCGGCAGGCAACGGCCTTTGAGACTTTGGTGGGCTATCTTTACCTCACCAACCAAAGCCGTCTATTGGAATTATTAAACAGATTGGCTATTTCACCGTCACCCTGATATGGCTCTGAGATAGCTCTAAGATAGCTCTGGTAATACTGAAAGCAGACTGAAAGCGTCTGCACCTAAGCGGTATGATGTGACTCCACTCCGCTCCTACTCTTGATTCATGGTTAAACCCTCTTCTGATCGGCCGCGTCCGGCTAAGGGAAAGTCCCACTCCCAACGCAAGGGCAAACCCAAGCCACCGTCCAAACAGACGCCCAGAAAACCTTTCAAAAAACGTCGGCCTACTAAGGATTCGGCCAGCCGACCTGGCAGACCGCAGAAAAATATCATCAAACCACAGCTCATCAGTCCAGAAGCCGCCCTTCAAGAGGAACGTCCGGACTTGGTCTACGGTCGTCATTCGGTGGAGGCTGCAATCTCAAACCAACGCCCCATTAATCGCCTATGGGTCAATGCAAGACTTGTATTTGATGCCCGATTTCGACCCCTAATTTTGGATGCCAAAGCCAATGGAGCGGTAATTGATGAAGTTAATACACAACGGCTCAATCAGCTAACCCAGGGAGCCAACCATCAGGGCATTGTGGCCCAAATCGCCTCCCATGACTATGTGGAGCTGGCAGATTTGGTTACAACGGCTAAAGCTGCCTGTCGTCAGCCCGTAATTATTGCCGCCGACAGCATTACCGATCCCCATAATTTAGGCGCTATTATCCGTACTGCCGAAGCATTGGGGGCCCAAGGAGTTGTTATTCCTCAACGGAGAGCCGTGGGGATCACCCCCACCGTAGCCAAAGTTGCAGCTGGAGCCTTAGAAACATTATCGGTTGCCCGTGTGGTCAATTTAGGACGGGCTCTAGAACAACTTAAAGAAGATGGATTTTGGGTCTATGGGACAGCCTCTGAATCTGGTCAAGCCGTCCATACTACTCAGTTTGACCGTCCCATCGTATTGGTGATCGGAGCTGAAGGAGCCGGACTGAGTTTATCCATTCAAAATCTTTGTGATGTTTTAGTATCTATTCCCCTAGCTGGTAAAACCCCCAGTCTCAACGCTTCTGTTGCGACCGGTATGGTGTTGTATGAAATTTATCGACAACGGTGGTTAGAAAAATTACCGCCCATTAAGCTTGGCGGGGATCAAAATCAGGCTGTATAAATGTTATAGGCACGATTTTAGGCTGCTCATAAGTTCAGACTTTTAACAATTACTGGCACGTATTTTATGAAAAACTTTTTGAGTAATCTTTTCAGCTCATTTTCAAAACCCTGGTGGGTTGAGATTTCCACATCCCAACCTCGATGCCTTTATTACTTTGGTCCCTTTGATAGTGAACTTGAGGCAATCCAGCACCAAGAGGGCTACATCGAAGATTTAGAACAGGAAGGGGCGCAACAGATCGATGTAACGGTCAAGTGCTGTGCTGCGCCGGCTCTCCTTACTGTGGAATACACTGAGCCCAGTGCTAAAATGACCCCGGTTTATAACAACTAACGGTCTAGGGGCTGGCAACGTTCCACAGAGAAACGTTCTGAGAGCAGCTTGATAAGCGTGAAAAGAGGTGTTTGGCGCTAGAGCCAAACGCCTCTAGCGGTTTAAGTACTCTTTAGGACTTGCCCTTGTACTCGGAACCAGCTTCTGAGCCAGATTCTAAAAAGTGATATCTCCGCAGCCAGTGGCGAATATCACCACACAGCTGTTCTCCAATTTCCCAAGGCATCAGGTGGGCTACGTTGTTGTATAGCACCCATTCACAGTTTGGTAGCGTAACCGCCGTTTCTCGACTAGCCTCGGGCGTAATGTGAACATCATTAGAGGCCGCTAGCATTAAACAGGGTTGATGGATCCGATACAGTTCGTCCAGACGGTTATACCCTTGCTTCAATGCATTATTCAAAGCGCGATTTGCTAGTGCAGAAGTTTGAATAAAAGCAGGCGTCCCTTCCTGAGCAATACGACAGTAGGCCTGGACACTGTGCTGAGAAACCAAATATCGAAATAATGACCGCTGGCCAAATGTGGAGATATTCCAGGGCCAGCCGGGAACGAGCCAGTTGAGCACACCGGCAATCCCAGTCATGACATTATCTTGCCAGGTAATGGTAGGGTGACGACCGACCGGTTTGGCAGCGGTGCTGAGCAAAATCAAACCTGCGATTTGTTTAGGATGTTGCAGGGCCAATTCCATGGCCAAGATTCCCCCCAGGGACCAACCCAAGATTAAACAGGGTTGGTCTAACTGGCTGAGGAGGCCTGAGAGATCCTCTAAATGCTGCTCCATGGTGAAGGGGGACGTTGCTCGGCTGCGACCATAGCCACGCAAATCAGGGGCCAGGGTCTTAAAATCAGGGGCCAGGGCATCGGTAAATACTCTCATGCAGCGCCCTGTGCCTGGGTGACCGTGGAGACACAGTATGGGCATGCCTTGACCACGATGCTCAATTGATAGCTCCATGGGGAATTTGGGCAAACCGGGGCTACCCCTAGGCGGCTTCTTTAGGGATAAAATCAAGCGCAGCTGAGTTCATGCAATAGCGCTCTCCCGTCGGCTGAGGGCCATCGGAAAAGACATGCCCCAAATGGGCATCACACACGGCGCAGAGAACTTCGGTACGGACCATAAAGAGACTAAAATCTCGCTTGGTCGCAACATTTTCAGGCTTGCTGGGAGCCCAAAAGCTAGGCCAGCCAGTGCCGGAATCATACTTGGTTTCAGAGGTAAAGAGCTCTGAGTCACAGCAAATGCAGTTATAAATACCGGCTGCCTTGTTGTCGTAGTATTTACCGCTAAAGGCTCGCTCAGTCCCGTGTTTGCGGGTGACTTGATATTGCTCAGGGGTCAGCTGCGCTTGCCATTCTGCGTCTGTTTTTTGAATCTTCGTCACCATAGTTTTGTTCAGAAAGTCGGTTACAGCTATGGGGTGATCCTAGCGCAGATCAGGCCTGACGTCAGAGACGCTGGCGGTAGCGACGATACATCAGCAAGCTGCCGCTGGCTAGGGTAAAGGCGGCTAAAGGGGCGATTACGGGAATCCAAGCATTACTCCAGAAGAACACTACTGTGGTACCTGCGATCGCAACCACACCCAGACCATAAATCAGAATCAAATACCGTCGCTGGCGTAGCTGCCAGGTAAACAGGCTGCCACCGCCAGCCCAGGCAATAATCCAGACAATTTCCACCCCATCAGGCCAAGCCCAGGGGAGCGGATAGCCATCCAAGACAGCCCCCAGAAACTGGCTGACCATGTGCAAATGAACCTCTACCCCCGACATCTGATAGCGATCGCTACGTAGGGTATAGGGGGTGAAAAACTTGTCGGTGCTGATATAGGCCATGTTGCCAATTAGCACCACCTTATTGGTAATCAACTCAGGATCAACCGTATCCGCCAGGATTTCAGTGAGCGAGACCCGCTCAGCAATGTTCCTAGGAGAACGATAGGTAATCGGAATTTGATACCCAGCCGCATCCACTGACTGATAGCCCCCAAAGGTGCTGCCCATCGGCGTAAAATTCACATCACCGACCGTCATGATATTGGGGTCAAGGGCGCTTTCTGAAGATATGAGACCATGCTGTTCATAGAGATGGTGCAGCGCCACCAGCAGCCCAAAGGAATGATAAACCGTCGTATCGGCTTCGTTCTCTAAATTGGCAAAAAAGAGATTACGACGAATTTTATCGTCTGGGTCGAGGGGAATATCATTAAAACCCACTTGCTCCGGATTTAACTCCGGGGGGGGGGGAATACTCTCCCCATCCAAGTCTCCTAGCTTTGTAATGCCAATAACATTGTCGGCAGCCAGGCTCCGGGTCAGGGCCGCCCGTCCCTCCCCCTGGGGGATATTTCGGTGCAGGTCGAGTCCGATGGTGCTGGGGTTGTGGCGTTGAATAATGTCAATGGCATCGGCAATGGACTGGTCAGACGGACTTTCTCGTTGCTGATTGTCGAGGTCTTGCTCGTTAATACCCACTAACAAAATGCGGGGATCGGGACCTAAATCCCGTTGATAGGCCACCAAGCCATCGTAAACCCCTAGCTCTAATGGCATAAATCCGCCCATCTGCCGAACCCCCAGGGTCAGGGTACTGGCTAGGGCGGTTGCGATCGCAACCGCCCGCATACTTTCTTTTCGCGTTGGCTGCCAGACCGTATCCTGGGGCAAAAACGTTTCAGCCATGGTTGGCTGATCTCCTTTTTCCGCCAGTTCATCTAAATGCTCTAAATCATGGAGCACATCAGCTGCCGTTTGATAACGCTGATAGAAGTAATGGCGCACCATCTTTTTAAGCAAATATCGCAACCCAGGACTGATATTGACATAGTCCTCCCAGCGCAGCTCCAGTGACGACAGGTCTTCCGGTAAATCCGTAGGTTTTCGCCCCGTTAGCCCATGGATAGCCGTCATCCCCAAGGCAAAAATATCGCTACTAAACCGAGGTTTACCCGCCAGCTGTTCACTGGGGGTATATCCCTGGGTGCCAATCCCCACCGTCAAACTGGTCAGTTCACTGTCCGCCAGCTGAGTCCGGATTTCCTTGACCGCCCCAAAGTCAATCAGGCAAAGTTTGCCATCACGCTGCCGTCGAATCAAATTATCAGGCTTTAAATCACGGTGGATCACTCGATTATCATGGACAAACTTGAGAATACTCAAGGTTTCCCGAAGTAAAGCAATCACTTGGGTCTCGTTTAACTGCCCTATGCGACGCAGCTCATCTCCGAGGGATTCCCCCTCAATCAGCTCCTGGACCAGATAAAACTCCGCCTGCTCCTCAAATGAATCCAGTAGCTTTGGAATACAGCTATGGGTACCCAAACGATTCAGGGTGGTCACCTCAGTTTCAAATAGCCGTCGCGCTACCTTAAGAAACGTCGCATCGGTACTGGCCGGTTTTAACTGTTTCACCACACACTCAGGTATTTGAGGCGTAAACAAATCCCTAGCCACGTAGGTCTGCCCAAAGCCTCCTGACCCCAGCATCCGTACTAATTGATAGCGTTCCTTAAGAACCTGGCCTAGCATCAGCTGTTTTGAACCATGGGACCCACGTTATCGCTAGTTTAGTTTACCTGGCATACGCAGCCGCTCCCCGCTGTAATTTCAGTCAATTTTTCCAGACAGTATCTTGAGTATCTTCAAGTAAGGAGATAGTCCTAATTACCCCATTGAACTCACCTGCTTAGCTTTGAGCCAGTACCTGAATCGTATTCAATAGAGTCGGCGGATCAATCGGCTTCACCAGGCAATCATCAAATCCTTCGAGGGCGGATTCATCATCAAATTCTTTTACATCGCCAGCCTCCATCAGGGAAATCACCTTGATACCCGATGTGGCCACATAGCGTTTGAGATCTTCCACAATATAGTGGCTATTACCACTGACAAGGTTGTGATTAAGAATAATCGCCACAGGCTGTAAAATCTCTACCTGATGTACAATGCGCGACCCTTCAATCACCCAAATCACCTGATAGTTGGCAGCGGTTAGTAAATCACAAATCAGGCTGGCACTATTCTCGTCATCCTCCAACAAAATAATCCGACCAGTAACCGGTTCAACACTCTGAAATGATGTCGATAAACTATCTGAATGCTGCAGGGGAATACGCACCGTAAACATAGACCCTTTTCCCGGTGTGGAAACCACCTGAATAGAGCCATTGTGTAACTCGACTAGCTGTTTGGTGAGAGCCAACCCCAACCCCGTGCCTGGATACTGACGTTGGCGAGTCGTTTCTAACTGCTTAAATGTCTCAAATAAGCCCGCCCGCTGAGCCTCAGAGATACCAATACCAGTATCTTCTACCTGAAACATCACATTCTGCGGATCGCGCCAAACCCGTAGATTAATACGTCCATTTTTATCAGTAAACTTAACCGCATTACTTAATAGATTAGCTAGGATCTGACGAATACGTCGCGGGTCAGCTCTGAAGCTATCGTCGGTGTCCGACAACCGTAAATTTATTCGTAAATCGACGCCTTTAGCTTTAGCCTCCTCCCGAAAACTTTCTAAACTACTGCGGGCCAGATTTGATAACGAAAAATCATTGATTTCCAGGACCGTCCGTCCCGCTTCAATTTTAGCAACTTCTAAAATGTCATTAATAATGTCTAACAACTGTTCTCCACTGCTGTGAATAGTGTTGAGATAGTCTCGCTGGCGAGGACTTAAATCTCCAAACGACCATCGCAACAATGTTGCTGACATCCCGATAATATAGGTTAGGGGCGTTCGCAGTTCGTGGCTCATGGTCGCCAGAAATTCACTCTTAGTTTTGTTGGCCGCCTCAGCAGCGATCAGTGCATCTTTGAGATTCTGAGTGCGATCTTCTACCTTAGTTTTAAGAATGAGTTTTTGATGCTGAAGCTCTTCTTGCAAATCTGATTGGCGCACCGCAATTGCCAGATGTGCTGCAATTTGAGCCAAAAAATCACCTTCCCAAGACTTCCACTGCCGTAGCTTAGGGGATGTATTTCCGTGGAAACAGTGGTGCCCAATTAACAAACCCCACACAGCTCCGTCCAGCCATATGGGCACCACCAGCTGAGAGACGACATAGGCCTGCTGCAGCCGGGTAACTAAGCAAGCATGCTTCTGATAGTAAGTCGCTATATCTTCGATGGCATAGTATTGCGGGGCTGACGAGTTCTGATAGCGTTGATGCCAGGGCTTGTGGTTCAAACAATGAGCATCGGAGTGGTGCAGAACGGAGTCAACCGATGGATGTCCCCGAGCCTCGTAGGTAATATGGGGGCATCTCGTACCATCGGACTGTTGTTGTTCCCTCCCTAGTTGACCGACTAAAGCAGGAGGATTAACAATCTGATAAATAAACAACCGGTCAAGACACAGCCATTCACACACCTCATCCAACGTTGGTTGAATAATAGATGACAGCGGCGCTGAACACTGTAAGCGAGCAAGCACATGTTGCAAAATAGTAGCTGCTGATGGCGAAGATATTGGCCCTAATGCTTCTAAACCGCTAGCCTCCAACACCAGCCGCTGGATTAATTTAATCAGGCTATGGTTATCCAGAGCTATCTCTGGAGAGGACTTGTTAGCAGACGGTGCGACGGCCACCTGTTTTTTTACCTGAGCCCATGTAGCCTGACTACTAGCACTCAGGCTCTTGCGTAACCAAGGCAAAGACAAAAACTGAATAATTACCAGGGGATTGGTACAGAGGCAAACTAGATAGCTACCGACACCGTCCGGCTGAGCTAGTAGCAATAAGCTTGTTTGGTCCGTTGACAATAGCGAAAATTTCTCAATATTAGTTTCTGTAGATAGTAGTTGATTATCGTCTAGCTCCTGCTCAGAAAGATGAGAAACGGCCCCTGCCAGTAAACTTGAGAGACTTCTGCGCAACTGTTCAAAAACATGACGCGGAACGCTTTGATACTTTAAAGCTGAAGAGAAGCTAGACATAGCTATTTGATGTTGATATCTCTATTTGACATTTTTGGGGATAACCAACTTAAAATTGGCTGCAACATAGACAAAATAGAAGTACCCATGACCATGTCTTCCATGGTTGTATTAGGATTAACCATTATTTCCATATACCTTCTATATCTTCGGTTCGATCATCTGTATCTGATGATTGAATAGCTCCTATTTCAAAAAAGCAATGGTCATAGTTTGCTCAAGAAAGACGCTTCTCAAGCAAAGGTAGTCGGTAGTAGATAAGATATCTGGCAAGCTTAAGAAAGATATCATTGGCGTCACAGACCACTCAATTCCTTAACGATAAAACCAGCATTTGACTTTAAAGAATTGACTTAACATTCTTAGGTACCATGGCTAAGAAATATTCTCTCAAATCAAAAATAATCTTATATTTTTATACGTTTTATAAACAGTTAGATGGCATAGATTACCGCTAAAATTGACCAGAGCACTCAGCTCTCATGGGTAATCTGAAATAGTTAATATGTTAGAGAATTTTGATGGAAAACGTGGATTTAGAATAGGGCATTAAAGGTGGTATCATCCTAGCCCTGCTATTTCAACTTGCGGGCGAAACCCCATATTTCTTTCACAATGATGCTGGGTATGGTGAGCTGAACTTAATTTTTTTAGTGAAAAAACTAAATCACTCTATTGCTATTGATGAATATATTGTTAAAATACCCAACAGGATTTTGCCTATGGCAGATGTACTCATTTCCTTAGGGTCTTGGAGGTCCCGCAATGGAACCTATCTCTGCTGAAGTAATTCAGCAAGTGGCTGATTATTTTAGCGTTCTGAGCGAGCCCATGCGGCTCAAACTTCTGAATCTTTTGGGAAATGGTGAGAAATGTGTACAGGAGCTGGTGGAAGTTACCGAAACCAGTCAAGCGAATGTTTCTAAGCATCTCAAGGTGATGCTGCAGGCCGGGATCCTGCTCCGTCGTACCGAGGGTACATCCTCGTTTTATCGAGTAGCTGACGATCTAAGCTTCCAGCTTTGCAGTCTGGTATGCGATCGCATTGCCAGTCGTATTGAGGAACAGGCTAAGCATTTTCGTGCCTTTAGCTTTTCAAACCAGGAAATTACTGCTCCAGAGGTGGAACAGGCTGAAGCTACAGGCCGTTAACCCATCCTAGGTTATGACTAGCGATAGGCTATCACTATGCCCCTAGACGATCCGATAGTGGCATCCTAAGGTTGCCCAGTAGGCTGTATTTAGGGTGTAGCTATTGGTATCGTCTGCGGCGTCGTGACTGCTCAAATCCTTTAGGAGCGCCTGTACCAACGGTAGAGCATTATTTCCCAGGGTCACCCGCTGATTGCTAGCAGAATTAGCAACGGACATAAGCTCTTGCCAGCAGTTAAGCAGGGGGTTAGTGCTGCAGACCAGGTAGGTTTCAGCTCGGCCTTCGGTGTCATCTACCACCCAGGTATTCTGATTGGGCAAATTTAGGGCCGTGCCGGGGGACAATGTCATCGCAGCCTGCAGAGACTCCATAGAATAGGGTTGACCGTCGCTGGGGGGGAAAAAGGCCAGCATGCGATCGCGCGCATCAAACCCCAGCAGCATGACATACACAGGGTCAGCCCCAAAATTTAGGGCCTGATAGCGCATCTGAACACCTTTTGAAAATTCAACCGGATAATTTTGACGGCTGACCGCATCAGCCAAACGACTTTTTGAGGTTTGACCTGTCGCTCGTCGAGTCTCCTGCTGCACCGCCAGTTTTTCGGTCTCCCCCACGACCAACAGATTAAGACGTATGGCCAGGTGGGATGAGGCTTGGTTTTCACTCAACCGCAACAGCTTCATCGCCAGCATAGTTTCTAGCTTGGGCGACAGACGGCTGACCGCCATTTTGACCGCTTCATCTTGCTTGGCCAGGGAACCGGAAATCAGAGTTCGGGTGGGGGTAAATAGACCGTAGACCTGGGTGACCGCCGGTATATCTGAGTCTGGACCATCCTCCGTTTGAAATTTGCCCAGAACACAGTCAGCCGGACGCGAATCATCTGTAGAGTCCACAAACGATAGTGCCGCTAGCGCACTGGTGGCATCAACACGCTCAATTCTTTCGAGTTCTGAATCTAAAGAAACAAGCAGAGGTAAATCTTGGGGTAAAACTCGCATCACCTCATAGAGAGGCTGGCCTACGGCCCAGGTCTCGTCCTCAGGTAGCTTAAACCGTCCAGTCAACCCCGATTGAGATCGCATCACTACGGGTGAGTCATCCCCGTCAGGCTGTCGACCAAAACCAAAGCGCTCACCATACTGCACCACATCAGCTGGCAGGCCCCCTAACCACAGATTAGCCGAGCGCCCCTCCACTGACGTAACCACCGCATCTAAACAGGGCAAATCAGTGTTGCCATAAATCGTATGCTCATCAGCGGTCTGGGTGGTCCAACTAGGAGTTTGATTAGGAACCAGGGGTAAAATCGACTCTTGAGCACCGCGCATCGCCGCCGACAGCTTAGTCGGTAACTGAGCAGCCCAGAGATAGCGTGTCAATCCATAGGTAAATAACCCAGCTCCAAAATCAGTCCACTGCCGCTCGACAACTGGCTGACCATCACGGGCCGCCATCAGTAAGTCACCCGGAAAAAACGCTGGTTCTGCCGACGTTTGCAACTTACCCAAGTCAGTCGCGACATCAGGGAAATAGAACGCCTCCACTACTGGCATCTGCCAGCGGGCTCGGGAATGATAGCCGCTAGATAAAGGAACATTTGGCTGACTATGTCCAGCGTCTACCACCGTAAACAACTGCTTCGTTTTTAGCTTAGCCAGAATCTGTTTAACCCACGACACTGGCACATCTCTAGACATGGCCTCAGTCACCGTGGGCAAATAACCATCCACCGGCACCCAGGTTTTAATCCGTTTACCCGCAATTTCTACTTGGCCACCATAGCCACTAAAGTGCACCACCACACAATCATTGGCCGTCGCCGTTTGGGTGAGCTGATAGAGCGCCTCTAAAATGCCAGCCTGGGTGGCCTGACCATCCACGAGGGTGACCAAATCACTGGGATCAAATCCAAATCGATAGATTAGCAACTGGCGCTGGAGTTCAACATCCGTCAGACAGCCCTGGAGCGATTTTAATCCCTGCCCCGAGGTCGCATTGGGGTACTGATTAATCCCAATCAGTAAAGCCAGCTTGCGACGGGAGGAATCTGCCAGCGCCTGCTGCCAGCCTAGCAGCTGGGACTGGCTCAATCCCAAGCTGCCTAAAATGACCCCTGTCGCTGACAAAAACTCCCGTCGCTTCACTTACCCGACTACTCCATTAGCTTTAGGCCTGCATGGCGCGAGATAGCTCGGCAGCCACTTCTGGACGAGAAAACTCCGGGGGAGGTAGCTCGCCGCGACGCAGCATTTCACGCACTTTTGTACCCGATAGGTGAATCCGCTCTTCTTTGCTACTGGGACTAGTTTTGCTAGTGGCCATGGACCCTGTGCGGGTGCAGTAGAAAGCATGCTCAAACTTCATCGGGGTAATGCCCAGCTCACCTGGCTCAAACTGGTCAAAAATATGCTGGGCATCGTAAGTGCCATAATAATCACCTACACCGGCATGGTCTCGCCCCACAATAAAGTGAGTACAACCATAGTTCTTGCGAATAAGAGCGTGGAAAATTGCCTCGCGAGGACCAGCGTAACGCATAGCCGATGGATTAATCGCCAAAATTACCCGATCTTGAGGAAAGTAGCGATCCATCATGATTTCATAACACCGCATACGCACATCAGCGGGGATGTCATCTTTTTTGGTTGCCCCCACCAGCGGGTGGAGAAATAGGCCATCCACAGTCTCTAGGGCACACTTTTGAATATACTCATGGGCCCGATGAATGGGATTACGAGTTTGGAACCCCACAACCGTTTTCCAACCACGCTCACGAAACATAGCGCGAGAAGCGGCCGGATCAATTTGATACTTAGGAAACAGGGGGTGGTCGTCACGCTCTAGCAACCACACAGGGCCAGCTAGGTTGATGGGTCCCTGGTCATAAACAACTTTCACACCCGGATGTTTATCTTCATCTGTACGATAAACATTTACCGCTTCTTTTGGCTTATCGTAAGTATACTTCTCCGTCAGCTCAAGGACACCTACATAGCGCCCCGTGCTGTCATTCAGGCGAATGAACATCCCCTCATTTAAAGGAGCTGCAATCTCTTCAGTTACCGATAGCGTCACGGGCACCGACCAGGGTAGGCCGCTAGCGAGGCGCATATCCGTTACGACAGGTTCATAATCAGCCTTGCCCATAAAGCCTGTCAGCGGGCTAAAGCCACCAATGGCAATCATAACCAAATCTGACAGCGCCCGGTCATCTAGGGTGACCTGAGGTAAGAAATCAGCTTTGCTTAAAAACTCTGATTTTTGCTCATCGGATGCTAAAAGGTTAATAAGCGTGCCGCCGTGGGCAGCAATCCCATCAGTAGTTAATGTCAAAATATCCCTCTTTTCTTCTATAGAAACTGCGTCAAGAGTCATCAGTTAAGCGAACGGTCGAATAATACCGCCGCCAAGCACCCGATCGTCACTGTCGTACCATACGGCGGCCTGACCTGGGGAAACACTAAACTGAGGCTCTGTAAAAACAAGCTTTACGGAGCCATCGAGCAAAGGAACCACCATGGCATCCACCGCAGGGGAGCGATAACGAATTTGGACCGTCGTCGCAATCGGAGCATCGGGAGTCTCAATCGACACCCAATTGACCCGATCAATGATGCACTGAAGCTGATGAACGCTGTCCCGTTCACCCACAACCACTTGGTTGCGAGCAACGTCTAAAGCCACTACGTAAAGGGGAGCTGGAGCGGCAATACCCAACCCTTTACGCTGGCCAATGGTGTAATGATGAATACCGGTGTGCTGTCCCAAAACCTGACCATCGGCATTGACAATGTCGCCAGGTTTGGAGGCTAAATATTTATCCAAAAACGTCTGCATGGAACCATGCTGTTCAATCAGGCAAAGATCCTGACTTTCGGGCTTTTCGGCCGTATGCAGGCCAAGTTGAGCCGCCGTGGCCCTCGTCTGTACTTTAGTTTGCTCGCCTAGGGGAAACTGAGTCGCCCCTAGCTGTTCTTGAGTTAGGTCATAGAGAAAATAAGACTGATCTTTGGAGCGATCAACGGCGCGGCGCAGCTCATAGCGCCCAGTTTGCGAATTGTGGGTAATGCGAGCATAGTGCCCTGTGGCGATCGTCTGCGCGCCCAACTCCTGACGAGCGTACTCCAACATGGGTCCAAACTTCACGCTGCGGTTGCATTGGGAGCAGGGTAGCGGGGTGATGCCTTGGCTGTAGCCTTCCACGAGATAATTAACTATTTTTTCTTCAAATAGTTCACGAGTATCCACCACGTGATACGGAATATTCAGCTCTTCACATAGCTGGGCGGCATCTACCATGCCCTCAGAACAACATTGTCCTTTGCCCTTCATAAGCCACAGGGTAAGACCAATGACATCATGTCCCTGCTGGTGTAAAGTCGCCGCAGCTACTGAACTATCTACTCCCCCAGAAAGACCTACAACAACCTTGCCCATAACTGCGCGTATCAAAATGCCAATACTTAGGCTAACACTCCAACTACAAAACCGTTATTGTTCATGACTACTTTTGATATTGGATCTTGGCATAGAAGGTATATAAGGCCCGTACCCAAGACTTCAGACTCCGGCTCAAGTAATAAATGGAGTCCTAGCTCCCTTAGACTTCAGTTAAATAGAGACAGTCAGCAGCGCCCACATCGGGCAAAGTAGCCTAGCATGCCAATCACCATGGCCAATCGAGGACTTAAATCTAGCATCCAAAAATTTTGTGTCAGTGCTGCTCAGATGCAGACCATTGAGGCACAGCTTTTTGACTCAGGATTTCCCATCGCGGCACTGATGGAGAAGGTGGCGGGGCGGATTGTGGACTATGGGTTGGAGCACTGGGAGAGAGCGCAACCTATAGGAGTATTAGTCGGTCCAGGTCACAACGGTGGAGATGCCTTAGTCGTAGCCCGTGAGCTATATCTCCAGGGCTACGACGTGATGATTTATGCGCCCTTCGAGCGGTGTAAACCGTTGACTGATAGCCATGGTCGCTACTGTCGCAGCTTGGGTATTCCCTGGTATGGCGAGCTGGCATCTGTTCTAGATCGATGTGCTCTGGTGGTAGATGGTTTATTTGGTTTTGGTTTGAGTCGCCCCCTGACGGGAAATGTGGCGGCAGCGGTCACCGCCATCAACCAGAGTCCGGTGCCTGTGGTCAGTATCGACCTGCCCTCGGGAATCCACACTGATAGCGGAGAACCCTTAGGCACGGCTATTAGAGCTCAGACTACCCTCTGCCTGGGTCTGTGGAAATGGGCCTGTTTACAGGAAGTTGCCCAACCTTATTTGGGGCAACCTCACCTGATTGATTTTGATATACCGCTGGCTAATATTGAAGCGGTGGTGGGCGCTCAGCCTAGGGTAAGACGTCTTACCCACGAACGAGCAATACAGGCATTGCCACTCAAGCGCTCTCCGGTGGCTCATAAATATACGGTGGGGCAACTTTTGGTGATTGCAGGCTCCAGGCAATATGTGGGAGCGGCTTTACTGACAGGCCACGGAGCTATGGCCAGTGGGGTGGGTATGGTCACTCTGGTGGTACCTGAGAGTTTGCGATCGCACATCGTAACCCAACTACCAGGGGCCCTAGTCGTGGGTGCTCAAGAAACTCCAGAGGGGACCATTGCCACTCTGCCACTGCTTACCCTTGAACGCTACAACACCATTGCCTGTGGACCAGGATTAGCCCAGGTAAACTGGCTGGCTGAAGTTTTAGCACTCGCTGTACCGCTGCTGCTAGATGCCGATGGCCTCAATGGCATTACCGCCCAGCAGCTCAGCGAGCGCCAAGGTCCGACGGTGATCACCCCCCACCCAGGCGAGTTTCGACGATTATTTCCAGCATTGACGGTGGGACATGATGGAGCCCTTGGGGCAGCCGCAGCCACTGGAGCCACTGTAGTGCTTAAAGGGGCAAAGGTGGCCACAGCCACGCCCAAGGGCCTACTATGGCTCAACCCCGAGAGCACTCCTGCCCTAGCGCGAGGTGGAAGTGGCGATGTGCTGACGGGGCTGATGGGGGGGCTGATGGCGCAGCAGCTAGCTCAAAATGCTGACCAAGCCGAGCAAGCGATTACCAATGCTGTCCTAGGGGCAATTTGGTGGCATGCCCAAGCAGGGATATACGCCCATCAGCACCGAACAGTCCTAGGGGTGGATCCATCGGTGCTGACTCGTTCTTTAAACCCGGCATTGGCGGCTTGTTTGACCAGGTTTCCCAAGCCCAGCAAACCCTAGATTAAATGCTGCTAATAAATGCTTAATTCAGACGGTGGGCGTTGCCCACTCTACATACGTTTGGTTTTGGGCGCACTGAGTCGCGATCGCAATGTGATCATCGTCAAACCCAAAATTGTTAGCGGCACAATCACATATTTGAGCGCAGCTCCGTACATTACTGTACTGTCATGATCGGTCGTTTTCATAATCAAGTACAGAGTGTACGCTACGTAGTACACCAGCAGCATCAGTCCTTCCCACCGGCTGACCAAATTGTCATTTAAACAAATCGGTAAACACATGATTGCCACCCCGATCATCACCGGGAGATCAAACGCCAGCACCGATGGATCAATAACGATGCCACTGGGGGAGAGGACACTGGTCATCCCTAGCACAACCAAAATATTAAAAATATTACTGCCCACCACATTGCCCACAGCAATGTCACGCTCCCCTCGAAAACTCGCCACAAGCGAGGTAGCTAATTCGGGCAGGGACGTTCCCAGAGCCACAACGGTTAAACCAACAATCAGGGGGTTTATCTGTAAGGAGTCAGCAATGGTCACCGCCCCTTTTACCAGTAGTCGTGAACCAATCATCAAGCAGGCCATCCCACCCAGAAAAGCCAGGACTTCCACCCCCACCTGAGACCAGGAAAACACCCTAGGGCCATACTCTTGAGCATATTCGCTTTGGACCTCAGGATTGGTCTCGCGACGACTCTGGTACAGCAAAAAGAATGTGTAGCCAAGACCGCCTAAAAATAAGATGAAACCGTCAACCGTACTAATCTGGCCATCCAGGCCAAAGAAAAAGACCAAGCCAGATACCCCAATCATAATTGGAACATCTAACCGGACTAACTGCTGGGCCACCACCAACGGTGCCACCAGAGCCGAGGCCCCCAAAATCAGCAGTACGTTACAGATATTACTGCCAACAACGTTACCAATGGCCAGGTCAGCTTGATTGTTAAAGGCAGCATTCAAACTAACGGCTAACTCAGGGGCGCTGGTACCAAAGGCAACCACCGTCAGACCGATCACCAACGGGGAGATGCGCGCCATGGCTGCTAAATTGGAGGCCCCGCGCACGAGAAAATCAGCTCCAACGACCAGGAAAACTATCCCCAGCAAAAGAAATACAGTAGCAGTCATAGCCTTACAGGCAATCTCCTTTCATATGTTCCTTAATTCTGATTTATTATGACGCTGGCCCCATGGCGACCTATCCTAGCGCGCGCGCTGCACCGTAATCGTGCCCGAGCCTACTGTCGATATCTGCAGCTAGCAACTATTCATGCCACTGGGAGACCCTCTAATCGTACCGTGGTTTTTCGAGGGTTTGTTGGCACGGCCCTGCAAATCGTCACCGATGGTCGTAGCGAGAAAGTTCAAGAAATACAGGCCCAGCCTTGGGCTGAGGCATGCTGGTACTTCACTGTCACCCGCGAACAGTTTCGCATTAGTGGCAAATTAATGTTGGTGGCTCAGGAGAATCACACGATCCGTATTAATGCCTGGCAGGCCATGTCAGCCAAGGCCCGTCAACAGTTTTATTGGCCCCACCCAGGACAACCCAAAGCGGACATAGCTGCCTTTGAACCGGTGGAACCTTCGACGCAAGGACCGCCAGATAGTTTTTATGTACTACTGCTAGAAGCTGACCGTGTAGAGCACCTGATGCTCAAAGGAGCACCTCAGGATCGATGCATCTATGAATACACGGCTGGAGAATGGCAAGTTAAGACTGTTAATCCTTAGTCGGAAATCGAGGAGCATCCGTCTAAAAATTCTTCAATGGTACGGTCTTGTAATCGACAACAGTTTCCCTCGTCAGAGTCTTGAGAGGCAGCCGCTAAAACCCCCACAGGCACAGGCAGTTCCTGCAGCTGAGCAACCTGCTGCTCTAGGGTTTCAATCCGGTCTAATAAGGTGCGAATAACAGCAGCTTCGGAGTCGGGAAGCTGACCATGTTCCAGAGGCCCCGAACGACTGGAGCGATGCACAACCCGACCGGGTACTCCCACCACTGTGCAGCCGGAAGGGACATCTCTAAGAACAACGGAGCCCGCCCCAATGCGAACATTGTTACCAATTTGAATATTGCCAAGAACTTTGGCTCCGGCACCCACCACCACCTGGGTACCCACGGTAGGGTGACGTTTACCCGTTTCTTTGCCAGTCCCCCCAAGTGTTACGCCCTGGTAAATCAAGGAAAAATCACCAACAATAGCGGTCTCACCAATGACCACGCCCATACCATGGTCAATAAATACCCCTTGACCGATGGTGGCACCTGGATGAATTTCGATCCCCGTGATCAGCCGGGCCACATGGGAGATAAACCTAGGTAAAAAGGGTAGCCCCAGAGTCCATAGGGAGTGGGCTATGCGGTACAGGGACAAAGCATGCAGCCCTGGATAGCAAACTAGGACTTCTAAAGCGTTACGGGCAGCAGGGTCCCGTTCAAAAACTACTTTAAAGTCGGCGATAAAAGTTCGTAACACGTAGACGTCCTCAAAGGTAGTAGAGCGTTGCTGAGTGGCGTTTTGGACAAGATAAAAACCACATTCAGGAATGTTAAGAAATGCTCCGCACCTAGCATACCGCAGGGATAGAGGTTCAACCTGAGTGTTGGCTGAATTACAACTTAAAGCGTAGGGCTAAGAACAGAGGTATTTTAGGAGATCGGGCGATTCGACTTACTATTTTGCTCCGATCTTCCTGCTTAGATCTCAGATCGATGGATCTACAAATTAGCGTATCTACAAAATTAGCAATGGTTAATTGAGTCGTGGTGAATCCTCAGTCTTCTCCTTGTATTCTTTTTGTGCAGCATGGCTGGCACGATACCAATCGACGCGTACATCGACTAGGGAGCATCCTAGCCGATGCTCAGACAGAGGTGATTGCGCCTAATCTGGGTTTGATCAAAACCTGGTGGCGGATGGAGCCCTTAGTGGCAGAAGTGGAGCGGGTTGCGTTCGCAACCCGCCACCGCGACCCCGATCGCCCCAGGCGCAGTG